>NZ_JPLE01000042.1 GCF_001010415.1 Xanthomonas pisi DSM 18956
TGAGGGTGAGGGTGAGGGTGCGGGAGCGAAGCGCAGGTGCACTCGCATCACTGCTCTCACCCACCACTAGGCTTCGCCCGTACCCTCATCCGCCTCTTCGGGGCACCTTCTCCCGATGGGAGAAGGAGTAAGTCGTCCGGACCTTGGCGGGCGCGAACTGGCTGTCGGGACCATGGGAGGAAAGCGTCCGGCCCAGTTGGTTCGCGTCAAAAATCTGGCCAATCCGGGTACCGGCTACTGCTGGACTTCCTGAAATTATTGAAGCGCAAGTGCAGCGATAACCGTTTCAGGCTGTCGCTTCGCATTCAGCGGCCCACATGTCAAAAGATTGACACACATCACGGATTCATGATTCAGTCATGAACAGACTGAAACGGAAGGATTCCCCGATGCCGGTGTCTGCGCGGCGTCCCTTTTCCCTGTTGGACTCAAGGAAACCCCAACGATGATGAGCTTTCGTAAGCCCGGATGGATGCTGTCCGGTGTGTTGTGCGTCCTCTGCCTGCCGGCCTTGGCCATGGCGCAGGAGGCTGCAACCAGCAGTTCCAAGGTCGGTATCGATCCCGCTACCGGCAAGCTGCGTCCGCTGACCGACGCCGAGAGCGCGGCGCTGGACCAGCAGGCAGGCGCGGCTGCCCGCAGTGCGGCGACCCGCACGACGGTGCCGCAAACCGAGGCGGCCGCCCGCGCCACCGAGCGTCGCCTGCCCAATGGCACCGTGGCGCGCAAGTTGCCGGCCACGCAAATGAGCTCGTTGACCGCGACCCGCCAGGCCGATGGCCGCATCGTGATCGAGCACAGCGACGACGCCGACACCCAACCCGCCCACGCCGAGCACGGAGCGCTGCCGCATGAATAAGCCCTTGTTGCTGTTATCCCTGGCCGTGGGCGCGGCGCTGGCGCCGCTGCATGCATCCGCCGCCAACGTCACGCTGATCAATGGCGATGCCGGCACCGTGGTCGGGCTGAACGACCCCACCGCCGCCGCACCGTTGGGCGGCAATCCCGGGCGTTCGGTCGGCGAACAGCGTCGCATCGCCTACCAGTACGCCATGGACCTGTGGGGCGCGGTGCTGCAGAGCAACGTCGAGATCAAGGTCTATGCCTCGTTCGCGCGGCTGACCTGCACCGCCACCGGCGGCACGCTGGGGCAGGCGGGGCCGAACTGGATCGTCAACAACTTCCCCGGGGCCAAGGCCAATACGCTGTATCCGTCGGCGCTGGGCGATGCGATCGCCGGCCAGGACCTGGTACCGGATCCGGCCGACCCGGCCGATGTGTTTTCGCAATTCAACGGCGATCTGGGCAAGGACGACTGCCTGGCCGGTTCGGGCTGGTATCTGGGCCTGGACGGCAAGACCCCGGAAGGCCAGATCAACTTCCTCAACGTGGTGATGCACGAAATCGGCCACGGCCTGGGCGCTGCCGGGTTCCTCAACAAGACCACCGGCGTGCTCGGTTCGGGCAGCGGGCTGACCGACGTCTACACCTCGCAGGCCTTCGATAACGTGCAGAACAAGCGTTTCGACGACCCGACCATGACCAATGCCTTGCGCGCCGAAGCGATGCGCACGCCCGGCCGCACGGTGTGGGCCGGCACCCGCGTCAACCGCGAGGCGGCCTTGATCCTGGACCCGCGCACGCTGCTGCAGGTCAGCGCGCCGGCCGCTGCGGCCGGCAAGTTCGAAGTGGGCTTTGCCAGCTTCGGGCCGCTGGCCACCGCCGGCAATTTCCCGGCGCGCGCGGTAGTGACCATCAATGACGGCGCTGCGGCCCCCTCGGCCACCGATGGCTGCGAAACGCCGTTCGTCAATGCGGCCGAGGTGGCCGGCAAGGTGGCGCTGATCGACCGCGGCACCTGCGCGTTCGCGATCAAGGTCAAGAACGCCCAGCTCAACGGTGCGGTCGGCGTGATCGTGGCCAACAACGCCGCTGGCGTGCAGACCATGGGCAATGCCGCGCCGCCGATCACCGACATCACCATTCCGGCGATCATGGTGTCGCAGGCCGATGGCGCGCGACTCAAGGGCGCCAGCGCAGTGGTGGCAGGCCTGTACGAGGACCCGGACCTGCTGCAGGGTACCGACAGCGCCGGCCGCACGCGGTTGTATTCGCCCAGCGTGGTGGCCGGTGGCTCGACCTTCTCGCACTTCGATACCGACCTCCAGCCCAACGCGCTGATGGAACCGTTCGATACGCCGGAAGTGCAGGCGCATCTGAACATCGACCTGACCCCGGCGATGTTTGCCGATATCGGCTGGACCTTGAACCGCGGCCTGACCCGCCTGGGCAACTGCAATACGCTGGTGCCGACGGTGGAAACCGGCGGTCTGATCGTCGGCGCGAACCTGACCGCCGAGAGCAGCCTGTGCAAGACGCAGAATGCCGGTAACCGCTTCGGTTATCTGACCTGCATGAACGATCACATCCGCGAACTGGAAGACCAGGGTGCGATCAGCCGCGTGCAGCAGGCGGCAACCTTCATCTGCGCCACCAAGGTTCGCCCCTAAGGCGAGCGCGCGTCACTTGATGGGGATGCGGACGGCGCCGGAAGGCGCCGTTCGTTTGTGCGCGTGGATGCAACCCACGCTGCCATGCACAGCGATGTGCGATGCACGGCACGCACGCACGCACGCACGAATACTGCACCTACTTCGACGCCGCTGCCCGGCCAGGGAAGCGGCGACTGCCCGCCCCGCATGTCGCGGGCCGGCGACGCCGCCCTAGCCTCAGCGGTCCGCCGCATACGGCGAGGTCAGTACCTGCGGTGCGCGGCCCAGTGCGGCGCCCAGGCGATCCATCACAAAGCGCAGATAGAGATTGCTGCTGAACTGGTTGTAGTCGCGTGCGTTATTGAACGTCATGCGCCCACCCAGGAACAGCTGCGGGGCCACCTGCCATTCGGCTGCGCCACTGAGGTTGTACGACACGCCGGTGCGGCTCTCGCCCGCATAGACCGGGTCGGTGTAGCGGTCGACCAGGCCCAGCAGCGCCGCCAGCGATGCCGCATCGTAGGCAGCCTGCTGCAGGGTCGGGTCGGTGGGGAAATACGGCGTTGGATCGGTCTTGAAATGCTGCACGCCCACACTGGCATCGACCTTCCAGTTGACGCTCTGCCCCGCGCTGCGGCCGCTCCAATGCACCGGGAAGCCGAGGTCCACATATTCCTGCGGGCTGAAGTAACCGCCGTGGCCGTACGTGAAGCCGCTGAGATTCTTGTCGTACTGCATGGCGGTCAGATTGACGCCGGCGGTCAGCGACTGGTTCTGCGTTTCCAGCGCATGCACGTAGAAGCCCAGGTCGGCCTGGCGGTGGTCGTTCTCGGCCACGTTGTGACCGGTCAAGCGGTGCGCGGCGAGATTGGCATATCCACCGAGCAGGCCGTTGTCGGCGGTCGCCGAGAGCGCGATGCCGTTGCTGGTGACGCCGCCCCATTCGCGGCCGCTGCGCGCATCCTGCGCCCCGGCGAACGACAGCACGCTGTCGGTGACCGCGCGCCGCGACGCATCGGCCGACCAGCTCACCGTCTCGCCGAGGTCGCCGCGATAGCCGACGCCACCGACGATGTTCTGCTCCTGGAACCCGATCGGCGTGCTGCCCACGTCGGCGCTGAAACCGCCGTTGCGATAGCGCACGCCGACACCCACGCCGGTGTCGTCCTGGCTGAGCCGGCGCGCACCGTTGCCGCTGGCGGCCATGCTGTTGAGCGTGGCCGCCAGCGAGGTCGGCGTCTGCTGCGCGGCGGCGGAGCTGCTGGCCAGCGCCTGCAACGCGGCACCGTCGCCAGCGGCCAGCTGTTCGCTGATCGCGGTATTGCCGAGGATGTCGCGCGCCAGCTGCGCAATCGGCGTGTTGGACGCGTTGACGCTGAGCAGATACGCCGGCAGCGGCTCGTTGGCCAGCGCGGCCAACGCAGCCGGCGTGCTGTTGTTGTTTTCGGTCAGTAGCTCGCCGAACAGCCCGGTATTCAAGGCATAACGACGCAGGCGTTCGCGCGTGGCGACGGTATCGCCCTGGGTGGCGAGCAACTGATACACCCCAGAACTGGTCAGCGTGTCGATCGGGCTGCGGTCGGCGGCAAGCGCGTCGTTGACTGCAGTCTGCGGGCCGGCGCCGAAGCGACTGGCGGTGGCGTAATCGGTGGTCAGCGTGCCGGCATCCACCACGGTAGGGGTCAGCGTGACGCCGAGTTTGCCGTCGCCCACCGCGAATTCGGCCTGCACCGGCATTTCGATGTCGTCCAGCCGGCCCAGGCCGTCTTCGCCATCGCGTGCGCGATACAGCGCGCCGCCGGCCAGATTGTCGCTGTTTTCCGATTGCACGGCGCGCAGTTCGTCGAGCACGCTGTTGCCGCTACCGGCCGGCGGTAGCGCCTGGGCGGCAGGTCTTGTCAGGCGCGGACCGGCGTCCGCGCCGATCGGCGCGGCAGCGCGCGTGGCCAGCAGCCCGTCGTCGCGCACCGATCCGCGCGGGCGGCTGCCGGGCGCAGGCAGCATGGCCGCCGCGACGCTGGCGCGGACCGGTTGCGGCAACACATCGCCGCCGGTGTCCATGGATGCACCAACCGGCGCAACCGCGGCGAACCGGGCCGAGGCCGGCGGCGCGGCGAGCGGCGCACCCCCGCCATCCATGCCAGCGCCATCCATGCGCTCGGACAGCACCGCCGGCGAGCGCGGCATGGCGCCGGTCATGCCGGAGAACGGATTGAGCGGCCGACCGGCCGAGGCCACCGCTGCCGGGCCACGTGCACCCGGCAGGCCGTTATCGAGCTGGCCGGCCTGGCGTTGCTGCGCGGCCAGCGCTGCGCGGAAATACTGCTCGGCCTTGCGGTTCTTGCCGGCGCTGCGGTACACGCGCCCGGCGGCGGCCAGCACCTCCGGCGACTCCGGCGCCTGCGCCAGCGCGCGCTGCAGATAACTCTCGGCGTTGCGCAGATCCGACTGCGCGGCGGCGCTGTTGGCGGCGGCAGTGAGCGTGTCCAGATCGTTGGGGTGGCGCTGCAGGATCTGCTGATAGATCGCCAGCGCCTGGCGTTGATCGCCGGCGGCGGCGTACAGCCTTGCCAATGCCGCCTGGGCGTCGCGGTTGTCCGGTTGCTGCGCCAGGATCGGCGACAGCGCGTCGTAGGCGCCTTCCAGATTGCCGAGCTCGCGCAAGGCATCCACCTGGCGCAGCGTGTAGGCGCTGCGCAGGCGTTGATAGCGGCGCAATTGCTCCGGCGTCAGGGTGGTGGCCTGCAGCTGGCGCAGCACCGCCGACAACTCGGCGTCCTGATGCGCGCGCAGCAGCACGCCGGCGTATTGCAGGCGGTCTTCGGTGCGCGGATTGGCGCCGGTGACCAGGCGCTGCGCCAGCACCAGCGCGCGCGAGGCATTGCCGGCGTCGGCATGCGCGCCGGCCAGGGTGGCCAGCAACTGCGGATCGTCGAGCTGGTTGCCCAGCGCGGTTTCGGTGCGCGCGAGCAACTGCTGCGCCTCGCCGACCCTGCCCTGCTCCACCAACAGCCGCGCCTGACGTGCCTGCAATTCGATCCAGGCGATGGTGCGCAGCTGGGTCATTTCCGGCGTGCGCGCGGCCGCCGGAATGCGATCCAGGCTGTCGTACGCGCCCTGCCAGTCGCCGCTTTCCTGCGCGAGCAAGGCGTTGGCGTGCAGCGCTTCGGGCTGGTCGCCGTGCGCGGCAAGCAGGCCATCCATGACGCTGCGCGCCTGGTCGGGGCGGCCGGCCTGTTGATACAGACGCGCCAGATCCAGGCGAATCCAGGCGTCGCCGGGACGCTCGACCATGGCCGCTTCCAGCTCGGCCTGCGCGCTGACCGCATCGCCGGCCTCCAGCGCTTGCCGCGCGCGGGCGCGCTGCACGTTGGAACGCAGCAAGGCTTGCCCGCCGGACTTGGCGCGCTCGGCAGCCGGCAGGCGATTGAACAATTCGCTGGCTTCGGTCATGCGGCCCTGGCGGCTGTACAGCCCGACCAGGCCCTGCAAGGCGCCGGCGTTATCGGCATCGCGTGACAGCGCCTTGCGATAACTGGCTTCGGCCGCGACCGGGTCACTGGCGCTTTGCAGACCGCCCAGCGCGACATGGCCGGCCGGCTCGTTGGGCAACAACTGCACCGACTGCTCCACCAACTGGCGTGCCTGCGCGATGTCTCCGCGCGCGCGCGCGGCTTCAGCTTGCTGCAGCTGTTGCCAGTAGCGCGCGCTGTCCAGCGCACCTTTCCATTTGCCGCTGCTGGCCGCGGCCGGGCGCAGCAGTTCCTGCGCTTCGGCAAAGCGTTGCTGACGCAGCCGCACCGAGCCCAGGCCGCCCAATGCTTCCGGGTCGCGCGCGCGGGCGCGCAGCACCTGGGTGAAGCGTTGTTCGGCCGTGCTCAGATTGCCGGCATTGAGCGCGCGAAAGCCTTCGCTGAGCGCGATGCCGTTGGGATCGGCGGGCGCAGCGGCGGCAGCCGTGCGTTGTTCGCGCAATTGACCGAGCTTGGCGGTCACTTCGGCATCGGTCGGCGTACCGGCCAGAAATGCCTGGTACAGCGGTGTATCGGTGGGGCTGGCGTTGAGCCACAGCAGCGCCTGGCGCCAGCTGGTGCGCGCCGGGCCACCGACATCGGCGCGTTGGGCCAGCGTGCGCAATTGCGCGATGCCTTCGCGACGGGTGGGCTCGCGGTAGCTCAACACCTGCGCCAGCGCCAGCTGCACGGACGGGTTGGCCGGGTCGCTGGCCTGCAGCCTGCGCAGACCGTCGCGCGCGCGCTCCCAACCGGTTGGCGTGCCGGCCAACGATTGGTAGTACTCCAGCGCCAGGTTGGGCGGCGGCGCCTTGCCGGCGAACACGGCTTCATAGCTGCGCGCCGCTTCCACGTAACGTCCGGCCGCGGCGGCGCGGCGCGCAGTGCGCAGGTTGGGATCTTCGCCGGCAGTGGCGCTGCCGCGCGCACCGATCGCCACGCGCAGGCGCTGCGCCTGCGGCGATTGCGGATGCGCGGCTTCCAATTGCTGCAGACGCTTGCGCGCTTCGGACTGACGGCCCTGCGCCAGATCGATCTGTGCCAGACCGAGCAAGGCGTCGGGCTGGTCCGGATCGATGCCGAGCAGCTTTTTCCAGGTGTCGGCGGCCAGGTCGTCGCGCCCCTGGTCGTGCCAGTAGTTGCCCTGCCCGACCAGTTGCTGGGTCGCGCTGGTCTGCGCGTGCACCGGCGAGGCGAGCAGGCACAGGTCGATCATGCCGGCCAGATAGAGCGGCGTCAGGTTTTTGCGGAGCATGCAGGCGTTCTCCAGGCGGGCAGCAGGCGCCCGTCTGCGGCAAAGCGGTAGCGGTTCTCAAGCCAGCCCTGTCCGAACAGGGCCAGCGTGCGTTCGAAATACGGCAGCGCCGCGGCGGCCGGTGTGGCGGCCAGCGGAATCCGCTGTACCTGCGCCTTGAGCAGCGCGGGCTGCCGCAGCGCGCTCAGGTACGGCAGCAAGGCGGCGGAAAACCCCACCGGCACGGCGCCGGTGCCTACGCCGCGCGCGGTGTCGATCTTTTCGGCAAATGCGGTGCCCGCGGCGAGCAGGTCGGCCGGGCCGGACAAATCCTGCAGCAACGTCGCGCGCAGCGGCTCGCCGGCGTCCAGCATGCCGGCCCACAGGTAGACGCGGATGGCATCGTAGCTGCCGAGATTGCCGCGCTTGGGATCGGCGCCGAAGGCCTTGCCGTCCCACACCGTCCAATCCGGCGCAAAACCGACCGGCGCACTGTCGCGCAGCACGCGCGCCGTGTTGGCGGCAATCGCCGCCCATGGCCCCTTGGGGTCGGCGTTGGCGCAGCGGCGCAGCACCTGGATCGGCAGATAACTGGGATTGAGCGTCCAGCGGCCGGGTTCGACAAAGCCGCTGCGGCCGGGCAACAACATCGGCCCCAGGCCGGGCAGTGCAGCCACTTCCTGGGTACGCATCAGTTGCAGGATCTGCTGGCCGGCCTTGCCGTAACCGGGCCGGTTCCACAGCCGGCCGGCTTCCAGCAAGGCGTAAGCGATCCACAACTCGCCATCGCTGGCGGTATTGGCATCGAGCACGCGCCAGTCGCCGCTGCCATCGCGGCCCCACAACCAGGCCGGCAGATTGAGATCCGGGCGGCCACCGCACAGGTTGTGCCGGGTCCAGCCCAGTACCTTGTCGAACAGCACCTGGTCGTTGGCCACCAGCGCGAAGAACAGCGCGTACGACTGGCCTTCGGAGGTAGAGCGTTGATCGGCGTTGAGGAAGTCCACCACCCGGCCGTCGGGCTGGATGTGCTTGGACACGAACGCATTCCACAGCGGCCAGGCGCCGCACTGTGCCGGCGCCGCCAGCGCGCCGGCCGGCAACAGCGCGGCCACCGACGCCAGGGCACCGGCGCGCAGCAGGCCGCGGCGCGTCATGACGCTAGCGCGCGCGTGCGCGTTCATGCGCCGTGGCCGTCGTTGAGGCGCTCGGCGGTATGCCGGCGCAGCAGTACGCGCGCGGCCAGTGCCAGCAGCAGCGCCAGCAGCACCACGGTCAAGGCCAGCCAGACCGGGTGATGCGAGAAGTACCAGCGCAGCCAGGTCGGCAACGGCAGATGGCCCACGTAATAGGTCTGGTTGCCGACCAGGCTGGTGACCTTCTTCTGCTGCAGCAACACCACGCTGCCCTGGAAATCCTTGAGCAACGCCGGGTCGAACCAGGCATCGAACAGACGGCTCATGTTGGCCGGGTCTTCGGTCTGAAACGCGACCACGCTGCGGCCGGATTGCAACGGCGATTCGAAGCCCATCAGCAACACGTCGTCGGGCTGCGGCTGCAACGCGATGTCGGTGGTGGTCGGCAGGTCGGTGCGACGCGCGTCGAACGACAGGAAGCCGGGCAGTTTGTCGAACAGCCAATCGGTGAGGCCGATGCGGCGATTCTGCCCGTCCTGGCCCACCGGCAGCTGCGCGCGCCATTGCTTGAACAGCGGTTGCGACTCGGCGCTGCCCAGCAGCAACAGATCGCGATCGGCATGCTGCTTCACCGCGCTGGCGGCGATGATCTGCGCATGCAGCGCCGGGTAGCCGGTGGACGCACCGAACCGGCCGAGCAAGGTCAGCACATTGCCCAGATCCTGGTCGCCCGGGTTATTGGGCAGCACGATCGCCGATTCGGACAGATCGGCCAACCGCGTGAACGGGTAGCCGGCATTGGCGAACGCAGCCAGGTTCGGCATCGCCATGTAGTGGTGGAAGCCGCTCAGGTCGATGGTGGAATCGGCATCGATGGCGCCGGACACATCCGGGAAGGTGTTCTTGCAGGCCTCGCCTTGCGGGCGATCGAAGAAGAAGTGGAAGCGCAGCTGGCTGTTGGCCGAAAACGCGCCCACCGGCAGTTTCAGATCCTGATGCACCGGCATGCTGCCGCGCGTACCCAGGCTGTTCCACCAGCGCATCGGCGTGGATTCGGCGAACGGGCGGCCGGTCAGCGGCAAGGTGGTCACGAACGACTCGTTGATGCTGACGTTGAGCGCCGACTTGTTGTCCTGCTCCGGCAACGTGTAGCGGTACTTCAGCGCCACCGGAATGCCGTCGCGCTCCCACACGAACAGGTCCGGCGGCAGCTGCAGGCCGACCCGGATCAGGTCCGGGTGATAGCCGGTGACGTTGAGCACGCCGGACTGGGTGACCAGGTCGCCGAAGCGCACCGGATGCTCGCTGGAAACCCATTTGGGCGCGTCGTATGGCTGACGCGGCGTGGGTGCGGACATCTCGCCGATCCGCGCCACCGCACCGGTCAGCGGCGCGCGCAGCGCCAGCGCGGTGGCCGCGCGCTGCAGATCGTCGGTGTTGCGGCCGAGCACCAGCAGCAGCTTGCCGTTGGGATCGGTCGGGTTGACCACCACCGCAACCGTCGGCCCGCGGATATCGGCCACGCCGCTGTCGGCGGTGGCGAACTGCGCAGGCAAGGTATTGGGCGTGGCGAACACCACCGCGTTGCCGGTGGCCGGCAGGGCGCTGGTCGAGGCCGGAAACACCGCGCCACGGTACCCGGCCAGGGTGCCGAACCACGAGGCGACCGTGCCGGCGGCCTGCAGCGTGGCCATGTCCGGTTGCTGCGGGAAATAGAACGGCAGCTCCAGGCGCCGCGTATCGCGCACATCGAAAAACGGCACCGGCAGCAGCGCCAGGTTATTGGCCAGCGCCAGCGGCGTGGTGGTCAACGACAGGCTGGTGGCCGCGTCCACATTCGCCCACAGGCTGCTGTGGTCGGGGTCTTCGCACTCGCGCGTGTAATGCCCGATGAGTTGCAGGTTGAGCTGGTTGTAGTCGGTGATCAGCCGCGGATCGACCGGCAGATCGGCCGAGAGCAACTTGCCGGCGTTGGCCTTGTCGGTGGGCAAGGTCGCAACGGTCACGCCGTTGATGGTGACCTTGACGTGCGACAGGTCCGGCAGCAGCGACGGTGAGTAGCTGTATTTCAGGTTGAGCGTGGCGGCGGTGACGATTTCGTCGCTGCGCACACTGAAAGGCACACCGGCACTGCCCTGCACGCCGCGCAAGGTGATTTCGTAATCGATGCCCAGATCGCGCAGCGTGGCCGAGCGCGTGCTGCCGGCGGGCAGCGATGCAGGCGCCGCCGGTGCAATCGCGGTTGCCGCCGCGCTCTGCGCATCGCCGCCGGCCTGCGCAGCCGGCACCGGTTGTTGCGCCTGCGCCAGACCGGCCAGAAGCGTGAGCGCGCAGGTCAACACCGCCGGGGACATTCGCATCAGTTGTTTCTTTGCAGGGGAAAGGGAAAGGGAACGACCACGCATCACGCTCACGACTCCAGATCCACCGCGCGTGCCGGACGGAACCCCTGGCGCGTGCTATCCACCATATGCCGGCCCAGGCGCCCGAACCCGCGCGCACTGGCCGCCAAGACCTGGCCCATCGAGCGCCAGAACGAATCGCGATCGTGCTGGCCCCATTGCGACAACCAGATATCGGCGCGCGCGAAGGTGGACGCCACCAGCCAGCGCTCCTGCTCCATCGACATCGCGGTGAACTGCACGCTGACCTGGCCATCGCGGTCCTGCCGCACCACGGCCGGCAAGGTCTGCTCGATGCCGCGATGACTGAGTCCGATCTGCACCGCCAAGCCGGGTTCGATCGGCTGCGGCTGCGCGAGCTTGATCGCCATGCCGCCGGTGGAAAAATTCACCGAGCGGCATGCCAGCACCGCGCCGTCGGGCAGGTACAGATTGACCGGGATATCCAGCGGCACACGGTGCGCGCTGCGCACCTGGCGGGTTTCGCTGGCCGTGGCGATCGTGGCGCCCAGCAGTACCATGTTGTAGAGCGTCCAGGCCAGGTTGAACCAGATCGTCTGCTGCTCGCCGCTGCCGCCGACATAGATCAGCCGCAGCACGCCGGCGACCACGCCGACCACATTGAGCAGCAGCAGGAACAGATACGGCTTGGCGATCTGCGCATCGAAATAACTGCGCGCCACCAGCCCGCCCTTGGGCGTGACGTTGAACTTGCCGAGCTTGGGATTGAGCAAGGCCACCAGCGTGGGGCGGAAGATGTACCAGGCCAGCGTGGTCTCGTAGACCTCGTTCCACAACAGATGCCGGAAGCGGCTCTGCACGCGCAGGTTGGTCAGATTGGCCTGCAGGATGTGCGGCAGCGCGTAGGCCAGGATCATCAACGCCGATGCCTGGATCACATGCGCGCCGAAGAACAGGTACGCCAGCGGCGCGGTGAGATAGATGATGCGCGGCAGCCCGTAGAAAAAGTGCAGCATCGCGTTGAGATAGCACAGCCGCTGCGACAGCTTGAGCCCGCGACCGAGCAACGGATTATCGATGCGCGCGATCTGCGCCATGCCGCGCGCCCAGCGGATGCGCTGCGCCACATGCCCGGACAGGCTCTCGGTGGCCAGTCCCGCCGCCTGCGGCACCGCCAGATACGCGGTGCGGTAGCCGCGACGCTGCAGTTTGAGCGCGGTATGCGCATCTTCGGTCACGGTTTCCACCGCCACACCGCCAACCTCTTCCAGCGCGGTGCGCTTGATCACCGCGCACGAGCCGCAGAAGAACGTGGCATTCCACTGGTCGTTGCCATCCTGCAACAGACCGTAGAACAGCTCGCCTTCGTTGGGCACCTTGCCATGCGTATCGAGGTTGCGCTCGAACGGATCCGGCGAAAAGAAATAGTGCGGCATCTGCACCAGCGCCAGCTTGGTGTCGCGCAGAAACCAGCCCATCGCCACCTGCAGGAACGAGCGGGTCGGGATATGGTCGCAATCGAAAATGGCCACGTATTGACCGCTGCACTTCTTCAACGCCGCATTGATGTTGCCGGCCTTGGCGTGCGCGTTATTGGTGCGGGTGACGTAGTTGATGCCGACCTCGGCGCAGAACTCGCGGAACTCGTCGCGGCGTCCGTCATCGAGCAGGTGGATGGTGATCTTGCCGGCCGGCCAATCGATCACGCTGGCAGCCAGCACGGTGGTGCGCACCACCGACAACGGCTCGTTGTAGGTGGGGATGAACACGTCCACGCTCGGCCACAGGCTCTGGTCGGCAGGCAATGGCGCCGGCTTGCGATTGAGCGGCCACAACACCTGGAAATAGCCCAGCACCAGGATCACGAACGCATACAGCTCCGCACCGAGCAGGCCCAGGCCGAGAATGAAATCCACCGCGCTGCCCACGCCCATGGTCTGGGTCATGCGCCACCAGATGTAGCGGCACGACACCGCCAGCGACATGCTCATCATCATCAGGATGACCACCCGCCCGCCACGGTTGCGCACCGCCAGCGCCACCGCGAACAGCACGCCGGAAAACACCATCTGCTGGGTGACATCCATCGGCACGGCAACCACGAACACCAGCAGCAGGCCGCCCAGCAGCCACAGCGCCCAGGTTGCCAGCGTGGGCAACGGTGATGCGGAACGGAGGCGGGCTGTGGTCATCGGGCAATCCTGGAAACGTGGCAGACGTGCGGCAACACAGCGGCAATTGCATGACGCGCTTGCCGGGAAGGACGGAACTGAGGCGTCAACGCGAGCGCAGGCGCTGCAGCGGGCTGTGCGCAGAACTGCGCGCGTCGGCCTGCAGCAGGCGCTGGAACAGTTGTTCCAACGGTGTCTGCGCCGGTCGCTCCAGCGGCGGCAATCCGCGCGCGCCGGGCTCCTCGCGCTGCCGCAATCTGCGCAGCGGCGCCAGCGCATCGCCCGGCGACCCGGCGACGGTCTGGTCGGCAGGTGCTGCGACGTGCATCGCAGGCGACGACCGGTCAGCAGACGGCGCGCCTGGTGCGGCCGCTGCAACTGAGGTCGCTGCCGGCACGTGCACCGGCGCCACCACAGCCTCCAGCGCAGCCGGCGCGGCCTGCCCCGTTGCCGGCGCCTCGGCAGGCGTCACGCCCGGCTTGCGCGGCGGCAGCTGGGTGTAGGCAAAATCGTGATATCCCTCGCTCGCCTGCGTCCCCAGACGCGCGAACAGGCCCGAGACATCGTCGTGTCCCTGCGCGTTTTTGGTGTTCTTCGGTGCCATCACAGTCCCCTTGCCCGATCGCACATGGTCATGCCGTCCGCGCCAACACAAACAGGCGCAGATCGACGGTATCGGCCGGCGCGCTCTGCACCGCCAGCCCTGCCAGCATCCCCAATTGCTGGAACCATCCCTCATACACACCCTGCAGGAAACCGTCGCTCCATGCGGCCCCGTCCAGCGCCACGCTCAACGGCGCACCGCCGTGCCGGATCTGCACATGGTCTGGGTGTTCGTCCATCGTGCACTGGCCCCAGTCGCAGCTGTCCCAGATCGCGTTGGCGGCCTGTTGCACTTCGTCCAGCGCGGTGCAGGGCGCCAGCCTGTGCTCGCGCGCGAAGCGGCGGCCGATCCGGGCCATCAAGGTGGCCAGGTCGTGCTCGGGCAGCTCGGCGCCGAACTCCTCGGCCATCGCCCGCACAAAGCCCAGCCACTGCCGGGAGCAGCTCCGCGTGCGGTACAGCGACAAGGGGTCGAGTGCAGGCATTCAACAAGCTTCGCGAGGGAGGGACGTCACATACGACGGTTGCACCAAAAGTGATGCAAGCGTGATGCCAATGTTAACGTTTGCCAACTAGCGATTGAGAGATGCATCTCACTTTTCCGGGCATTCCCTGACAGCCGCAGGCGCTTTTCGGCGGTTAATGCCGGCCTGCGTCAGTCGTTGCCGCCCCCGGTCAGGCGTCTTCGGGCATCGGCGGCAGACCGAACACATCGCGCAGGTAGCGCAGGTAGCCGGCGTCCTCGCACATGCTCTTGCCGGGCGAATCGCTGAGCTTGGCCACCGGCTGGCCGTTGCAGCGGACCATCTTGATGACGATCTGCAACGGCGTCGGCCCCAGGTCGTTGGTCAGGCTGGTGCCCACCCCGAAGGCCAGCCGGCAGCGGGTGTGGAAGTGCGCGTACAGGCGCATCACCTTGTCGATGTTGAGGCCATCGCTGAAGACCAGCACCTTGGTCTTGGGATCGATGCGGTGGGCTTCCAGGTGCGCGATCACCCGCTCGCCCCATTCGAACGGGTCGCCGGAGTCGTGGCGCATGCCGTCGAACAGCTTGCAGAAATACAGGTCGAAATCGCGCAGAAACGCGTCCAGCCCCACGATGTCCGACAGTGCGATGCCCAGATCGCCACGGTATTCGCGCGCCCACGATTCCAGCGCGGCGACCTGGCTGTCGCGTAGCCGCGGCCCCAGCGCCTGGAACGCCTGCAGGTACTCGTGCGCCATCGTGCCCAGCGGGGTCAGCCCGTAGTGCTTGGCGAAGTACACGTTGCTGGTGCCCACGAACTGCCCGCCCAGGCCATCGCGCAGCAGCGGCAGCAGCTCGCCGTGCCAGTGCCGCGAATAACGGCGACGGGTGCCGTAGTCGGCGATCTTGCAGCCGGCCGGCATGTTGCGCAGGCTGCTCACCTTGGCGCGCAGGCGGCTGCGGCCCTCTTCGAAATCCGGCTCGGACGTGTTGCGGAACCACACCTCGTTGATGATCGCCAGCAGCGGCACCTCGAACAGGATGGTGTGCAGCCACGGGCCGCGGATGGTCAGCTCGATCTCGCCCGGCTGGGTGGTCGACGCCGACAGCTGCAGGTACTTGCGGTCCAGATGGAACAGCGCCAGGAAGTCGGCGAAGTCCGGCTTGATGAAACGCAGGCTGCGCAGGTAGTCCACCTCGTCCTCGCGCAGGCGCAGCCGGCACAAGGCATCGATCTCGCGCGAGATCTCATCGATGAACTGCGCCAGATCCACGCCAGGCGTGCGGCACTTGAAGCGGTAATCGACCTGCGCGGCCGGATGCTGATGCAGCACCGCCTGCATCATGGTGAATTTGTACAGGTCGGTGTCGAGCAGCGAATGGATGATCATGCGGCCGGATTATGCCCGCAGCGGCGGTGGCCGCGCGTGCATTGGGCATGAGCGGACCGCCGGCCGCCACGCCCCCGCCCTGCGCTCAGGGTGCACGCTCCGGCACGGTGGCCGCGTCGAATCCTGTGGGTGTCCGCAAGGCCGCATCGGGCCATCGGTTGTTCGGTGTCACGCGCCAGCGGCGTCAGTCAGATCCACAAGGCCACCGATCGCAGATCCACTCCTGAGCCTCCTGCAACGCGGGGCAACCTCCCGCAACGGCCGCACCGGCTAGTCGCCGGGAACGGCCGCGCCTCACTGCATCAACGTGCCAGCACCTGCTGCGCCGGCTTGCCCTGCACGGTGAAGTCGCTGTCGCCGGGTCCGCCGGCGGCAGGGTCGGTGTACCAGCACCACAGCGCGATGCCGTCCACGCCATGGGCCTGCAACACGGTGCGCCACTGCTGCAGCACCTGCAGTTGCAGGCGGGTATCCACCGCGGCGGTCCGTTGCTCCGGGCTTTCCCACGGCGCCGCCAGGCTGCCGCGTGCCGAGCGCAGGCCCAGTTCGGCCACCCACACCGGCTTGCCCACGCGTTGCCCCAGATCCTGCAGGCGCTGCGCGGCGGCAGTCATTTCCGCAGCGCGCGCGCTGGCAGCATCGGACAGCCGCGGATACAGGCTGGTGCCGACCGCGTCGAACAGCGACCAGTAACGGAAGGTTTCCGCATGTTCCATCCCGTCGGCCACGTACAGCAGCTTGCCGCGGTAGACCTTGCGCACCGCCGCGACCAACGCGGGCCATTGCGGTGCGTCCTGCAGCTTGCGCAGTTCGGTGCCGACCACCAGCGCCTCGGCGTGTTCGTCTTCGGCCAGCTGCGCCAGCGGCAGCAGCGCCTTTTGATACGCCGCAAACCAGGCTGCCTGATCAGCAGGCGCCACCTCGCCGGCCCAGTGACCGGGCACCCACACGTGCACCTTGAGCGTGGGCTGCAGGCCGGACCGATGACTCTGCCGCAGCGCCGCCCGCATCGCATCCAGGCTGCTGTCGCTGCCCAGCACCGGGTCGTTCGATTGCGGGTTCGCCTGCCAGACGAATGCCACCAGCAGCGCCTTGCGCGCACCGGTGCCGGCCAGCGCATCCAGCGACTGCGCAGCGGCGGCGCTCTGCCACGGCGCATTGGCCGAGACCTTGACGTTGGCGCCCATCCACATCGGTGCGGCCGCGTTGCAGCCATTGGCCAGCAGGCACACGGCGAGCAACGCTGCGAGGATTAAAACGCGCTTGCACATGCGGCGGACACCTCGGTGGTGGACCCTGCACTGCCCTGCACGCACTTGCCCGCGCGCATCGTTGCGTGGCTCACCTCCGGCTGGAGCACGGTGGCGGTTGCAGGGCCGGCTGGCGTGGCCGCGCTCATCCGCGCTGCCACATGCGTCTGGATCGCCGCATCCGTCTCGGCCAACGGAGTCGCTGCGGCCACGACGGACGGCGTCGCCACGCGCGCGACCGGCAGCGATACCGGCGCGGCCACGACCACCGCCTCGCCCTGCAGCAGCGACTGTTCATCGGCAGGCGCCGCACGCATCCAGCTGCCCCAGCCCTGCGGTTGTACCCAGGCCGCGCCGATCAGGCCGAGCAGCAGCAATCCGGCAGCCTGGCTGCGCTGGTCGGCCTGCAAGGCGCGCAGCAACAAGGCCGCCGGCACCCACAGCAGCAACAAGGCATCGAAGCCAGCCCAGCCGAGCGCGAACGAGAGTGCGGCCGCACAGATCACCGTGCCGGCACTGGCCACCACGCCACGCATCAGCGCACCGTTGCGCGCCCGTAGTACCAATGCCAACACCGGGAAGCAGGCCACCGCCGCCACGCCCCAGCGCAGCGCCGGCACCCAGCCTTCGGCCTGTGCGGCCAAAGGCAATGGCAGCGGACTGGCCCCGTGCCCGATGCTCGACAAGGTCGGCCACGGCGCGTTGAACACGGTCAGATTGACGTAGGCCCACATGCCGACCAGAAACGCAAACGGCAGATAGCACACTAGGTAGAACGAGCCCGGCGCCTTGCGCAACATCTGCGGCGGCATCACCAGCAGCAGCCACGGCGCCACCATCGTCGACAGCGCCAACGTCTGCAGATCCAGGCACAGCAGGATGCACAGCCACCCGGCGATACGCAGGTAGGTGAAGGCTTCCACCGGCGCCTGCAGGCGGCGCAGCGTGCGGCACAACCCGTAGAACGCCAGCAGGCCCACGGCCTGACTGCCGCCCGCGGCGATCGGCAGCAGGAACAGCGGGTTGCAACCCACCAGCAACGTCAGCCCGCTGGCCCAGCCCCGCCCGAACACGCCGGCCAGATCGCGCCACAGCAGCGACAGGAACAGCGCATTGGCAGCCACCGCCAGGAACGGCCATACCTGAAACGGCAGATCCCAACGGTGCAACGCCAGATCCACCGCCCATGCCAGCAGCCCGCTGGCCGGCACACCGATGCCGGGCGCGCTGGTCGGTGCAACGGCGCCCAGCGACTGCACCAACAACGGCTGGCTCAGCAGCGACAACGCCACCACGGCCACCAGAAACGCCGGCAAGCCACTGTCGCGACGCGCTACCGGCTCACTCTTCGAGTGCGGCGCGGCGTTCGTTTTCCGAATGCTTGCTGATGCCATGCGTGGTCTTCTCCCAATAGAACGGATTGCGGATCAACTGCCATAGACCCTTGAAGGCGGCGATCGATTGCAACGCCCAGTAAAACGGCACCGTCAACGCGTACGGCGCCAGCTTGAAATAGTCGCGCTTGAACGCGGCCACCAGCGTGATGTAGATGAAGAACGCATTGGCCAGCAGCAGATTGACCATCGAGATCGCGGCCAGCCACGGCGGGAAGATCGCATCGAACACACGTGCGCCGCTCAGCACGCTGACCAGGCACAACGTCCACATCACCGGCACACCCAGTGCGATGAAGAAATTGCCGCCGATAAAGAACTGGAACCCCCAGAATCCCTTGAACCCGGTGCTGCGATACAGATGCACCGGGTCGCGCATGTGCACCAGCCAGGTCTGCATGTAGCCCTTGAGCCAGCGCGAACGCTGCCGGATCCAGTTGGGAATGCTGACGTTGGCTTCTTCGAACGTGGTGGAATTGACCACGTTGACGCGGTAGCCATTCTGGATCAGCCGCACGCCCAGATCGGCGTCTTCGGTGACGTTGTACGGGTCCCATGCGCGCACCTGGCGCAACACATCCAGACGGAAGTGATTGGAGGTGCCGCCCAGCGGAATCGGGATGCGCAGGTATTCCAGCGCCGGCAGGTAGAAGTCGAACCAGAGCGTGTACTCCAGCGTGAACATCCGCGTCAGCCAGTTTTCGTCGGCGTTGTAGTAGTTCAGCCGCGCCTGGATGCACACCACATCCTTTTCTGCCTTGCGGAACGCCGCCACCACGCGCTTGAGCTGATCCGGCTCGGGTTTGTCTTCGGCGTCGTAGATGGTGAGTAGTTCGCCACGCGCAAAGTGCAGCGCGTAGTTGCAGGCCTTGGGCTTGGTCTTGGGCTGCGATGGCGGCACCCGGATGATTTCGAAGAACGCTTCCAGGCCGAGTTTCTTGGCCGCTTCGATGGTGTCGAAGTCGTCGGCTTCCAGCACCAGCTTCACGTCGAGCTTGCTGATCGGGTAATCGAGCTTGCGCAGCGCGTTGGCCAGGATCGGCAACACCTCCGGTTCCTTGTACATCGGCACCAGCACGGTGTAGACCGGCAGGTCGTCGTCGCGCAGCGCGGCCACTTCGTCTTCGGTGACCTTGATGTCGATGCGGTGGCGCGAGCCGAACCACACCAGCAACAGCTTCAAGCCGAACGTCGCCAGGAAGCCGAACGCCACCAGCACGTTGATGGCGATCAGCGTAGGCACCGGGAACAGCACCATCGCGATCAGCAACACCGCCGCGATCGCCCACAGCGTGAACTTCTGCCCGCGCGTGACCACCTGGCGCGCCGAGTAGGTCGGTGCGTGCGAGGCGAGCAGGTTCAAGGCGTTGTCGGTGAGCTGCTCGTCGGCGTAGCGCTGCAGGCTCCAGATGATGTCGAACTTGGCGGTGCCGACGAAGCGCACGTCCTCGCCATAGTGCGCGCGCGCCCAGGCGAACACTGCCGGGTCGGGATCGGCCACGGCCAGCACCAGCACCCCGTCCTCGCGACGCCACGGCAGCAGCAGACGCTGCGCATAGCTGTCCAGATCGGCGGCGGCAAGCAGCTCGGCGTCCGGTGGCTGTTGCACCAGATCGATGAACTCCAGCCCGAAGTGCGCGGCGACGATGGCGTAGAAGCGCTGCGCCGGCACGCCGCGCTGGGCCAGGATCACATCGCCCAGACGCGAGTTCCAGCGCTGCTGCAGCGCCAGCGCCGAGCGCAATTGTTCGTCGGTGATGACGCCTGCCGTGACCAGCGCGCGACCCAACAGACCGCGTTCGCGGCCGATGTCCGGCGCCCGTCCCAGCGCATCCATTTCGCAGGTGACCGTCATTGTCGTGGCGTCCTCAGAAACGCCACCAGGCGGCCACGAAGGGCCCGCCTGCGGCGCCGGTATTGCGGCCCATCACCGGCTGTTGGTAGCCCACCTGCCACTGGCTGCCGCCCGGCGCGGTGTACAGCGTGGACAACTGCAGCTTGGTGAGGTCGTAGTTGGTGCCGGTGGCGACGAAGCCGGTATCGCCGGGCCTGGAGCTGACCACGAACGCGTCGTTACGCCCATTCCCCAGTCCCTGGATCACGTTGAGTTCGCCCAGCAGCAACCAGCTCGGGGTCAGGCTCAGACCAGTGGACGCGTCCACCCGCACTTCGTCGGAGGCAGCACTGCCGCGCAGGCGCACCGCGCCGCCCAGATCGACGTAGCCATTGCGCCCGCCCAGCGTGTAACCGCGGCCGCGGCTGTAACGCAGCTCAAGTCCGTAATCGCCCAGACCAAGTGCCGGATCGCGTCCAGGGTTGTTCGGATGATAGGTCTTGCTGCGGCCATAGGCCGGAATGCTGACCAACGCCTGCACCGAACTCCGCCAGATATCGTCGGCAGCACTCGGCAAGGCGTAACGCAGCCCGACTTCCTGGTCGGCAAAGCCGGTCGTGCTGCGACGGGCGCGTCCAGGCGCGTCATTGATCAGCTCATCGTTATTGAAGCCGACTTCGGTGAAATAGAAATTGCCGATAACGCTCAATCTGTCATTGAGGCCATGCTCGACATACACGTTGAGCTGGTCCTGACGGCTGCGTCCGTTGTTGGCGAAATCGCCACGATGGTGCGCATCGTCGAACCAACCGGTGCCATCGCTATGCAGCGCCTTGACGATCACCAAGGTGTCGCCCTGCGGCTGGGTCCAGGCACCGGCGATGGCGCTACCCGGCAACGCGGCCAGCGCGCAACCCAGGGCGAGTACCGACATCGCGGCCACCGACAGGCGGCGGGCGTTACGGCCAGGAGTGGAAGCTGTAGCAACCGGGCTGGACTGCCCGGAGGTAAGACACGACTGACGTACCCGCGAGCGCGGGTCGTTCTGTAAGGACATTTGTACGATTCCTGATGGGGGACCCGTTAGGGACAGGAAGCACGGGCTGGATCACACTTCGCGGCGCAACGTATCACAGTTTCGCCCGCTTCCCCATCACGGATTTATCACTAATTTAACGCCCGCATTTCATTTCTGACGCAACAATCGCGGCACCTGGACGGCGGCATGGGTCCAGATCGCCAGCCACACGCCGAACCGGGTCAAGATCCCGCGCTGAGCGGCCTCGAATTTGCGGAAATACCGCCACAATCCGCGATGTTTATGCCATTCCACAAAGAACGGCCGCGAGCGACTGGACACGCCGCGCACATGCACCACCTGCAGATCGTTGGCCACCGCGACCAGCGCGCCGGCCTTGCGGGCGCGCCGGCACAGGTCCAGGTCCTCGGCGTGCAGGCGGTAATGGCCGTCCCAACCGTCCAGGCGATCGAACAGGCTGCGCTGCATCAGCATCAAGGCGCCGGAGATCGCATCCACCGGCTGCAGGGCAAGCGCCGGGTTGGCCGGCACCGCGAGCTGGGCAGCGGCACGCGGGGCGCTAAGCATCGCAGCAAAGTCCGGGTCGCGGCGGCGCACGGCCGCATCCGGCCGCCCCTGCTCGTCCACCTGCTCCACCCCCAGCAGCACCGCCGCATGCCCGTCGGCGCGCGCGCACAACTGCACCAGGGTGTCGGCGTCGACCATCAGATCCGGGTTGATGAAGACCAGCCACGGCGCCTGCGAGTCGCGCGCGCCCTGATTGCAGGCCGTGGCAAAGCCTGGATTGTCCGGGTTGGCGATGAAGTGCACCCGCGCATCGGCCAGCGCATGCCGCTGCACCACGTCCAGGGTGTCGTCGCTGGATGCGTTGTCGACCACCCGGATCTCGCTGACGCCGTCGGCCGCACGTAGCCGCGACAGGCAGGCATCGATGGTACTGCTGCTCTGGTAGGTGACAACGACGGCGGCGATCTGAACTGGAGTCATCCGGCCATTATCCGGTGCCGGGAGCGCGCAGCGCCATCGCGGCCGCAGGCCGGCATGGCGGCCGGCGGCGGCACCGGGCATACTGCGCGCCCGACGGCCGCCACGCGGCCTGGTTCGGCGCCGCCTGCGGCACTCCCACACTTGATTGTTGAGATGACGGCCAGCGACCTTTCGGTTTCGCGCTGCCCTTCCACTCCATGTCGCGCGAACGCCTGATGGCGCCAGCGCGACAACGACGGCCAGGCAGCGCCGTCCGTGTTGTCGCCGGCCCGCGTGCCGGACAGGTCGGATCGGGCTGGCGCAGTTGGTCTATACCACTCACCCTTTCGCCGGCATGGCGGCGGAGTGCGCGCCCATGAGTGCGACCCATCAGGTGCATGGCATGAGCCTGGAGCTGGCCCTGCCCGACTGGCCGGCACTGCGCGCGGATGAAATCCGCCAGGTGCTGCAGCGGTTCTCCGGGCTTGGTGCCGACCAGGGCGTGCATTGGCACAGCGCACGTCCGTTCTCCGCTGCCGCCTGCGCGCAGACCGCGTCCGGCGCGGTGATCGTCAAGCGCCACCACCGCAGCGTGCGCAGCGTCGCCGCCTTGCGCGAAGAACATCGCTTCATGGCGCACCTGCGCTGGGCCGGCGCGCCGGTGGTGGAGGTGCTGTACACGGCTGACGGTCAGACGGCTCTCGCGCAGGACGAATGGGTCTATGAAGTGCAACGCGTCGGGGCCGGGCGCGACCTGTATCGCGATGCATTGTCGTGGACGCCGTTTAGCCACCTCGCGCATGCGCAGGCCGCAGGGGCTGCGCTCGCGCAGTTGCACCACGCCGCACAGGGGTTCGATGCGCCGCCGCGCTCCACCAATGTCCTGGTCGCCAACCTGCGGCTGTTTACGCAGCGCGACCCGGTGCAGGCGCTGCAGCGCGCCTTGCCCGCGCGGCCGCATCTGGCCGCAGCGTTGCAAGCGCTGCCCTGGCAGCACGATCTGGCCACGCACCTGCTGCCCTGGCATGCGCGTGCCTGGCCGCTGCTGTCTGCACCGGATGCGATGCCACCGCTATGGACGCATGGCGACTGGCATGCGTCCAATCTGCTGTGGAACACCGACCACGGCGCCGGCGAGGTCTGCGCGATCTTCGATTTCGGATTGAGCGATCGCAGCAGCGCCTTGTTCGATCTGGCCACCGCCATCGAACGCAACCTGATCCCGTGGCTGCAGCTGGATACCGGCGCGCGTGCGCAGGCGCAGCTGCAACAACTCGATGCCTTACTGGATGGCTATGCGCTGCATCGCCCCCTCAGTGCCGGACAGCTGCGCTGCCTGGCCGCGCTGTTGCCGATCGTGCATGCAGATTTCGCCTTGAGCGAGATCGAGTACTTCGCCGGCATCACGCGTTCGCCCGACAACGTGGATATCGCCTATCACCGGTATCTGCTGGGCCACGCGGACTGGTTCGCCAGTGCCGATGGTCAAGCGCTGCTTGCGCATCTGCATGCGCGCGCAGCGCTGCTGCGATGAGCGGAAACCCCGTTTGTTTCCTTTCCCCCTTTGCGAGTTCCGTGCATGTCCCGTCTGTCGCTAGTTGCACTTCCCCGTCGCCCGCTGACGCTCGCCCTGGCGCTGGGCCTGGCCATGCCTGCGTTGGCGCAACAGCAGCAACCCGGCGCGTCCGCGGTGCAGCTGGACACGGTCAACGTGCTGGGCGAGCGCAGCGATAGCAACACGGCGCTGGGCGGCTTCGGCGCCACGCCACTGCTCGATGCACCGGCCTCCATCGCAGTGATCGAGCGCCAGCAACTGCTCGATCGCCAGGCGCGCGTGCTCAGCGAGGTGCTGCGCGCCGATGCCTCCGCCGGCGATGCGTATGCGCCGATCGGCTACTACGAAAACTTCGTGGTGCGCGGCTATTCGCTCAATGCCGCCAACAGCTATCGCATCAACGGGCTGAGCGCGGTCGGCGAGCAGTCGATTGCGCTGGAAAACAAGCAGCAGGTGCAGATCCTCAAGGGCCTGGCCGGGCTGCAGTCGGGCGTCAACGAGCCGGCCGGGTTGATCGACTACCGCACCAAACGTCCCGAGCATGTGCGCAGCGTGACCCTGGGCACCGACGAGCAGGGCTCGCGCTACGTCGCCGCCGATCTGGGCGACTGGTTCGGCGCCGAGCGCACGCTGGGCCTGCGGGTGAATGCCGCGCGCGAAGACATCGACAGCTATGTCGATCACGCCGATGGCTACCGCAATTTCCTGTCGCTGGCCGGCGACTGGAAGATCAGCCCGCAATCGCTGCTGCAGCTGGACGTGGAATACCAGCATCGCCAGCAACGCTCGGTGCCCGGCTACCAATTGGTCGGTGGCACGCAGGTGCCGCGCGACATCGATGTGCACCGCCTGCTCGGTTACCAGCCGTGGGCACGACCGGTGGAAATGGACTCGCTCAACGCGCAGCTGCGCTATGCGTATCAGTTCAACGACGACTGGCGCGCCACTGCCGAGGCCTCGCGCAGCCGCTCGGCGATCAACGATTTTTCCGCATTCGCCTGGGGCTGTTATGGCGCAGCAAGTTGCGCCGACATCGCCACGCCCAACTTCTTCAGCGCGCAAGGCGAGTACGACGTCTACGACTATCGCAGCCCCGACGACACCCGCGTGCACGACCAACTGCGCGCCACCCTCGAAGGCCATGCGGTCACCGGCGCGCTGGAGCATCACCTGAGCATCGGCGGCGACTGGCTGCGCCGCACCATCGATCGTTTCGGCTCGGTCAACGAGTTCGTCGGCAGCGGCAGCATCGACCGCGACCCGGACGTGTTCGTGCAGACCGATGTGGCGCTGGACCCCAAGCAACGCCGCCTGGATAGCCGTCAACGCGCGTTGGTGCTGGCCGACCGCATCGGCGTGGGCGCACAGTGGGAACTGGCGCTGGGTGCACGCGCGGTGCGCCTGGACGAGCGCGCCTTCGACCGCGATGGCCTGCTGGAACGGCGCACCCGCAAGGATGCGGTGCTGCCGCAGGCCGCGCTGCTGTTCAAGCCGCAGCAAAACATGTCGCTGTATGCCAGCTACGCCAAGAGCCTTGCCGCCGGTGGCACGGCGCCCTGGTTTGCCGACAACGCCGATGAAATCCTGCCGCCGACCAATGCCTACCAGCTGGAAACCGGCGCCAAGTTCGAGCTGGATGGCCTGCGTCTGGGCGCGGCGCTGTTCGATATCCGGCAGGCGTACCAGTTCACCCAGCCGCAGGCCGATGGCGGCCTGCTGTTCGTGCAGCAGGGCCGCCTGCACAACCGCGGGCTGGAACTGTCTGCCGACGGTGCGGCCACCGACCAATTGCGCGTGTTCGCCAGCGTCGCCGCCATCCGCGCGCGTGCTGAGGACACCGCCATTGCCGCCTACGAAGGCCATCAGGCGATCAATGTGCCCAAGCTGCGTGCTAGCGTGCAGGCCGACTACAGCGTTCCCGGTGTCGATGGCCTGGCGCTGCTGGCAGGCGTGCAGTACAGCGGCCGCAAGTTCGCCGACCGGCTCGGCAATGCCAGCGTGCCGGCCTACACCGTGGCCAACCTGGGTGCGCGTTACGCCACTGCGCTGGGCGGCCTGGCGACCACCTGGCGTTTGAACGTGGACAACGTGTTCGACAACCGCTACTGGCGCGATTCCGGCGAATACCAGGGCGATGCCTATCTGTTTCCGGGTGCGCCACGCACGGCGCGGTTGACGGTGCAGGTGGATTTTTGAGGCCTGCTGCTGCCCCCATCCGCCCTTCGGGCACCTTCCCCCGCGGGCGGGGGAAGGATGTTGAAGCGAGTCACCTGTGCTTCGGGTTCGCCGCGCACGGCGCGGTTGACGGTGCAGGTGGATTTTTGAGGCCTGCTGCCCCCATCCGCCCTTCGGGCACCTTCCCCCGCAGGCGGGGGAAGGATGTCGCAGCGAGTCACCTGTGCTTCGGGTGCGCCGCGCACGGCGCGGTTGACCGTGCAGGTGGATTTTTGAGGCCTGCTGCTGCCCCCATCCGCCCTTCGGGCACCCTCCCCCGCGGGCGGGGGAAGGATGTCGAAGCGAGTCACCTGTGCTTCGGGTTTGCCGCGTACGGCGCGGTTGACGGTGCAGGTGGATTCTTGAGGTCTGCTGCTGCCCCCATCCGCCCTTCGGGCACCTTCCCCCGCAGGCGGGGGAAGGATGTTGAAGCGAGTCACCGGTGCTTCGGGTGCGCCGCGCACGGCGCGGTTGACGGTGCAGGTGGATTTTTGAGGCCTGCTGCTGCCCCCATCCGCCCTTCGGGCACCTTCCCCCGCGGGCGGGGGAAGGATGTCGCAGCGAGTCACCGGTGCTTGTGCGTGTTTCAGGCACTGGCCAAAGGCAGCAGGCTGAGGGCAGCAGGCATCAGCTTAAGGCAAGGACTTAAGGCAGGCGCTCAGCGGTGAGGGCGCTGTCGCGCCTGCATCGCACGCCGATTCGGGGCATCGCGCAGCATCCACTTCCGACCGCATCACTGTTTTGCACGGGTTGCACTCTTCCCACCGCTATCCACTTTCCATCAGGCATTGCATGTCGTTGCTCGAATCCATCGCCGTTGTGATCAACCTGCTGGGCGTGTGGCTGACCGCGCGGCGCATCCGCTGGTGCTGGCCGGTGGGCATCGTGGCGGTGGCGTTGTACGCATGGCTGTTCTATCAGTGGAAGCTGTACTCGGACATGCTGCTGCAAGGGGTCTACGTGCTGACCCAGCTCTACGGATGGTGGCACTGGCAACGCGGCACCGCTGCAGACACGCGGATTCGCCCGCTGCCGATGCCGGCTGCGGAACTGTGGCTGTCGCTGTGCATCGGCGCGGCGTTCGCTGCCGCGCTCGGCGCCTACATGCATCACCGCACCGATGCCGCACTGCCCTGGCTGGACGCGGCATTGGCGAGCTTCAGCCTGGTCGCCAGCGTGTGGGCCGCGCGCAAGCGCATCGCCAACTGGGTGCTGTGGATCGTGCTCGACTGCATCTACGTCGGCGTGTTCGTCAGCAAGGCGCTGTATCCCACTGCCCTGCTCTACGCGGGCTTCGTGGCGTTGGCGGTCTACGGCTGGCACAGCTGGAAAACCCAACAGAACCGGAACCCGACGGCGGCACGCTGAGCCCGGCGCGGTTTGCGTGCGCGTTCTTCTTTACCATCGCGGCATGCACGATCTTCATCTCATTGCCTTGCCGATGGTCCGTATCTCCGATTGGCGGTGCGCCGCATGACCGCCTCGCGCCAACACGCCATCACCGACATCATCGCCGCGCAGATCGCCGCCGGCGAATGGGGCCCGGACCAGCGCCTGCCGGTGGAGCGCGCGCTTGCCGAGCGCTTCGACTGCACCCGCATCACCCTGCGCGAAGCCTTGCAGCATCTCGAAGCCGAAGGCCGCATCTACCGCGAGAACCGCCGTGGCTGGTTCGTCAGCGCGCCACGCGTGCGCTACGACCCCACCAGCATCGCCGGCTTCATGCAGTACGTGGCCGCGCAAGGGCGCAAACCGCGCACCGAACTGTTGAGCGCGACCCGCCAGCCCGCAGGCGCTGCGTTTGCGGCCGCATTGCGCCTGGACACGCCCTACGAGGACGTCTTCGTGCTGCAGCGTCGGCGCTGGATCGACCGCCGCGCCGTGCTGCTGGAAACCAATGTGGTGCTGGCCGCGTGGGCGCCGGGCCTGCTCGAACACGATCTGGCCGGATCGCTGTCGAGCGTGTTCAACCAGAAGCTGGGGCTGTTCCTGAGCCGCGCGCAGCTGTCGATGCATCCGGCCGGCCTGGATGCCACGCAAGCCCTGCTGCTGCAGTCCACCACCGGCACGCCGTGTTTCCGCCTGCGGCGGATCAGCTTCGCCGAAGACGGTCGCGCGGTGGAGCTGGATATCGAATCCTGGCGCCACGATGCACTGGACGTGGTGGTACGCACCGATGCGCCGACGCGGGATGCGCTTTAGGGCCGGGATTCGGGATTCGGGATTCGGGATTCGGGATTCGGGATTCGGGATTCGGGAATCGGGATTCGGGAATCGGGAATCGGGAATCGGGAATCGATGATGCGCATTCCGCAGCGCGCTCTGCGTTGCGTATGTCGGGCATCGTTGCGGCCTCAACGCGGGGGGACGGCACATCGCGAACGGCTGACGTGGATGCGTCATGCACACTCAAAAACGTGCATGACGCATTGAGCGGCAACTGCGCTGCGCCTGCCTGGCAACTGCGCAGCCGTTGCTGTGCGTCGCTCTTCAATCATTCCGTCGCTACTGCCGCCCGGCGCAGCGGGCAGGCTTGGCCGTGCCATTGCTACGCGTCGAACAGCATGCGTTGCGGGTCCGGCGGCGGCAGGTCGGTGAGCAGCTGGGCCAGTTGGTCGCGTTGCGCACGCAGCGGGTCGTGCATCAGGAAACTGGCCAGCCGCGCGTGCCAGGCCGGCCAGCGGGTGGCCAGCGCATCCATGTCGCCATCGGCCGGGCGGCCTTCGTGCGGCGAGGCGACGAAGGCGGTATCGCACAACACATTGCGCCATCCCAGCCCGCCCATGCGCAGACTGAGGTCCACCAGCGCGGCATACCAGGAGCCATAACTGCTGGCATCCAGACCGCCGGCCTTGCGCCGTGCGGCGCCACGCAACAACACCGCATGTCCGACCGCCGATGGCAACTCCGGATGCAGCGGCGGCATGGCCGCACAGGCAGCGGCCAGCCGCTCCGGTGCGTCCGGCAACGGGTTCAGTTCGCCCAGCCGCGGCCAGCTGCAGGCTTCGCCCACATTGCTCCAGGGCGTGGCCGTGGCAATCGCCGCGTCGCGCGCAAAACACGCAGCGAGTTGACGCAACCAACCGGGCAACGGGCAGGCATCCACCCCCAGCACCACCACGTCGGCATCGCCGCAGGCGCTGAGCATTTCATCCAGGTGCGCCACCTCGCCGAGCATGCGCTGGCGACGGGTGTTATGCGCCTGAAGCTGCGTGCGCGCCAGCCAGTGTTCGATGACGGCGCGGCCGCGGGGGCCGGCCTGCGCATCGTCGGCCAGCCACACCCGCGTACCGGCGGGCGTGGCCGCATCCAATGCACCCAGGCACGCATCCAGCGCCTCGTCGTCGGTGCCGACCGGCACCAGCACGACGGGCAGTGCCGCACTCATTGCGGCTTCTGGCTGGGTTTCAGCGGCTCCATGGCCTTGAACTTCTGCCCGTACTCGTCGGTGAGATTGCGCGCTTCCTGCGGGTTGCGCACGATCGACGGGGTGATCAGCACGATGACTTCGCGGCGGGTGTTGTTCTTGCCTTTGGTTCCGAATAACGCACCGACCACGGGCAACTTGCTCAGGAACGGCACACCATCGCTGGTATCGGTTGTGCTGTCGTCGATCAGACCAGCCAGCATCATGGTGTCGCCACTTTGTACCGCGGCTTCTGTCTTGACGCGACGTGTATTGATATCCACGTTACAAGCCGCGCTATTGACAGTAGTGGTGGTGGCTGCCGTACATGCCGCCGGGCGCGAGCCCGGGGTGCTGATTTCCTGCACGATGTCCAGGAACACCATGCCGTCCTTGGTGACGCGTGGACGCACTTTGAGGATCACGCCGGTATCGATGTACTGCACCGACGAGAAGCTGCTGTCGCTGCCCAGCCCGGTGTTAATCGAAGTCGAATTGATCGGGATGCGTGAGCCGACATTGAGGGTGGCTTCGGCATTATTGCGAACGAAGACCGACGGGGTCTGCAACAATCGGACGTTGGTGACCCTGTCGAGAGCAGTGATGACAGCGGCGGCATTCTTGCCCAAAAACGTCCACGCAACGCCGCCATCTGTTACTCGACCGGCGATGTCACCCCAGATGTTACGCCCCGCCGCACTGGGAAGGCCCGCGCCGCCAAACCCATTGGCGATTGAATCGGGGGCCGCATTCACCGCATTTTCGAAATACCAATTGACGCCGTAGCTCAGGTCACCGGTCAAATTCACCTCGGCCACCTGCGCTTCGATATGCACCTGCATCGGCATCACGTCGAGCTTTTCGATGACGTCGCGGATGGACGTCCATGCCTGCGGAGTGGAACGCACCAGCAAGGTGTTGGTTTCGGCTACTGCCGATACGCCGACCTTGTCGCCTTGCACTTCCAGGGTTACCGCACCATTGCCGTTGCTGCGCGGCGACAACTGCAGGCTGCCGTTGCCGAGCCCGCCGCCACTGCTGCCACCGGTGCCGCTGCTGCCGAACTCACCGCCCACCGTGCCGCTGCTGCCCCCACTTTCGCCGACGCTGCCGCCGGTCATGCCCGAGCTGCCGCCCATGCTGCTGTCGCGATTACCCAGTGCCCCGCCAAGCACGCTGGTTTCCGAGCCAGGCGCCAGCGAAGCGTTGGACTCGCTGCCACCGCTGCGCCCGCCGAACACTTCCGACAACCGATCGGCGAGATCCTTGGCCTTGATGTATTTGAGTTCGTACGAGAACAGCCGCACGCCGCCGCCGGCGCTGTCGATGCGGTCCAGCCACTGCTGGATCTGGTCCAGGTAGCGCGGCTGCGGGGTGATCACCAGCACCGCGTTGGCGTTTTCCAGCGGCATGAAACGGAACATGCCGGCGCTGGGCGTCTTGCTCTGTTCGCCAAACACCTTCTCCAGATCGGCACTGACCTTTTCGGCCTTGCCGGACTGGATCGGGAACACGCCCACCGACATGCCCGACAGCCAGTCCACGTCGAAGATCTGCACGGTGCGCAGGTAGTTTTCCAGCTCGGCGCGGGTGCCGCCCAGGGTGATCACGTTGCGCGCCGGGTCGGTGCCGACGATGGCGTTCGGACGCGCATAGGGCTCGAGCACCTTCTTCATTTCGCTGGCGGAAATGAACTTCAACGGCACCACGCGCACTTCGAAACCGCGCGCGGCCGACGGCGATGCGGTGCTGGGC
>NZ_JPLE01000043.1 GCF_001010415.1 Xanthomonas pisi DSM 18956
CGAATTTAGCTTTTGCCATGGGTGCAAGTTCTCGGTAATCGTTTGGAGTTTAAGACGATTGAGTAATGGTGCTCACGAAAGGAATCGAACCTTCGACCTCCTCCTTACCAAGGAGGTGCTCTACCGACTGAGCTACGTGAGCGAGTTTTGCATTATGCCATGCATTTGCGTTCAATGGAGCGGGAGACGGGAATCGAACCCGCACCATCAGCTTGGAAGGCTGAGGTTCTACCGTTGAACTACTCCCGCGCCGGGAACTGCATGCCACAACGTGAAACTGGTGGAGGGAGGTGGATTCGAACCACCGAAGGCGTAAGCCAGCAGATTTACAGTCTGCCCCCGTTGGCCGCTTGGGTATCCCTCCAGCTTTTACTACCGGACCGTGGCGCGGTGAGGCGATTCGGTTCGGGGTGAAGCAGCCCGTTATTTTGTTGTGGGACGCACCCGGTGTCAACAAAAATTTTGAACTCTTCGCCACTACTGAATGCGCGCGACGATCAGCGCCGCGCGCACCGGGTCAGACGTTGAAACGGAAGTGCAGCACGTCGCCTTCCTGGACCCGATATTCCTTGCCTTCCAGACGCAGACGGCCCGCGTCGCGCGCACCGGCTTCGCCGCGATATTTGATGAAATCATCGAAGCCGATCGTCTCGGCGCGAATGAAGCCCTTCTCGAAATCGCTATGGATGACCGCCGCCGCCTGCGGTGCGGTGGAGCCGGCCCTGACCGTCCAGGCACGCACTTCCTTGACGCCTGCAGTGAAGTAGGTCTGCAGGCCCAGCAGCGTGTAGGCCGCGCGGATGACGCGATTCAGGCCGGGCTCGCTCAGGCCGAGATCGGCCAGGAAGGTGTCGCGATCTTCGTCGTCGAGCTGGGACAGCTCCTCTTCGATGGCGGCCGAGACCGGCACCACTTCCGCACCTTCGGTAGCGGCGCGCGCACGCACCGCGTCCAGGTGCGGATTGTTTTCAAAGCCGTCCTCCAGCACGTTGGCGATGTACATCACCGGCTTGAGCGTCAGCAGGAACAGATCGCGTATCAGCGCCTTTTCTTCTTCATCCAGCCCGGCCGCACGCGCTGCCTTGCCGTCGGCCAGCGCGGCCTGCAACTTGGCCAGCACCGGCTTGCGTGCCGCTGCATCCTTGTCACCGCCCTTGGCGCTGCGTTCGGCGCGATTGAGCGCCTTTTCCACGCTGTCCAGATCGGCCAGCGCCAGCTCGGTATCGATGGTTTCGATATCGGCGATCGGGTCGACCTTGTTGTTGACGTGGATGACATCGTCGTTCTCGAAGCAACGCACCACGTGGGTGATCGCATCGACTTCGCGGATGTGGGCCAGGAACTTGTTACCCAGGCCTTCGCCGCTCGCCGCACCGGCGACCAGGCCGGCAATATCGACGAACTCGACCGCGGTGGGAATCAGCTTCTGCGGCTTGACGATCTCGGCCAGCTGGTTGAGGCGCGGATCCGGCACCGGCACGATGCCGACGTTCGGCTCGATGGTGCAGAACGGAAAATTGGCCGCAGCGATGCCCGCCTTGGTCAGCGCATTGAACAGGGTCGACTTGCCGACGTTGGGCAGGCCGACGATGCCGCATTTGATACCCATGGGTCACATCCGGAATTTGGGATTCGGGATTGGAGATTCGCCATGCCGCACGGCTGCAAATCCCCAATCCCCAATCACGCATCCCTGCTGGTATGCAGGCGCTTCATCGCTTCGTTGAAATTGCCGTCGATCGCCAGCGGCAGGACATCGATGGCCGCATCCACCGCAGCACCGATCGCAGCATCGTCCTCGCGCCCTGCCCGCCCCAGCACCCACGGCACCACACGGTCCTTGTGGCCAGGGTGGCCGATGCCGACGCGCAAGCGGTGAAACTTGCCGTGCCCGAGCAGGCGGATCGTGTCACGCAGGCCATTCTGACCGCCGTGTCCGCCGTCGAACTTGAGCCGCGCCGTGCCCGGCGCCAGATCCAGTTCGTCGTGTGCGACGAGCAGCTGCTCCGGCTCGATCTTCCAGAACCGCAGCGCGGCGGTGATCGACTTGCCACTGAGATTCATGAAGGTGGCCGGCTTGAGCAGCCAGACCGGTTGTCCTGCGATATCGACCTTGGCCGTTTCGCCGAACAACTTGCTGTCCAGTCCCCAGCGGGCGCCACTGCGCTCGACGAGGGCATCGACGAAACGAAACCCGGCGTTGTGCCGGGTTTGCGCGTGTTCCGGACCCGGATTCCCGAGTCCGACGATCAGCCGAAGTGCAGACATGCCAGTCACCGCGGCCGATTCCCCGCACATGCGCGGAATCGGCCGACGGATTACTTGGTTTCTGCGCCTTCGCTGCCTTCTTCACCGGCAGCGTCCTCTTCTTCGACGCGCACGTGCTTGGCAGCGACCACGGCAACGTCGTGTTCCTTGCCCAGCTTCAGCTCGGGGATTTCGACGCCAGCCGGCAGCTTGATTTCGGACAAGTGGATCACGTTGCCCACTTCCAGGGCACCGAGGTCGACTTCGATGAATTCCGGCAGGTCCTTCGGCAGGCAGACCACCTGGACTTCGTTGAGCTCATGGGTCACGACCACTTCGCTCGACTTGCCGGCCGGCGAGGTTGCTTCGTTGATGAAGTGCAGCGGCACAGCAGCGCTCAGCTTCTCGTTGGCGCTGACGCGCTGAAAGTCGATGTGCATGATCAGCTGCTTGAACGGATGGCGCTGCATGTCACGCAGCAGCACCTGCTGCACGTCGCCATTGAGGTTCAGGTCCAGGATCGACGAGTAGAACCACTCGTTCTGCTGGGCGAGCCAGATCTGCTCATGGTTGAGCTGGATGCTGACCGGCTCGAGTTCGCCACCGTAGACGATGGCCGGAATGACGCCAGCGTGACGCAGGCGGCGGCTCGCACCCTTCCCCTCGTCTGCGCGGCGCTCGACCTTGATTTCGTGAGTCTTTGCCATGTTGTTTCACTACCTAGATTGGAATACCGCCTCGCGGCGATGAAGCGTCTCACCCGCGACCAGGAGAGACGTAGTACCGGCACCCGGAGATCCGGGCACCGAATGCGGGATCAGTCGACGTAGAGCGAGCTGACCGATTCGCCGAAGGCGATGCGGCGGATCGTCTCGGCCAGCAGCTCTGCCACGCTCAGCTGACGAATCTTCGGGCAGGTGCGCGCCGCTTCGTTCAACGGAATCGTGTCGGTCACCACCAGCTCGTCGAGCTGCGAATTATTGATGTTGTCCACTGCCGGGCCGGACAGCACCGGGTGGGTGATGTAGGCCACCACCTTGAGGGCGCCGCGCTGCTTCAGCGCTGCGGCGGCGGCGCACAAGGTGCCGGCGGTATCGACCAGGTCGTCGACCAGCACGCAGGTCTTGCCCTGCACGTCGCCGATGATGTTCATCACCGTGGCGACATTGGCGCGCGGGCGGCGCTTGTCGATGATGGCCAGGTCGGCATCGTCCAGGCGCTTGGCGACGGCGCGCGCGCGCACCACACCACCCACGTCCGGCGAGACCACGATCAGGTTGTCGGTGCCGTAGGCGCGCCAGATGTCGGCCAGCAGCAGCGGCGAGGCATAGACATTGTCGACCGGCACATCGAAGAAGCCCTGGATCTGGTCGGCATGCAGGTCGACCGTCAACACGCGGTCGGCTTCCATCGCGCAGATCATCTTGGCGGCGACCTTGGCGGTGATCGGCACGCGCGAGGAGCGCATGCGGCGGTCCTGACGCGAATAACCGAAATACGGGATCACCGCAGTGACGGACTGGGCGCTGGCGCGCTTGAGCGCGTCGATCAGCACCAGCAGTTCCATCAGATTTTCTGCGCTCGGCGCACAGGTCGGCTGGATGACGAACACTTCCTGCCGGCGCACGCTTTCTTCGATCTCCACCTGCACTTCGCCATCGGAAAAGCGCGTGACCAGCGCCTTGCCCATGCGCACACCGAGCTCCTTGCAGATGCTCTGGGCAAGCGGCTTGTTGGCATTGCCGGAGAACACCAGCAGGTTACGTTGGTCTTGCATGAGATCTCTCGGGCGGCGGCGAAGAGCGGGGGATCGATGGTGGAGCGTCATAAAGCCGACCCAATGCCGGGCTTTTCTTTCAATCCCCGCACATGGATGTGCGGGCTGTTGCAGGGGACCTGCATATACGGCTGTTGCAGAGGGATCTGCATCTACGACTGCTGCAGAGGGATCTGCAAATTGGCAGGGGCGGTAGGATTCGAACCTACGAATGCCAGGATCAAAACCTGGTGCCTTGGGCCTCTTGGCGACGCCCCTGCATCAAAACGTTGTTGCGTCCAGTACGTCGAGCAATGGCGAGTGCGCTGCACCCTCCACGACCCACGCCCGCAGGCTATCCGGCAACTGCGCCAGGGCCTGCTCTGCAGCAGCGCGCGTGGCGAATTCGACGAAACACCCACTTCCCGACCCGGTCAAACGTGGCGTGCCGATCTGTGACAACGCCTGGAACACCGCCTCGACGGCGGGTTCGCGGCGCCGCAGGACCGGCTCGAACGCATTGTCGAGCAGAGAACCGGAAGCGAAGTCCGCTATTTTCACGGGCGCAGCATCCCGCGTCAATTCCTGTGATTGAAATAACGCCGGCGTAGGCACGTGAACGCCCGGATCGACCAGCACATAGGCGGCCTGCGGGAGGGCGATCCGGGTGAGTTGCTCGCCCACACCCTCGGCCCAGGCGTTGTGTCCGCGGACGAACACCGGCACGTCCGCACCCAGTTGCAGACCCAGCCCGGCCAGTGCATCGACCGGCAAGCCCAGGCACCATAAGGCATTGAGCGCGACCAGCACGGTCGCCGCGTCCGACGAGCCGCCGCCAAACCCGCCACCGGCGGGGATGCGCTTGTCGAGGCGAATCTCCGCGCCGGCCCGTGCGCCGGTGGACGATTGCAGCAGGCGCGCGGCGCGGATCACCAGATCATCGTCCTCGGCAACGCCGGGCAGGCTGTCGCCGATGCGCCGGATCAGGCCGTCACTGCGCACACGAAGATGAATGGTGTCCCCCCAGTCCAGCAGCCGAAACACGGTCTGCAGCAGGTGGTAGCCATCGGCGCGGCGCCCGATGATCTGTAGAAACAGGTTCAGCTTGGCCGGCGCAGGCCATGCCGACCAGCCGTCCGGCGCTGCCATCAGGGCGATACCGTCCACTGATCGACCAGCAGGCGGACCTTGGCGCCGGCGTTATGGGCTTCGATGCGCTGCGGCAGCTCGGGCTGGCCGTCGCTGGCAGGTGCCCAGGCAAGAAATTCGATGGTCCAGCCGTCCTGCTGCACGGTGCGCGGGCGCCCAGCGACGTCGAGATCGACGCGCTGCGCGCCGGCATCGGCAATGCGCAGCGCGCGCACCCAGTCCGGCATCTGGTTGACCGGGATGGTCCAGCCGGTCGCTTCCAGCAGCACCTGCTCGGCATCGGGGCCGCTGCGCGGACCGCCGTCCAGCCCCTCGAGTCGACCGGCGCCGGTGGTGGTGTCGCCAGTGAGCACCCAGCTCTGGCGGGTCACCGGGGCACTGAGCTGCACGCGGTACCGGGTGCCATCCTGCTGCCAGTCGATGCGCCCGCTACCACCGTTGCGGTCCTTACTGATCGCCACCCGCCCTTGAAACGACCATTGCGGATGGGCCTGCAACCAGGCCTGGCGCGCAGCTTCGGCAGTACGCGCTTGATCCGACACGCGCTCGACCACCGCCGCGCCACTGCCCTGCCCGCGCGGCACGCTGACGCAGCCGGACAGGGCGACCAGCACCAGCCCGCCCAGGGCCAGCGGCCGTAGCACAGCGCTCATAGACCGAACTTCTCCGCGGCGCGTTGCAGCGCGCGATTGTCCGGATCCAGCCGACGGGCTTCATCAAAGTAGCGCCGCGCCTCGTCCTGCTTGCCGCTGACCCACAGCACCTCGCCCACGTGCGCGGCGATCTCCGGGTCCTTGGCCAATGCCCAGGCGCGGCGCAGCTGCACCAGGGCCTCCTTGGTGCGGCCCATGCGGTACAGCACCCAGCCGTAGCTGTCGACGATGGCCGGGTTGTCCGGATCGGCGGTGCGGGCACGGTCGATCAGCGCCAGCGCTTCCTTGTAGCGAGTGGTGCGATCGGCCAGGGTGTAGCCCAGCGCGTTCAAGGCCGCGACATTTTCCGGCTCGGCGACCAGGATCTTGCGCAGGTCGGCCTCGGCGCGCGCCACGTCATCGCGCCGCTCCCAGGCCAGGCCGCGGGCGTACAGCAGCGCGCCGTCGTCCGGGTAGGCGGCCAGGCCACGCTCGAAGGCGTCCAGCTCGCCCGGTGCGTCATCGGCGCGCTGATGCAGCTCGGCTTCCAGCACATAGGCATCGCGACGGGCATCGTCGTCGGCGGTGGCATCACCCTGCAATGCACGCACTTCCGCCAGCGCTTCGGGCTTGCGGCCCAGTTCGTACAGGGCACTGGCGGCGCGCAAGCGCGCTTCGCTCAGCTGCGATCCGCCGGGCACGCCGCGGTACCACTCCACCGCCTCGTCATAACGCTTGAGGAATTCGGCGATCTTGCCCAGCAGCAGGCGGCGGTCCGGGTCGGGCTTGGTGGCATTGCTCTTGAGCTCGCCATAGAGCGCCTCCAACGCGGTGCGGTCCTTCTCTTTGGCGAGCATGGACGCACGCAAGCCGTAGGTCTGGGTGTCCTGCGGCCCGGTGGACAGCACGCGCGCAGCCGCTTCGGTCTGGCCCATGGCGTCGTAGGCGAAGGCCAGCGCGCCGCGCAGTTCGGAATCCTTCACCGCCTTCGGTTCGACGTTCTTCAGCAACGCCAGCGCTTCGTCGTTCTTGCCTTCCTGCTGCAGCTGGGTGGCATGCAGCAAGGCCACGCGCGGCTCCTCGGGGAAGCGGCGCACCACCTCGTCGACGATGCGCTTGGCCAGCGCCGGGCGCTCCATGCGCAGCGCGAGCCGGCCAAATTCCTGCCAGACCTCGATCTGGTTGGGGATGGCGCCGGCCTTGACCAGGTCTTCGAGTACGTCGGCCGAGGCTTCCGGCTCGCGGCCGCCGTTGGCCAGCGCGATCAGCGCAAAGCGCCAGCCACGCGGGTCGGGCTCCTTGAGCAGGCCGAGCAGGTCGCGGCGCGCGGTGCGCAGGTCGTTACGGCGCAGGGCCAGCGAGGCTTCGGTGCTGCGCATCGACATCGACGACGGCGCGCGGGCGCGCCACAGCGCCAGGGCCTCGATGGCACGCGGGTCGTCGTTGGCCAGCATGGCGATGCGGGCGGCGCGCTCGGCCAGGCCGGCGTCGCCGGCTTCGGCCTTGGCGGCGTCCAGGTAGGCGCGGGCGGCATCGTCCAGTTGCCCGGCCTGCAAGGCGAATTCGCCGGCGAGCACAGGTTCCAGCGAGGTGGCGCCGGCACTGCTGGCCGGTGGAGCGGGCGGTGCTTTCTTGGGTGCTGCCGTGGCGTTGGCGGACACTGCTACCAGCAAAAGAACACTCAGGATGCGAATCGGTACAGGCATCGGGGGCAACCGGGCCGTAAAATGGGGCCCTGAATGGCCGCCAGCTTATCGCAAGCAACTGAACAATGACGTTGTGGGTGCTCGGACTGAATCACCAGACCGCACCTGTGGACCTGCGCGAACGCGCGGCGTTCGCAGGTGACGCGCTGCCGCGCGCGCTCGAATCGTTGCGTGCGCTGCCGCAGGTGCGCGAGGCCGCGCTGCTGTCCACCTGCAACCGCACGGAGCTGTACGCGATGGCCGACGATGCGCAGACCCTGGCCGGCTGGCTGGACGCACATGCGCCGGGGCTGAGCGGCTATCTGTACCAGCATCAGGACGCCGACGCGGTGCGGCATCTGTTCCGGGTCGCCACCGGGCTGGATTCGATGGTGCTGGGCGAGCCGCAGATCCTGGGCCAGGTCAAGGACGCCTGGGCGGTGGCGCGCGCGCACGGCGCGCTGGGCAGCGGGCTGGATCGGCTGTTCCAGCAGACCTTTTCGGTGGCCAAGCGCGCGCGCACCGACACTAGGGTCGGCGCCAACCCGGTGTCGGTGGCCTCCACCGCGGTGCGGCTGGCGCAGGAATCCTTTGCGCGGCTCAACGAATCGACCGTCTTGCTGATCGGCGCCGGCGAAACCATCGAGCTGGCCGCCAAGCATCTGAGCGAAGGCCGCGTGCGCCGGCTGCTGATCGCCAATCGCACCCTGGCGCATGCGCAGACACTGGCAAGCCAACACGGCGGCTATGCCTTGCCGTTGACCGATCTGGAACGCCATCTGGCCGAGGCCGACGTGGTGTTCTCGGCCACTGCCGCACACGAGCCGGTGGTAACGCGGGCGCAGGTGGAACAGGCGCTGCGTGCGCGCAAACGCAAGCCGATGCTGTTGTTCGACCTGGCGGTGCCGCGCGATATCGAAGCCTCGGTGGCGACGCTGAGCGATGCCTACCTGTACACCGTGGACGATCTGGAGCGCGCGGTGGAAGACAACCGCCGCAGCCGCCGCGAAGCCGCAGACCAGGCCGAGGCGATCATCGACCTGCAGGTGGCGCGCTATGTCGAGACGGTGCAGGCCAACGCGCGCCAGGCACCGCTCAAGCGGCTGCGTGCGTTCGGCGACAGCACCCGCGACGAACTGCTGGCCAAGGCACGCCAGCAACTGAGCAACGGCAAGCCGGCCGACGAGGTGCTGGAGCAACTGGCGCATGCGCTGACCAACCGCCTGTTGCACCCGCCGACCGCCGCGCTGCGCGATGCCGCGCTCAACAACGACCTGGAATTGACCAGCGCGGCCGACCGGCTGTTCCCGGAAAAACCCGGTTACCAACATCCCCCTGTAGCTACCCCGATCGTGAGGACTGATGACGCCGACCCTGCGCCGTAAGCTCGAAGCGCTGGCCGAGCGCCGCGAAGAACTGCAGCACCTGTTGTCCGACCCGGACGTGGTGAGCAACAACGACAGGTTCCGCAGCTTGTCGCGCGAACTGTCGCAACTGGAACCGGTGGCCGTGGCGCTGGAAGACGAGGCGCGCGCCAAGGCCGACCTGAGCGCGGCCGAAGCCATGCGCAACGACCCGGAAATGCGCGAGTTGGCCGACGAGGAGATCGCCGCCGCACAGGCGCGCCTGGACGAACTGGATGCGCAGCTGGCGTTGCTGCTGGTCCCGCGCGATCCGCGCGACGACGGCAACCTGTTTCTGGAAGTGCGCGCCGGCACTGGCGGGGACGAGGCGGCGATCTTCGCCGGCGACCTGTTCCGCATGTATGCACGCTATGCCGAGCGCCAGGGCTGGAAGGTCGAAATCGAATCCGACAGCCCCGGCGAGCACGGCGGCTACAAGGAAGTGGTGGCACGCGTGGTCGGGCGCGGCGCGTATTCGCGCCTGAAGTTCGAATCCGGCACCCATCGCGTGCAGCGCGTGCCGGCGACCGAGTCGCAGGGCCGCATCCACACCTCGGCGGCGACGGTGGCGATCATCCCCGAAGCCGACGATGTGGAAGAAATCGTGATCAACCCGGCGGACCTGAAAGTGGACACCTTCCGCTCGTCCGGTGCCGGCGGACAGCACGTCAACAAGACCGAATCGGCGATCCGCATCACCCACGTGCCCAGCGGCGTGGTGGTGGAATGCCAGACCGAGCGCAGCCAGCACGCCAATCGCGACAAGGCGATGAAGCGGCTGAAGGCGCAATTGGTGGAAGCCGAACGCAGCAAGGCGGCCGCGGCCGAAGCGCAGACACGCAAGTTGCAGGTCGGCAGCGGCGACCGCAGCCAACGTATCCGTACCTACAGCTTCCCGCAGGGCCGCATCACCGACCACCGCGTGGAAGGGCTGACCCTGTACGACCTGCCCAACATCATCGAAGGCGATCTGGATGCATTGATCGCACGCTTGCTGCACGAGCATCAGGCCGACGAACTGGCGCGGTTGAGCGACAGCCCGTGAGTGCCAACGTGCCGCGCGAGCTGCTGCAGCTGCGCGAGACGGTGCGGCGCCAGCCCGGCGATTTCATTGCGTGGTTGATGCTGGCCGATGCCGAACTGGGCATGGGCGGCATCGCCGCCGGCGAATTGGCCGTGCAACGCGCGTTGGCGTTGCATCCGGGCCACCCGGAAGCGATCGCGCGGCTTGGCCGCGTGCGTTGGGCGCAACAGCGGCATACAGAGGCCTCGCGGTTGCTGCAGCAGGCATCGGACCTGGTGCCACAGCATCCGGGCATTGCGCTATGGCTGGGCCATGCCTTGGAAGACGCCGGTCAGCCGGAGCAGGCGGCGGCAGCCTACGCGCGCGCGTATCAGTTGCTGCCCGACGAGCCGTACATCGCCGCGCAGCTGCTCAACTGGCGCCGTCGGTTATGCGATTGGCGCGCTCTGGACGCCTTGGCCGCACAGGTCCGCACCGCCGTGGCACAGGGCGCAGCGGCGGTGGAGCCGTTCGCATTCCTGAGCGAAGACGCCACTGCGGCCGAGCAACTGGCCTGTGCGCGGACGCGTGCGCAGGCGATCGCCTCAAGCCTGCAACCACTGCCGCCGATCAAGGTACGCAGCCGTGGTGCGTTGCGCGTGGGCCTGGTGTCCAATGGCTTCGGCGCGCATCCCACGGGGCTGTTGACGGTGGCGTTGTTCGAGGCAGTGCAGCAACGCCAACCGGCGCTGCAGTTGCACCTGTTTGCGACCAGCCAGGACGACGGCAGCGCGATTCGCGCGCGCCTGACGCAGGCCACGACGCTGCACGATGTCACCGCGCTCGGGCATCTGGCCATCGCGCAGCACATCCGCGCGCAGGGGATCGACGTGTTGTTCGATCTGCGCGGCTGGGGCGGTGGCGGGCGCCCGGAAGTGTTCGCCCTGCGGCCGGCGCCGGTGCAGATCAACTGGCTGGCATACCCGGGCACCTCCGGTGCGCCGTGGATGGATTACGTGCTGGGCGATGCATTCGCATTGCCGCCGTCGCTGGCGCCGTTCTACAGCGAGCAGGTGCTGCGCTTGAACCGCGTGTTTCAGCCGTCGGACATCACGCGCACGCTTGCCGAGCCGCCACCGCGCAGCGAGTGCGGCTTGCCTGCGCACGGCACGGTATTTTGCTGCTTCAACAACAGCTACAAACTCAACCCGCGCAGCATGGCGCGCATGCTGGCGGTAGTGCGTGCGGTGCCCGGCAGTGTGCTGTGGTTGCTGTCGGGGCCGGGCCAGGCCGATGCGCGCTTGCGTGCGGCAGCACAGGCGCAGGGCGTGGATGCGCAGCGCCTGGTCTTCATGCCGAAGTTGCCCCACCCGCAGTATCTGGCACGTTACCGGCACGCCGATCTGTTTCTGGATACGCATCCATACAACGCGCATACCACCGCCTCCGATGCGTTGTGGGCGGGTTGCCCGGTGCTGACCACGCCCGGCGAGACGTTTGCCGCACGGGTGGCGGGTAGCCTCAATCAGCACCTGGGGATGGAAGAGATGAACGTGGCCGACGACGCGGCGTTTGTGGCCAAAGCGATTGCGTTGGCGAGCGATGCGCAGGCGCTGGCGGATGCGCGCGCGCGTCTGGCGGAGCAACGCTTGGGCAGTGGCGTTTTCGATATGGACGGATTCGCTGATGATCTGGCCGCGCTGCTGCGTGGCGTTGCTCAGCGTAATGGATGGCAGGGGGTTTAGACGTCGGTAGTCAGATGCCGCATCGTCATGGTTTGCGTGAGACGGGTGTGGGTGGCGGCGCGGAGTCTTTCGCCGTCACCAGTCGATAGCCACAGATACACATGGATGCTGGATTCCCTTCTCCCATCGGGAGAAGGTGGCGCGTAGCGCCGGATGAGGGTACGTCTGCGGCAATGGCACTGGCCAACCCTACCCTCACCCCGACTAACCCTACCCCTCACCCCAACCCCTCTCCCGGCGGGAGAGGGGCCAACAGCAACGCGTCGGTCAATGCCTGGCAGTTAGGCGCTGCGTGCAACTTCACACTGCGGCGCTGTACCCCGTCGTCCAGGCTCGCTAGGCTTGGGCCATGCCTTCCAATCTCGACTTCATTCCTCTGCGCCTGTGCGTGCTGACGGTGTCCGACAGCCGCACGCTGGCCGACGACCGTTCCGGCGATTACCTGGCCGACGCCCTCACCCACGAAGGCCATGTGCTGCACGACCGTGCGCTATGCCCTGACGACCGTTACCGCATGCGCGCGATCGTTTCTGCCTGGATTGCCGATGCGCAGGTGGACGGCATCCTGGTCACCGGCGGTACCGGCTTCACGGGCCGCGACAGCACGCCGGAAGCGATCACGCCGCTGCTGGACAAGATCATGCCGGGCTTCGGCGAGATGTTCCGGGCCATCAGCGTGGAAGAAATCGGCACGTCTTCGCTGCAATCGCGTGCGTTTGCGGGGCTGGCCAATCACAGCTTCGTGTTCTGCCTGCCCGGCTCCACCTCGGCGTGCCGCACGGCCTGGGAACAGATCGTGCGTGCGCAGCTGGATGCGCGTACCAAGCCGTGCAATCTGGCGACATTGCGTCCACGGCTGGGCGAATAGCCTGCGCGCTCGATCGCCGAACGGAACGCGCATGTCGCACCTGAAACGCAAGGCCTACAAGAAGTTGCTGGCACCGCTGCAGTTGGAGCTGGTCGGCATGGCACGCTGGCTGCGCCATACCAATCAACGCGCGCTGGTGCTGGTGGAGGGCCGTGATACCGCCGGCAAGGGTGGCGTGATCCAGACCATTGCCAGCCATCTCAACCCACGCCAGTGCCGGGTGGTGGCGCTGCCCAAGCCCAACGACCGCGAAAGTACACAGTGGTATTTCCAGCGCTATGTCGCGCACCTGCCGGCCGGCGGCGAATTGGTCTTGATGGATCGCAGTTGGTACAACCGCGCCGGCGTGGAGCGGGTGATGGGCTATTGCACAGACGCGCAATACGACGCGTTTCTGGAGCAGGCGCCGCGCTTTGAGCAGATGCTGGTCGATGACGGCATCCTGCTGTTCAAGTACTGGTTGTGCGTGGACCAGGCCAAGCAGGAAGAACGCTTTGCCGAGCGCCACGAAGATCCGCTCAAGGGCTGGAAGCTGTCGCCGGTGGATCTGCAGTCGCGCAGCAAGTACGACCAGTACACCGCTGCGCGCGAGCGCATGCTCGAAGCGACCCATACCCCGGATGCGCCGTGGACGCTGGTGGACTTCAACGACCAGAAACGTGGCCGGCTGAGCCTGATCCGCGATCTGCTGGATCGGCTGCCGGACACCTCGGTGCCCGACCAGCCGCTAGCGCTGCCACCCTTGCACGGCAAGCCGCACAAGGAACACTACGGCGTACTGGAACCGATCGAGGATTACGCCGGCCAGTCCTGAGAGACCTCGTCGCTGGCCGTGGTGGCACGCGGCAGCGGATGCAGGCCGGCCTGACGTTCGGCCTGCTCGGCCTGCACCACCAACTGGCTCAGGCGCTGACTGAACAGCTGCATGAAACCGCGGTGCAGCGGGCGCATGGCTTCCATGTAGTCCACATCGTCTGCCTGCGCGCCGAGCGGGCTGCAGGACGACAGCAGCACTTCGTCCAGGCGCAGGGCGCTGTCGGGCAGACGCACCAACGCAGCGCGACGCAACCAGTCGCGCATGCCTTCGCGGTATTCGGCGGCCAGGATGTAGGCCACTTCGACCTGGTCCAGATCCACGTCCGGGTTCCAAGCCAATACCTGGATCACCTGCGAGCGCTCGTCCAGCATGCGGCCTTCGGCAACCAATGCATGCAGTTGCTGCAGCAGCCGCCACTGCACGCCGGCCGCATCGCGTTGCGCAGCCGGCATCGCTTCGATGGCCAAGGCCAGGCGGCGCGCGAACAGCGCCGGGACATCGGCCAGCACGATCGGGCCTGCATCGGCACCCAACAGGAAACGCTCGGTGCGCAGTGCAGCGGTGTCGGGCAGATAACCGTCCTGCAGCGGGCGCATCACGCCGTGATCGAGCAGCGACAGCACCACGTCGAGCCAGTAGCGGCGCTCCTGCTGCAGGGTGCGGTTGACCGACGCGTTTTGCCAGGCAGTGCGCACCTCGTCCAGGCGTGCGATGCAGGCCTGGGCATCCATTGCATCCCACGGCGCACGGGTGGCATCGTTGGGGTCGAAGGTCTCGGCGCTGAGCATGCCGGCGCCGAAGCGGTGCCAGGCAGCGCCACGCTGGGCGTCGGCCGGGTCGAGGCGAGGCGCAACCGGCGCGGCCGGGGCGGCCGGGCGCAGCAACGCCGCGTAGGCATCGGTCCACGATTCGGGCAGGCGTGCCGACATCGGGTAGGTTGCCGATGGCTGCGCCAGCCCCCGACGCGCCAGACGCAGGCTCCACACCACCGCGCCGATCACGATGCCGACAAACGTCCACGCCAGCAGCCAGCTGGTGGCCGCCTGTTCGGGCTGCAGGACGCGGGTGGACGGCTGCACGAACAGCAACCAGCCACTGCCCAGCAGCGCGCCGAGATACAGCCACGGCCCGAACTGCGTCAGCTGGCGATTGCGGCGATATGCCGCCAGTTCGTGCCCGTCGTTGTGATCTTGAGATGGAGCGGCCATTACATTCCCCTGAACGCCTGATCGCGTTGAGAAGGTTATCGGCGAGGCAACGCAACTCTTTTGCCCCGCCATGGCGGCTCGCACTCAGCCAGTTACAAATTCTTCAGTCGGCGCAATTGCGCACGCCGTGCGCGTCACCGACGTCACCTGCGCCGCTGCCGGGCCCTGCCATAGCCACGCTTCCAACGCCTCCAGCGCGGCCTCACTGCCGGCGGCGACCACTTCCACGCTGCCGTCCGGCTGGTTGCGGGCATGCCCGTACAGGCCCAGCGCCAGCGCGCGCTCGCGGGTGGAAGCGCGGTACCACACGCCCTGCACTCTCCCGCTGACCACAAAGCGCGCCGCCTGCATCACCCCGCCTTGCCGGTGATGCCGACCGCCGCTTCGATGTCGCGCGCGGTGACCGGACCGAGGAACTGCTTGGCCACCTTGCCGTCCGGACCGATCAGATAGGTCATCGGCAGGCCGCGCGGGGTGGCGAAGTCCTGCGGCGGCTGATAGGGGTCCAGGATCGCCACCGGATAGGACACCGGGTGATCCTTCAAAAACGCCTGCATGTCGGCGGCGGTGATGTCTTCGTAGGCCAGGCCCACCACTTCGACGCTGTCGCGCATGGTATGCAGTGCCGACAGCTCCGGCATTTCCTTCAGGCAAGGCGCGCACCAGGTCGCCCAGAAGTTGACCACCACCCACTTGCCGCGATGCGCCGCCAGGTCGTAGGTCTCTCCCGCCACCGTCGGCAGCGACAGCTTGGGCATGTCGGCGGTCTGCTGCACCACCGAGGTGTTGGCTGCACCTGCCGGGTTGGCTGCACCTGCCGGGTCGGCGGGTTTTTCGGAGGTCTGGGTGGCCGTAGCAGGCGCAGCCGTCGAATCGGCCGCGGCAGGGCTGCCCTCGCCGGTGGGCTTGCAGGCGGTCAGTATCAACAACGGCAACAGCAGCGCGCACGCGCCGCGCACAAGGCGCATCGTCATGGAGGGTCTCCGGGGAGGTGGGTGTAGAGGTCGCCGACCGGTTGCGCCAGCACGCCGCGCAACGGTTGACGCAATTGTTCCAGCGCGGCGGCGGCGGCCTGGCCGTAGGCATCGTCGCGGCATGGCAGCGGGCGGTCCTCGATCGGCACGCGCAGCTGGCAGTTGTCGTAGAGTTCGGCCAATGGCACCACATCCAGGTCGCGCGCCAGCAGCCATTGGCCGCGCTCGTCGCGCCGCAGCAGGCGGATGCGTTTGAGCTCGCAGAGCAGCTCCTGCATCAGCGTGTCGGTGAGCATCGGCTCCAGCGCAAGAATGCGGTCCTCGTCCAGGCCATTGCCGTGGATGCGCGCCTGCCGGAACCGGCCGAGCAGACGCAACAGGCCGTAGATTTCGAAACCCGGCGGCAGGCGCATGGCTTCGGGCTGATAGCGAAACGCCGACATCGACGATGCCAACGACGCGCCCAGCAACACCGACACCCAGCTCAGATAGATCCACAGCAGCAGGATCGGCAGCGCCGACAGTGCGCCGTAGATGCGTTGATAGGTCTGGAAATTGCCCAGATAGAAGCCGAAGCCCCATTTGACGATTTCCATCAGGATCACCGCCAGCAGCGCGCCCGGCAGCGCGTGGCGCAGCCGCACCGCATGCTGCGGCACCACGCGGTAGATCAGCACGATGCAGACGAACTCCACCGCCATCGGCGCCAGCCGCCAGGAAAATTCGGCCAGCCATTGGCCTTCGGTGGTGCGGAACAGCGGCAGCGCGAACACATAGGCGGCCATCGCCATCGAGGCGGCGGCGAGCATCGTGCCCAGCGTGAGCACCGTCCAGTAAATCAGGAAACGCGTGACCTTGGGCCGGGCAGCTGCCACCCGCCAGATGCTGTTGAAGGTCTGCTCGATGCTGTGCAGGGTAATCAGCAGCGAAGCCACCAGCGCCACCATGCCGGCGACGGTGAACTTGCCCAGATCTTCCAGCGAGCGGTTGAGATAGTTCTGTACCGAGCGCGCGGCGCCGGGCACGAAGTTGTTGAAGATGAAGTCGGTGAGCGCATCCTTCCACTCGTTGAACGCGGGAAACGCCGACAACACGCCGAACACCACGATGGCCAGCGGCACCAGCGCGAAGACCGTGGTGTAGGCCAGCGAGGCCGCTGCCTGGAACAGGCGGTCGTCCAGAAAGCGGCGCCACAGAAAGCGCCCGAAGCTCACCGTCCGCGCGCGATCGCGCAGACGCTCTTTCCATTGGTGGAGTTTGTTCACACGCGACATCGCGCAAGGGTACCCGATGCACCGTCATCGCGGCCTTGCCGCACCTGCGGCGTGCAGGCAGGCGGTGGCATGGCCGATACTGCGGCAACTCAACAGGCGGCAGAGGCACGATGGCGGAGATTCTGGTGCTGTATTACAGCCGTGGCGGCTCGGTGGCGCGGCTGGCGCGGCAGATCGCGCGCGGCATCGGCGAGGTGCCGGGCATGAGCGCGCGGCTGCGCACGGTGCCGCCGGTGGCTGCGGTCACCCAGACCAGCGCCCCGCCGGTACCGGACGAAGGCGCGCCGTATGTGGATCGGGCCGATCTGGCCGAATGCAGCGGCCTGCTGCTGGGCAGCCCGACCCGCTTTGGCAATATGGCCGCACCGATGAAGCACTTCCTCGACAGCCTGGGCGCCGAGTGGGCCACCGGCACCCTCGCGGGCAAGCCGGCAGGCGTATTCACATCCACCGCCTCGATGCATGGCGGCCAGGAATCCACCTTGCTGTCGATGCATCTGCCGCTGCTGCACCACGGCTGCCTGATCGTGGGCATCCCGTTCACCGAGGCCGCACTCAGCCACACCACCAGCGGCGGCACGCCGTATGGCGCCAGCCATGTCTCTGGCGCTGGTGGCGACCCGCAGCCGAGCGAGGACGAAGCCGTGCTGGCGCGCGCCCTGGGGCGGCGGGTGGCCGATGTCGCACGGCGGCTGGCAATCCCGTGAGCGTGCGCGCCATGCATTGGCTGCTGACCGCGGCGCTGCTGGCGCTGGCGGCGTTGTTCGCGGCCTGGTTTCACGACGACCCGCGCCCGCTCGCCGCGCTCATCGTGTTCGTGTTGCCGGCCGCGCTGACCGGCGTATTGGCGGTGCGAAGCGCGCGTGCGCGCTTCTGGGCCGGCGTATTCGCGCTGGGATGGTTCAGCCATGGCGTGATGGCGGCCTGGAGCCAGCCCCAGGCCCGCGGACTGGCCTGGCTGGAATTGCTGCTCGCGCTGGCCGTGGTGGCCCTGGTGGGCGGCCCCGGCATGGCGGCGCGCTTCGGCAAGAAGCGCGCGCCGCATTGATGCCTGCCCCGCTGCGCAGCGCAGATGGCCCAAGCGCATTCGGGTGAAGCCTCAACCCGCAACGATTCAGAGCAGCCGACAAAACGACTGCGCTCACCGCCGCGCGGGCGCGGCCGTTGCCTGGTGCGGCATGTATCTGGCGTGCACTGCCGCTGAGTGGGTCGAAGGCGCAGCGGCGCCCCCAGCGTTCGCGGGACACGCCGTAAACCCGTCCCTGGGGGCTTGATGACGGCATCCATGTCGCCAACGGTGCCGCACTTGGCGAAGACACCGCACCAGACAGTCTGCTCGCTGCTGTATTGAAACCTGTGCGCAGGGCCCCCCTCGACTGGTCCTCGCCGGTCACTGGCGCGGGCTCTTACGCGGCATGGATGCCGCGCAAGAGCTACAAGGATGTACTTGCGGCCTTGCCAGCGCCGGTGAGCAGGCGAGGCCCTGCAGCCGGCCAACAGCCGGCCAGCGTGATGCCGTTTTGTTAGCCCCTCAATTTCCGACCAGCGTGGTCACGCTCTGCGGGTCGACATAGAGCGAGGTCTTGCCGCTGACCACGCTGTAGGTGCCACCGAAGCCGACATTGAGCGTGCTTGAGGTGCTGTATTTGGCGAACTGCGCGGCAGCGCCGGCCGGTAGCGCCAGATCCAGGCGCTGATGGTTGGTGCCGGTATTGACCGCCACCAGTACCAGCTTGTTGTCCGGCGTGCGGTAGGCGGTGAGGGAGACATCGGCATACGGATGTTCGGTGGCACCGATGCGCACCGAGCCGGGCCGCACGAAACGTGCGAACTGCGACATCGCATAGCCGCGCTTGCTCACCGCACCGTTCTCGCCGATCAGCCCGTAGCTGCGCCGGATGTACCACCAGACATAGGCATTGAAATTGGCAGCCATGCTGGCGTGCAGCTCGCTGGCCACGCCCAATGCCGACGGCCAGGCGTTGGCGTCGGTGTTGTCGGTGAAGTGTTCGGTCATCCACACCTGCTTGCCCTTGCTGCGCGCCAGGGCGTAGTCGCGCGGCGTGGCGCCATACAGGTGGCCGGCCACGATGGCGGTGGCCCGGTTGGCAGCAGCGTTGTTGAGCACAGGGTCGGTGATGGAAAAATTGAATCCCACCGACTCGCCGACGATGACGTGGAGGCTGCCGAACTTGCTGCCTTCGCTGCCGAGATAGTTGACGAAATCGCTGCCGCTCCACTCGGCCGACTCGTAGTCGGGATGCCAATCGGGCTCGTTCTGCAGCGAAATCGCAGACAGCGGCGCGCCCTTGCTGGCCATGTAACTGGCGAAATCCAGCAGGTGCGTGGTGTAGGCGCCGTAATAGCGCGGCAGCAATTTTCCGCCGTTGGTCAGGCTGTTGTTGGACTTCATGTAGGCCGGCGGCGACCACGGGCTTGCGAACACCAGCCCGCCCAGCGCATGCACGCGCGCGGCAGTGGGCACCTGGGTCGCCCAGCCGGCGCTGGACGGGTCGATACGCATGCGCAGGATCGACAGCCCGATCTGCCCGTTACCACTGCCATAGGCCAGATCCACCTGTGCGGGCGTCAGGTCGTTGATCCAGCCGGCGCCATTCATGCCGCCGAAGCCGCGTATCGTCTGATAGGTCTGACCTGGCGTAATCGTCACGGTCTGCGCGGCTGCCTGACTCGCCAGCAGGACGCCCAGCACACAGGTCAGCGCGCGCAGCATCGACACGGCATGTTTCATGGAGTTCTCCGGGAACGCAACAAGGGCGGCATCGCAGTGCCGACGGCCCGCCGACTATCGACCGACCAGATGACAAGTCAATTTCTGTCGCCGCGCAGTGTGGCGTTCGTGACGCAGGGCACGCGTCTGGCACGCAGGAACGTTGCAAGGATCACGCGGCGTTTTGCGCTGCCGCATGCGCAAGCTGCGCGCAGGTGGCGCTGGGACGAGGCGCCCGAACACGACCACAGGCCGGTGCCGGATCGACGCGCGCGTTGCCTGGGCCGGCGATCGGCGCAACGATCGCTGCACCTTGAAAGAGCGACGGCGCCGTCCGCATGTCGGTGCGCGCCTGCAGCGAGTCTTCCCCAAGCGCAGGCAGCACCGCCGCATAGCCGGTTACACAAACGGAGGTTTCGCCCACCCTCGCCTCGTCGCGGCCGACGTATGACTGCCAGTGTCCCGGCCGGGCGGTATCATGGCGGCCCTCGCGCGGCCTGCACCGCGCACGTTTGAAGGATTGGCAGCAATGGAAGACCTCCTGATCGTCACCACCGGTGGCACGATCGACAAGATCTACTTCGACGACAAATCCGACTACCAGATCGGCGACCCGCAGATCGGCCAGATCCTCAAGGAGCTGGGCGTGACCTTCCGCTTTTCGGTGATTCCGATCATCCGCAAGGATTCGTTGCACATCACCGAGGCCGATCGCGAGCTGATCCGCGCCACCATCGCCGCCCAGCCGACCCGCCACGTGCTGATCACCCACGGCACCGATTCGATGGTGGAAACCGGCAAGGTGCTGCAGTCGATCGCCGACAAGACCATCGTGATGACCGGCGCGCTCAATCCGGCGCGTTTCCGCGGCTCGGATGCGGAATTCAATATCGGCTGCGCGGTCGGTGCGGTGCAGTCGTTGCCGGCCGGGGTGTACATCGCCATGAACGGGCGCATCTGGAATCCCGAGAAAGTGCGCAAGAACGTCGCCGCCAACCGCTTCGAATCGGTCTGAGGCCATGAGCAAGGCCACCCGCGCGACCAAGGCATTGGACGCTGCCGGCGTGGCCTACGTGCTACACCCCTACGACTATCAACACGATGCAGACGCCAAAGGCCTGCAGGCGGCGGATGCGCTTGGGCTGGCACCGCAGACGGTGCTGAAGACCTTGATGGCCTGGGTCGACGACCTGGCCGTGTGTGCGGTCATTCCCTGCGACCGACGCCTGTCGCTGAAGAAACTGGCCAGCGCGTGCGGCGGAAAGTCCGCACGCATGATGGACGTGGCCGATGCACAACGCCGCACCGGCTACACGGTGGGCGGTATCAGCCCGCTCGGTCAGCAACGGCAGGCGCCGGTGCTGGTCGAAGCCACGGCGCTGGACGCACCGGCGCTGTGGATCAACGCCGGCCAGCGCGGGTTGCTGCTGGAATTGCCCGGCGCACAGCTGCTGCAGGCACTCAGTGCGCGGGCCTGCGCACTGTGCGACTGAGCCGCGGCGGCATCACCGCCGCCACGCAGCTCAATACGCCGCCGTGACGCTGACTCCTGAAAACGCCAACGTCGCCTTCAACCGCACGTAGTACGTACCGGCCGCCGGTGCGTTCACCGTGCAGCTATCGGCATTGCCGGGCAGCAGGCTGCGGCAGCTGTAGGCGGTATCGGTCGGCAGTGCACCTGCGCGTAGCGATAGATCCGCATTGCCGCTGCCGCCGTTGAGGGTCACCTTCAGCGAGCGCGTGCCGGCCGGCACGTTGATCTGGTAATACAGCACATCCGACTGCGCCGCACTCAAGCCGGTACGCGCCACATTCCGGGCAAGGGTGGTCGACTCGATCACCGCGGCAACCGCGCCATCGGCATTGACCAGTCCTGCACCACAGCCCTGCGTGCAGGCAACCGGCAACGGCCGGGCGCTGCTCTTGAGCAGGGCTTTCACCGTGGCCGGCGTCAGCGGATTCAGCGCTACCGATTGCATCAACGCCACCACCCCGGCCACATGCGGTGCAGCCATCGAGGTACCGCTGTACGACGCATACGCCGCGTTCCCCGGCACCGTGGTGCCGCTGTTGAGCGTGGAGACGATGGCCTGTCCCGGCGCCGCGATATCCACGCCCTTGCCGAAGTTGGAGAAGCTGGCCTTGGCGCCCGCCGAGGTGGTGGCCGCCACTGCGATCACGTTCGGGCAATTGGCCGGCACGCTGGTGGACACATCCATATTGCTGTTGCCCGCCGCCACCACTACCGAACTGCCGCGCGTCACCGCACCGGCAATGGCCGTGCTGAGCGTTGTCGAACAACTTCCCGCGCCGCCCAGCGACAGATTGATCACCGTGGCCGGATTCGGGTTGGCCGGCACACCGTTGACCTTGCCGCCCGATGCCCAGACGATCGCGTCGGAGATGTCGGACATGTAACCGCCGCAGCGGCCAAGCACGCGCAGCGGCAGCACCTTCGCATTGAACGCGGTACCGACCACGCCGACCGCATTGTTGCCGACCGCCGCCACAATGCCGGCCACATGCGTGCCATGCCAGCTGGAGCTGGAAGCGGACGCACCCGGCCCGCACTCGTTGGCGGCGGTCCAGTCGCCCTGGTCGGCGGCACTGGCATCGCGCGCATTGCCGTCGCGTGCCGTCGCCGGGTCGATGATGAAGTCGTAGCCCGGCAGGACATTGGCGTCCAGATCCGGATGCTTGGCGATGCCGGTATCGATCACCGCCACCACGATGCCCTTACCGGTGGTGCGATCCCACGCCGGCCGGATAGTCATGCTGGCGGCGGTGGCGCCCATCGCCCATTGCTGCGGCACGCCCGGATCGTTGGGCACCAGCAAGGGGCGCATCAACACGTCCACTTCCACGCGCTTGACGGTCGGGTCGGCGGCAAGGCGCCGCATCAGGCTTTCTGCGTCCACGCGGTCCAGTTTGCGATCGGCCACCAACAGCATCGGGCCCGTGCTGAGCCGGCGAGTAGCCGACAAGCCCAACGCGCGTCCGCGCTGTGCAGGCACGGCGCTGGCGATCTCGCGCCATGGCGCAGACAGCCCGGTCGCACGGCTACTGCCGACGCGGTCCTTGTAGCTGACGATAAAGCGCTGGTGGGTGCTGCTGGAATTCAAGCCTTGCAGACTGACCTCGCCTGCAGCGGCATGAAACGTGCATGACAACGCACAGACGAGTACAACGCGGCGCAGCGCGCCAACTGAGTGATACGACATGAATCCATCCCTCCCCAAGGACCTGGCAACCCGGATGGCATCGCGCTAACGCCACTGCAATGCGCTTTGCCTGATGCGTGGGCATGCATACCTCCGTGCCTCACGTGGAGTGGCTATCGGCGTGCCGTAGGCCGCACTGAAGCGGCCACTCTGCGCTGGCGCGCGCTTCATTCAGCCGGCTCCGCCTGCCCTGCCTGGCACCCCGGCAATTGCCGTTGCCCAAACGCACACTGCCCCGCCGAAGCGGGGCAGTGCAGGTTTCAAAAACACCGACAGTGGCGTCGGGGCAGGCCCGACGTCGATGCCGGCGGTCGTGCCGGCATCGCACCGTCATCGCCGCATTACGGGGTCTGGCTGACTGCGCCGGCCGCATTGACGATGCCAGCACCGCAGCCGCCCGAGCAGGCGCCCGGCAGCGGACGGGCGGTGTTCTTCAACAGCGTTTCCACCGCCGCAGGCGTCAGCGGACGGCTGGCGACCGACTGCACCAGCGCCACCACGCCGGCCACATGCGGGGCCGCCATCGAGGTGCCGTTGTAGGACGCGTAGCTGGCGCTGCCCGGCGTGGTGGTGCCGCTGTTCAAGGTCGACAGGATCGCCGAGCCGGGGCCGGAGATGTCGATGGTGCTGCCGAAGTTGGAGAAGCTCGAACGCGCACCGGCGGAGGTGATCGACGCCACCGAGATCACGTTGGCGCAGCTGGCCGGAGTGAAGTTGGCCACGTTGGCATTGCTGTTGCCGGCCGCCACCACCACTGTCGTGCCACGCGACACCGCGCCATTGATGGCGTTCTGGTAGGTGCTGGAACAGGTGCCACTGCCGCCCAGCGACATGTTGATCACCTCGGCCGGGTTGGCGTTGGCCGGCACGCCGGACACGCTGCCGCCGGAGGCCCAGACGATGGCATCGGCGATATCGGAGGTGGTCCCGCCGCATAGGCCTAGGGCGCGGATCGGCACGATGCGCGCATTGAATGCGGTCCCGGCCACACCGGTGCTGTTGTTGGTGACCGCAGCAATGGTGCCGGCCACATGGGTGCCGTGCCAGCTGGAATTGGCGGCCGGCACGCCGGATCCGCACTGATTGGCGGCACGCCAGTCGCCCTGGTCGGCCGGATTGTTGTCGCGGCCGTTGTTGTCGCGCGCACGCGCCGCGTCGCTGATGAAATCGTAGCCCGGCAGCACGTTCGCATTGAGATCCGGGTGGCTGGTGATGCCGGTATCGATCACCGCCACCACCACGCCGGTGCCGGTGGCGGTGTCCCAGGCCGGGCGCACGTTGATGCTGGAGGCGGTGGTCCCGAAGCCCCACTGCTCGGACAGCCGCGTGTCGTTCGGGGTCAGGGTCGGATACATGATCTGGTCGACTTCCACGTAGTCCACGCTCGGGTCGGCGGCGATGCGGCGCATCAGCGTCTCGGCCTCGGCACGGTCCAGGCCACGGTCGGTCTTGAGCACTTCCGACCCCAGCGCGGTGCGGCGCACGTGGTTCAGGCCCAGCGCGCGACCGGCGCGGGCCGGCACTGCGGTGGCGACGGAATTGAGCGATGCGCGCATCGACGTCGGGCTCACTGCCGGGCTGCTGCCGTCCTTGTACTTGACGATGAAGCGGTCCAGCGTGGGCTGCGATTCCAGGCCGGACAGGTTGACCTGACCGGCAAACGCCGGCACGGCCAGCAGGGAGGTCAGCGCGGAAACACCCAGCACCACCAGTGCGCGTGCAGGTGCACGACGTTGCGACACATTGGACATCGATCGTTCCTCAGTTTTTCATGAAGTGCCGCGGTTGCGGCGAGATGGCCGCCCTTGCCGCAGACTGCGGATCGGGTCGGAATGGACGGGCGCGGGCGCCCGTCGAAACGACTGACCGGTGTCCATTCCGGCCGAGCGGCAATGCCTCGCCAGCGCCTGCCGAAAGGGCAGACGTGGACGGACATCGCAGATGGGAGGCAGCGCCGGGTCGGCGCTGCCTGGCCAGGCGGCCAGACAGCGCAACAGCGTCGAACGACAGGCTTAGTAGCTGGCGCTCAAGGTCACACCGGAGAACGTGCTGTAGGCCTTGACCCGCACGTAATACGTGCCCGAGGGCGCGGTGATGCTGCAGGTTTCGGCATTGCCGCTGCGGTACGGGCGGCAGGTGTAGGTCGTGTCGGTCGGTGCACTGCCGGCGCGCACGTACAGATCCGCATCGCCGGTGCCGCCGCTGATCGCCACGGTCAGCGTGCCGCTGCCGGCGGGAACGGCGATGGTGTAGTTCAGCTCCGCACCGCTGGCCGCACCCAGGCCGGTGACCGGCGTGCCGTTGGTCAGCGTATTGCCGGTTCCGCCACCGCCCCCACCGTTGCTGCCGCTGATGGCCGCCGTCACTGCGGCGTCGGCATTGACGATACCGGCGCCACAACCGCCGGAACAGGCACCCGGCAACGCGCGTGCGGTGTTCTTCAGCAAGGTTTCGACTGCGGCAGGCGTCAACGCGGTCGGCGCAACCGACTGCACCAGCGCGACCACGCCGGCCACATGCGGGGCCGCCATCGAGGTGCCGTTGTAGGACGCGTAGCTGGCGTTGCCCGGGGTGGTGGTACCGCTATTGAGCGTGGACAGGATGCCGGAGCCGGGGGCGGAGACATCGATGCCGGCGCCGAAGTTGGAATAGCTGGCCTTGGCACCGGCCGAGGTCGTGGCTGCCACGGCGATGACATTGGCGCAATTGGCCGGCAGCGAGCCGGACACGTTGGCCGAGCTGTTGCCGGCTGCCACCACCACGGTGGTGCCGCGCGACACCGCCCCGCTGATCGCGTTCTGCATGGTGGTCGAGCAGGCACCGCCGCCGCCGAGCGACATGTTGATGACCTCGGCCGGATTGGCATTGGCCGGCACGCCGCTGACGCTGCCGCCCGACGCCCAGATGATGGCGTCGGCGATATCCGACAACGAACCACCGCACTTGCCGAGCACGCGCACCGGCACGACCTTGGCGTTGTAGGCGGTACCGGCCACGCCGGTGCTGTTGTTGGTCACTGCGGCAACCGTGCCGGCCACATGGGTGCCGTGCCAGCTGGAGTTGGATGCCGGAATCCCGGTACCGCATTCGTTGGCGGCATACCAGTCGCCTTCGTCGGCGGGATTGCTGTCGCGCCCGTTGCCATCGCGCGCCGTGGTGGCGTCACTGATGAAGTCGTAGCCCGGCAGGATGTTGGCGCTGAGGTCGGCATGGGTGGTGATGCCGGTGTCGATCACCGCCACCACCACATTGGCGCCGGTGGCCTTGTCCCAGGCCGGGCGGATGTTGAGGCCGGCATTGGTCGTGCCGAACGCCCACTGCTCGGACAGCCGGGTGTCGTTCGGGGTCAGCGTGGCATGCAGGATCTGGTCGACTTCCACGCTCTGCACGTTGGGGTCGGCGGCCAGCTGGCGCATCAGGGTCTCGGCTTCGGCACGGTCCAGCGCGCGATCGGCCTTGATCAGTTCCGGCCCCAGCGCCAGACGGCGGACGGAGGCCAGGCCCAGCGCCTTGCCGGCCTTGGCCGGCATCGCACGTGCGGCGGTACGCAACGAACTGCTCAACGCGCTCGGACTGGCCAGCGCAGTGCTGCCGTCCTTGTAGGTCACGATGAATTTCTGGTGGGTCTGGGCGGTGGCAAGACCATCCAGGTAGACCTCGCCGGCAAACGCAGGCGTCGCCAGCAACAGGGAGGTCAGCGCGGTGGCGCCCAGGACGGTAAGCGTGCGAGGACGCTTGCGGAAAGACTCGTTCGACATCGAATTCCCTTCCAAATCAAAGAGAACCGCCTTGGCGGTGTAATCCGGCACCGCCTGCATAGGTCAGCGCCGAGTCCCCGGAATCGATCCCCTGTTATCGATCCGTTCAGCGAACCTATCTCACTGCAACCAAACTGGACAATACGAAATCGACACTTTTGAAACTTAAATATCATTTTTGTGACAGGCGTCATGTCTGTTCAGTCCGCTTCCCACAGTTTTTTGACTCCGCGCGTGTCGCACTGCTGCACGGCAGGCAAAAAAAAGCCCCTGCGCTGACGCGCAGGGGCCTGTTTTTGACGATGTACCGCTGACTCAGGACAAGCGCACCAGCCAACCATGCCGATCCGGCAACCGGCCGTACTGGATATCGGTCAGTTCCTGACGCAGCGACATGGTGACGTCGCCAGCCGGCGCCGACAGGTCACCCACGGCAAAGCCTTCGCCCTTGAGCTCACCGATCGGGGTGACCACTGCGGCAGTGCCGCAGGCGAATACTTCGCTGATCTCGCCCGATGCCACGCCCTGCTTCCATTCGTCGATGGACACCTTGCGCTCGATCACGCGCATGCCGCGGTCGCGCGCCAGTTGCAGGATGCTGTCGCGGGTGATGCCTTCCAGGATGCTGCCGGACAATTCCGGCGTCACCAGCGTGCCGTCCCTGTAGACCAGGAACACGTTCATGCCACCCAGTTCCTCGATGTACTTGCCTTCCACCGGGTCCAGGAACAGCACCTGCGAGCACCCCTGCGCGTAGGCTTTCTGCTGCGGCAGCAGCGAGGCGGCGTAGTTGCCGCCGCACTTGGCCGCACCGGTGCCGCCCTTGGCCGCACGTGCGTACTCGGTGGACAACCAGATCGACACCGGCGCCACGCCCTTGGCGAAATACGGACCGGCGGGACTTGCGATGACGTAGTACGAGGCCTTGTGCGCCGCACGCACGCCCAGGAATGCCTCGTCGGCAATCATGAACGGGCGGAAATACAGGCTGGTTTCCGGCGCCGACGGCACCCAGCCGGCATCCACGGCCACCAGCTGGCGCAGCGATTCGACGAACAGGTCCACCGGCAGTTCCGGCAGCGCCAGACGGCGCGCCGAGCGCTGCAGGCGCTCGCCGTTGGCCTGCGGGCGGAAGGTCCAGATCGAGCCGTCGGCATGCCGGTAGGCCTTGATGCCTTCGAAGATTTCCTGGCCGTAGTGCAGCACAGAGGCAGCCGGGTCCAGCTGCAGCGGCCCGTAGGCGCGCACCTGGGCGTCATGCCAGCCCTGCTCGTTGTTCCAGGAAATGGCGACCATGTGGTCGGTGAAATGCAGCCCGAAACCGGGCGCGGCCAGGATCACGGACAGTTCGTCGGCGCTGCGCGGCGACGGAGAACGGGTGGAAGCGAAGGACACGGACACCGGAAGATTCCTGTATGGCGGGCGAAAGGACGCGGCGCCACATCTACGGACATGGCGCCTGACGGTCAGAGCATGCCGGTCTCGAGACGGGCCGCTTCGGACATCATATGCCGGCCCCACGGCGGGTCGAACACCAGTTCGACGTCGGCCTCGGCAATGGTCGGGATCATCTCCACCTTGCTGCGCACGTCGTCGACCAGGATCTCGCCCATGCCGCAACCGGGCGCGGTGAGCGTCATCTTGACGTCCACCCGGCGCTGGTCGTCTTCTTCGCGGTGGCTGACCACCGCCTCGTAGACCAGGCCCAGATCGACGATATTGAACGGGATTTCCGGGTCGAAGCAGGTGCGCAGCTGCTGCCACACCAGGGCTTCCACTTCCTCGTCGCTGGCGTTGTCGGGCAGTTCCAGCCCCGGCGGGGCCTCCTTGCCGATCGCATCGCCATCCTTGCCGGCAATGCGGAACAGATTGCCTTCGACAAAGACCGTGTAGCTGCCACCCAGGGCCTGGGTGATATAGCCATAACTGCCTGCGGGCAGGGTCACCGAATCGCCCTGCGGCACCATGACGGCATCGCAATCGCGTTCGAACTGGACAGGTTCGCTGCTACGGGAGTACATGGGCTGGATATGGGGCCGCGCCGGACGCGCGCAAGTCGGCCATTCTAGCCGACCAAGGCGGTGCCGCTGCCGGCAATGCCGCCGACGCTGCATTCCATCTGAAACACAGTCATCTGCAGTCACCGTGGCGCACGCCGGCAATGCAGCGCAAAGCGCGCCACGCGCTCTATCATGTGCGCACTGTCAGGAGCCCCAATGCCGCCCACTTCCGCGTCCGCCAGAACCGCCCACTGGCTCTGGCCCCCGCTCCTGCTGCTGGGAAGCGTCACCGCCCTCATCGCCTGGTTGCTGATCGCCCTTGCGCTGGGCAACCAGGCCGGCTGGATGGCAGTGCTGGTTGCGCTGGAAGTGGCCTGGATGCTGCGCCTGGGAACGTTACGCGCCGGCCGGTTGCGTATCGGGGTGACAGTGGCGACCACCGCACTGATCATCGTCGGCGCCAACTGGGGCATCGCTTCTGCACAACTGGGCGGATCGCTGGGTCTGGACCCATGGACCTCGGCGCAGAAAATGGGCCCGCGCCTTGCCTGGACGCTGCTGCAACTGGCCAACAACGCGTTCGATCTGCTGTGTTACGTCGCAGCAGTGGTGCTGGCATGGTGGGCTGCGCGTTGAGTCCGCCGCGTTTGTCGCTGCAGGCAAGATCGGCTTTCGTTCAAGCTGATGCGTCGCGTGCGTGAATTCGGGTCGCGCTGCTCTTGAAGTCCGTCGCGTTTGATTGAGCCCACGCCGCGCTGCGAGTTCGCCGCAGGGCCCTCGCCCGCCCACCATCGCAGGACACGCTGCAAGTACGTCCTTGTAAGCTCTTACGCGGCATCCATGCCGCGACGGTGGGCGGGCAAGGACCTGTCAAACTGGTCGGTGCGTGCGGTTGCGGGCAGGGCATGACGTGCACTGGTCAGATCGCTGTGCATCGAGCGGCCTTTCTCCGCCTGCTCATCGCAAGCGGCGCAGCAGGCAGGCTTCCAACACGCAACCTGCAAACCTCATTTGCATAGCGCAGCGCACGCCCGGCAACGCGCTGTCACGAACGCAGCCGGCCAGCTCTCTGGTGCGGTGTCCTCACCGATTGCGGGACCCTTGGCGGCATGGATGCCGCCAAGGAGCCTCCAGGGACGGATTCACGGCGTGTCCCGCGAGCGGTGGGGGCACCGCGCCCTCGACGAGCTGAGCTTTGGACTACCGCTGGACACTGCTGCGACCCGAAAGCTCGGTCGCTTGTTTCCGATTGGCTGGACAGTGCGGATAGAGCACTCGTGAAGCAGCCGATCTGCGGCTTAGCTGCCAGGAATCTGGCAGCGAGCACACCGCCCTCGATCGATCGGCTTATCAAATGCATCCACCACATCAATCGCACGAAGTCTCAGGCTCAATGCCCGCCCCCATCCAGCGCCTTCAACTCGCTGACCAGCGCGCCGGCCGCTTCGGCACCGTCGCCGTAGAGCATGCGGGTGTTGTCGGCGTAGAACAGCGCATTCTCGATGCCGGCAAACCCGGTGCCCTTGCCGCGCTTGATCACCACGGTGTTGCGCGAGTTGACCACGTCCAGGATCGGCATGCCGTAGATCGGGCTGGCCGGGTCGGTCCTGGCGACCGGGTTGACCACATCGTTGGCGCCGATCACCAGCGAGACATCGGTGCTGGCGAACTCGGGATTGATATCGTCCATGTCGGCGATCAGGTCGTAGGGCACGCCGGCCTCGGCCAGCAGCACGTTCATGTGCCCGGGCATGCGTCCGGCGACCGGATGGATCGCGAACTTCACCTTGACCCCGCGCGCGATCAGCCGCTGCGCCAGCTCCCAGATCTTGTGCTGCGCCTGCGCCACCGCCATGCCGTAGCCGGGCACGATCACCACCCGCTCGGCAAACGCCATCATCGCCGCCACGTCGCCTGCCTCGATGGGCTTCTGCGCGCCACTGATCTCCTGCGCCTGCCCGCCGCCACCGAAGTTGGAAAACAGCACGCCGCTGATCGGCCGGTTCATCGCCTTGGCCATCAAACGCGTCAGCAGGATGCCGGCCGCGCCCACCATCATGCCGGCGATGATCAACGCCTCGTTGCCAAGCACATAGCCTTCGAACGCCACCGCCAGACCGGTGAAGGCGTTGTAGAGCGAAATCACCACCGGCATGTCGGCACCGCCGATCGGCAGCGTCATCAACACGCCCAGCGCGAGCGCCACGGTGAAGAAGGCAATGATCGCCAGCGGCTGCAAACTGGTGGCGGCCCAGATACCGAGCGCCAGCACCGCCAGCGCCACCATCACGTTGAACGCCTGCTGGCCGGGAAAGGTCACCCGCCGGTCGAGCCGGCCATCCAGCTTGGCCCAGGCGACGATCGAACCTGACAAGGACACCGCCCCGATCGCCGAGCCGATCACCGCCAGCACCACCGTGGTGGCGTCGGGCCGCCGCGCCGCCAGCTCGGCGATCGCCTGCGCGCTCCAGTGCGCCGTGTCGCGATTGGCGAAGAAGGAAAACCGCAGCAGCTCCACCGCCCCGATCGCCGCCGCCGAGCCGCCGCCCATGCCGTTGTACAGCGCCACCATCTGCGGCATGTCGGTGATGGCCACCTTCTTGGCCGACCACCACGCCACCCCGGTGCCGATCGCCAGTGCGGCCAGGATCAACGGCACGTTGTGCAATTCGGGCAGAAAGAAGGTGGCCACCGTGGCGATCAGCATGCCCAGCCCGGCCCAGCGGATGCCGCTGCGCGCGGTCAGTGGCGAGGCCATGCGCTGCAGGCCGAGCAGGAACAGCGTGGCTGCGATCAGGTAGCTCGACTTGACCAGCCAATCCAGCAATTCGGGGGTGGAGACGTTCATGGCGTCTCCCCGCCAGGCGGCTTACGGCTGGATTTGAACATCTCCAGCATCCGCTCGGTCACCACGTAGCCGCCGGCCGCGTTGCCCGCACCCAGCACCACCGCGACGAACCCCAGCGCTTTTTCCAGGGTGGTATCGGCATGCCCCAGCACCACCATCGCGCCGATCAGCACGATGCCGTGGATGAAGTTGGAACCGGACATCAGCGGGGTATGCAGGATCACCGGCACCCGCGAGATGATGACGTGGCCGGCGATGGCCGCCAGCATGAAGATGTACAGCGCTACGAATCCGTCGCTCATCGTCTTTCGCTCCACTGGCCGTTGCGGCCCGCCGATCATACCCACGCATCGGGCCTGTCAACCGAATCGGCACTGGGCCGTTGACGTCGTATCGTCTTCGCGGAAGCTACGCTGTGCTGGTGGGAACCCCTTTCGATCCGCAGCCTTCTGCAACGGCCGCCGCCGTCCCGGTGTCGCTGGACGCCTTTCTGGCCGGCATCGGGCCACGTGCGTTCCGGTTTGCCGAGGCCGGCCTGCGTCACCGCGAAGACGCACTGGATGCGGTACAGGACGCCATGGTCAAGCTGCTCGGCTACCGCGAACGGCCGGCCGCCGAATGGACGCCGCTGTTCTGGAGCATCCTGCGCAGCCGCATCATCGACCTGCAGCGCCGCCGGAGCTTCCGCCTGAAATTCTGGGCGCCGGCCGAGCGCGCCGATGACGAAGGCCCGATCGACTGGTCCGACCCCGGCATCGGACCGGTCGGCGAGCAGCAACATCAGCAGGCCTACCAGCGACTGGTCCAGGCGCTGCGCACCCTGCCGGCACGCCAGCGCGAGGCATTCACGCTGCGCGTGCTGGAAGACCTGGATGTGGCCACCACCGCCAAGGCAATGGGCTGCTCCGAAGGTTCGGTCAAAACTCACCTGTCGCGCGCACGCGACGCGTTACAAAAACAGTTCGAGGATTTCCTGTGAACCGCTCTCACGATCCGGCACAGTTCGATGCGCAACTGCGCCAACTGCATGCCACCGCGCTCACCAGCCTGCCGCCGCAGACCCTGGCACGCCTGCGCCAGGCCCGTCAGGCGCCGGCCGCGCGCGCCCGACGCGGCTACTGGTTGCTGGCTACCGCCTGTTCCGGCTTGCTGGCCATCGGCATCGGCCTGCAACTGCGACCGGGCGACAACGCCCCCGCAGGTGCGTCCCCGACCCGGGCCGCGACCGTGGCCGGCAATGCCGCCAGCACCGACACCGACGACCTGCTGACCCAGAACCCCGACCTGTATGTCTGGCTCGGGTCCGATACCGCCCTGGCCATGGAATGAGCACGATGACCCGCACCACCCGCCTGTTGTTGACCCTGTTGCTCTGCGCCGGGCCATGCGTGTCGCTGTTGGCGCAGGACCGCCCGCCAGGTCCCCCGGGGCCTGGGCCGATGGACGGACCCGGCCCGCATGGCCCGGGACCGCGCAACGAGACCCCGATGCCGGAATGGGACAAGCTGACCCAGCAGCAGCGCCAGGTGCTGATCGATGCGCTGCGCGAGCGCTGGAACGACGTGCCCGAAGAACGTCCGCGCATGTACCGGCACGCCAGTCGCTGGCTGGACATGACGCCCGAACAGCGCAAGCAGGCCAAGGCCGGGATGGACCGCTTCCGCAACATGAGTCCGGACCAGCGCCGCGAAGCCAAGGCCTTGTTCGACCGCATGCGTACGCTCAACCCGCAGCAGCGCAACGAGCTGCAACAACGCTGGCAGAAGATGAGCCCGGCCGAACGCAGCGCCTGGCTGCGCGAGCACCCGCCGACGGCGGATTGAACGCAGCGCCGCCGCGGCGAGCGCGACGCGCCTTCGCATGGGCGCACCCCGGTCGCAGGCAGACATGCGCGCGGCCATTGCAGGAGCGCGCTGGCACGCGATGAAGCGTTACCGATGAAGCGCCATCGCGCGCCAGCGCGCTGCTACCGGCAAACGCCAGCGTGCGAGGCGCGTGGGGACCGGCGGGCTATGCGGTCGATGGCGCCGACCAGCGCGTCCTGGCCAGCAGCTCATCGTCCCAGTCGAACGACAGTGCGCCCTCCTTGATCAACAACGCCGCGAACGCATACACGTTGCGCGCAAACATCTCGCTGGCATGCACCGCGCCCTGGCTTGCCAGATTGAGCGGCCCGGCGATTACCACGCCATCGAGCTCAAGGGTTTCGCCCGGACGCGTGGCCGCGCAATTGCCGCCGGTTTCTGCGGCCAGATCCACCAGCACGCTGCCGGCGCGCATGCCCTGCACCATTTCGGTGGTCACGATCTTTGGCGCAGGCCGCCCCGGCACGGCCGCGGTGCAGACCACCACATCCACGCCCTTGAGATGCTCGGCCAGGCGGCGCTGCTGCTCGGCGCGCTCGTCGTCGGTGAGTTGGCGTGCATAGCCGCCTTCGCCGGCAGCGCTCACGCCCAGATCCAGAAAGCGCGCGCCCAGGGACGCGATCTGCTCGCGGGTTTCCGGGCGCACGTCGAAGCCTTCCACCTGCGCACCCAGCCGTTTGGCCGTGGCGATCGCCTGCAGGCCGGCCACGCCCGCGCCGATCACCAAGACCTTGCTGGGGCGCATGGTGCCGGCGGCGGTGGTGAGCATCGGGAAGAACCGCGGAGCCAGTTGCGCGGCGATCAGCACTGCCTTGTAGCCGGCCATGCCGGCCTGCGAACTCAGCACGTCCATCGATTGCGCGCGCGTGGTGCGCGGAAGGCGCTCCAGCGGAAACGCAACCAGCTCGCGCGTGGCAAATGCCTGCGCCCGCGCCGGGTCGGCATCGGGGGCAAGCATGCCGATCACCACCGCCTGCGGCTTGCAGTGCAGCAGCAGCTCGGTCGGCGGCGCCTGCACGCACAGCACGAGGTCGGCTTGAGTGAGCGTCTGCGTGTCGGCAAGCTGCGCACCGGCCGCGAGATACGCCGCATCGTCCATGCTGCTGGCGCGACCGGCAGCCGGCTCGATCCACACGCTGGCACCGAGTGCGACCAGCTTCTTGACCGTCTCCGGCGTGGCTGCCACCCGGCGTTCGCCTGCCGCCCGTTCTTTCAGCACCAGCACCTGCACAGCCATGGGTTGCTCCGGTCGCGCGCTTCAGTCGCCGCGATGCTAGCAGAGCGCACCGGCCGCGCCGGCGGTGATGCACGGGTGTGCCATGGAACGCAGACCGCAAGCGCGTGGGCTGCGCGAACGCCTGGCGGCAACGTACCTGCCGCCCTGCAACTGGGTTACGGCTCCAGCAACCCCTTCAACAGGGGCGCCATCACGGTTTCCGGCGCGAAGGCGCGCAATCGCTCGTGCCTGCCGTCGATCACCAGCGAGGCATAGCCGTGCACCGCGCTCCAGCTCAGCAGCGTGCGTTGCTCCAGCAGCGTCGGATCCGGGTCGCTGCCATGGCGGGCGATCCACTGGGCACGCACCGTGTCGCGCAGGTAGGCCATCGCCGCTTCGCTGATCTGCACCAGTCGCGGCAGACCGCTGGCACGCACGTCCAGTCCCAGCATCAAGCGGAACTGCTGCGGATAGTCGACAGCAAAGCGGATATAGCCCAGCCCGCAGCCCAGCAGCGGGTCGTTCACTTCCTGCTGGGTGGCACGGATGCGATCGAGCATGCGCGCGTAGCCATCGGCCGCCAGCTCCGCCAACAGCCCATCCAGCGAGCCGAAGTGGTGCGCCGGTGCGGCGTGCGACACGCCCGCGCGCCGCGCGCACTCGCGCAGGGTGAGTCCACGCAGGCCGGACTCGCCCAGCAACTCCCAGCCGGCACGCCGCAGCGCGGCCGGTAGATCGCCGTGGTGATACGCAGCCGGGGCGTCTGGTCGTGGCATGGCGGTTCGCTTATCGGGACCCCAGTGCAGCAGATAATCTTGACGCTGACAAGATTCAGGCACCAGACTTGGGCCGCATCTTGTCATCGACAAGATGGCTCACTCCCACAAGGAACGCCCATGAGCTCAACCCTCACCAAGCTGCGCGCGAGGTTGCTGCGCAGCCTGCTGGCCGGCGCCAGCCGCCTGGCTCCTGGCCCGACCGGCCGCTATCTGGCACGCCGCTTCGTGACCCCGGGCCCGGCCGGACGTCGACAGGCTGCCGCTATCGCAGCCACGCTGGACGATGTGCAACGCCAGACGCTGCGCATCGACGGCCTCGACATCGCGGTGTACCAGTGGGGTGACCCCGCCCGGCAGCCGTACGTCCTGCTGTCGCATGGCTGGGCCAGCTACGGCTTGCGCTTTGCCGCCTGGGTTCCGCAGCTGCGGGCACTCGGGTATGCGGTACTGGCCTTCGACCAGGCCGCACACGGCCTGAGCAGCGGGCAGATCAGCAACCTGCCGCATTTCGTGAAGATCCTGCGCGAGATGGGCAGCCGTTTCGGGCGCCCCGCCGTCTTTATCGGTCACTCGCTGGGCACCGCCGCCGCGGTGTTTGCCGATGATCCGGCCTGGCGCCCTGCGCGCTATGTATTGATCGCCCCGCTGGTGGAGCCCGCAGGCAGCGCGAGGCGCCAGTTCCAGGCCGCCGGCCTTGCGCCTGCGACCTTTGTGCCGTTCGAGAACTGGCTGATCGAGCTGACCGGCACCTGTTTTGCCGACTTCGACGCGACCTCGCATCTGCCGCTGTTCGATCGCCCGGCGCTGGTCATCCACGACCGCCGCGATCGCGAAACGCCCTGGGAAGAAGGCGCACGCTTTGCCGCACTCTGGCCGGGCGCGCAGCTGTTCAGTACCGAAGGGCTGGGGCATAACCGCATGGTCGATCACCCCTCGGTGATCACGCGCGCACTGGATTTCGTCGGGCCGGCAGCGCCGTAAGCGCACTCCGGCAGGGCGTCAGGGTTGGCCTGGCCGGCAGGCCTCGGATGCCATCCGCATCGGTGGACGGCGCTGGGCGACGCGGTGTCGCGCGCACGCCCGCCAATCGCGAGCAGGCACGTGGGCGATGCGAGTGCTGCAGTCGTTCCGCCGGCCTTGCGGCCAAGGCAACGCCAGCGCGCCTTCAGTGCACCGTGCCGTTGGTGTGCAGCGGGTCCAGCCGATCGATCACGCCCTGCATCGCACTGTCGAACGCGCCATCGTTGATGTGTTCGCGCAGGCGGCCCAGCCGCACCATCACTGCCAGCTCTTCGGGCGAGGCGACGCAGAAACGCACACCGCGGCGGTTGACGAACAACAGCCGCTGCGAGATCGGGCTCACCCACGACAGCTTGCCGGCCTGGACCTTGCCGTCCTTGTCGACAAAATCCAGCCAGGTACCGATGTCCATCGCACGGAAACGTTCGGCGTCGGCACTGTCGATGCTCTGTGCCACAGCTTCGGCACCCAGCACCACGCTGACGCTTTCGGCGGCCGGCGGCGGCAGGTTGACCTGCGGCAGTTCCGGAAGGGCTTTTTCCAGCTCCGGGCGCGCCTCGGCAATGGCCTGCAAGGTGTCGTGCAATGCGGTGATCGCCACCACCACCGCGTCGCCATGCAGGCCCACGCTGGCAAACACGCGATGCAATGCCGGTTGCCAGACCTGCAGCCACGGCTTGCCGATGATGTGACGGCGCGCCTCACCCAGTTCTTCCAGCACGCCATCGGCCAATGCCAATGCCTCCAGCGTGCCGGGGCCTTCGTCGCCGTCGCGCAGGATCGCCATGGTCAGATGATGCAGCCACGGCTGGCGCAGAAAATCTTCCACCGCCTTGGGCAACGGCGCACCGGCCAGCACGCGCTGCTCCAGCTCCGTCAGCGCGCGGCTGCGCGCCAACTCGAGCTTTTCCTGGCCGCGCTGGGTCTCGGTGGCGCGGCGCTCGGCGATTTCCACGCGGCGGCGGTGCTGCGACAGGAAGTCGCGGAACTCTTCTTCCAGGGTCAGGAAGATCGCCAGGTTCTCGTTGAATTCGGCTACCAGGCGGTCGACGATTTCTTCGACCTTGCCCATCAGCACGCGCTCTGCGGCGCTGTCGCCGTTGTTGCCCTCGCAGGCCTCGGCCAGCGAATTGAGCAGGCGCCGCGCCGGGTGGGTCTTCTGCACGAACATCTTGCGGTCCAGCAGCGCCACCTTGACGAAGGGCACCACCAGCCGGCCGATCATCTCGCGCGAGCGGTTCTCCAGATCGCGCTCGTCCAGCATCACGTCGAACAGCATGCCGACCAGGTCGATCGCATCCTCGTCCATCGGGTCCAGCTTTGCGGTGGCCGGGTCCACGCCCAGACGCGTGGCGCTGTTGAGCACTTCGTTCTTCAAACGCTGCGCAAGCGATTCGTTGTCGTCGCCGATGGCCGCCTGCAACGTTGCGCTGGGCGTGGCCTGCAGCAGCGACAACACCGACATCATTTCGCGCTGACTCAGCGGGCGTTGCTGGCCCACCGCCACCGACGCGGCCGACGCCGTGCTGTCGCGCACGCTACGGGTCTGCTGCAACAGCTCATGCAGCGCATCCAGCAGCATGCCCTGGCTGCCGCCCGGATGATCGGCGTCGCCGTCCATGCCGCCGGCGCCAGAACCATCGGCATGGCCGCGTTGCGCGGCGGCCTGCATCCGGCCACGGCTGTGCGCCCAGCGATCCAGGAAGCGATTGGCCCAGGCTGGTGCGTATTGATCGTTCTGATCGTCGCCGTCCGTCTCGGCGTTGTCGCCCTGCGCCTGGGCCTGCGCACGCTCTTCGGGCGTCTGCCCGCGTGGCGGCATGCGCGGTGGCGGGCGCTTGGGCTGCGAAATCTCCGGCATCACGCCGGCCTTGGCCAGGGTTTCGTCCAGGCGCGCATACAACTTGCCGATCGGCTCGGCCAGGTCGCGTTCGCACAGTTTGATCAGCACCAGCCGCACTTCCGGCGCCAGGTCGCAGGTGGCGAACGCCTCGTGGATCGCCACGCCCAGATGTTCCGGACCGATCGGGTTGGTGTCGGCCACCAACTCCAGGCCACCGGCAACCCAGCCCAGGCGGCGGTCGACGCGCGCCAGCACCTGCTTGAAGTCGCGCAACAGCACGGTGGCAAGGTTGCGCACCGCCAACCGCGACTCGAGCACGTGCTCGGGCACCAGACTGAGCGGACCGGTGCCCATGTCGCCGGCCAGCACCACTTCGGCCGACAATGGCGCGCCCAGCAGTAGCGCCTGCCAGCCGTCTTCCAGCTGTTGGCGAAATTGCGTGGTCACGTCCTCGCGCTTGCGGCGCAACTCGCGCATGCCATCGAGAAACAGCAGCTGTGACGCGCCAGCGGACTCGGCGCGATCGAACAGGACATCATCGAAATGTGCGACTGCAGCTGCAAACACCTGCACGAGCGCGGGCACGAACACGTCGTGCGCCTGTTCGAGCAAGCGTTGGTCACGGCCCGGGTGTCCCGACGGACTGGGCTGAAAAGTCATGCGCAAAGGCTCCCCGCCTCTGCAGGCGTGAAAATATTCAAACGAGGAAAAACAGACGCGGCCCCAAATTCCGCCTTCGCATGGTAGGCGTTTCGTTCGTTCGTTAAGTGTGACGCAGCTCTCACTTTACTCGTGACCGCCCAGGGTTTGCGTGTCAAGCCGACATCCTAGCTCGCAACGCTACGGTGGAGCCTGCCGTGGCTCCTTATACGCCTGCGGGGGTTAAGGCTTCAGGTTGGCAGTCGCATCCAGCCCGTCGACCACGCCCTGCATGGCGCTGTAGAAAGCGTCCTCTTCGCGGTGCAGACGCAGCCGGTCCAGCCAGACCATCATGGCCAGCTCTTCGGGCGAGGACACGCACAGCCGCCCGCCCCGGCGATTGACGAACATCAGCCTCCCGGAAATCGGGCTGATCCACGACAGCTTGCCGGGCTGGACGCGGCCTTCGCGGTCGACAAAATCCAGGCTGGTGCCGATCGCCAGGGCGCGAAAGAAATCGGCGGTGACGCGGTCGAATTCCACCTGCGCGCCGGCATCGAGCATCGGCGTCAGCGGCTCTGCCACCGGCTCGGCCAGGCTGGGGGCCAGGCTCAACGCGCTCAGGGTGGGCGCGAGCGGTTCCGCAGCGGCGGCGGCCGGCATGGGCGCCAGCGCGCGCAGCAACTCCTGCAAGGCCTGCTCGGCCTCCCGCGGTCCAAGGCCGGCCAGCGCAAACGCCTGCAGCAGCGCCGTCCGTTGCGCGTCCAGCCCGGTGTCGCTGCGTGCAGGCGTCGACTGCGCCAGCACGGCATCGCCCACTGCAATGGCGGCGTCCAGGGCGGGGCCGGCGCCATCGGCGCGCAGCGCGGCCTGTTGCACGCTCGGATGCCAGACGCGGCTGAGGAAGTGCTCCACCACCGGCGGCAGCGGCCCGCGTGCCAGGCGCTCGGCCAGCGCCTGGGCGGCAATGCCGCGCGCGCGTTCGCGGCGTTCTTCGGCGCGTTGCAGCTCATTGGCGCGGCGCTCGGCAATGTCCACGCGTCGCCGGTATTGCTCGTAACTGGCGCCGAACTCGGCTTCCAGCGCCAGAAAGACCGCTGGATGCTCATCGAAGTCGCGTACCACGGTGGCAACGGCAGACTCCACCTGCGCCAGCAGGGCCTGTTCGGCGGCGGTTTCGCCGCCGTTGCCGTCGCAGGCATCCACCAGCAGATTGAGCAGGCGGCGCGCCGGATGCCCATCGCGCACGAACAGATGGCCGTCGAGCATCGCCATCTTGGCCATCGGCACCAGCAGTTGCCCCAGCAGGCGACGTTGCGCCGCGGAGAGCTGGCTCTGCACCAGGATCGCGTCGAACAGCAGCCCGATCAGATCCAGCGCGTCGGCATCGTTGGGATCCAGGCAGGTGGTGGCCGGGTCGACGCCAAGCGAGGCAGCCGCGCGCATGAGGTGCTGACGCAGCGCGTAAGGCAGGCCCCGTTGCCCGTCGTCGATGCTGTCGAACCCGGCGCCGGGCATGGTCTGCAACAGCGACAACGCCGAGACCACTTCGCGTGGCGACAGCCGCCGCAGCGCGGCCGACTCCGACAGGCCAGCCTCGGGCTCGCGCAGGCCGCGCGCCTGTTGCAGGCGCTGGTGCAATGCGGCCGGCAGCACTTCGCGGCCACTGCGCAAATGCACGTCGATCACCGCCACGCCGACCAGCGCACCCTGCCCGCCGGACCAGTCGGCAAAGAAGCGGGCGATCCAGTCCGGCGTGTCGGCGCTGTCTTCGCCGCCGGCCTGGCCCTGCCGCGGGATGCCGCTGCGGCGCAGCCGCGCCTGCGGCAGCTCGCGCAGACGGGCCACTTGCGCCAGGGCCTGCTCCAGCTCCGCATAACGCTGGCCCACCCGCGGCATCAGCTGCTGCTCGCACACCTTGATCACCGCAAGATGCACCTTCGCCGCCAGCGTCACGCCCTGGAAGGCCTCGTATAGCGCCACACCCAGATGCTCTGGACCGAACGGGTTGCTGTCGCCATCGATGCGCAGCCCGCCGGCGATGAAGCCCAGATAGCGATTGAGCCGCATCAGCTCCGGCCGCCATTGATGCTGCAGGGCGCCGGCCAGATTGCGCACCGCCAGCCGGACTTCCAGATCCTGTTCGGGCAACAGGCTCAGCCCGGCCGCGCCGCGCGCCAGAGTGCGTTCGGCCGAGAGCGGGCGCGCGGACTCCAGGCCCTGCCAGGCCTTGGCCAGATGCCCGCGAAAGCGCGCGGTGATCGGCTCGCGCTGCTGCCGCAAGGCCTGAATGGCTTCCATGAAATCGTTCTGCGCCGCACCGGCGTCGGCCGCCAGCCGGAACAGCGCCTCTGCCAGCGCGTCCTGCACATCGATGAATGCATCGGCCAGCGGCAGCAATACGATCTCGCGCACCTGATCGAGCAATTGCGGGTTGCGGCTGGGTAGCGGCTCGGCGGAAACGAACTGGGTCATCGGACAACGCTGAAAGAGCGGGCAGGAAGGGGCGATGCCATGACTGCAGACATCCCGTGGCCGGCCATCATGCGGACGGCGTTGGGAAGGGCCCGTCTATAATTGACGCATTCGTTGCCCAGAACCGCAAATTATGCACGCACCCTATTCGCTCCAGGCGCTGGACGCGCGTCGCTCGGTCCCTTCCAAACAACTGGGTGAGCCCGGACCGGATGAAGACACCTTGCTGCGCATGCTGACATCGGCCGTGCGCGTGCCCGATCACGGCAAGCTGGTGCCGTTCCGTTTCCTGCGCATCAGCGGCGACGCGCGGCATGCCTTGGGCGACTTTCTGGCCGAACGCACCCAGGCCGCCGATCCGCTGGCGCCGCCGGCGGTGGTCGAGAAAGACCGTAACCGCTTCAGCGATGCACCGCTGGTGATCGTGGTCGTCGCCACGCTACGCCCGGAGCACAAGGTGCCCGAGCAGGAGCAACTGCTCACCGCCGGCTGCGTCTGTTTTGCACTGCTGCAGGCCGCACAGGCGCATGGCTTCGGCGCGCAGTGGCTGACTGCCTGGATGGCCTACGACCCGGCCGTGACCGGCTATCTGGGCCTGGGCGAAAACGAGCGCATCGCCGGCTTCATCCACATCGGCACGCCGCGCATGCAGGTGCCCGAGCGCGAGCGTCCGGACCCGCGTGCCTTGCTGCGCGACTGGACCCCGTGAGCACCCTGTCGGGTGCCATTGCCGCGGCGCTGCCGGGCGGCCCGCGCCCGGAGCCGCTGTACCTGATCGATGCCAGCCTGTACGTGTTCCGTGCCTGGCACTCGATTCCGGACGAGTTTCAGGACGCGCAAGGCTGGCCGACCAATGCGGTGCACGGCTTTGCGCGTTTTCTGCTGGACCTGCTGGAACGCGAGCGCCCGCAGCACATCACCATCGCCTTCGACGAAGCACTGGACAGCTGTTTTCGGCATGCGATCTATCCCGCCTACAAGGGCAATCGCGAGCCGGCACCGGATGCACTGCGACGCCAGTTTGCGCATTGCAAGGCGCTGTGCGCGGCCCTGGGCCTGAGCGTGCTGGCCCACCGCGAGTACGAGGCCGACGACCTGATCGGCAGCGCCTTGCACAGCGTGCGCGCGCAAGGCCTGCGCGGGGTGATCGTGTCGGCCGACAAGGATCTGTCGCAACTGCTGCTCGAACACGACGAACAGTGGGATTACGCGCGCAATCTGCGTTGGGGCATGGACGGAGTCAAGGCACGCCATGGCGTGCACGCGCATCAGATCGCCGATTATCTGGCGCTGTGCGGCGATGCGATCGACAACATTCCCGGCATCACCGGCATCGGCGCCAAATCGGCGGCCGTGCTGTTGGCGCATTTCGGCAGCCTGGATGCACTGCTGGAACGCATCGACGAGATCCCGTTCCTGCGCTTGCGCGGTGCTGCGCAAATGGCCGTACGGCTGCGCGAACAACGCGATCACGCGTTGCTGTGGCGCCAGCTCACCACCATCGCACTGGATGCACCGCTGGGCTTGACCGACGCCGGTTTCACGCGCGCACAGGCCGATGCGGACATGCTGATCGGCTTGTGCGACAGCCTGCGCTTCGGGCCGCTCACGCGCCGCCGCCTGCTGGCCGTGTGCGATGGCGCCGCGCTGCCCCCACCTCCCGCTTCCCTGTCTCAAGGCGCCTGACCATGAACCGACACGACACCCCGCCCACCGTGGTCTACGAAGGCAAGTACCAGCGCATGGTCGTGCGCGGTACCTGGGAATACTCCGAACGCGTGCATGCCGGCGGCCTGGCCGCGATCATCGTGGCGGTGACCCCGGACGATGCGATGTTGTTCGTCGAACAGTTCCGTGTGCCGCTGCAGGCCCGCACCATCGAAATGCCGGCCGGCCTGGTCGGCGACGTGCATGCCGACGAGTCGATCGAGCTGTCGGCGATCCGCGAACTGGAAGAAGAAACCGGCTGGACCGCCGCGCACGCCGAAGTGCTGATGATCGGCCCGACCTCGGCCGGCGCCAGCAGCGAGAAGATCGCCTTCGTGCGCGCCACCGGGCTGCGCAAGGTCGGCGCCGGCGGCGGCGATGCCAGCGAGAACATCACCGTGCACGAGATTCCGTGCACCCAGGTGGGCGCCTGGCTGGTGCAGAAGATGGCCGAGGGCTATCAGATGGACCCCAAGTTATGGGCCGGGCTGTATCTGGTCGATCACGCCCTGGATGGCACGCCGCGTGGTTGATGCCACTGTGAACCCATTGCTGGGCCCGGAAGACCCGCCGGCGTTCACCGTGCACAACGCGCGGGCGGCATCGCCGTGGCTGTTGATCGCCGACCACGCCGGCCAGCGCGTGCCGGCACGGCTGGCCAATCTGGGCCTGCCGCAGTGTGAGCTGGACCGCCATATCGGCTGGGATATCGGAATTGCGCAGGTCACCCGCCTGCTGGCCGAAGCGCTGGATGCCATCGCCATCGTCCAGACCTATTCGCGCCTGGTGATCGACTGCAACCGGCCCGATGGCGCGGCCAGCCGGATGCCGGACATCAGCGATGGCACGTCGATTCCCGGCAACCTGGCGTTGACCGCCGCCGATCGCCAGCAACGTATCGATGCGATCTTCGCGCCATACCACGCGCGCATCGCCGCCGAACTGGATGCACGCGCGCAGCGCGCCCAACCGACGCTGCTGGTGTCGATGCACAGCTTCACCCCGGTGATGGCCGGCAACGCGCGTCCCTGGCATGCCGGCGTGCTGTACCACCGCGACACGCGGCTGGCGCATCGCTTGCTGGATGCCTTGCGTGCGGAACCGGACTTGGTGGTTGGCGACAATCAGCCGTATGCGGTCAGCGATGCCACCGACTACGCCATCCCGGTCCATGGCGAAGGCCGCGGCCTGCTGCATGTGGAACTGGAAATCCGCCAGGACCTGATTGCCGATATCGCCGGGCAAACGGCATGGGCGCAGCGATTGGCGCGTCTTCTTCCACCGTTGGCCGATGGGTCACTGCAGCGCTGATCGGGAGCGAACCAAAAACCTGGATGCAGGGCGCGTTCGACGAAAGGAGCAAGCACGATGACAGAGACTCTGTTCGAAGCCGATGAGCGCACGATGGAGAACCTGATGGAGGGCCCATGGGCCAGCATCGAGGGAAAAACCCATGGGCTGTCGCGCCGGACTGCATTGTTCAACAAGAGCGGCTTCGAAAAATACAGCCACCTTATCGATGCGTATGGGTGTGACGGATTCTCGATCGCGCCTGAGGATGTCGTGCAGGGCGAGTTGAAGGCGCATTTTTCGCCAGATTTCAGCAAGGTAAGAAGGCGCGAGGCGATTGTCGAGATCGGCATACTGGGCAATAGCGTCTTCGCGGAAGACTTCGACTATGACGTGTTCAAAAGCTTCAGCAACGTCAAAGGACTCACGACACAGAACGTGTCTTTCGGCCCCATCCTTCCGACCCTCTTCCCCGCGCTTGAAACGTGGCAGAGCCTTGACTGGAAAAGCAATAAGCTCCACTCCCTCAACGGTAGCTGGACCAAGCTTGCACGCCTTTCCGTCCACGGATTCAGTGGGTCGCTGGACGTGTTCGACGACCGTCCCATTCGCAAGCTTTTCCTGATCTCGTCAACAATAAAGAAGATCGACGAGATTGCACGCTGCACCTCACTTGAAGTCTTGCAGTTTGTCGCCTGCCGCCTTACGGGCGACGTCTCATCACTGTCGCGCCTCGCACAGCTGCGCGCGCTGCGCCTTGAAGGCAAAAATACACTGCAAGGCTGGGAGTCCCTGTACAGCGAAACCTTGCGGAATTTCTGGGCAACGGATCTACCGTGCCGCTTCCGTCCAGAACAATTTCCACACATCGAAAACTATGTCATCAACACCTACCGGAACAAGGACCCGTTCCGAATGGTTGTTGGCGATCCAGACGAGATCGAAGAAGCATTCGCCAGCATCTTCACCGAATAACCCTTCGCATCGACGCCAGGCTGGCCATGGGCGTAGTTGATCGTACGACCGACGCGCTGCCGCGTAGAGGCGGAAACGCAGAAAGATCAACGCTGCGCTCGGTGCGCGCGAGTGGCGTGGCCGAGATCGGCCACGCACCATGGCTGGCGTGATGGTGTGGTGGCTGCCTGCAGCGGCTGCGGCCAGGCCATGATGGCAGCCGCACCCATTGCGATCGCTCAGGCGAACCGGTCCGTGGCGCGCACCAATGCATCGACATTTTCCGGCTCAAACGCCGAGTGCCCCGAGGCCGGGCTGATCTGCAACTGCGCCTTCGGCCAGGCCTTGTGCAGATCCCAGGCGCTTTGCAGCGGGCAGACCACATCGTAACGGCCGTGCACGATCACCCCGGGGATATCGGCAATGCGGTGGGCGTCACGCAACAGCTGGCCCTCCACCTCGAAGAAGCCCTTGTTGACGAAGTAGTGGTTCTCGATGCGTGCGAAGGCCGACGCAAAGTGCGCGTCCTCGTGCCCGGTGACGAAGTCTTCGTCGACGTGCAAAAAGCTGGTGGCGCCTTCCCACACGCTCCAGGCCTTGGCGGCGGCCAGTCGTGTGGCTTCGTCGTCGCTGGTCAGGCGGCGATGGAAGGCGGCGATCAGATCGCCATGTTCGTCGGCCGGAATGGCGTTGATGTAGTGCTCCCATGCGTCCGGGAACAGCCGGCTGGCGCCTTCCTGATAAAACCATTCCAGCTCGAAACGACGCAGCAGGAAGATTCCGCGCAGCACCAGCTCGGTGACCTGCTGCGGGTGGGTTTGCGCATACGCAAGCGCCAGCGTCGAGCCCCAGCTGCCGCCGAACACCTGCCAGCGGTCGATACCCAGATGCGTGCGCAGGCGCTCGATGTCGGCGACCAGATCCCAGGTGGTGTTGTCGGTGAGATCGGCATGCGGGGTGGACCGGCCGGAGCCACGTTGGTCGAACAACACGATGCGGTACTTGGCCGGGTCGTGGAAGCGCCGCATCTTGGCGTTGCACCCGCCGCCCGGGCCGCCGTGCAGCATCACCACCGGCTTGCCCTGCGGATTGCCGCACTGTTCGAAGTACAGCGTGTGGCGGTCATCGACCTTCAGGCTGCCCTGCTCGTAGGGCGTGATCTCGGGATAGAGCGTGCGCATGCGTCGGTCCTGGGCGAAAACCCGCATTGTAGCGATCGACGATAGAGCCGACGGCCAGGTCTTCCCGCAGCGGGGTGTGACCGGACACGCCGGCGCGCAGCGACTGCACCATCAGCGACGCTGCAGCAGATACCTTATGGCGTAGCTCCCGGCTCCCAGCATCCCAAGGTCACCCGATCGCGCTGTTCCAGATCCTGGTGCGTGGCCACCTGCGTAAACCCGCAGGTGCGCAGCAGCTCGGCCACGGCCGCGCCCTGATCCCAGCCATGCTCGAGCAGCAGCCAGCCGCCTGCGCGCAGATGCGCAGGCGCATCGGCCACGATCGAACGGATGTCGTCCAGTCCATCGCTGCCGGAGGCCAGCGCGCTGGCGGGCTCGTAGCGCAGATCGCCCTGCGCAAGATGCGGGTCGCCGGCGGCGATGTATGGCGGATTGCTGGCGATCAGATCGAAGCGCTCGCCGGCCAGCGGCGCGAACCAGTTGCCGTGGCGGCAGTGCACGTTCGATAGACGGTGACTGTCGACATTGCGCTGGGCGACGGCGAGCGCAGCCGCACTGGCGTCGGTGGCGATCACCTGCGCCTGCGGCCGCTCGCTGGCGATCGCCAGCGCGATCGCGCCGCTGCCGGTGCCCAGATCGGCCACGCGCCGGCCGGGCGTAGGGTCCAGCCGCTCCAGCGCCAGCTCGACCAAGGCTTCCGTATCGGCGCGTGGAATCAGCGTGGCGGTGGAGACGGCCAGGTCCAGGGTCCAGAACCCGCGCGAACCGGTCAGGTAGGCCACCGGCTCGCCGGCCAGCCGCCGCTGCACCAAGGCGTCGAAGGCCTGAACGATGACCGGCGGCACTGGCTCGCGGCCGTGCGCGAACAGCCAGGCGCGATCGCGGCTCAACGCGTGCAACAGCAGCGGCTCGGCGTCTCCACGGTCGATCCGTCGCGCGGCCTGCCGCAGCAGCTGCTCGGCGGGGAAGCCTGCAGGATCGTCGCTCATACGTGCCATTCACTTATGCGAAACATCGGCCGACCATTATCGGAGATGGGACACCCCACCCGCAGCACCAGATGCTGCCTGCACAATCGATAGCCAAAAACTATCTATCCAATTCCATCAATCGATTTGAGAAATCTATCGATCCTGCCTACCATGGCGACTGTTCCATCCCCCGCCCCCCTTTCATCACACGAGGAAACTCAATGTCTCTCATCAACACCCAGGTCCAGCCGTTCAAGGCGAATGCATACCACAACGGCAATTTCATCGAAGTCACCGAGGCCAGCCTGAAGGGCAAGTGGTCGGTGCTGATCTTCATGCCGGCCGCATTCACCTTCAACTGCCCGACCGAAGTGGAAGACGCCGCCGACAACTACGCCGCGTTCCAGAAGGCAGGCGCCGAGGTGTACATCGTCACCACCGACACGCACTTCTCGCACAAGGTGTGGCACGAGACCTCGCCGGCCGTGGGCAAGGCAAAGTTCCCGCTGATCGGCGACCCGGCCCACAAGCTGACCCGCGCCTTCGGCGTGCACATCGAAGAAGAAGGCCTGGCCCTGCGCGGCACCTTCATCATCAATCCGGAAGGCGTGATCAAGACCCTGGAAATCCACGACAACTCCATTGCCCGCGACGTCACCGAGACGCTGCGCAAGCTGACCGCGGCGCAGTTCGTGGCCAACAACCCTGGCCAGGTCTGCCCGGCCAAGTGGAAGGAAGGCGCCAAGACCCTGGCTCCGTCGCTGGACCTGGTCGGCAAGATCTAAGCCGCCGCGCATCCCTGGCCCGGTTCATCGGGCCGGGGGTGAACCGGAGCCGGTGCCGGGCTGCCCGCCAGCCATCGCCAGCACGCATTCCCGACATCGCGCCGGCTGCGGTTCACCTCCTTCCTCCCCGGCGACCTGCGCCTGCGCAGCGACGCCACGCCCTCCCCTTGCCCATTCCCAGGAGTTTTCCATGTTGGATGCCAATCTCAAGACCCAGCTGACCGCCTACCTGGAACGGGTGACGCGGCCGATCCAGATCCACGCCTCGATCGACGACAGCGCCGGCTCGCGCGAAATGCTCGACCTGCTCGAGGACCTGGTGCTGCTCTCGGACAAGATCAGCCTGGACATCCACCGCGACGACAACCAGCGCAAGCCTTCGTTCGCGCTGACCACGCCCGGCCAGGACATCTCGCTGCGTTTCGCCGGGCTGCCGATGGGCCACGAGTTCACCTCGCTGGTGCTGGCGCTGCTGCAGGTCGGTGGCCATCCGTCCAAGGCTGCTGCCGAGCTGATCGAGCAGGTGCAGCATCTGGATGGCGACTACCAGTTCGAAACCTATTTCTCGCTGTCGTGCCAGAACTGCCCGGACGTGGTGCAGGCGCTGAATCTTGCCGCCGTGCTCAACCCGCGCATCAAGCACGTGGCCATCGATGGCGCATGGTTCCAGGACGAGGTCGAGACCCGCCAGATCATGTCGGTGCCCACCGTCTACTTGAACGGCGAGCTGTTTGACCAGGGCCGCATGACGCTGGAGCAGATCGTCGCCAAGCTCGACACCAACGCGGCCAAGCGCGACGCCGCCAAGATCGCCGCCAAGGACGCCTTCGACGTGCTGGTGGTCGGCGGCGGCCCGGCCGGTTCGGCAGCAGCGGTGTATGCCGCGCGCAAGGGCATCCGCACCGGCGTGGCGGCCGAGCGCTTCGGTGGCCAGGTGCTGGACACCATGTCGATCGAAAATTTCATCTCCGTGCCGGAAACCGAAGGCCCGAAGATGGCCGCCGCACTCGAACAGCACGTGCGCCAGTACGATGTGGACATCATGAACCTGCAGCGCGCCGAGCAGCTGATCCCGGCCGGTGCCGATGGCCTGATCGAGGTCAAGCTGGCCAATGGCGCCTCGCTCAGGAGCAAGACCGTGATCTTGTCCACCGGCGCGCGCTGGAGGCAGATGAACGTGCCTGGCGAAGACCAGTACAAGAACAAGGGCGTGGCCTACTGCCCGCATTGCGATGGCCCGCTGTTCAAGGGCAAGCGCGTGGCGGTGATCGGCGGCGGCAATTCCGGCGTGGAAGCGGCGATCGACCTTGCCGGCATCGTGGCGCATGTCACGCTGGTGGAGTTCGACGACAAGCTGCGCGCCGATGAAGTGCTGCAGCGCAAGCTACGCAGCCTGCACAACGTGCGCATCATCACCAGCGCGCAGACCACCGAAGTGCTCGGCGACGGGCAAAAGGTCACCGGCCTGGTCTACAAGGACCGCACCGGCGGCGATATCCAGCACATTGATCTGGAAGGCGTGTTCGTGCAGATCGGCCTGCTGCCCAACACCGAGTTCCTGCGCGGCACGGTGGAGCTGTCGCCGCGTGGCGAGATCATCGTCGACGACCGTGGCCAGACCAATGTTCCGGGCGTATTCGCTGCCGGCGACGCCACCACGGTGCCGTACAAGCAGATCGTGATCGCGATGGGCGAAGGCTCCAAGGCCGCCCTGAGCGCATTCGATCACCTGATCCGCTCCAGCGCACCGGTCAGCACCGAAAACGTTGCGCAAGCCGCATAAGCGCAACCGCGGCCATCGCCCGGCCATGCCGGGCGCTAAGCTGCATCGCACGTCAGTCGTTAACCGTCACCGCCATGAGGGCTGCTGCACATGAATCTGCGTGACTTGAAATATCTGGTAGCCCTGGCTGACCACAAGCATTTCGGCCGCGCCGCGACGGCGTGTTTTGTCAGTCAACCGACACTGTCCACCCAGATCAAGAAACTCGAGGACGAGCTGGGTGTGCCGCTGGTGGAACGCGCCCCGCGCAAGGTGATGTTGACCCCGGCCGGCCGCGAGGCCGCCATGCGCGCACGCGGCATCGTGGCCGAGGTGGAACAGATGAAGGAAGCCGCACGGCGCAGCCAGGACCCGGAAGCGGGCACGGTGCGGCTGGGCATCTTCCCCACCCTGGCGCCGTATCTGTTGCCGCATGTGGTGCCGCGCATCCGCGAGCGCTTCCCGCGCCTGGAGCTGCTGTTGATCGAAGAAAAAAGCGACCAGCTGATGCACCAGTTGCGCGAGGGACGCCTGGATGCGGCGCTGCTGGCGCTGCCGTTGCAGGACGATCAGTTGCATGCCGAATTCCTGTTCGAAGAACCCTTCGTGCTGGCGGTGCCGGAAGGCCATCCGTTGGCGCGCCACGACAGCATGACGCTGGACGATCTGTCCGAACAGCGCCTGTTGCTGCTGGAAGACGGCCACTGCCTGCGCGAACAGGCGCTGGATGTCTGCCATCTGGCGGGGGCGCTGGAGAAGTCGGAATTCCAGGCCACCAGCCTGGAAACCCTGCGTCAGATGGTGGCTGCCAATGTCGGCGTCACCCTGCTGCCGCTGCTGGCAGTCAAGCCGCCGGTTGCCCGCTCGGAAAACATCCGCCTGATCCGCTTCCGCGAAGACAAACAACCCAGCCGCCGCATTGCCATGGCATGGCGTCGCAGCTCGGCCATGACCGCCTTCCTGGAGCAGCTGTCGCAGTTGTTCAAGGAATTGCCGGACAGCCTGTTCACGCTGGAGCAGCCTGTGACCGGTCCGAAGGCGGTTGCGGCTTAGGATTCGGGATTCGGGATTCGGGATTCGGGATTCGGGATTCGGTAAAGCGTTTCACGGCTGTGGTCGCTTTTGGCGACATGCGTAAACGACAAACAACGGCGGCGCGGAACCGGCGCCTTTTGTTTTTCTTCCGCTGCTGTCTTCCACCGCTGCAGATTCATCCGTGCAGCCGCTTCCATCTGGTGCTTGCATGCGCAGGCGTTCGATCCTGCCATCTGCGCCCTGGGCCTCTGTCGCAGCGCTCGCTTGATCGACACGCCAATCCTGGCGCCCTGCGACGTCGCATCGCCCTTCGCAAGTCAGTCTCACCGCTGCGCCAGGCGGCATGTATTGGGATCGGACGACGGCGCCCTCATCTTGTCGATGCCGCTTGCCGTGTTGGCGAGCCGTATTCGTCAGGAGAGTGCCATGACTTCGCAACATCACAGCGGCTTGCCGCCATCGATTCTTGTCTCCAGCCACGACCTCGCACGTCTTGAGGCCTTGCTCGATTCCCCCGCGTTCAACAAACATCCCGCCGCCACCGCGCTGAGCGACGAACTGGGCCGCGCACGCGTGCTGCCGCCCGACCAGATTCCCGGCGATGTCGTCACCATGCACTCGCGCATCGAATGCGAAGACCAGCTGTACGGCGAACGGCATACGCTCACCCTCGTGTACCCGCATGAGGCCGATGTCCAGCACAGCCGCATCTCGGTGCTGGCGCCGGTCGGCAGTGCGCTGCTTGGCCTGTCGGTCGGCCAGAGCATCGACTGGCGCACGCCCGACGGGCGCGACCTGCGCCTGCGCGTGACGGCCGTGCACGATCAACCCGCTGCCGCGGGCGACTTCCAGCGCGCGGCGCGCTAACGTAGCGCGCTGCGTCCTATCCACGACCCGTTCCACGATTCGAGAGAACCCGCATGACTGCATCCCCCTCCAAGCTTGCCCAACTGCGCGACCTGTCGGTCGTCGTTGCCGACACCGGCGATTACGACGCCATCAAGCGACTGAAGCCGGTCGACTGCACCACCAATCCCACCCTGGTCAAGAAGGCGCTGGACCTGCCGGTCTACGCCGATCTGATCGAACGCGAACTGGCCTGGGGCCGCGAGCACGGCGGCGACGATCGCACCGCCACCATCCACGAGGTCGCCGACCGCCTGACCATCGGCGTGGGCGTCAAGCTGGCCGAACTGGTGCCGGGCCGCGTCTCCACCGAAGTGGACGCCGACCTGGCCCACGACACGCAGGCCACCATCGCCAAGGCGCGCAAGTTCATCGCGATGTACGCCGAGCGTGGCGTGTCCAAAGACAAGATCCTGATCAAGATTGCCGCGACCTGGGAAGGTATCGAAGCCGCCCGTCAGCTGCAGCGCGAAGGCATCGACTGCAACCTCACGCTGATCTTCAATCGCTCCCAGGCACTGGCCTGCGCGGAAGCCGGCGTGTTCCTGATTTCCCCGTTCGTGGGCCGCATCCTGGATTACTACGTCGCCCAGGGCCAGACCCCGGCCAGCATCGACGAAGATCCGGGCGTGGTGTTCGTGCGCACCGTCTATAACGAATTCAAGCGGCGCGGCTCGTCCACCGTGGTGATGGGCGCCTCGTTCCGCTCTACCGCGCAGATCGAAGCGCTGGCTGGCTGCGACCGCCTGACCATCTCGCCGGACCTGCTGGAAAAGCTGGATGCCGAACACGGCGAGTTGCCGCGCAAGCTCTCGCCAGCCGACGCCGACAACGCGCAGATCACCCCGATCAACAGCGACAGCTTCGCCACCGACCTGGCCGCCGACCCGATGGCCACCGAAAAGCTGGCCGGTGGGATCGAGACGTTTGCCAAGGATCTACAGGCCCTGCGCAAGACCATCGCCGACAAGCTCGCCGGCTGATCGTCTTGACGTACAAGGACGACACCAGCGCCCGCAGCCAATGCTGCGGGCGTTGTCGTCTTCGGGGATGCAGCGAGGATCGCACCACAGCATTTACTCCTGCTCGCACACCACGGCCCGCGCATCCGATGCACTGCTTGCAGGTCGATACCGCTGCCCGGCGCGCTTCCCCGGCGCCGGTACACGCTGTCTATTGAGGTAACGCAGGTAACGCGACGGATCCGACCCACACAGCATGCCTCGCACAGGGTGGTCACCCTGCTATCCCGCCTGTCTCGCCGGCAGCCTCCGTTCGGCTGGCCGGTGAACCCGGTCGCGATGCCGCCCGCTCCCCCTGCGCATCTGCACACCTTGCTTACAATCGCCGCGCGCGCACTGCCTAGAATCCGGATACCTCAACTGGCGTAACGGACAATGGCAAACATTGCAGTGGTGATGGTCGACGGCGTGGCCGATTGGGAAATCGGCGTGGTGCTGCCAGCGGCGCGCGAATGGTTTGGCGACCAGGTGGCCATTGCCAGCATCGATGGTCAGCCGGTGCAGTCCATCGGCGGTCTGCGCATCGCCCCGGAATTTGCGCTCTCGGACCTGGCGCCGCTGGATGCCGACCTGTGGATCCTGCCCGGCAGCGAGCGCTGGCAGGCGGGCGAGATTCCCGGCTTGAGCGGGCTGTTGGTGGAGCGCGTACAGCACCAGCGCCCGGTCGCGGCGATCTGCGGCGCCACCCTCGCGCTGGCGTATGCCGGCCTGCTCGACAACCGTGCCCATACCAGCAACGCGCTGGCGTTTTTGCAGGAACACGTGGTGCCGTATGCCGGCGCCGCGCAGTATCGCCACGAAAAAGTCGTCACCGCCGACAGTGTGATTACCGCGCCAGGCACCAGCCCGGTCGGCTTTGCGCTGGCCTGCATGCGCCTGCTGCATCCCGAACGTACCGACACCCTCGCGCAGCTGCGCGGCATGTTTGCCGGCGAATTTGTCTGATCCAACGGAGACAAGCACGCCTGGCGCACCGGCTGCGCTGACTGGATGCAGTGATTCGCCGCACCGATTCCTTGCACCGGTGGGCTGTCGTGATTGGCTATGGTGGTTGACTGTCGTGGTTGACCGCAATAACTGACCGCAATGATTCGCTACGCCGGTTCGTCTCTCAGCCAGACGCGGCGGCGGCGCGTCTGGCGCACGCCGCAAAAAAAGATGGCCACGTCGTCTCCGACGTAGCCATTCAAGTTGCCTGGCATGCACTCCCATGCGCTGCCTGATCGTGATAACGCTGCCGGTCACTCTTGGCCATCGGCGCGCTGCCACGATCACGTGGTTGGCAGCGTTTCAATCCGGCCCGCCTTTCCGTCAGGCATCCAGCCCGATCGGGCAGCTCACTCCCGTGCCGCCAAGCCCGCAATAGCCATTGGGGTGCTTGGCGAGATACTGCTGGTGATCGTCTTCGGCGTAGTAGAACGTCGGCGCCGGGAAACGGATCTCCGTGGTGATTGCGCCATATCCAGCAGCCTCCAGTTGCTGCTGATAGGCATCGCGGCTGGCGCATGCCGCGTCGTATTGCGCCTGCGTCGTGCAATAGATCGCCGAGCGGTACTGCGTGCCGACATCGTTGCCCTGCTGCATGCCCTGGGTGGGGTCGTGGCTTTCCCAGAACGTGCGCAGCAACTGTGCGAACGACACCGATGCTTCGTCGTACACCACCAACACCGCTTCGGTATGGCCGGTCTGTCCCGAACACACTTCGGAGTAGGTGGCATTGGGTGTCTCGCCCCCGGCATAACCCACTGCGGTGGTGTACACCCCCGGCACGTTCCAGAACTTGCGTTCCGCGCCCCAGAAGCAACCAAGCCCGAATTGCACCTGGGCCAGACCGGTGAATTCCCCGCGCAACGGATGACCGTTGATCAGGTGCGTGTTATGCAACGGCAGCGCTTGCTCGCGGCCAGGCAGTGCCTCGCCCGGACGTGGCATACGTTGTTTGAAGGCGCCGATTCCCAGCATGGTGCAACTCCGCAATCGTGAGGATTGCCTGCTGGATGGCGCCGGCCGCAGCAGCTTTCAAGCCTGCCCGGCCGGCACGCGCCGCCGATGCGGCGCTTACTTGGTCTTGGCGACCGCCGCACGGGTGTCCACTTCCGGCATCGCCGAGCTGTGGTGGTTGATGATCAGCCACTTGCCGTCGCGCTTTTCGTACACGAAGGTGTAGCGCGCCTGCACATCGGACTTCTTGCCGTCCTTGTCGGTCAGCGTGAAGGTATACACGCCCGCATCCACCGCGCTGTCGTCATCGAGCACGCGCACGGTGCGGTAATTGACCACGCCCCGCGGCTTTTTGGTCAGGAACATCTCGAAGTACTTTTCGATCTGCTCGCGCGAGGCACGCACTTCGTTGGACACGGTCGGCAGCAGCACGCCGTCCGGCGCATACAGATCGGCCACCTTGTGCGGGTTGCCCGTCGCCAGCGCGGCGTTCCAGGTGTCGAACAGCGCGGCGACTTCACGCTCTTCGCCGCCAGCCGGCAGCGTGGCCTTGTCGGCGTAGTGCATGACGCCGCCGGCCAGCGCCGGGGTGGCAGCCAGAGCCAGAACCAAAGAGGACAGAGTGCGACGCATGGGAAATCTCCGTTGGGTTGTGGTGGGGTGCCTCATCGGGCGAGCTCAGTATCGAAATCAAGCAGCCCCAACAATTCTGCCGACTGGCATATACTCAAATATGCTGATCGGCCTAGAGCGAATTCATGGAAACCCCTACCAATGCTGGCGATTGGCGTCTGAGCTTGCGGCGCGAGGCCTCCGATAGCGCGCGCTGGCAGGCGTTATGGGAGGCGGCGGTAGCCCTGCGTCAGGCGCACACGCCCGAGCACGCCTGCGATGCGGTGCTTGGCCGCGTGCTGCTGTTGCTGGGCCTGGAACACGGCGCCGTGCTGGCGCAGCGCGGGCCGCGCGCGCAGGTGCTGGCCAGCCGCGGGCGCGCACTGCCGCCCGGTGCCAGTGCAGCCGGCGACGGCCACGAAGCGGCCTGGCTGATGCCGCCGCGCCCCAGCGACATGCGCGAAGCCAAGGTGCCCATCCATGCACTGGGCACGACCCACGGCATGCTCTGCGTGGCCTGGCACGACAACCGCCCCGCGCCCGGCAACGACGACGTGCAGGCGCTGCAGGCCTTCGCGCTGTTGTTGCCGGCGATGGTGGCCGAACCGGCCAAGCCGATCGCCACGCGTCGGCGCAAACCGATGCAGGACGACCGCCTCAGCGCGCTGAGCAAGCGCGAAAAACAGGTGCTGTCGCTGCTGCCGCGCGGACTCACCAACGCCACCCTGGCAGCTGAACTGGGGATTTCTCCCGGCACGGTGAAAGTGCATGTGGAGCGAATCCTGCAGAAACTTGAGGTAAAAGATCGCACCCAGGCCGCGGTGTACGCGGTCCAAGCCGGACTCGCGCTATGAATGCATTGGCGGTGCGTTGGAACGATTGGCCGATCACCCGCAAGAGTCTGGCGGTGGTGACCCTGCCGCTGCTGTTGCTGGCCGTGGCGCTGATGGCGATCTACAGCGTGGAGCGGCAGAACATCGCCGCCGAAAACGACGTGCGCCAGACGCTGGAAGTGTTGAGCGACCTGTACGAAGCGCATGCGCTGCTGGCCGAAACCGCGGCCGGCGTGCGCGGCTACCGACTGGTGCGCCGCGACGAATTCCTCACCCCTTACCGCGATGCCGAACCGCGGCTGCAACGCGTGGCCGACCGGCTGTCGCAACGCATCACCGACCCGGTACAGGCGCAACGGTTTGCGCGCATCAAGCCGCTGTTTGCGGAAAAAATGCAGGGTTGGCGCCGCTTGCTGGCTCCGGATCTGAGCCGCGAGGAAGAGATCCGCCAGCTCTGGGACGGCAAGTACAAGCTCGACATCCTGCGTGCGGAACTGCGCGAATTGCGCAATTACGAAACCGCGCAATTGCAGGTGCGCACCGCCAAGGCGCAGGGGCTGCGGCAGCGCAACCTGATCATCACCTTGAGTGCGGCCATGCTCGGCGGCCTGGGCGCGGTGTTCGCGGTGGCGTGGTTCGCCTCGGCCTTGTCCGGGCGGCTGCGTACCCTGGCGGCCAACGCCGACCGACTGGGCGAAGGCCTGCCGCTGGCACCGCAACCGCGCGCCGGCGATGAATTGGGCCAGGTCGGCCAGCGCCTGGCGCAGGCCAGCGAACTGCTGGCCGCGCGCGCGGCCGAAGCGCAGCTGGCACGGCGCGAGGCGGAAACCGCCAACCGCGCAAAAACCGAATTCCTCTCGCGCAGCAGCCATGAACTGCGCACGCCGCTCAATGCGATCCTGGGCTATGCGCAGGTACTGGAAATGGACCTGCCCGAGCCCGGCCCCCGCCGCCATCTGCAGCACATCCTGGGCGCCGGCCGGCACTTGCTGGGGCTGATCACCGAGCTGCTGGACATCGCGCGGATCGAGGCCGATCAACTGGATCTGAGCCCGGAACCCATTGCGGTGCGCGCGGCCGTGCACGAGGCGCTGGGCTTGATCGCGCCGGATGCCGACAGGTACGGCATTGCGTTGCAACCGGCCGCCATCGAAGGGCCATGGACGGTCCGCGCCGACGCGCAGCGGTTGCGTCAGGTGCTGCTGAATCTGCTGTCGAACGCGGTCAAGTTCAATCGCCCCGGAGGCCAGGTGCAGGTCACCGCACAGGCAGATGACGAACAGGTGCGTATCACCGTGGCCGACCAGGGCACGGGGCTGACGCCGACGCAGATCGAGCGTCTGTTCACACCGTTCGAGCGACTGGGCGCCGAGCGGTCGGCAGTGGAGGGTACCGGCCTGGGCCTGGCGTTGAGCAAGCGCCTGATCGAGGCGATGGGTGGGCAGATCGGCGTGGACAGCAGCCGCGATGGCGCACGCTTCTGGATCTCGCTGCCGCAGGGCGAGCCGCAGCGCAGCGAGCCGGCGCGCACCCTGCTGCCCCCCAGCACCAGCGGCAGCGGGGTGTGCCGGCTGCTGAGCATCGAAGACAACCCGTCCAACCAGGCGCTGATCCGCACCCTCACCGAGCGTCGCCCGCAGTGGCATTTGCTGGAAGCCGCCAGCCTGGCGCAGGCGCGCGAGCTGCTGCTGCAGGGCGTTCCGGATCTGATCCTGCTGGACCTGCATCTGAGCGATGGCAACGGCGAAGAACTGCTGCGCGAGCTGCAGGCGCAGCCGGCCACGGCACAGGTGCCGGTGGTGGTGATCAGCGCCGATGCCACCACCGCCACCCTGGCGCGCGTCGGCAATCAAGGCGTGCGTGCGTATCTGACCAAACCGCTCGATGTAGCGGAATTCTTCACCGTGATCGACGGGCTGCTGGCATGACACGCGACGAAATCCTCGGCTCCCGCATTCTCATCGTCGACGACGAGCCGGCCAATGTACGGCTGCTCGAAGACCTGCTGCAGCGCGAAGGCTTCCAGCAGGTCATCGCCACGACCGATCCGCAGCGGGTCATGGGGCTGGTGTCTGCGTTCGCGCCCGACCTGATCCTGCTGGACCTGAAGATGCCCGAGCTGGACGGCTATGCGCTGCTGGAACAGCTGGCGCGGCTGTCCGACCCGGGGCATTTCTTGCCGGTGATCGTGCTCACCGCCGACCCCAGCCGCAGTGCGCGTCACCGCGCATTGGGCCTGGGCGCCAAGGACTTCTTGACCAAGCCACTGGACACCTTCGAGGTCGCGCTGCGGGTCTGGAACGTGGCCGAAACCACGGTGCTGTTCAAACGCCTGCGCGCACTGGCCGCGCCAGAGGCCGCGCCGCCAGGATGGCGTCAGCCGGAATGATGCCTGCCCATCGTGGGAGCGCAGCTGGGCGCGACCGGAGCTGTGCCGATAACACCAGCGCACAAGCGCACCCGGGCGCGACATGGCGTTCATCGGCACAGCCTCGTCGCGCCCGGGTGCGCTCCTACGACGGGCGCTGCGCTACAGCGCGCGGGTGACCTCGCCGCACAGGCCGATTTCGGCCAGCACCGCTTGCGCCTGGCTCAGATGGATGTCGGCCACGCACACCTGCAGCACGCCGAAGGCCGGCAATTCGCCGGCGCCGCCCAGCAGCGATTCGCCGAACACGAAACAAGTGATGCCGGCATCTTCCAGCGCGTGCTTGGCCAGATGCGCATCGATGAGATGGCTGGCGCGATAGGCGACCTGCATCAGCCGCGCCCCGCGCGTTCGCGTTCTGCGCCGTTGCGCCATTCGCGCAGCGCCGGCAGCGCATCCAGGGCGGCCAGGTAATCGCCGGCAGCCTCGAACAGCGGTACGCCATAGCTGGCAAAGCGCAGCGCAACCGGGGCGTACATCGCATCGACGATACCGAAGTCGCCGCACAGGAACTGCCCGGCATGGCCGTGCTCGGCGCGCAGGCTGGCCCACAGGGCCTGGATGCGCGTGATGTCGCGTTCGGCCGCCGCATCCCACTGCGCCGGACCAGGCGGACGCGCCAGATCCATCGGCAGCTGCGAGCGCAGGTCGGCAAAACCCGAATGCATTTCGGCTGCGGCCGCACGCGCCTGGGCCCGCACCGCCAGATCGGCCGGCCAGCCGCGGCCGTCGAGCCAGCGCTCGTTGATGTATTCGCAAATCGCCAGCGAATCCCAGACATGCAGGGTGTCGTCCCACAACACCGGCACCTTGCGGGTGGGCGAATAACCGGCGATGCGCGCCTGGAACTCGGGCGTATCCAGCGGCAGGCGAACTTCGTCGAACGGCACCTGGAAATGCCGCAGCAGCAGCCACGGCCGCAACGACCACGAAGACAGGGTTTTGTCGCCGATCACCAGGCGGGGCAAAGGCATGCGCTGCTCGCTGCAGAGGGTCGGCGCAGCGTACGCGTCGGGACCGGCCACCGCCAGCAGTGGCCGACCGGGCGCAGCCCGCCCCCCTTCAGGCAGCATCGCGAGGGCTTCACCACTGGCCACAGCCTGTGGCCTCGGGGATGCCCATTGCGCCAGCGAAGTGCGCTGGTGGCAGGAGATGCGGGACCTTGCCGGCACTTCAAGCCGCCGTAAACCGTCCAAGCCGAACGTGCAACATCCCCGCCGCCTACCCCTAACCGGTGCCACCGCCTAAACTTGCGGTTTACTTATTGCCGATGCCCCGCATGTCCGAGATTCCAGCCACCGACGCCACCGCCCCGGCGGAGAAGAAAGACTTCATCCGCCAGATCGTTCGCGAGGACCTGGCCAGCGGCAAGCACACGGTCATCCGCACCCGCTTCCCGCCCGAGCCCAATGGCTACCTGCACATCGGCCACGCCAAGGCGATCTGCCTGGACTTTGGCCTGGCGGCCGAGTTCGGCGGCCTGTGCAACCTGCGCCTGGACGATACCAACCCGGCCAAGGAAGACCCCGAATTTGCAGCCGCCATCCAGGATGACGTGCGCTGGCTGGGCTACGAGTGGGCGCAGCTGCGCCACGCGTCGGACTACTTCGAGGTGTATTACCTGGCTGCGCAGAAGCTGATCCGCGATGGCCATGCCTTCGTCTGCGATCTGAGCGCCGAGCAGGTGCGCGAATACCGCGGCACCTTGACCGAGCCCGGCCGCAATTCGCCGTTCCGCGAGCGCAGCATCGAGGAAAACCTGGACCTGTTCGGCCGCATGCGCGCCGGCGAATTCCCCGATGGCGCACGCACGCTGCGCGCCAAGATCGACATGGCCAGCGGCAACATCAATCTGCGCGACCCGGCGCTGTACCGCATCAAGCATGTGGAACACCAGAACACCGGCAATACCTGGCCGATCTATCCGATGTACGACTTTGCGCACTCGCTGGGCGATGCAGTGGAAGGCATCACCCACTCGCTGTGCACGCTGGAGTTCGAAGACCACCGCCCGCTGTACGACTGGTGCGTGGACAAAGTGGACCTGGCCGGGCATCCGGAGTTGCTGCAGCCGCTGCTGGACAAGGGCCTGCCGCGCGAGGCCGCCAAGCCGCGCCAGATCGAATTTTCGCGCCTGAACATCAACTACACGGTGATGAGCAAGCGCAAGCTCACCGCGCTGGTGGAAGAGCAACTGGTGGACGGCTGGGACGACCCGCGCATGTATACGTTGCAGGGCCTGCGCCGGCGCGGCTACACGCCGGCGGCGATGCGGTTGTTCGTGGACCGTGTGGGCATCAGCAAGCAGAACTCGCTGATCGACTTCTCGGTGCTGGAGGGCTGCCTGCGCGAAGATCTGGATGCCGCCGCAGCGCGCCGCATGGCGGTGATCGACCCGCTCAAGCTCGTGCTGAGCAACCTGCCCGACGGCCATACCGAGACACTGCAGTTTTCCAATCATCCCAAGGATGAGAGCTTCGGCACGCGTGAGGTGCCGTTCTCGCGCGAGCTGTGGATCGAGCGCGAGGATTTTGCCGAGGTCCCGCCCAAGGGCTGGAAGCGGTTGGTGCCGGGCGGCGAAATCCGTCTGCGTGGCGCAGGCATCGCGCGCGTGGATGAGGTGATCAAGGACGCCGCCGGGCAGATCGTCGAGCTGCGCGGCTGGCTGGATCCGGAATCGCGTCCGGGCATGGAAGGCGCCAACCGCAAGGTCAAGGGCACCATTCACTGGGTCAGTGCGGCGCATGCGGTGGAGGCGGAAATCCGCCTGTACGACCGGCTGTTCTCGGTGGAAAAGCCCGACGACGAGTCCGAAGGCAAGACCTACCGCGACTACCTCAATCCCGACTCCAAGCGCAGCGTGCGCGGCTATGTGGAGCCGAGCGCGGCGCAGGCTGCGCCCGAGCAGGCGTTCCAGTTCGAGCGTACCGGGTATTTCGTGGCCGACCGCCGCGACCACAGCGCGGCCACGCCGGTGTTCAACCGCAGCGTGACCTTGCGCGATACCTGGGCCAAGTAATCGCGGCAACCACGTCGGCGACGCTTGCGATACGGCGGGCGTCGCCGATTGTTTGACGGGCACATGGAATCGTTCGCCGGGCTTGTTTGAAGATCGACTTTCCTCTCTCCGGCCACTTAGCGTTGCGATGTGGTTCCCCGCACCGCCCACCCGTGCATGCGGCGGGCAATCATTCACCACGGCGCCGGCAATCGGACGATCGTGAGAGCAATGACAGATCACGCCGGGCACGCGGCTTGCGGGCGCACGCTGCGGGCTGCTTCATTGTGAGAGGGCCGTGGGCATGCGCGTGCGTGGCGAGCTTGATCAACGCAGCGCTGCACTGCACGCTGCAGTGCATTGCATAAAGGAGAAGCACGATGCGTGAGCGCCTGACGATGGGCGTGGCCTGCGGCATCGGTGCGGGCGCGTTGTGGGGGCTGGTGTTTCTGGCACCGCAGTTGTTGTCGGCGTTCACCCCGCTGCAATTGGCAGTGGCGCGCTACCTGTCGTATGGCGCGGTGGCCGCGCTGGTACTGGCCCCGCGCGCGCGACAGACTGCTGCCCGCCTGGGCCGCGCCGAATGGTGGGCGCTGGTCCGCCTGAGTCTGATGGGCAATCTGATCTATTACGTATTGCTCGGCAGCGCGGTGCAGTGGGCCGGTAGCGCGGCCACGGCGCTGATCGTCGGGCTGCTGCCGGTGGTCGTCACCATCATCGGCACGCGCGCCGCCGGCGCGGTGCAACTGCGGCGGCTCGCCGCGCCCTGCGTGCTCTGCGTCATCGGCGTGACCTTGGTCGCACTGGACACCGTACAGGACGACTCCGGGCAACAGGCAAACGACCGCCTCACCCGCATTGCCGGCTTGCTGTGCGCAGTCGGTGCACTGGTCTCGTGGTCGGCGTATTCGATCGCCAATGCACGCTGGCTGCGTCGCCGCCCCGACCTGTCCGGTGGTGACTGGTCGCTGCTCACCGGCGTGGTCACCGGTGCACTGGCTGCGTTGCTGGCGCCGGCGGCATTGATCGGCAGCCCAGCGCATGCAGCAATCGATTGGGCCAGTTTCTGGGGCGTTTCGCTGCTGCTGGGCATCCTGGCCTCGGTGATCGGCAACGCCTTGTGGAACCGCGCCAGCCGCGTGCTGCCGCTGACCCTGGTGGGCCAGATGATCGTATTCGAAACGATCTTTGCGTTGCTGTACGGCTTTGCCTGGGAAATGCGGCTGCCAACACCATTGGAGCTGGCCGCGATTGCCTGCCTGCTGGTTGGCGTGCTGTGGTGCGCAGCACTGCATGCGGAAGCGAAATGACGCCGACACCTGTCGCACCCATCGGCCTAGATTGCAGGCTGTGTCCGCCAACAACGCCGCCATGTGCCTCCCACAACCACGTTTACGCTCACCCGCAAACACGTTGCGCAGCGCGGTGTTTTCGCTGTCGATCGGCCTGACGGCCTGCTCGCCGCAGCCGCCGGTATCGAACGCGGCGACGCCGGCCGAGGTGTTCTGCACGCTTGTTCCGGGTCGGGCAGATGAGGACCTGCCCAGCGATCCCCGCGACGAAAGCATGCAGCAGCTGGACCTTGCCACACGCTGCAACCGGGCGCTGCGCAGACAGCATTGACTGCACGGACGCTGCAGGCGTATCACGATCGCTCGCCAGGCCCTGGCCGGCGTCAGCCGCCGCAACGCACGCAGGACCGGGATCTCCGGGTTTTCCATCGCTGATCCAGCGCTCGCCACATTCGGCGCATCCGCCGGCTTACCATGGCCGCTCACCTGTCCTGATCGGAGCGGCCGCATGTCCCGTCTTTTATCCCGGTGTCTGAGCACGATGGTGCTGCTGGCCTGCCTTGTGTCGATCGGCTGTGTGGCCGCACCACAGGCCGAGACGGCCACGCCGCCTCCGGCGACCGGCTCGGCAAGCGGCCCGGCAACGGGCAAACCGATCACCGTGACGACCACCTGCCGCACCGACGCCGATTGCACGGTAAAGAACGTCGGCAACTGCTGCGGCGCATTCCCGGCCTGCGTCAACGTCAACAGCGCCACCGACCCCAAGGGCGTGATGGCGCAGTGCCAGGCCAGCGGCATGATGAGCGTGTGCGGCTTCCGCGAGATCAGCGCCTGCCAGTGCGTGGCCGGGCAATGTGCCGCAAAGGACGCCCAGGCCGATACACTGCGCCCCGCTCCCCCTTCTACAGAAATGGTCCACTGATGCTTTACGCGCAAGTCCACCTCACGCTGCCCGACTGGATCCACGCGCATGTCGACGACAGCCGCGCCTATCCCAGCGACGAGGACAAGGTGGCGCTGGCAATCGAACTGTCGCGAATGAATGTGCGCGAGCGCAGCGGCGGCCCGTTCGGCGCCGTCGTGTTCGGCCCGGACCACCGCATCATCGCTGCGGCGGTGAATCGCGTGGTGCCGCAGACCACCTCGCTGGCGCACGCCGAAAACATGGCCTATATGCTCGCGCAGCAGCGCTTGCAGACGCCACGCCTGAACGATGTGCTGTCGCCGGTGACGCTGGCCACTTCCGCGCAGCCGTGTTGCCAGTGCTATGGCGCCACGGTGTGGGCCGGTATCGACCGTCTGTTGATCGGCGCGCGCGCCGAAGACGTGATGGCGCTGACCGAATTCGACGAAGGTCCGCTGCCTGCCGACTGGGTGGGCGAACTGACCCGCCGCGGCATCGAGGTGGTCCGCGACGTACAACGCGAACACGCCTGTGCGGTACTGCGTAGTTATGGCGAGGGCGGCGGTGACCATTATTGACCGCTCGCCGCGAGCGCCGCGATGAGCGGGTTGCTCTGCTATTGCCGCCAGGGCTTTGAACCTGAGCTGGCCGCCGAACTGAGCGCGCGTGCCGCATTCGTCGGCATCGCCGGCTATGCGCGCACCCAGCGCAACGATGGCTATGTGCTGTTCGTCTGCGATGAGCCCGCGCAGCTGGCCGCAAAGCTGCACTGGCGCGAACTGATCTTTGCGCGGCAGAAGCTGGTGGTGCTTGCCGAGCTCAAGGGCATCGATCCCAAGGACCGTATCACCCCGATCCTGGCCGCGCTGGCAGGGCAAACGCGCTTTGGCGATCTGTGGGTGGAGCACCCGGATTCGGACGCCGGCAAACCGCTCGCTGGCCTGGCGCGCAGCTTCGGCAACGCGCTGCGGCCGGCACTGCGCAAGGCCGGCCTGCTTACCGACAAGCCGCAGCCGCGTCTGCCGCGCCTGCACGTGTGTTTTCTCGATGGCGACCACGCCTTGCTGGCGGTGGCCGATGCCGACGACAGCGCGCCGTGGCCGCTGGGCATTCCACGGCTGAAATTGCTGCCCGAAGCGCCCTCGCGCTCGGCGCTCAAACTCGACGAAGCACTGCTCACCCTGCTCACGCCCGAGGAGCGCGAGCGCCTGGTGAAACCCGGCATGCGCGCGGCCGATCTGGGCGCCGCTCCCGGCGGCTGGACCTGGGTACTGACACGCCAGCATGTGCATGTCACCAGTGTCGACAACGGCCCGCTACGGGAGCATGTGCTGCAAACCGGGCTGGTGGAACATCTGCGCGCCGACGGCTTTCACTGGAAGCCGGCGCAGCCGCTCGACTGGATGGTCTGCGACATGGTCGAGCAACCGCGCCGCGTGGCCGAACGCATGGCCACCTGGGTGCGCGAAGGCTGGTGCCGCCACACCATCTTCAACCTCAAGCTGCCGATGAAAAAGCGCTGGGACGAAACGCGTCTGTGCCTGGACCTGTTCGAACAGCAGGCCGAGAAATCGCTGACCGTGCGTGCCAAGCAGCTGTATCACGATCGCGAAGAGATCACCGTGCTGGCGATGCGGGACTGAGGGCGGGGATTCGGGAGTCGGGAGTCGGGAGTCGTAAAAGCGGGCGGTTGGTGGCGTTATTGCTGTGGGTGCTGGCGGGTATCGCGTGAGTTGGTGTGGTGTTTCACCTGCGCCAGTCGCGCTGATGGCAGTCCGGCGTGATTGCTGGGCAGCCGCTTTCGGTGCTGGACTGCATGGCCCATGGGCACTTCATCGTGGCAGGCTGGTGCGTGACAGCCTGCTCGCCTGGCTTCGGCCGGCCTGCTTTCGTCGATCGACGGAGCCAGGCGCGACTACAGCACGATGCGCTTGCTGCCTTCGCGCGCGGAGCGGTAGATCGCATCGACGATGCGGATGTCCCGCAGGCCTTCTTCGCCCGGCGCACGCAACGGTGTGCCATTGATGATCGCCAATGCGTCTTCGTCCATCTGCAAGGCCTGCTGATGCGGCACCTTGGCGTCGAACACGCGGCCGTCGCTGGCCTTGCCGGTCACGCCCTGGTAGCTCTGAAACGGCGACAGCTCGTACCAGCCACGCTCGCATTCGGCACGCAGCACATTCATGTTGGCGCCGAAGCTGGTCTTGCATGCCGCACGCACGGAATTGGGAAATTCCAGCGTGAAATCCATATGTTCATCGACTTCATCGAACAACTCGGGACGATCGGTCCAGCGCCTGGCGGTGACTGCCAGCGGCTCGGCGCCAACGGTGTAACGCGCGGCATTGAGCGGGTACACACCCATGTCGTACATCGCACCGCCACCGAATTGCGAACGCAGCCGCCACGGGCGATCGGCCTTGGTCGTATCGCGATAACCGTTGTAGCCGGCCTCGGCACGCACCCGCTGCATCGCGCCGAACGGCTTCTCGCTGGCCATTGCAATCAGGCGCCGCGTGTTGGGTTCGTGCTGCATGCGGTAGCCGATCGTCAGCGCCACCTTGTTGCGCTTGCAGGCCGCGATCATCGCCTCGCATTCGCCTGCGTGCATCGCCATCGGTTTTTCGCACCACACATGCTTGCCGGCCGCCGCCGCACGCAGTGCCAGCGGTGCGTGCATGTGGGTCGGTGTGACGATGTAGACCACATCGATGTCGTCGTTGTCGGCAATGCGGTCGAAGTTGTCGTAGTTGTAGACGTTGCGATCGGCAATGCCGTACTTGGATTGCCACTGCGCAATCTTCGACGGCGTACCGGTCACGATACCGGCCAGTTTGCAGTGTTTGGTCAACGCCAGGCCTGGTGCGAGTTGCTCGCCGGCATAACTCCCCAGCCCGGCCAGGGCCACATTGAGCGGCTTTCCGGGCTTCTTTTTCGGCAGCGCCCATGCAGGTGCGCCAAGCAGGATGCCCGCACTGCCGAAGGCAGCAAGCAAGCGGCGACGCGTCAAGGATTCCACAGACATGCAAACCTCCTTCGTAGAGAGAATAGCGACCGGCGTTGGTCAGCGGCATCAGGCAGACAGCGTCAGCGCAACGGACGTTGCGATGCGCGCACGCCATCGGCATGCATCGGCCACCGCTGCCTTGGCCACACGCCGGCATTGCTCAGTTGCCCTAGTCCAGTACTGCCCGCGCACCTTACTTGATCGCACGTGATCATCGCCATGGTCGTGCTGCACGTTCTGGCACACTGCAAACGATCACATCTGGAGCATTGCGCATGACCATTGCCGCCCGCCGCCGGTTACTGCCACTGGCGCTTTTACTGTCCAGTTCGCTCGCCATCGCCGACGACACCCCGTTTGTTGCACGCGACCTGATTGGCGATGGCGCATTCACGCATAACGCCGAAGGCCCGGCAGCAGGCCCGGACGGCGCGCTGTATGCGGTGAATCTGGACAAGGACGGCACCATCGCGCGCATCGCGCTGCACGCAGACGGCAGCGCAACGGCCGAGGTGTTTCTCACCTTGCCTGCCGGCAGTACCGGCAACGGCATCCGCTTTCGTGATGGCGCGATGTACGTCGCCGATTACACCGGCCACAAGATCCTGCAATTGAACCTGCAGACGCGCGTGGTGAGCACCTTCACCTCGCTGCCCGATTCCGATGGACCCAACGACCTGGCGCTGGCGCCCGATGGCAGTTTCTATGCCAGCGACCCGAACTGGAAGGACAATAGCGGGCGCTTGTGGCACATCCGTCGCGATGGCACGGTGCAGCTGATGGAATCGGGCATGACCACGCCGAACGGCCTGGACGTCAGCCCGGACGGCAAGCGCCTGTACGTCAACGAAAGCGTCTCGCGCAAGGTGTGGGTGTATGACCGGCAAGACGATGGCAGCCTGCGCAACAAACGCCTGCTGATCACCTTCCCCGATTTCGGCATGGACGGCATGCGCTGCGATGCCGACGGCAATCTGTATATCGCCCGCTACGATGCCGGGCAGATCGCGGTGGTATCGCCAGCGGGCAAGTTGCTGCGCACCATCGCGCTCAAGGGCCGCAAGGCCAGCAACGTCGCCTTTGGTGGCAGCGATGGCAAACAGGTGTTCGTCACCTTGCAGGATCGTGGCGCAGTTGAAACGTTCAGATCCGATCGCCCAGGGCGCGAAACCGGACGCTGAAATTGCTGTGCGCGTCGCATCGGTTCTCAGGTCGCGCAACAGCATCCTGGCATCCTGCAGGTCACCCGCGGAGGACTCCCCCCATGCAACCGATCGAACTCAAGGATGCGGCCGCCTTCGGCAGCGAATTCCTGCGACTGACCCTGTTGCAGGGGTTCCAGTCACTGACCAAACGCGACCTGGAACTGCTGATCTTCGTGCTGCTGGAGCGCGATGGAGCGATTTCGCGCAATAGCTCCAACGCACTTGTCGCCCTGCAGCTGCGCGTCACCTCGGCCAAGGTCAAGGCCTTGCGTCGCGACGGCTATGCCCGTTGGCGCGCCCTGGTGCCCGAAGAAGGCGACGCGGCGATGCAGCGCATCGTGGCCAACGTGCTCACCGAAGACAATCTGCGCTCCGGTGCCAAGCATGTCAGCGAGCGCAGCCGCAAGGAGGGGTTTCTGGCGGTGCGGATCGAACACCCCGACGACGCACAGCAGTTCGAGCAGGCGATCCTCGATGTCGGCGCATTGCCGGTGTACGAACGCAATCGCGAGGTGGTGGCGGTGCGCTTCGACACGCTGCTGAAGATCGCCGAACGCTGGGGCTATCTGCAGCAGGACCCGCAGGCGGCGATCCGCGAACTGCAAAAGCTCACGCCCACTGCAGAAGAAGTGGCGGACCTGTTGAAAAAGGACATCGCGCAGCTGCGTTGGGAGGACGTGCGTCGCGCACTCAACAGCCTGGGCGCCAAGGCCGTGGCCAGCACCGCCGAAGGCGGCTTGAAGGGCCTGCTCAAGATCGTGTTCCCCTTCATCCCCGGCTGAGTGGCCTGCAGGGCGCCGGCCACGCGCCGTCGCCCTGCCAGATCCGGCGTTGAAGCCAATGCCGCTGCTGCCAGCTCTTGCGATGGAGCTGGCGCTGCGCCGTCTCCACCGAACGCGCACCACCGCAAGCGCCCCCACACCCTCTATCCTTACCGGCTGTTCCACATCAGGGGGATCTGATGACCAACCGCCGTCTCGCCACATGTACCGCACTGCTGCTCGTTTGCGGCGTCGCATCCGCCCAACAGGCACCCACGCCGGCCAGCAGCATGCCGCTGGTCGATGTGCCCACTGTCATCCGCACCCAGCCGCTGTCCAGCGGCGAGGTCACCCATCAGACCCGACTGGAACGCCCGCGCGACGAATCCAGCGTGATCGTGCGCTCGATCCAGCCCAGCAGCGTGGTCGGCAGCTACCGCATCGATTTCCAGGCCATGGACGTGGACGGCGACGGCCGCATCAGCCGCGCCGAAGCCCAGGCCAACCCCGCGTTGGCCGACGAATTCGATGCGCTCGACAGCCGCCACAGCGGCTACCTGACGCGCGAGCAGCTGGCCGGCTGGCTGACGCCGTGATCACACCGCATACCTGAGCGGCAGGCAGGCGCACCGGCATGACGCAGGTGCGCATGGCGCTTCAGCTTTCGACATCGCCACCTCTTGCAGCGCCCGCTTCGGTCGGCTAGATTGTATTTAACGGATACAATTTGGATGGATCGATGACCGCTCTCCTGGCACTGGCCAAAGACCTCGGCTACCAACTGCAACTGGCCACCTTGGCGTCCAGCCATGCCGCCCGACAGGAACTGGCCGAGGTGCACCTCACCCCGGCACGCGTCACCGCGCTGATCCACATCCGCGACCAGCCGGGCTGCGACCAGACCGAACTCGGCAACCGCCTGCTGGTCAACCGCGCCGCCGGCATGAAGATCGCCAATGCGCTGGCCGAGCAAGGCCTGATCGAACGCCTGGCCGGCCGCGACCGTCGCAGCAAGGGCCTGTACCTGACCGACCATGGCCTCCGCACGCTCGAGGTGGCGCAAGCCTGCCTGGCGCGCGCCGTCGCACGCACCTGCACCGGCCTGCAGGCCGGCGAACAGCAAACCCTGCTCCGCCTGCTGTGCAAATTGAACGCCAGCGCCACGCTGGAGCGGACAGCCGTGGCAGAGGCCGCGCTGGCCGAAGACCTCTGATCCCGCAGCCCCCGACTTGAAGGAGACGCCGCTTGAACGAGCATGACGTGGTATCGGTTCGCATCGAAAACCGCATTGCCTGGGTGAAGTTCGCACGCCCGGACAAGCGCAACGCGATGAGCCCGGCGCTCAACCGCCGCATGATGGACGTGCTGGACGAGCTGGAATTCGACGACGACGTCGGCGTGCTGGTGCTCGGCGGCGAGGGCACCGCCTGGTCGGCCGGCATGGACCTGAAGGAATACTTCCGCGAAACCGAAGCCCAGGGCCTGCGCGGCGTGCGGCGTTCGCAACGCGAATCCTATGGCTGGTTCCGTCGCCTGCGCTGGTATCAGAAGCCCACCATCGCGATGGTCAACGGATGGTGCTTCGGTGGCGGCTTCGGCCCGCTGTTCGCCTGCGACCTGGCCATTGCCGCCGATGAAGCGCAGTTCGGTCTGTCGGAGATCAACTGGGGCATCCTGCCGGGCGGCGGCGTGACCAAGGTGGCGGTCGAACTGCTGTCCATGCGCGATGCGATGTGGATGACGCTCACCGGCGAAATGATCGACGGCAAGAAGGCGGCCGAATGGCGCCTGGTCAACGAGAGCGTGCCGCTGGAACGGTTGGAAGCACGCACGCGCGAAGTGGCCGAGCTGTTGCTGCGCAAGAACCCGGTGGCATTGAAATACGCCAAGGACGCAGTGCGCCGCGTGGGCACCATGACCTACGACGAAGCCGAAGATTATCTGGTGCGCATGCAGGAAGCGGCCAACTCGTTCGATAACAACGCCCGCAAGGAAGGCATCCGTCAGTTCATCGACGAGAAGAGCTACAAGCCCGGCCTGGGCGAATACGACCTCAAGAAAAACAGCGCCTAAGCACGTCCTACGGCGCCCGAAGCGATGCGTGCGACCCACGCATCGCTGGCGCTGCCAGTGGTTTTCTGCACCGAGGAGGGAGTATGGAAGCCTTATCCGCAACGCTGCGCGGGATCGCCGCGCGTGGGCCGCTGGGTCTGTTCATCGACGGCCAGTGGCGCGCAAGCAACGGCGATCGCCATGTCGATGTGATCGCCCCGCATACCGAAGAACACCTGCTGCGCTACACCGAACCATCGCATGCAGATACCGAGGCCGCCGTGGCCGCGGCGCGTGCCGCCTTCGACACCGGCCCCTGGCCGCAACTGTCGCCGCCCGAGCGCGGGGTGATCCTCAAGCGCGTCGCCGACCAGCTGCGCGCTCGCATGCCGGAGCTGGCCGAAGCCTGGACCGGCCAGGTCGGCGCCACCATCGGTTTCAGCCGGCGCGCCTCGCAACAGGCGCCCGGCCTGTTCGACTACTACGGCGATCTGATCGCCACCCATCCGTTCGTCGAGCCGCGCGCCCGCGCCAATGGCGGACGCGTGCATGTGGTGCAGGAACCGGTTGGCGTGGTTGCGGCGATCACGCCCTGGAACGCGCCACTGGTCCTGCTCTGTTACAAGGTCGCCGCCGCACTGGCCGCCGGCTGCACGGTGGTGGCCAAACCCTCGCCGGAGACCCCGATCGACGCGTACATCCTGGCCGAATGCATCAGCGCCGCGGGCGTGCCCGACGGCGTGTTCAACCTGTTGCCGGCAGGCCGCGAGGTCGGCGAACAACTGATCCGGCACCCGCTTGTCGACAAGGTCAGCTTCACCGGCTCCACCCAGGCCGGGCGCCTGATCGGCGTGGCCTGTGCCGAACGCCTGGCGCGGGTCGGCCTGGAGCTGGGCGGCAAATCGGCCGCCATCGTGCTCGACGATGCCGACCTGTCCAACGTGCTGCCCAGCCTGGTGCCCTACTCCATGCCGATCACCGGTCAGGTGTGCTTTTCGCTGACCCGTGTACTGGTGCCGGCGCAACGGCGCGACGAAATCCTGCAGGCGTATTGCGCGGCACTGGGCGCTCTCAAGCTCGGCGACCCGTTCGCCGCCGACACCGGCATGGGGCCGTTGGCGCTCGGCCGGCAGCTGGAACGCGTGCAGTCCTACATCGCCCAGGGCAGTGCCGAAGGCGCGCAGCTGGTGATGGGCGGCAACCGCCCGGCGCATTTGCCGCGTGGATTCTTCATCGAGCCGACGGTATTCGCCAACGTCACACCGGACATGACCATCGCACGCGAAGAAATCTTCGGCCCGGTGGTGAGCTTCATCGACTATCACGACGAGGCCGATCTGATCGCCAAGGCCAATGCCAGCGACTATGGCTTGCACGGCACCGTCTATGGCGAGGACGTCGATCGCGCGTATCGCATTGCGCGGCGCGTGCGCAGCGGCAGCCATTCGATCAATGGCATGTGGGTGGATATCGAAATGCCGTTCGGCGGTTTCAAGCACTCCGGCATGGGCCGCGAAGGCGGCATCGAAGGCCTGCATGCGTTCCTCGAAACCAAGACCGTCTATCTCAGTTGAGCCTTACCTCACCGGCTGCGCGGCGAGCCTGCCTGCGTCGCCGCAATGCAGCTGGCCGCGCATCCCCCATGTCGTCTCCACTGGTGCGCGGGCAACGTGTCGGTGAACGCGTACCGCGCCGCTGCGCACGCGCATCAACCTTCCTGCCATCTCTGTCGCACTCACGTTCGTCCCTCCCCTACGCCGCACTCGGAAGACAACGCCATGACCATGCCGACCGACTCGATTTCCTTCCATGCCCGCCTCACACCGCAACGGCTCGCCGCGCGCGACCTGTTGCTGGAGCAGGAATGGACATATGCCGAACTGGACACCCTGATCGGCCAGCTCGCCACCTTGCTGCAGACGCGCGGCTGCATCGACGGCGAACGGCTCGCCGTGCTGGCCCGCAATTCGGTGTGGCAGGTCGCGCTGCATTTTGCCTGCGCACGAGTCGGCGCGATCTATGTACCGCTCAACTGGCGGCTGAGCGCCACCGAGCTGGACACCTTGCTGCAACGCGCGCAGCCGCATCTGTTGCTGGGCGATGACGTCGCTGCCGGACGCGCGCATGTGGAAGCCTTGTCCAGCTTCATCGACACCGCCAAGGCACTGGCACCGGCCGCAACGCCGCACATCCCGCCAGAGCGCGTGAGCCTGATCCTGTTTACCTCGGGCACGTCCGGCCAGCCCAAGGGCGTGATGTTGAACGAGCAGAATCTGCAGCAGGTGGCGCACAACTTCGGCGTCACCACACGGGTGGATGCCAACAGCAGTTTTCTGTGCGAGGCGCCGATGTTCCACATCATCGGTCTGGCGACCAATGTGCGGCCCGCGCTGGCGGTGGGCGGGTCGATCCAGGTGTCGAGCGGCTTCGAGCCGAAGCGGACACTGAGATGGCTCGGCAACCCGGCACTGGGCATTACCCACTATGTCGGCGTGCCGCAGATGATGCAGGCGTTCCGCGGCCAGCCTGGTTTCGATCCGGCAACGCTGCGTCACCTCACCGCGCTGGTCAGCGGTGGCGCGCCACACGCCGCAGACGATCTGCTGGGCTGGCTGGACGATGGCATCCCGATGGTTTGCGGCTTCGGCATGAGCGAAGCCGGCACGGTGTTCGGCATGTCGGTTGACCGCGAGGTGATCCGCAGCAAACTCGGTGCAGCAGGCATTGCCTCGCCGACAGTACAGACAAGGGTCGTGGACGGCGATGGCAACGACTGCGCACCCGGCGTACCCGGTGAATTGTTGCTGCGCGGCCCCAACCTCAGCCCGGGCTATTGGCGCGATCCAGAGGCCACTGCTCAGATGCGCGATGCGCAAGGCTGGTTTCGCACCGGCGATATCGTCAGGCGCGATGACGAGGGCTTCTTCTGGGTGGTGGACCGCAAGAAAGACATGTTCATTTCCGGCGGCGAAAACGTGTATCCGGCCGAGATCGAAGCCGTGCTGGCCGATCACCCCGACATCCGCGAATGCGCCGTGGTCGGCATGGCCGACCCGCAATGGGGCGAGGTGGGTTATCTGGCGATCGTGCCCGCTGCCGAGGCGGCGGATCTGGAGCAGATCCGTCACTATCTCATCGAGCGCCTGGCCAAGTACAAGGTGCCCAAACACCTGCGCCTGGTGGAGGCGTTGCCACGCACGGCGACCGGCAAGCTGCAGAAGGCGCGGCTGAAGGATGCCCTGGCCAAGCAAGCCTGATGGCGCTGGCAACCGACAGAAGCGAGCGTGCGCATCAGCGCGCACGCTCGGACTGGAGCGATGTCGGTCACCGCTGTGCAAGCCGCTTGATCAGCCCGGCGAAGGATCACCCTGGCGCGGCGTGCGTTTCAACCAGACGCTTGCGACAGACGAATCCGTTCACGATCGCAGTCGAAGAGCCCAACGGCCCAAGCAAGCGATGGACCGCACGCGTCACGCTCGGCGATGCACCTCGCGCGTATCGCGACGATCGTCCGTTATGCAGACGCATCCAGCAGCATGTCGTCCTCGCCGATGTGCTCGTCCACCCACACCGCGCCTTGCTGCGCCATCAGCGCCAGTTGGTGTTCCAGCTCACGCATCAACAACCGTACGCCGGGTTTGAGGATGGCACCGCTGTCGCGATAGATCACGCCGCCTGCGCGCGCCTGCGAGGGCTGCTGTAGCTGGAAGGCCCGCAGTTCGCCGCGCGCGATATCGCCGGCCACCATCATGCTCGGCATCACTGCAATACTGTCGGTACCGAGCAGGATCTCGCGGGTGAAACTGGCAGAGCTGGACCGCAGTTGATCGCGCGTGGCCAATCCGTGCTCGCGCATGACCTGCGCCACGTCGCGCTCCACGTGCTGACTCAGGGTTGGCAACACCTGTCGATAGGCAGCCGCTTCGGCAATCCGCACCGGGCCATTGGCAAACAACGGATGGTCGCTCCGCGCCACCAGCGCAATCGGATCCTGGTACAGCACCTTGCGGACCAACGCGTCGTAGCGCGCCAGCGGATACAGGCGGCCCACGACCAGGTCTACCTCGTTTCCGGCAAGCTTTGGCAGCAATTCATCGGTGCGTCCATGCAGCAGGCGCACCCGTAGCGTCGGCTCGGTGCGGTACAAGGCTGCCAGCACCGCCGGTAGCAGGCCGCTCGCGGCCACCGGCAAGGCGCCGACGGTGATGGTGAGCGCATCGTCCTGCAACAAGCCTTCGAAGGTGTCCTGCGCCCGGCGCAACTGGCCGAGCACGACGTGCGCGGTCTGGACCAGCACCTCGCCCATCGCATTGGGACGCACGCCACGCGAATGGCGCTCGAACAAGGGCGCGCCGACGATCTCTTCGATCTCCTGCAAGGCGCGCGTGAGTGCAGGCTGGGTCACATTCAATACGCGTGAGGCGCGGAGCAGGCTTTTTTGCCGGTCCAGCGCCTCGATGACACGTAGATGCCGGACCTTGATGCGGTGTTCGAAGAACACGGAGGACATGGTCATGGGGGTGGGCCTTACGTTGGAAAGTCGGGGGGCAGCACCCGGCCAGCGGCCGGGACGCGCAGATCAGCGTGCCTCGGGCACACGCCTGGTCTGCATGAAGTCTTCGAACGACTCGCCGCGCATGATCGCGTAAACCTGAAGATTGGTCATGCGCACCACGCGGGCGAACTTTTCGATCACAAAAAAATTGGCGCCGTACTGCACCAGTCCAAGCCAGTCGCGCGCACGCACCAGCGCTTTCTCGTGCTCGGTGAGTTCGGCTTCCTGCATCAACACTTCCGCATCCTGCAAAAAGCGATCGCGCCATGGGGCGCGGATCATATGCCAGAAGAAGCGATTGAGGCGTAGTGCGCGGTTGCTGGTGCGCAGATCGAACAGATAGGTGCCGTCGATCTTGTCCATGCCTTTTACTTGCGGATTCATCAGCAGGCCCTCATGCCGCGTTGGCGGTGTGCGCCAGCAGCTCTGCCGAGCGCGGCGCGTCGGCGCGTTCTTCGCCCGGCTCGTACAACACCACGGTCATCGCGGTGGTCGTCATCAGGTAGTAGTTCTGGTGCAGCTTGCGGATCGGCCCATCCAATGCCCCGCGCATGGCCAGCCACATGATCTGCTCTACACTCTCGGCACCGCCAAGACGCACGTAGTCGGTGTGGGTCAGATCGGTCAGCGTTTCCGGCGCGTGCTGGAAACGGTCCAGAAACTCCATGTCCCAATCGGTGTTGTTGAAGCCGGTGCGCTCGCCATGGATCTGGTGCGATAGCCCGCCGGTGCCGACCACCACCACCCTGAGATCTTCCGGATACGACTCGATCGCACGACGCACCGCCTGGCCCAGCCGGTAGCAGCGGCGTGCGGTCGGCAGCGGGTACTGCAGGACGTTGATCGCAATCGGCACCACCGTGCCCGGCCAGTCCGGCACATGCGGCCACAGCAACGGCAACGGCGCCGCGCAGCCATGATCGATCGGCTTGTCCTGGAATACGGTCAGGTCGAATTCGTCGTTGACCAGGCACTCGGCGATATGCGCCTGCAGCTGCACGTCGCCGCGGATCGCAGGCAGATTCCGCAGCCCTGCGCCTTCGTCGGCGACCGGAAAGCGCTCGCCCACGCCCAGCGCAAAGGTCGGATACAGATCAAAGAAGAAGGTCGTGCAGTGGTCGTTATAGAAAAACACCAGCACGTCGGCGCGTTGTTCGGCCAGCCACTCGGCCACCGGCGTGTAGCCGTCGAACAACGGCTTCCATACCGGATCCTGTTGCTTGCCCTTGTCGTAGGCCACCCCGATGGTGGGAACGTGCGAGGTTCCGATGCCGCCGATGATGCTAGCCATGCTTTGCTCCTGCGATGCAGCGCTGCCAGCCAAGGCAGCGCGCACATCATTGATTGAGTCAGGATCGACGATGCAATGGATCCCAACACGGGTGACCAACCACTCCGGATCGCCAAAACGGTATCCTTGGGATCCAAATTGCCATCAAGCGATCTCATCTGCAAGGTTTTTATACAGGTAATTGCGAGTTTCCCCTTCGAAGGAACGTGCGCTGCGGTACGGCGCGAGAGAATGGAGCCAATGGCGAACAACCACCGATTGCAAGCGGTCCAGCAACTACGCGAATTGATCCTGTGTGGCACCTTTGCCCCGGGCGAGCGCATCACCGAGGCGGCACTGGCAGAGCGTCTGGCCATTTCGCGCACGCCCATCCGCCAGGCGTTGCCGGCGTTATGCCAGGAGGGCCTTCTGGCGCAGGTCGGCAACCGTGGCTACGCGGTCCGGCGTTTCAGCCAGCAGGAAAGCCTGGATGCCCTGGCAGTGCGCGCGCTGATGGAGGGAATGGCGGCGCGCACGGTGGCCGAACAGGGCGCATCGGCGAGCTTGCTTTCCACCCTGCACGATTGCCTGTGCGAAGGCGACCGGCTGTTTGCCAAGCGCAGCCTCGATGCCGGCGATGAGCAGACCTACGGCGCGATCAATGCGCGCTTCCATCGCGCCATCGTGGTGGCGGCCAACAAACCGATCCTCACCGAAACGGTGGACCGCTGCACGCTGGTGCCGTTCGTCAGCCCGGTCAACGTGGTGTTCGGTCAGCGCTCGGCCACCCTGGCCTATGACGATCTGTATTACGGGCACCGCCAGCATGGCGCGATCGTCGCTGCCATCGAACAACGCGATGGCGCGCGTGCGGAACTGCTGTTCCGCGAACATGCCAATACACAGCGACACAGCATGGGACTGTGAGTCTTGCGAATGCACGGTGCCGTGCGCCGGGTAGAGCAATGGCGTCGATGTGCGTGCAATGACCGCCTTTTGTATCCGACGCACGTCCCCACGCACAGCAACACACGGTTTCATTCCATCCCGCACGCCGACCACCATGGCCGGCGTGCGTGGCAGATTGCATGCGCTATAGCGAGTGCACGAACATCAGATTGAAGCTGTTGCCGGCCACCGAGTTCTCCACCTTGAGCGGCATGTAGACGTTGAAATTGAACACGTTCTTCTGGTCCATGCGCCAGGACAGGCCCGGACCCAGATAGGCCTGCATGCGTTTGCTGTCCGGCACGCGCTGGCCATTGGTGCGATTGTCTTTCAGCTGTTGCAGGTAGTAACCGTTCAGACCAACGCGCCACTGCTCGTTGAGTTTGAGCGAGGTAGCCAGATTGATCCACACCACATCGCCGGCCTGGCCATTGCGAAAACGGAATCCTGGGATCGGCGGCACCCCGCCGGCGCGACTGGTGCGGAAGTTGTACAGGTAGTTGATGCGCGCACTGATTTCCCAGTCGTCGCTGGGTTGCACGGTGAAGGCCCAATGCGGCGCCACCGACCAGAACCCGGTGCTCTGGTTGATCGCGGTGTCGCGGTCGAACTTGCCCACCGGCGCAAACGCATCGATCGCGAAGCGCTGAAAGAAGAACACCCGCCCATCGCGCATCACCGGCGGCATCTGCAGTGCCGGCCCGAACGAAATGTCGCCCATGCCGAAGCCGTTGCTGCTCAATCGCACCGGGCTGTCAGCGGCGAATGCGGTGTCGTAATTGACCAACGGCACGATGGCATTGAAGCTCAGCGAGCCGCTTTTCCAGGTGTAGGGCGTCACGTAGATGAGCTGTGTGAGCAGCACGCTGACATCGACCTGCGGATCGCGAAAGGCGGGCGAGTCGTCGCCGCTCGCGTTCTTGATGGCATTGAAGTTGTAGTGACGCAGATATTCGATGACGGTCCAGCCGGGCGTCATCGAACCGAAGCCGTCCATGAAACTGGTGCCGCCAACATTGATGCCTTGCGGAGGCGCGGCTGTCTCCGGCACGGCTTGCGCCAGCGCCGCATTCGGCAATGCGACAGCGAACAACGCCCCCGCAACCAATGAACACGGCCGGCGTGACAGTGCGCGAGACAGGACAGAGCGACGACGGGCGGGGATGCGAACGCGTTCCACTGGGCGAATCTCCAATGCAAAGGGATGGATGACTGCGAGCGCGACGTGGGGGAGAAAGCGGTACGGCAACGCGTGGCGCCAAACGGGCGCCGGCACCATGCCTGGGGGAGGAATGCGGCTCAGCTGCCGATGCGCAGCAACAAGGTTCCAAGGCGTTGCTTGAACAACCAACGCTCCTGCTCGAAGACCAGCACATCGTCGAAACTGCCCAGCAAGGCGGGCGATTGCGCGCTCCATGGCGGCGACGTCGACGTATCGCCGGCGGTGTAGAGCAGCACGTTGCTGTGCGCATGCGCCAATGTGGGCGATTGAATGTCGACCAGGGTGTTGAGCATCAGATGACAGGTGGTGCGCGGCGGGCGCTCGCGAAAGGCCTGCAGAATCGCCGCGCGGCCGTGCACCGGGGCATCCGGCGCGCTGGGGCGCGCGAACACGCCATCGTCGGTGAACAATGCGGCGAGTTGCTCGTGGTCGTGGCGATCGTTGTACAGCGCGAACCGGCGGATCAATTGCTCGCAGGCAATGATGATCGAGACATCGTCGTGCATGCAGCCTCCTTTAGTTCCAGCAAACGCCGGTTAGTGCGGTCAGCGCCCGCAGCAGTGACCCAGGCGCCGTTGCCTCTGCGCCATCACGCGGCCTGCAACCAATCGCGCAACGCCGCTATCACCGCAGCAGGCGCTTCCACCGGCGCCATATGCCCGCAGTCTTCGAACACGCTCAGGCGCGCCTGCGGAATCTGCCGCGCCATGTCCTGATGCCGAGCCAGTGGGCTCCAGGCGTCCTGGCGCCCGACTCCGAGCAAGGTGGGGCAGCGAATCTGCGCAAGCACCGGTGCGGCATCCGGACGCTCCAGCAACGCGTTGACCTGGCCAGCGAAGCTTTGCGCGCTTTGCCGGCGCACCATCGCACCGAGGTCCTGCATCAAAACGGGATCGGCAATGCGTGCGGGGTGCAGCATGGGCGGCAACCAGGCCAGCGCCAGCGCATCCATGCCCTGCGTTCGCGCCAGATCCACCAGCGCCTGACGCTCTTCGCGTTCTCCATCGCGACGCGGCGCAATGCCGGTATCGAGCAGCGCCAGCTGCGTCACCCGTTCGGGCGCCTGACGCATGATTTCCAGCGCAACCCGCCCGCCCATCGAATGCCCGGCCAACGCGAACTGCGGCGGTGCGCCAGCCAACACGTGGGCGGCCATCTGCACGATGCTGTCGAATCCGGGGAAGTCCAGCACCTGCACATCGGCCAGATCCGCCAGCGCGTCGCGCTGCGGTTGCCAGATGGCAGCGTCGCACAGCAGGCCGCAGAGCAGCAGCAAGGTGGGTCTGGACGTATGCGCAACGGAAGTCATGGCGCGACTGTAGCCACGCTGGATGCGCGCGTCGTATGGAAGATGCGGCCTGCGCTATAAGCCAGCAGACATACAACGTCGGCGTTGCTGCCTGGAGGACCGGCCTGCGGGCGCGCGTCCGGTCACGCGCCGCCGGACGCGCGTTTCCACAACACATCGACCAAGGGCGGCAGTTTGCCGGCCAGGCCGAGCACCGATCCGCGCAGCAGGGTCAGGTGCATTTCGTCGTTGGAAAACACGCTGTTGATCGCATCGAAACCGTAGGCGGCCACCGTATTTTCGCTGCGGCGGGTGCGCGCCCAGCGCTGCAGACGATGCGGCGCTGCCCAGTCCGCACGTTTGGCGAGCGCTGCGCGCACTTCCGCGCGCAGCGCAGCGACATCGCGCAGGCCCAGATTGACGCCCTGCCCCGCCAGCGGATGCACCACATGCGCGGCGTCGCCCAGGGTCAGCACGCGGCCGCTGACGTACTGCTCCACCAATTGCCGTTGCAGCGGAAATGCCGTGCGTGCGGACACCACACGCACCTGGCCCAGGCGCGCGGCAAACGCCTGGGTCAGCTCGTGCGAAAACGCCGCATCGTCCAGTTCCAGTACGCGCTCGGCATCGCTGTCGGGCAACGTCCAGACAATCGAACTACGGCCATCGGCAAACGGCAGCAACGCCAGCGGCCCGGTGGTCAGAAAGCGCTGCCAGGCAGTGGCCTGATGCGGCTGTTCGGTCTCCACGAAGGCAACCACGCCACGTTGTGCGTAGGCGTGCCGCGACACCGGCAAGCCGGTCAGGTCGCGCAGGGTGGACGCCGCGCCATCGGCCGCGATGGCAATCGCAGCTTCCAGCCGACTGCCGTCGTCCAGCCGCAGGCGCACGCCGTTGGCGTCCTGCTCCAGTTCGGCCACGCGCGCCGGGCAATGCACTTGGATCCCCGCACTGTGCACGGCCACCCAAAGACGATCGACCAGCAGCGCATGCTCGACGATCCAGCCGAGTTGTTCGCGGCCCAAGGTGTCGGCGTCGAAACGCAGCTCGCCGCCACCGCCGGCATCCCAGACCCGCATGCGCCGATACGGCTGCACGCGCCCGCTGCGCACGCTGGCCCACACGCCAAGACTGTCGAGCAGCGCGGCGTTGTCGGCGGCGAAGGCATACACCCGCAGATCGGGCTGATCGGCATGCCAGCGCGCGGGCTCGCGCCCTTCCACCAGCGCAACGCTCAAGCCGGCGTCGGCCAGCGCCAATGCGCAGGCAGCACCGACCACACCACCGCCGACGATCACCGCATCGCGCGTACCGCGGCGGCTCATGCGCTCCCCCGGCATAGTTGCGGCACATCGCCACGAAAACCCATCGCTCCGCCGACCAGCATCGATTGCAGCGGCGCGGCCTGCGAGGTCGCCAGCAATCCCAGGCTGCGTAGCGGCCGCAGCAACGGTGCCGGGTTTCCGGTCAGCCGCGCCAGCCCGCTGGAGAAGCCGATCGTCTGCTCGCGGTCCACGCGTCGACGCGCCACATAGTCGGCCAACAGCGCGCCAGACCCGGCATCGCTGCGATCGTGTTCGATCAGTTCGGCCAAGGTCAGCGCATCGCGCAAGCCCAGATTGAAGCCCTGCGCGCCGATGGGGTGCAGCGTCTGCGCGGCATTGCCGAGCAGCACCACGCGCTCGGCGATCAGATGGTTGGCCAGCACCTGCACCAGCGGATAGGCGCTGCGTTCGCCGCTGGCGACAAAGCGCCCGGCGCGCCAGCCGGCGGCACCCTGCAGCCGGGCCAGCCAGCCGGCCTCGTCGAGCGCGGCGACCGCCTCGGCCTCGGCACGCGCCACGCAGTGGATCGCGCCGTAGTGGCGGTCGCCCCGCGGCAGCAGCGCGGTCGGCCCATGCTCGCCGAAGCGCTCCCATGCAGTGCCATCCGGCGGCCGGGAGGCGCGCACGCGGGCCACGAACAAGGTCTGCAGAAAATCGTGCGTGTCGGTGTCGATATGCAGCAGTTCGCGCACGGCGCTGTGCGTGCCATCGGCACCGACCACCAGCCGGGCGCGGACGCGCCGCTCACCGTCGTCGGTCGCCAGCCGTAGCGTGCGCACGCCGTCCTGGACCGGCTCCACGCCGATGCAGCGCGCCGGACGATACCGACGCAGCTGCCTCAGTTCGTCCAGGCGTGCCTGCAGGGCCTCGCCGAAGTCGCGGGCCACCACCACCTGCCCGAAGCTGTCGCGTCCGTAATCGGCGGCCTCCAGCTGCACGCGCCCGAAATCGCCGGCGCGACTGACGTGGATGCGACGAATCGGCCCGGGCGCGCTGCGCAACCTGGCCATCACGCCCAGCACGTCCAATGCATTGACGGTGGCGGCGGCGAAACTCAGATTGCGCTGATCGAACACGGCCGGGGGGGTACCGGCGGGAGTGGCTTCCACCAGTCCGACATCCAGTCCGAGGCGGTCCAGCGCAATCGCAAGGCTGGAGCCGACCAGGCCGCCGCCAACGATCAGAACGTCATGTGGGTCTGTCATCCCCCCATGATAAGCCCTCGCCCGCACCCCATCGCGGGCGCCGGATGAGACACGTTGACGCGCCCCGCCAGGTCCGCCGTTGCCATCCCTGCCCGATGCGGGCGTAGCGCAAGCCGGGCGGGTGCACGGGGGCGCCAGGTTCCACGCTACACTCCCGGACCTGCAATCCGGCCACCTCAGCGCATGACTCCTCGCTCGCACGACACCCTGATTCTGAGCCTGCTCGCCATCCTGATGGCGGCCACGCGGATCAATCACGTCGCGCCGGTCCCGGACGCGTCCTGGGCGGTGTTCTTCATCGGCGGGTTTCATCTGGCCGCGCGCACCCGGCTGGCGTTCCCGTTGCTGATGGGTCTGGCGGTCGCGGTGGACTGGCTGGTGATCACCGGCCAGGGCATGAGCTTCTGGCAGCACTACTGCGTGTCGCCGGCGTACTGGTGCCTGATCCCGGCGTACTTTGCGCTGTGGGCCGGTGGCGTGTGGCTGCGTCGGCACTATCACGGGGCCCGCTGGGCTGCGCTGGCCGCACTGGTTCCTGCACTGCTCATCTCAGTGGCGCTGTGCCAGCTGATCGCCCAGGGCAGCTTCTACTGGATCAGCGCAAGCGTGAGCGACCCCACCTTCGCCGGCTGGTTCAAGAACTACAGCGACTGGCTGTGGCCGTACCTGCGCAGCGCCGCGTTGTACGTCGCGGCTGCGGCTGTCATCCAGGTGGTTGCCGAGCGCCTGGACGCCCCGCAGCGCCAGGCCGGCTAAGTCATGGGTAACCGGCTCTCACGTATCTATACGCGCACCGGCGACGACGGCAGCACCGGGTTGGGCGATGGCAGCCGGACCGGCAAGGATGCCTTGCGCGTGAACGCCTACGGCACCGTGGACGAGGCCAATTCGGCGCTTGGCGTGCTGTTGGCCGCGCCTGGCGTGCCCACCGCGATCGCCGAGCTGCTGACCACGGTGCAGCACCAGCTGTTCGACCTGGGCGGCGAGCTCTGCATCCCCGGCCATGCCGCGATCGAGGCGGCTGATATCCAGGCCCTGGAGCGCCATCTGGACCACTTCAACGACAGCTTGCCACCGCTGCAGGAATTCATCCTGCCGGCCGGTGGCGAAGCGGCCGCGCGCTGCCACCTGGCCCGTACCATCGTGCGCCGGGCCGAGCGCGAGACCGTGGCGCTATCGCGCCAGGAGTCGGTGCGCAGCGAGGCGATCGGCTATCTCAACCGGCTCTCGGACCTGCTGTTCGTGCTGGCGCGCGTGCTGGCACGCGTGGATGGCCAGCAGGAAGTGCTGTGGCGGCACGACCGCCGGCGCGCTTGAGCATGTGCCCGGCACGGCGAAAAGGCTAACGTCCTCTCATGCTGGTCTTTACCCATCCCGCCTGTCTTGGTCACGACGCCGGCCCTGAGCACCCGGAGAGTCCCGCCCGCCTGGAGGCGGTCGTCGAGGCCCTGCGCGCGGCCTTTCCGGACCTGGACTGGCGCGAGGCGCCGTTGGCCAAGCTGGGCGACCTGTGCCGCGTGCACGAGCGCGAACAGGTGGACGCGGTGCTGGAAACCGTCTTCGAAGGCTACCGCCAACTGGACGTCGACACCCGCATGGTGCCGGCCTCGCGCGCGGCTGCCCTGCGCGCTGCGGGCGCCGGCATCGCCGCCGTGGATGCGGTGATGCAGGACCTCACCCGCACCGCCTTTTGCGCCGTGCGTCCGCCTGGCCACCACGCCACCGCACAGGTGTCGATGGGGTTCTGCCTGTTCAACAACATCGCCGTGGCCGCCGCGCATGCGCGCGACCGGCATGGCCTGGAGCGCATCACCATCGTCGATTTCGACGTGCACCACGGCAACGGCACCCAGGCGATCTTCGAACGCGACCCGGCCGTGCAGTATCTGAGCACGCATCAGTCCGGGCTGTACCCGCACTCGGGCGGCGTCCATGAGCGCGGCGTCGGCAATATCCATAACCTGCTGCTGCCGCCGGGCAGCGATGGCTTGCGCTTCCGCAATGTGTGGGAAGACCAGATGCTGCCGCTGATCGACGGCTTCCGCCCCCAGCTGATCCTGATCTCTGCCGGCTTCGATGCGCATCTGCGCGATCCGCTGGCCGATCTGATGCTGGACGATGGCGATTTCGCCTGGCTGACCGGCGCGCTGCGCACTCTGGCCGAGCGGCATGCGCGGGGTCGGGTGGTGTCGACGCTGGAAGGCGGCTACGACCTGCAGGCCTTGCGCGAGAGCAGCGTCGCCCACGTCCGCGCCCTGCGCTGACCCGCCACCGCATGCCGGTCGCGGTCCTGTTGGCGATGAACCTCGCCCTCTCTGTGCCAACGCTCTTCATTGCCCCTATGCGGGGTATGCGGCAAGCTAGTCGCCATTTTATTGGTTGAACCACGCGTGCGCCGAGCTCTCCGCCTGCTGCCCCTGCCCTTGAGCATCGCCATCTGCCTCCCGGCCATGGCTGCCGACAAGCCGTTGAACTGGGGGTTGTGCCCGGCCGTGGACCCGCTGCCTGGTTTCGATGGCGCCCCCGCCGCCGACCCCAAGGCGGCCGAGATGCGCCAGCAGCTGCCGACCGACATCGAAGGCGACCAGCTCTCCGGCACCAGCACCACCCCGCAATACCAGGGCAACGTGGCGCTCAAGCGCGGCGACCAGTTCCTGGGCGCGGACAACCTGCGCATGGATACCGAGACCGGTAACTACATCGCCGAAGGCAATGTGCGCTACCAGGACACCTCCTTCCGCATGGTCGCCGACCGCGCCGAGGGCAACCAGGACACCGACGCCCACAAGGTCACCAACATCCAGTACCAGCTGGTGGACCGGCGCGGCAACGGCGGTGCGGAGTCGGTGGACCTGCAGGGCCAGGTCGGCCAAATGCACCGTTCGACCTATACCACCTGCGATCCCTCGCAGCCGATCTGGCGGGTGCGGGCGCCCGAGATCGACGTCGACAACGAAGAAGGCTTCGGCACTGCGCGTAACGCCGTGCTGCAGATCGGCAAGGTACCGGTACTGTACTTCCCGTGGTTCAAGTTTCCGATCGACGACCGTCGCCAGACCGGTCTGCTGTTCCCGCAGTTCGGCCTGTCCGGGCGTAACGGCTTCGATTACCTGCAGCCGATCTACCTGAATCTGGCGCCCAATTACGACGCCACCTTGTTGCCGCGTTACATGAGCAAGCGCGGTTTCATGTTCGGCACCGAGTTCCGATACCTGTACGACGGCGGTCGCGGCGAAATCACCGGTAACTACCTGCCCAACGACAAGCTGCGCGACAAGGACCGCGGCAGCGTGTTCTACAGCGGCTACCACAACGTCAACACCTACTGGCAGGCGCGCAGCAGTATTTCCTGGGTCAGCGACACCCGCTATGTGGAAGACTTCACCAGCCGCCTGAACGGCATGGGCTCGGCCTCCAGCCTACAGAGCACGATCGGCATTTACGGCACCGGCGAAACCTGGACCGCCGGATTGATGGCCGACCGCTGGCAGCTGACCGACTACACCCTGGACGAGCGAGCCCTGCCCTACAACCGGCAGCCGCGCGCGTATTTCACCTGGGAAAAACCGTTCGGTATTTTCGAAGCCGGTGTCTATGCCGAGGCGGTGCGGTTCACCCATGACGATTCGTATCGGGTGGATTTCATCCCGAACACCAACGGCAATAACAACAACAACGGCGACGAATACGTCCGCACCAATGTCCGTAACTATGACTATGGCAGCGGCTCGCGCCTGGACGTCAAACCCTACATCTCGATGCCGCTGTCGGGCGCGGCGTGGTTTTTGACGCCTACGGTGGCCTGGCGTTACACCGCCTACCAGTTGGACTCGACCCTGGCCAACACGCAACCGCTGACTGGCGACCGTTCGCCAACGCGTAGCCTGCCGATCGCCTCGCTGGATGCCGGCCTGTACTTCGATCGCGAGACCTCGGTTTTCGGCACCAACTATCTCAACACGCTGGAACCGCGCATGTACTACCTGTACGTGCCTTACCGCGATCAGGACGACCTGCCGGTCTTCGATACCCGCCCGTTTACCTTCAGCTACGGCCAGCTGTTCCGCGACAGCCGTTATACCGGCGCCGATCGCCAGAACGATGCCAACCAGTTGACCTTGGCGGTCACCTCGCGCTGGCTGCGCCAGGACGATGGACGCGAGAAGCTGTCGCTGAGCGCCGGACAGATCCTGTACTTCAACGATTCGCTCGTCACGATCAATAACAGCACCAATTCCGCTGCCGGCAGCGAGCAACCCGTCCAGCAAGGCAAGTCCGCCTGGGTGGCCGATGCCAACTACATGATCAACGACCGCTGGTCGATGGGCGCCACGTATCAGTGGAACCCGAACTCGCGCAAGGAAGATCTGGCCAGCCTGCGCACGCGCTATCTGCTGGGCAACGACGGCATCATCAATCTGGCGTACCGGTATCGTCGCGATCTGATCAGTAACAACGACCAGCTCAAGCAGGCCGATTTCTCGTTCCTGTATCCGATCAACCCTACCTGGAGTGCGGTCGGACGCTATTACTACTCGCTGCTGGACCGCAAGCCGCTGGAAATCATCGGCGGCGTGCAGTGGGACAGCTGCTGCCTGGCGGTGCGCGCGCTGGTGCGCCGGTTCGTGCGCAACCGCGACGGCGAGATGGACAACTCGATCCAGTTCGAGTTCGTACTGAAGGGCTTGAGCTCGTTCGGCCAGAACACGGACCGCACTTTGCGCCGTGCTATTCTCGGTTATTACCGCGACGACCTGTACCTGGTCCCGCCCAGCAACACCACGACCAATCCGGACGATTACGATCCGAACCTGATTCCATGACCAAGCCTTTCTCTGTTCTTCTTGCCTCGTTGCTGGTACTCACCAGCACGGTCTCGCCGCTGGCATCGGCGCAGCAATCCCAGCCGCTGGATCGCATTGCCGCCATCGTCGATGAAGACGTGGTGCTGCAGAGCGAACTCGATCGCGCTGTGCGCAACGTCAAGTCGCAGTACGCTGGTCGCGAAAACCAGCTGCCGCCGGACGATGTCCTGCAGCGGCAGGTGCTCGAGCGCCTGGTCCTGGTCAAGTTGCAGGTCGGCCGTGCCGACGGCAGCGGTATCCGCGTCAGCGACGAGGAACTCAACCGCGCCATTGCCAGCATCGCCCAGCAGAACGGCACCACCGTGGATGGCTTGCGCCAGAAGCTGGCCGCCGATGGCATGGCCTACGGCGATTTCCGCGCTTCGGTGCGCGATGAAATCATCGTGCAGCGCCTGCGCCAGAGTTTTGCGCAGAGCCGCATCAGCGTGAGCGAAGGCGAAGTGGATACCGCGCTGGCCCAACAGGCCACGACCGGTAGCCAGTTCCACCTGGCGCATATCCTGGTGGGCCTGCCGGAAGGCGCGACCGCCGACCAGATCGCCACCGGGCAAAAGAAGGTCGATGGCGTCAAGGCTTTGATCGACAAGGGCGAACTGGACTTCTCCGCGGCAGCGGTGCGGTACTCGGATAGCCCGAACGCGCTGGAGGGCGGCGACCTGGGCTGGCGTAGCCTGGACGAAATCCCCAACGCATTCGCCCAGCTGATCCGCGACATGCAGCCCGGCCAGGTAGCCGGTCCGCTGCGTGGCCCCAGCGGCTTCCAGCTGCTCAAGCTGGTGGAAATGCGCGACGCCAATGCCGGCGGCGAAAAGAAGATGGTCACCGAGTACAACGCGCGCCACATCCTGGTCCGCATCGGCGACAACCAGACCGACGCGCAGGCCAAGGCCAAGATCGACACGCTGCGGGCACGCATCGCCGGCGGCGCCGATTTCCAGGCAACGGCCAAGGAGTCCTCCGAGGACACCAATAGCCGTGGCCAGGGTGGCGATCTGGGCTGGTTCCCGGCCGACGCGTTCGGCCCGGACTTCGGCAAGCAGGTCGAAAGCCTGGCCGACGGCGCGGTCTCCGAGCCGTTCCGCACGCAGGCCGGCTGGCACATCGTGCAGCGGGTCGGCAGCCGTCAGACCGACGTCAGCGCGGAAAACCAGCGTGCACAGGTCCGTGAAACCATCGGCCGTCGCAAACTGGAAGAGGAATACAACCGCTACCTGCAGGAACTGCGTGGCGAGGCGTATGTGAGCTACCGCACCGGCGATCGCGCCGACGGCAACGCAACCGCCGAGCCCACCAAGACCGCGGAACCCGCTGCCCCTACCCCTCCGCCGGCACATCCGGCGCGCTGAGTCGGTGACGGTGCCGTCGCTCGCGCTGGTGCCAGGCGAGCCGGCCGGGATCGGGCCGGAGCTGTGCATCCGGCTCGTCCAGCAGCCGCGCTCCGATGCGCAGCTGGTTGCCTACGCCGACCCCGACACCCTGAACAGCGCCGCCAAGGCGCTGTCCTTGTCTGTGCGCCTGCTCGATCCAGACCAGCCGGCTCGCCTGCCGGGCGATCTGCCGTTGTTTCCGATTCGCCAGGCCGTCCAGACCCGCTTCGGCACCGCCGACCCGGCCAATGCAGCGGCCGTCATTGCCGGCCTGCGTACCGCCGCTGGCGACTGCCTTGCCGGACGTCTGCAGGGCATCGTGACCGGCCCGGTGCACAAGGCGGTCATCAACGCCGGCGGCATCGCCTATACCGGCACCACCGAATTGCTGGCCGAACAGGCCCACTGCCCGGTAGTGATGATGCTGGCCAACAGCATCGTGCGCGTGGCACTGGTGACCACGCACCTGCCGCTGCGTGCGGTGGCCGATGCGATCACCGCCGACGCGGTTGCGCGTTGCCTGCGCATCACCCATGCCGCGATGCGTCGCGACTTTGGGCTGGAGAACCCACGTGTCGCCGTGCTCGGCCTCAACCCCCACGCGGGCGAAGACGGCCACCTGGGCCGCGAAGAACTGGACATCATCATCCCGGTGCTGGAGCAGCTGCGCGGCGAAGGCATGCAGCTGATCGGCCCATTGCCTGCGGACACCGCCTTTTTGCCGCAGAAACTGGGCGGTTTCGATGCGGTGGTGGCGATGTACCACGACCAGGGCCTGCCGGTACTCAAGTACAGCGGTTTCGAGCAGGCGGTGAACATCACCCTGGGCCTGCCCTACCCGCGCGTGGCGGTGGATCACGGCACCGCCCTGGAACTGGCCGGGCGCGGCATCGCCGATCCATCCAGCCTGATGGCGGCAACGGCGCTGTGCGCACGCCTGGCGGCACGCAGCTAGAGTCGCGTCGCTCCTGCGCGAGCGCCGCAGGTCAGGGGTGACTTCCCTCGCTGTTACGGCGGCCACACGCAGCACCGACACCGCGTGCAGCCGCCGGCTCCGTTAAACTGCGCGCATGAATCCTTCCTTCAGCGCACCGGCCAAGAAGTCGCTTGGCCAGCACTTTCTTGCCGACCGGTATTACATCGACCGGATCGTCCAGGCGGTGGACCCGCGCGCCGGCCAGCACCTGGTCGAAATCGGTCCCGGTCAGGGCGCCATCACCTTTCCGCTGCTGCGCAAGCATGGCGCGTTGACGGTGATCGAGTTCGATCGCGACCTGATCGCACCATTGACCGAGGCGGCCGCACCGATCGGCCAGCTGGGCATCATCCATCGCGACGTGCTCAGCGTGGATTTCACCGAACTGGCCAACGGCACGCCGATCCGGCTGGTCGGCAACCTGCCTTACAACATCTCCTCGCCGATCCTGTTCCATGCGCTGGACCATGCCGCTGCGGTGGCGGACATGCACTTCATGCTGCAAAAGGAAGTGGTCGACCGCATGGCCGCCGGTCCCGGCAGCAAGGTCTATGGCCGGCTCAGCGTGATGCTGCAGGCGTATTGCGAGGTCACCGCGCTGTTCGTGGTGCCGCCAGGCGCGTTCCGGCCGCCACCGAAAGTGGACTCGGCGGTGGTCCGGCTGGTGCCACGCGATGCGGCATCGGTCACGATCAACGATCGCCGTCGCTTTGCCGATGTGGTGCGCGCCGGCTTCGGACAGCGTCGCAAGACGCTGCGCAATGCCCTGTCCACCGTCTGCGAACCTGCGCATTTCGAGGCAGCCGGCGTGCGTCCGGATGCCCGCGCCGAACAACTCGAGGTCGCCGATTTCATCCGGCTGGCCAATGTCGAGCTGGCTTGAGCGCCACTCCCACGCTGTTTTATTTAGACTTTTCCCATGCAAGATGATCCACGCTATCGGGTCGAGGTCGAGGTGTCGCCGCGCTTCCTCGCTCATCAATCGACCCCGGAGGAAGGCCGCTATGCCTTCGCCTACAGCATCCGCATCCACAACGCGGGCGCGGTGCCCGCGCGCCTGATCGCGCGCCATTGGCAGATCACCGACGCCAACGGCCGCACCGAGCAGGTGGACGGCGAAGGCGTGGTCGGCGAGCAACCGTGGCTGCGCCCCGGCGAAGCCTTCCATTACACCTCGGGAGTGCTGCTGGAAACCGAGCAGGGCCAGATGCAAGGCCACTACGACATGGTGGCCGACGATGGCACCGAATTCACCGCCCCGATCGCCGCCTTTGTGCTGAGCGTACCCAGGACGCTGCACTGATGACTGCTGGATTGAGGGAGCGCACGCGATGAGCGTCTGGGCAATTGGCGACCTGCAAGGTTGCTACGACATCACCCAGCGATTGCTGGAGAAGATCAATTTCGATCCCGCACAGGACACGCTGTGGTTCTGCGGCGATCTGGTCAACCGCGGCGGGCAATCGCTGGAGACGCTGCGCCTGGTGCATTCGCTGCGCGCGCACAGCGTGGTGGTACTGGGTAATCACGATTTGTCGCTGCTGGCGATCGGCGCGCGCTCGGAAGAAGAACAACGCAAGGTCAATCCGGATCTGCAACGCATCGTGCTGGCCGAGGACCGCGACGTCTTGCTGGACTGGCTGCGCATGCAGAAGCTGGCGCACGTGGACCGCGAACTGGGCTGGATGATGATCCACGCCGGACTGGCGCCCAAATGGACCACGCAGCTGGCCGAAAAACATGCGCGCGAAGTCGAGCAGCAGTTGCAGGGCGGCGGCTATCGCAAACTGTTGCGCAACATGTATGGCGACCAGCCCGGCTGGTCGCCGGGCTTGAGCGGGTACGACCGCAGCCGCGCGATCATCAACCTGTTCACGCGCATGCGCTATTGCACACCGCGCGGGCGCATCGCCACCGACGACAAGGGCACGCCGGGCACGCAGGCACAAGGACTCTACCCGTGGTTCGAAGTGCCGGGCCGGGTCGAGCGCGATCTCAAGATCGTATGCGGCCACTGGTCCGCGCTGGGGCTCACCATCACCCAGGGCGTGCATGCCATCGATACCGGCGCAGTGTGGGGCGGCAAGCTGACCGCCCTGCAGCTGGATACCGAGGAGCTGCGCGTGGTGCAGGTGCCGGGGCGCGAAGTCACCGCCCCCGCCGCACCTGCCGCGCACGCGCCGCGGCGTCCACGCGAAGGCCAGGGCCGCCCGCGCGGGCGTGGCCGTGGACGTGGCGGAAACGGCGCTGGCGGCGGTGCCGGTGGCAGCGGCGGCGCCAATGGCAAGGGCGCCGCCGCGCCCAATGCCGGTGAGACCGGCGCCGGCACCGCGCGCCCAGCCAATCCGGCAGCGGAATAAGCCTCCGGCCGCCGTCGTAACGGGGTGGCTCAGGCCAGCGCGGACTGCGCGCGTTGCGCTTCCAGCGCACGCACGCGCGGCAGCACTTCCCGGCCGAAGTATTCCACCTCTTCGATGAAGTGCAGGAAGCCGCACAGCACCAGATCCACGCCCACCTCCTGCAGGGCCAGGATGCGCTCGGCAATCTGTTGTGGCGTACCGATCAGGTTGGTGCGGAAACCGTCGTTGTATTGCACAAGGTCCTCGAAGGTGGAGGTGGCCCAATTGCCCTCGCCCTCCGGCGATGCCTGCCCCGCCTGCCGCGCGGCATCGGCGAACGCCTTGACCGCGTCGACATGCGCATGCGCGATGATTTCCTGCAGCACCGCCTGCGCTTCCTGTTCGGTATCGCGCGCGATCACGAAGGCGTTGACGCCGACGCGAACGCGGTGGTCGTTGGCGGCCGCCTTGGTCTGCAGATCCTGGATCTGTACGCGCAACTGCTCTGGCGTGTTGCCATTGGTGAAATACCAATCCGACACGCTTGCCGCGTTGTCGCGCGCCGCGCGCGAACTTCCGCCCTGAAAGATCTCCGGGTGCGGCTTCTGCAGCGGCTTGGGACTGAGGGTGTAGTTGTTGAAACGGTAGAAATCGCCATGGAAACTGAAGGCATCCTGGGTCCAGATCCCCTTCAGTACCTGGATGAATTCCCTGGAGCGCCGATAGCGCTCGTCGTGTTCCAGCCACGGCTCACCGATGGCAACGAACTCGCCCTTGAACCAGCCACTGACCACATTGATCGCAATGCGCCCGTTGCTGATGTGGTCGATGGTGGCGATCTGCTTGGCTACCACGGCCGGCGCCCACGGGCCTGGCAGGATAGCGGCCAACACCTTCAAGCGAGAGGTGGAATGCAGCAAGGCCTGACTGAAGGACACTGACTCATGCTGATGCTCGGCGCCATAGCCGGCGGTAAAACGGATCTGGGTCAGCGCGTAATCGAAGCCGGCGTGTTCGGCAGCCTGCGCAAGCCGCACGTTATAGTCCAGACTCCAGTCGGTGCGCTGCTCGATCGTGCTGACAACCAGCCCGCCGCTGACGTTGGGAACCCAGTAGGCGAAGGTCAGCGGCGCAGCGTTGGACGAATGGCTCATTGAAAACTCCTGCAAGGATGGGGATTGGACGGCGTTGCACGGCGGACTGCACGCTGCCGGTCTTCTTCGGTGCTGGAAAGCACATGCATTGCGCTTTGCAGATGCAACGCGCGCATGCGGGTAACCGCCGTCGCATGCAACGCACATCGCGTGCCATGCTTATCTCTACGCGACATGTCGACATGCCCACCGTGCGATCCACATCGCGTTGACCAACATCGCACGCCGCGCGAAAGCGGCTGACTCGCCGGCGAACGACCCAGTACGACAACGCGACGCAACTTTGCGGGCTGCGCAAACACGCTCTGGCTGCGCGACACCACGCCGATATCGGTGATGTACACGCATCCGCGCGACCTCATTCGTAATGCCCGGGCGATCACGACAGCAGCCACGTCAATACCCGGGGCGCGACTGCACTGCACGCACCGGACCTTATTGAAGCGAACGATGTCACGCGTGCGATTCGTACTGCACACCGCACTGGACGAAAGTATCGAACCAAGAAAATGCGCAAACTGCTGATCCGATGTTGCCCTGCAAACAGTTTTTCAGCGCTTATCTCCGCACGCTCTATGCTCATACTCGTCACGACATGAAGATCGCATCGAAAATCGATTGGAACAGCCTATTTTCTGCAATTTCATTAGGTCATTCTCGATTCTGCTAAGCGCACGCCATCGCTAATGGCGCTTTGCCATTGCACTGCATCGCGCCATGCAGTCAGATGCAATTCCACGTCACCGGCACGTCGACGCGCGTTACCGTGCTTTATCCCTCTGCAGCAACAGCACAGATGTCTGGATGGCACGGAGTTTGCGTGACAACTCGACACCGCCCATACAGGAATGTCGCATGCGCACTCCGTTGAACGTCGTTGCCGTCTCCGGCAGCACCTCGCGCCCTTCGCGCAGCCTGGCCCTGGCAGAGGCCACCCTGGCCGAGCTGGCACACCACCTGACCATCAAGCCCAGCATCATCCAGCTCGGCGATATCGCAAAGCAGTTAGGCATGGCGCAATGGCGCAGCGACGTCGACGCAACCACAGAACAGGCCTTGCGCCAGGTTGAAACGGCAGACCTGCTGCTGGTCGTCGCACCGGTGTATCGCGGATCGTACCCAGGCTTGCTCAAGCATCTGTTCGACCTGATCGACATGCACGCCCTGATCGACACGCCGGTTCTGCTGGCCGCTACCGGCGGCAGCGAACGGCATGCATTGGTCATCGATCACCAACTGCGGCCATTGTTCGCGTTTTTCCAGGCGTTGACGCTGCCGATCGGCATCTATGCCAGCGAAAGCGATTTCCACGATTACCGGGTGGTCGATCCGGCGCTGTGCCAGCGTATCGCCCTGGCCGCCGAACGCGCTGTCGGCGTGCTGGGGGTGCGCCCCGATGCGCAACTGCGCATCGCCTGATCCGGTTCGCCGGCGCGATATCGCCAGTCCACCTGAAGGAGAGTGCGATGGAGATGTTCTGGTTCATTCCCACCCACGGCGACAGCCGCTATCTGGGCACCAGCGAAGGCGCGCGCCAGGTCAGTGCCGACTACGTCACCCAGGTGGCTGTGGCCGCAGACACGCTGGGTTACGAGGGGGTCTTGATTCCCACCGGGCGCTCCTGCGAAGACCCCTGGGTGATCGCGTCCAGCCTGATCAATGCCACACGCCAGTTGAAGTTTCTGGTGGCGCTGCGCCCCGGCCTGATGGCGCCCGCGTTGGCGGCGCGCATGGCCGCCAGCTTCGACCGACTCTCCGGCGGGCGCTTGCTGGTCAATCTGGTCACCGGCGGTGACCGCGGCGAGCTGGAAGGCGATGGCGTGTTTCTCGATCACGCCGACCGTTACGATGCCTCGGCCGAGTTCATCCGGATCTGGCGCGAGATCATCCGCCGCAGCCATGACAGCGAAAGCTACGACTTCGATGGCAAGCATCTGCAGGTCAAGGCGGCGCAACTGCTGTATCCCACCGTGCAGCGGCCGTATCCGCCGGTATGGTTCGGCGGTTCGTCCGATGCGGCGCACGATCTGGCGGCCGAGCAGGTGGACACCTACCTGACCTGGGGCGAGCCACCGGCTGCGGTGGCGCAGAAGATCGCCACTGTCCGCAGCAAGGCGGCCGCGCTCGGGCGCACGCTGCGCTTCGGCATCCGCCTGCATGTCATCGTGCGCGAAACCGACGCGCAGGCCTGGGCCGCGGCCGACGCACTGATCCGTCATCTCGACGACGACACCGTGGAGCGCGCACAGCGCGCCTTCGCGCGCATGGATTCTGTCGGCCAGCGGCGCATGGCCGCACTGCATGGGCGTGGCCAGGGCCGCACGCGCGCCGATCTGGAAGTCAGCCCGAACCTGTGGGCCGGGGTTGGCCTGGTCCGCGGCGGTGCCGGTACCGCCCTGGTCGGCAGCCCGCAGACGGTGGTGCAGCGGATCGAGGAATACGCGGCGCTCGGCATCGACACCTTCATCTTTTCCGGCTATCCGCACCTGGAAGAGGCCTATCGCTTTGCCGAACTGGTGTTCCCGCTGCTGCCTCGCGCACGCCGGCAACCACTGCCCGGGCAACCACTGAGCGGCCCCTTCGGCGAGGTCATCGCCAACACCATCGTGCCACGCGCTTCGGCGCGCTGAGAGGAGTCCTCATGAAGCGTCGCAACCTGCTCAAACTCGCAACATTGGCCGGTGTCGCGCTCGGTGCCCCGCCGCTGGCGTCCAGCGCCGCGGACGCACCGCGCAAGATCGCCGTTCCCGAACGACTGCGCATGGATTACGCCTACTACTCGCCTACCTCGCTGGTGCTCAAGCACTTCGGCTGGCTGGAAGAGGCGCTCAAGCCGCAGGGCACCGAGGTCACCTGGGTATTATCGGCCGGCAGCAATCGCGCACTGGAGTATCTGGCCGGCAACAGCATCGACTTTGGCAGCACCGCCGGCCTGGCAGCGCTGCTCGGGCGCGCCAACGGCAATCCGGTCAAGGCGGTCTATGTGTACTCGCGGCCGGAATGGGTCGCCCTCGTCGTCGGCAAGCACTCGCCGATCCAGCGCGTGGCCGAACTGAAGGGCAAACGGGTGGCCGCCACCAAGGGCACCGACGCGTACTTGTTTCTGTTGCGCGCGCTGCGCGAAGTCGGGTTGCACAGGAACGACGTCGACATCGTCCATCTGCAGCATCCGGATGGGCGTATTGCACTGGAACGCGGCAATGTCGATGCCTGGGCCGGACTGGACCCGCATATGGCCGCCAGCCAGCTCGACGCCGGCTCACGGCTGCTCTATCGCAACGTCGCCTTTAATTCGTACGGCTTCTTGAACACCAGCGAAAAATTCGCCGCCGCCTACCCCGAGCAGATTCCGCTGGTGCTGCAGGCCTATGAGAAGGCACGCCGCTGGGCCATCGCGCATCCGGACGCGTTGGCGAACCTGATCGCCGAGCAAGCCAGGCTCTCGGTGGCGGTTGCGCAACTGCAATTGCAGCGCACCGATCTCAGCCGGCCACTGATTGGTGCCGAGCAACTGGCGGCCTTGCGCAGCGCCGCGCCGCTCCTGCTGGAAGAAGGCCTGGTGCGGCCCGGAACCGACCTGACCCAGGTACTGGGCACATTGATCGATCCCCGCTATGCCACACGCGCACGCGTGGCGCAGGGATGACCGCCACGATGAATCAGACCTCGTTCCGCCTGTCGCGCACCCTGCCATCGTCGCTGCGGCGGCGCTGGCGCCTGCCCGCCGGTAGCCTGGGTCTGGTGCTGCCGGTGAGCTTCTTCGCGGCATTGGAACTTTGCTCGGCGCTGGGCTGGACGCCACGCTACCTGCTGCCGCCTCCCAGCCAGATCCTGACCACGCTGGCAGACGAAGCCGGCCGGGGATTGGCAGGCCATCTGGGCGCCAGCGTGCTGCGGGTACTGGTGGGCTTTGCGCTCGGTGCCGGGCTGGGGCTGGTGATCGGCGTCGGCGTCGGCTTGAACCGTTGGCTGGAACGCTTGCTGGATCCCAGCTTTCAGGCGCTGCGCGCGGTTCCAAGCCTGGCCTGGGTGCCCTTGTTGCTGCTGTGGATGGGAATCGATGAAGCGCCGAAGATCACCTTGATCGCCATCGGTGCGTTCTTCCCGATGTACCTGGGCGTGGCCAATGGTCTGCGCCAGGTCGACCGCAGCCTGATCGAACTGGGCGAGACCTATGGCCTGTCCTGGGGGCGCATGGTGCGGCGGATCCTGTTGCCGGCCGCCTTGCCCTCCATCTTCACCGGGCTGCGCACCAGCCTGAGCCTGGCCTGGATGTTTCTGGTGGCCGCCGAATTGATCGCCGCCACGCGCGGGCTGGGCTACCTGCTGAGCGACGGGCGCGAAACCTCGCGGCCAGACATCGTCATCGCCGCGATCGTGTTGCTTGCCTTGCTCGGCAAGCTCAGCGACAGCGTGCTCAAGGGTCTGGAAACCCGCACGTTGCACTGGCGCGACAACCTGCAGAACCGCCGCGCCTCTCCGCACGCGGCGCACGACGCATGACTGCCGGCCTGCAGATCCGGGTGGCGACCAAACGCTTCGGTACACGCAGCGTGCTGCACGGCATCGACCTGCGCGTGGCGCCAGGCGAAGTCCTGAGCCTGATCGGCGCCAGCGGCTGCGGCAAGAGCACCTTGTTGCGCATCGTGGCCGGCCTGGAACGCGACTACAGCGGCGAGGTGCTGCTGGATGGCAGCCGCATGCAGGGGATCGACCGCCGTATCGGGTTCATCTTCCAGGAGCCGCGCCTGCTGCCCTGGCTGGACGTGGCCGCCAATGTCGCCTTTGCCGACGACGCGGCTGCCTCGCCGGCGGCAGCACGGCGGTCGCCGCGCGTGCAGCAGTTGCTGGCCGAGGTCGGCCTGCTCGAGCACGCGCAAGCGCTACCCAAGCAGCTCTCCGGCGGGCAGGCGCAGCGAGTGGCGCTGGCGCGCGGGCTGTACCGCCAACCGCAGGTGCTGTTGCTGGACGAGCCCTTCAGCGCCGTGGATGCGTTCACCCGCATCAGGCTGCAGGAGCTGTTGCTGCGCCTGGCCGGCGAGCACGGCTTCACCGTACTGCTGGTGACGCACGATATCGACGAGGCGGTCCATCTGAGCGACCGCGTCATCGTTATCGGCGGTCAGCCCGGATCCATCGTGCATACCCAAGTGCTGGACACGCCGCGGCCACGCGAACGCCGGGCGCATGAGGCGACGCAGCGTGAGGCGCGTCAGGACCTGCTGGCTGCGCTGCACGACATCCATGCAGTGTAAGCATGCGGCGTTCGCCTGCAGATCATGCCGATACATACGGCTGCCAACCGGCATGCACAGGCGGCACGCGCGCCACCGGGTACCGATCATCTCCCTGCGACTGGAACGAGGCCACCGCGCATGACAAGCCACCAACTGCAACCCACCGTACTCAATCCGCTGCACACGGCCCGGCGCCTGGCCAACGACTTCGCAGCCACCGCAATCGAACGCGATGCGCGGGGCGGCACTCCCAAGGCAGAACGCGATGCGCTACGCGCCAGCGGCTTGCTGGGCCTGAGCATTCCGCTGCAATACGGCGGCCTTGGCGCCAGCTGGAGCGAGGTCCTGACCATCGTGCGTGAGTTCGCCAAGGCCGATAGTTCGATCGCGCACGTGTTCGGCTTCCACCACCTGATGCTGGCCACCGTGCGCTTGTTCGGCCAACCGGCGCAATGGCAACCGTGGTTGGAGCAGACCGCACGCAAGCAGTGGTTCTGGGGTAACGCGCTCAATCCCCTGGATACCCGGACCGTCGCCGTGCATTACCAAGGATGGCGCGAATTTTCCGGCAAGAAGAGTTTCTGTTCCGGTGCTCTCGACTCGCAGATGCTGATCGCCTCCGCACTGGACGAGCGCAGCGGCAAGCTGCTGATCGGCGCGGTGCCCACCGCGCGTAGCGGCATTACGCTGGGCCACGACTGGGACAACATCGGCCAGCGCCAGACCGACAGCGGCAGCACCATCTTCGAGCGCGTGCGGGTGGAAGAAAACGAGCTGCTGCTCGATCCCGGCCCCCTGAGCACGCCATTCGCGTGCCTGCGCCCGTTGCTGGCGCAGCTGCTGTTTGCGCATGTCTTCCTGGGCATCGCCGAAGGCGCGTTCGAAGAAGCGCGCACCTATACCTTGACCGAAACGCGCCCCTGGCATCGCTCCGGGGTCGAGCAGGCCAGCGACGATCCCTACATCCTGGCCCATTACGGCGAATTCTGGCTGGGGCTGGAAAGCGCACGCCTGCTGGCCGGGCGCGCCGCCGATCTGCTCGATGCCGCCTGGCGCAAGGAACACGCGCTCACCGGCGACGAACGTGCACAGGTGGCCCTGGCAGTGGCCGCCGCCAAGGTCGCCACCACGCGCGTGGGGCTGGAGGTGAGCAGCAAACTGTTCGACGTCACCGGCGCGCGCGCCACCCATGCGGCGCTGCGCCTGGACCGCTACTGGCGCAATCTGCGCACCCATACCCTGCACGACCCGGTCGACTACAAGGTGCGCGAACTCGGCGAATGGGCGCTACGGCAACAGGCGCCCACACCCAGCTTCTACTCATGACTCCAGTCCCTGCGTGTCCGTCGCGTAGAACTCGCCTGCAGGTGTCGCTGCTGCGCGCTGACAGACGCTCCTTCTTCTCCCTCCTTGCGTCCGGCCCATGTCCGATTTCCGTCTGCTAACCCTGCCTTCGTTGCCGCAACGCGTCGCTGCCGGCAACCGCACGACCGCCGCCGCGCACGTGTTCGAAGACCCGGCATCGCAGGCATTGCTGGCCCACCTGGAACGCGTGGCGCCCAGCGAAGCCAGCGTACTGATCATCGGCGAATCCGGCACCGGCAAGGAGCTGGTGGCGCGTCATATCCATAGCCTCAGCACGCGTGCGCACCAGCCATTCGTGGCGGTCAACTGCGGAGCCTTCAGCGAATCGCTGGTCGATGCAGAGTTGTTCGGGCACGAAAAAGGCGCCTTCACCGGCGCACTCAGCGCCAAGGCCGGCTGGTTCGAGGAAGCCAATGGCGGCACGCTGTTTCTCGACGAGATTGGTGACCTGCCGATGCCGATCCAGGTCAAGCTGTTGCGCGTGCTGCAGGAGCGCGAAGTGGTGCGCCTGGGGTCGCGCCGCAGTATCCCGATCGACGTGCGGGTGCTGGCCGCCACCAACGTGCCGCTGGAACAGGCCATCGGCCAGGGACAGTTCCGCCAGGACCTGTTCTACCGGCTCAACGTGGTCGGCGTGGGGCTCAAGCCGCTGCGCGAACGGCCCGGCGACATTCCACCCTTGATCCGCCATTTCGTGCAGATCTACAGCCAGCGTCTGGGCCATGGCCAGGTCATGATCAGCCCGGAGGCCGAGCAGCTCCTGGTGCAGTACCCGTGGCCGGGCAATATCCGCGAACTGGAAAATGTCATCCACCACACCTTGCTGATCCACCGCGACGGCGTGGTGCGCGCTGACGACATCCGGCTGTCGCAGCTGCGCCTGCCCACCCCGTCCACCGGCGATGCGCAGCCCGATGCCGCGGCCCTGCTCGCACACGCCTTCGACACCTTGTTCGAGAGCAATGACGGCGCGCTGCATGCCACGGTCGAAGCGCAGCTATTGCGTGCCGCCTACCGGCATTGCCACCACAACCAGGTCAGGACCGCTGCCCTGCTGGGACTGAGCCGCAACGTCGTGCGTGCGCGTCTGATCGAACTGGGCGAGGTGGTGGTGAACAGGCGCGCCGATTGACGCGCCGGGTGTCGACCTACGCTTGCTGCGCTGCCTTGCAGCGCGGCGTTGCATCTTCGTCAGCCTTGCCCGGCGTGAAAATCCGGCCGCTCAGCGGCGTCGATAATCCACATAAGAAAATGCGAATGCATGCCGCGCGTCGGCTGCATGCTCTTCGCGCTGCACCGGCACCCACACAGCCGGGTCGATCGGCGGGAAATGCGTATCGGCATGGTCGACCACGGTGTCGACCTCGGTCACCGCCAGCACGTCGGCGCGTTCCATCGTCAGGCGATACACCTCGCCGCCTCCGATCACGCACAACTCCTGCGCGCCCTCCTGCCCGGCACGCTGTATCGCATGATCGACAGATGCCACCGCCTGCATGCCCGCGAACGGCACCTGCCCCGAGCGCGTCAGCACCAGATTCAGACGCTCTGGCAAGGCGCGCCCCAACGATTGCGCGGTCTTGCGCCCCATCAGGATCGGCTTGCCCAGCGTCAGCGCCTTGAAACGTTTGAGATCGTCCGGCAACTTCCACGGCAGATCGTTATCGCGACCGATGGCGTTGTTGCGGTCGAAGGCGACGATCAGGGCTATTCGCATTTGTCAGGATATAAGTCGTCATAGATCTTCATTGCTGACTTTCTAGCTAGCAATGTCAGTCCCGCACCAAAAGAAAATACGAGCATGAATAGAGCAATCAGCAGCGGCGATGATTGAAGAAACGCCCAAGCATGATCGGCCCTATCTCCCTTGACCAAAGCAGCAATGATCAGTCCCAGGGGCGCTGCTGTGACAGGCACGGCTGTAGCTACGGCTAAAGAGCCAGACATACTCATCAAAGAATCCGCAAGCTTCTCGCGTGCTTTGCATGAATGTTTTGCCACCGCCCCTCCCAATCAACAAGAACGTTTTACCTACATCGATCCTTACACCGCCACCTGCGCCTTGATCGCCGGATGCGGGTCGTAGCCGTCGATGGCGATATCTTCGAAACGGAACGCGAACAGATCGGTGACTTCGGGATTCAGACGCAAGGTGGGCAGTGCGCGCGGTGTGCGCGTCAGTTGCTCTCGGGCCTGCTCGAAGTGGTTCGAGTACAGATGCGCATCGCCCAGCGTATGCACGAAATCGCCCACGCCCAGCCCGGTGGCTTGCGCCACCATGTGCGTGAGCAGCGCATAGCTGGCGATATTGAACGGCACGCCCAGAAAAATGTCGCCGCTACGCTGGTAGAGCTGGCAACTGAGCTTGCCGTCGACCACGTAGAACTGGAACAGGCTATGGCAGGGCATCAATGCCATTTGCGGCAGTTCGCCGACATTCCAGGCGCTGATGACCAGGCGACGCGAGTCCGGATTGCGTTTGATCTCATCGACCAGCCACTGCATCTGGTCGATCTCGACGCCGTCCGGGCCGGTCCAACGCCGCCACTGCTTGCCGTAGACCGGGCCAAGATCGCCATTGTCGTCGGCCCATTCGTCCCAGATACGTACCTGGTTGTCTTTCAGATACCCGATGTTGGTATCGCCCTGCAGGAACCACAGCAACTCGTGGATGATCGAGCGCAGGTGCAGCTTCTTGGTGGTGACCAGCGGAAAGCCGGCGTTGAGATCGAAGCGCATCTGCCAGCCGAATACGCTGCGCGTGCCGGTGCCGGTGCGGTCGGACTTTTCGGCGCCGTGTTCCAGCACGTGCTGCAGTAGGTCCAGGTACGGTTTCACTTGACCGCCTCCACGGTTGCGGCAACCGGCACCACCGGCTGCAAGACCGGCGCGCGGCGTGACATCGCCAGCAAGACCAGGCCCACCGCAATCAATGGCAAGCTCAGAATCTGGCCCATCGTCAGCCAGTCGAAGGCCAGATAGCCAATCGGCGCATCCGGCACACGCACGAATTCCACGATGAAGCGGAACACCCCGTACAGCAGCGCAAACAGCCCCGACACCGCATAGCGCGCGCGCGGCTTCATCGAGAATGCCCACAACACGACGAACATCACCACGCCTTCCAGCGCGGCCTCGTACAGCTGGGACGGATGACGGGCGAAGCGATCCAGTGCGCCGGCGGCGTATTGCGCATGAATCTGCGCTGGTGCGATGTCGGCCAGTTCCGGCGCATGCGGGAAGATCACGCCCCAGCCGGCCTGGGTGAACTTACCCCACAGCTCGCCGCCGACAAAATTGCCGAGCCGCCCGAAGCCAAGGCCCAACGGCACCAGCGGCGCGACGAAATCCATCACGTCGAAGAAGTGCAGGCGATGCTTGCGTGCCCACAGCCAGCAGGCGATCAACACGCCCAGCAGCCCGCCGTGGAAGCTCATCCCGCCTTCCCACACCTTGAACAGGATCAGTGGATTGGCCAGGAAGGTCTCGAATGCATAGAACAGCATGTAGCCGATGCGCCCGCCCAGCACCACGCCGAGCATGCCGTAGAACAGCAGGTCGGAAAAACCGTCCATATCCACGCCCGGCAGACGGCCGCGCAAAATCCGCGAACGGCCCAGCGCCCAGGCCGAGAAGAAGGCGGCCAGGTACATCAAGCCGTACCAGTGCACCTGCACCGGGCCGAGCGAGAAGGCGATGGGGTCGATGGCGTGCAGATAGATCATGCGGACCGCGTATCACGTAGAGCGAGGCCGCTATTCTGACACCTCGGGCGCGCTCAGCCTAAGAGCTGTGGCCGATCGGGCAGCTCGTCTTCATGCTGCATGTCGCCGGCGGCCGGGAAATGCGCGACCAGCAGCTCGGTGACCGCCTCGATCCCGGCCAGCACCGCAGCCTCGTGCTGGCCCTCGCGCAGGAACTGCTGCATGCGCCGGCACACCTCCGCCCACTGCGCCTCCGGCACCTGGCTGCGCAGGCCGCGGTCGGCGACGACTTCGATGGCGTGGTCTGCCAGCAGCAGATAAATGAGGACACCGTTATTGGCTTCGGTGTCCCAGGTGCGCAGCTGGGCGAACGCCTGCTCGGCGCGCTGGCGGGCCGTGTGCCCGCGCCACAGCGCCCCGAGCGGCAGGTCCCCATCCACCGCCACCATGATCTGGCCGGTATGGCTGCGTTCGCTGGCGGCCACGGCCGCAGCGATCGTGTCCATGCAAGCAGCCGGAAACCTGCGCTGCGCCGAGGGCGCAAAAAAATGCCTGAACCACCGCATTACCAGCTCCCCGAGGCGCCACCGCCTCCCGATGATCCACCGCCGCCGCCCCAGCCACCGCCGCCGCCAAAACCACCACGGCCACCGCCCCCGAATCTGTCTCT
>NZ_JPLE01000044.1 GCF_001010415.1 Xanthomonas pisi DSM 18956
CATAACACGCTCTAGCCCGGTCGAGCCCTGTTCGCGGCGGATGAGATGCGGCGCTTTCAGGCGGCGTTGGCGCGAGCACCTGCCGATTGGCGATCGGGCGATCGGGCGATCGGCGTCTGCCGACGTCTTCGGTCGTCGCAGGCAGTGGCAGGGGCATCGCCGCGCATCGTGCATAAGCACGACGCCGTTGGGCGCCAGCCGCACCGCACGGCCGCCTGGCCGACACGCAGGTGTCGGCAACGATGCAGCCTGCCAAGTGGCCTGACCTGGCGCCGACCGGGACCAATGGCAGTGCACGCCCGGCGAGCGCCGCCGTAGGATGAAACTCCCCCCGTCGCAGGACCACAGCATGTTCCCCACCATGCGCCGCTCGCTCACCGTTGCACTCTCGCTGGCGTGCGTCAGCGCGCCAGCGCTGGCCGCCACTGGCGCGCAAACCGTCGCGCCACCGGGCACGTTCGACCCACTGGCGTTGTTCGCACCGTTGCAATTGCCCGATGCGCCCAATGCCTACCGCAGCGGCAGTGGCGTGCCCGGGCCGTTGTTCTGGCAGAACCGTGCCGATTACCAGCTCGACGCCCGCATCGATCCGGCCAGCCACACGCTCACCGGCACCGCTGCCATCCACTACACCAACCACAGCCCGGACACGCTGGACGTGCTGTGGCTGCAGCTGGACCAGAACATCTACCGTGCCGATGCGCGCGCGGCAGCCAGCCGCCCATCGCGGCGCACCCAGTTCACCGATGGCATGCAGATCGCCAGCGTGGAGATCGAGCGCGACGGCCGCCGCCAGCCGGCGCACTTCGTGGTGGACGACACCCGCATGCGCGTGGATCTGCCACAGCCGCTGGCCGGGCAGGGCAAGGCGCTGACGCTGCAGATCCGTTACCGCTACCGCATTCCCGGCACCTGGGGCGGCCGCACCGCCTATAGCGCCAGCAAGCAGGGCGAGATCTACGAGATTGCGCAGTGGTATCCGCGCATGGCGGTATATGACGATCTGCGTGGCTGGGACACGCAACCGTATCTGGGCTCGGAGTTCTATCTGGAGTACGGCGACTTCGATTACGCAGTGACCGTGCCGGACGGATTTCTGGTGGCCGGCTCCGGTGCGTTGACCAACCCGGCCGAGGTGCTCAGCCGCGCCGAGCAGCAACGCCTGCAACAGGCGCGCGACAGCGACCGCACGGTGCTGATCCGCACGCCTGCAGACGTGGCCGCACGTGCGGCAGCGCCGGCGGGCAAGGGCACGCGCACCTGGCGGTTCCATATGGAGCACGCGCGCGATGTCGCGTTCGCCGCATCGCCTGCGTTCGTGTGGGACGCGGCACGCATCAACCTGCCGGGCGGCAAGCAGTCGCTGGCGATGTCGGTGTACCCGGTGGAGGGTGTGGGCGCGGATAAATGGGATCGCTCCACCGAATACGTCAAGGGCGCGATCGAGCATTTTTCGCAGTGGTATCCGTATCCATGGCCGGCTGCCATCAACCTGGGCGGCTACGGTGCGGGCATGGAATATCCGGGCATCGTGTTCGACGGCTTCGAGGACGGCGGCAAGGACCTGTTCTGGATCACCGCCCACGAGATCGGTCACACCTGGTTCCCGATGATCGTCGGCTCCAATGAACGCCGCCACGCCTTCATGGACGAAGGCTTCAATACCTTCATCGATGTGTATGCATCGGACGCCTTCAACAAGGGCGAATATGCGCCCAAGCGCGATTCGGAATATGCGCCCAAGGGCGGAAATCCGGTCGATGAAATCCTGCCGTTGCTGGCCGACCGCAGTGCGCCGACCTTGATGGATATCGCCGATGCCACCAGCGAAACCTACCGTCACCCGCTGACGTATTTCAAGGGCGCGTTGGGGCTGGTGCTGCTGCGCGAGCAGATTCTGGGGCCGGAGCGCTTCGATCCGGCGTTTCGCAAATACATCGCCACCTGGGCCTACAAGCATCCCACGCCCTCGGACTTTTTCCGGCTGATGGAAAGCGAAAGCGGGGAAGACCTGAGCTGGTGGTGGCGCGGCTGGTATCTCAATAACTGGCAGCTGGACTTGGGCATCGCCCGCGCGCAGTACGTCGAGCACGACCCGGCCAAGGGGCTGCAGCTGACCTTGCGGAGCCGGCAAAAACTGGTCATGCCGGTCACCGTGCGCGTGGATCTGGCCGACGGCAGTCACCTGGACCGTCGCGTGCCGGTAGAGACCTGGCTGCAGAACACCGCCCCGACCTTGACCCTGCCCACCACCCAGAAAGTGCTGCACGTGACCCTGGACCCGGATCACGCGCTGCCGGATGCCGACCGCAGCGACGATCGCGTGGATGTGATCGGCTGACCGTCGCCAGCGCGGGCAGGCTCAAGAGCAACTCGCAAGACGACTGTGCGCACCGACAGGCGGGCGCAGCCGGTGCTCGATGCAGCGTGTACCACGCGTACGTTCGGGCTCCTCCGCGCCGTCCACACCCACCCGAGGACGGCTTGCCACATTGTCAGCCGTTCCAAGATCACGTTCGCCGATGCGCGCAATCGCTGCGCACTGCAACCGCCACCCACGGCGCAATCGATTGCGAAGATTGCGCCGTTTTCCTTGTGCATCCGTCAGCTCTGTGCCGGGTTCCAGCGCCACGAGATCGGTCGCCAGCGCTGCATGACGATCGTGTGCCTCGTGCGTCCGGGTCGATCGCGTTGTCGTCGATGCGCAGTTTGCGCAGTCGTCCTGCACGACCATGCTGCTGCAGTTTGATTGTGCGAATTTCGCCGCACCTGCTGCCGGTTTTCGCGCAATTGGGTGATAACGCTTACAGCCGCGCCGCCATTGAAGACTGCATGCGGACTCAAGCGGCTGCCGTATCGGCTGTAACAGTGCATGCCCATCACTATGCTGCAACGCACGGTGACAAGCCCTTTATCGCCTGACTAGGCTGCGCGGCGTGTTAGCGCTATCACTGGCCGGCACGCCGTGCAGGGCACGCATTGCGCACCTGTCGCCGACACCACCTTTGTCGGCGATGTCTGCCGCAGGCATGCAACGCACAACGCAGGCCGACGATCGAAGGGGCGATCGGCGGCGTGCGCGCTAGGGGACCTTATTCAGAGCAGGGCTGTTCCATCGCCGATCCGGCGGTGGTCATGACTTCGCCGTGTCGCATGCCGCGACATTGGCCGTAAACGGTTGGACTCCACTCCCGAGGACACATCGATGCGTCGTACGTTGAACAGCTTCAAGTCGAAGGCCATGTTCACCTTCGTTGGTGGCCTGTTGGTCATCAATCCCGCGTTTGCGCAGGACCTCGCGCCGCCGACACCCGCGCCGCAGTCCAGCAGCGATGCCGCCACCACGCTCGATACCGTCAACGTCACCGGTATCCGCAGCAGCCTGGACCAATCGATGGGCATCAAGCGCGATGCTGCCGGCGTGGTGGATGCGATCAGCGCCGAAGATATCGGCAAGTTTCCCGATACCAACCTGGCCGAATCGCTGCAACGCATCACCGGCATCTCGATCGAACGTCGCGATGGCGAAGGCGCGCAGGTCACCGCACGCGGCTTCGGCCCGCAATTCAATACGGTCACCCTCAATGGCCGCCTGATTCCCGGTGCCGACGCCTTCGGTGCGCCCGGGCAGACGCCGATCGGCGGCGTGGATGTGGGCACGCGTGCGTTCAATTTCGCCCAGCTCGCCTCCGAAGCCATCACCGGCATCGAGGTGTTCAAGACCAGCCGTGCCACTGCGCCCAGCGGCGGTATCGGCGCCACCATCAACATCCAGACCGACAAGCCGTTCAATCACGAGGGCGTGGTGGCCAATGCCGGCGCCAAGATGGTCTCCGACCGCTCGCAGCCGTTCGGCGATTCGCTGACCCCGGAAGTGTCGGGCATCTTCAGTTACACCAACCCGGACAAGACCTTCGGTATCGGCCTGAGCGCCAGCTATCAGAAGCGTCACGGCGGTTCGGTGCAGGCCACCGAAAACCGCTGGAACATCCAGCGCTGGACCGGGACCGACCCGGCACTGCGCCCGGATACCGTGGTGACCAATGCGCCGGCGATCGGCCAGCTGTATGGCCTGCCCAACGATATCCGCTACGCATTCGCCGACTTCCAGCGCGAGCGCATGAACGGCCAGGCGGTGATGCAGTTCGCACCGACCGACAGCCTCACGCTGACCCTGGATTACACCTATTCGTCCAATGAAATCCGCGAAGAACGCGGCGAGCAGGGCATCTGGCTGCAGCGCGCCAACAGCTTCACCGATCTGACCTTCGATACCGGCCAGACGGTGGCCACGCCGGTGTATCTGCGCGATGTGCCCAACGGCGCCAAGGACTTCGGCATGGAGCAGCAGCGCAACGAGCAGAAGTACACGCTCGGTTCGCTCGGCTTCAATGCGGACTGGCAGGTGAGCGATCGCTTCCAGCTGACCTTCGATGCGCACAACTCCAAGACCCAGAGCCTGCCCAACGATCCGGTCACCGGCGGCAGCGCGACCTATTTCAGCTTTGCCGGCACCAACAATTGCACCAATGGTCCGTCCTGCGGCGGCCAGTGGGGGCAAGAGCTGTGGTTCAACAATTCGCTGCCCATCGGCGCGCGTACCTGGTATCCCACGGTCGCCGATTCGCTGGCTGGCACCAATGGAGTGGTCAATCCGGATTTCACCAAGAACAATCTGGGTTCGCAGGTGCAGCGCATCTATTATCAAAAGCAGGTGACCGAGACCAAGGAAGGCCGCCTGGATGGCAAGTTCGATTTCGACGACGGGCGTTTCCAGTTCGGCGTCAGTTCGTCCAATACCACCATGCACCGCCTGACCAGCGACAATTACTCCACGTTGGGCGACTGGGGCGTGGCCAATGCCGGCAGGGAGCCGGGCATGACCGACCTGCTGCGGCCGGTGAGCATCGTCGGCATGTTCGATGACTTCAACGCCAATGGCGCCGCGCCTAACGCATGGCGCGGCGATGCCAGCCAGCTGGCGCTGTGGGGTGGAAGCCAGTACGGCGCTGCGACGCGCTACAACCCGCTGTACAGCGCGGACAATCAGGTCGAAGAAAAGACCCGCGCAGCGTATGTGCAACTGGAATTGACCGGCGACATCTCCGGCATGACCACCAATACGCGCCTGGGCCTGCGTTACGAGCGTACCGATGTGGAATCCACCTCGCAGGTGGCCACGCCCGTCGCGCTGCAATGGCAGGCCAACAACGACTTCCAGTTGCTGCGCTCTACCGAACAGCAGCCCTTCAGCGAGAAGACCAGCTACAACTACATCCTGCCCAATCTGGATTTCAGCATCGACATCACCGATTCGCTGAAAGGCCGTGCCTCGTTCGGCCAGACCATCGCGCGCGCGCCGTACAACAACCTGCTCGCCGGGCCGACGCCGAATACCCCGGCTGGCTCGATCCTGATCAACCCGTCCAACCGCGCCAGCGGTGATTCGCAGACGCCCACGCTGGACCCGCTGGAATCGGACAACCTGGATCTGGCGCTGGAATGGTATTTCGCCGACGCCAGCTATGTGTCGGCTACGTTCTGGAACAAGCGCGTCAGCAATTTCATCGGCACCACGGTCTCGCGCGAAACGCTGTATGGGCTGACCGATCCCACCTCCGGGCCGGATGCGCAGGCTGCGTTGGCTTTCCTGCAAAGTGGTGCCTGCGCCGCCCAGGTCGGTGCGGCCGGCAACGACGTGGCGGCGGCCTGTTCGGCCAACGATACCTCCCTGTTCGCGGCCACCGCCTTGTTGCGCAACGCCGCGGCCACCGGCGGCCTGGGCGCCTACAACGGCAGCTCCGCGCAGAGCCTGGCGCTGGAAAATGCCTACGACCTGGTCGGCACCGCCGCCGACCCGCTGTACCAGTTCGATGTGTCGCGGCCGATCAACCAGAACAAGGCCAACATCCATGGCTGGGAGCTTGGCGGGCAGTACTTCTTCGGCAGTACCGGGTTCGGCATCTACGCCAACTACACCATCGTCGAAGGCGATGTGGCGTTCGACAACAACGTCATCGACCGCGACCAGTTCGCGTTGCTGGGCCTGAGCGATACCGCCAACGTGATGCTGATGTACGAAAAATACGGCTGGAGCGCGCGTCTGGCCTGGAACTGGCGCGACGAGTACCTGATCGCGGCCAACCAGGATGCCTCCAACCGCAACCCGTACTACGTGGAGGCGTACCAGCAGTTCGATCTCAGCCTCAGCTACGCGTTCAACAAGCAGCTGTCGGTGGGCTTTGAGGCGATCAACCTCACCGGCGAAGACGTGCGTTGGCATGGGCGATCGGAGAAGCAGATTGTCCGCCTGATCGACCAGCAGCCGCGCTATACGCTGGGTGTGCGGTACGCGTTCTGAGGGAATCGCACTGGCGGCGACGTTCTGACGCCAGTGCGCCCTATGGATGCAGCCGGTGTGTGCCTGGGGTGTCTGCCTAGGGTGCACGCCGGCTGCCGCGTCGGTGTCTCTGTGCGATCAGCGCTGCATCAGTCGGATGCGCCTGCGAGGCGCTGCCGCAGCAGCTACACGGGCCGGGTGGTCATCCGGCAGCGACATCGCAGGCGAGCGCAACAGGCGCGGTCGTTGCGCGGCACCATCGAAGTACAACCGGTGTGCGGATGACGGGTGCAGTCATCCACACACCTGCCTCCGCAGTGCGCCGGCGCATGCTGCTCTGCCGCTTGCCGGCTTCCTCCTTTTTGGCAATGCTCGCGGGCAGCGGACGCGGCATGTCGTCGCGTGATCGATCCCCCGACCAGTGCAGTGGCCATCGCCGGCCACTGCTGGAGCTACAGATGTCGCGATATGCAGTGCTCAACAATGTGGCGCACCACGATCTGCGCGTGATTCTGCGGTTTGGTGCCGAATTTGGCGATGCGGTCGGCTTTGTGCCGGCCTTCGTCACCGAGTACGCCGAGCTGCAACGCGAATACCCGCTGTTCTTTCGCAAGGATGCGGCCACCGGTGCCTATCAGTCGGTGGCCCTGCTGGGTTTTGCGCCCGATGAAAACCTGTTTCTGCAGGAAAGCCGCTGGAATGCCGGTTACCTGCCGGGCATTGTCGCCAAGGGGCCATTTTTGATCGGGTTTCAGGAGCAGCGTATCGATGGTGCGCTGGTGCAGGAGCCGGTGATTCATGTCGACCTGGAGCATCCGCGCATCAGCCGTGCCGAAGGCGAGGCGGTGTTCCTGCCGCAAGGCGGGCATAGTGCGTATCTGGAACACATCATCAGCGTGTTGCGCGGCATCCGTGATGGCATGGATGCAGGGCAGGCGATGTGCGCGGCATTCGATGCGCTGGGCCTGATCCAACCGGTGAAGCTGGATGTCGTGCTCGACGACAGCCATGGCGTGCACCTGGAGGGGCTGCACAGCATCGACCGCGAGCGATTGGCCGCGCTGGATGGCGCTGCCTTGCAGCAGCTGCATCACGCCGGGTATCTGGAAGGCGCGTTCCTGATGCTGGCCTCGCACCATAACCTGCGCCGGTTGATGGGCGAAAAGCAGCGTCGGCTACAGCACGCGCAGGCCGCTGTGGCGGTCGCTGCACGCGCCTGATCGCATGAGCGCACCGTCATCGATTGCCCCGCTGCCCGAGCGCAGCGACTGCCAGCCGGATGCGGCATTGCTGGCGCAGCTGTGCGCGGCCGCGCAGCCGCTGGTGCTGCGCGGCGTGGCGCGCGACTGGGCGCTGGTGCAGGCCGCGCAGCGTGGTACGTCGCAGGCCATGGCGCAGCTGCGCAGCCTGGACACCGGCAGGGCACTGCAGTATTCGTACGGCGCTCCCGAAATCGGCGGCCGGCCGTTCTATCGCGACGATTGCAGCGATCTCAACTTCGACGTGCAACGCGGCAGCTTGGGTACGCTGCTGGATGCGATCCAGGCGCATCTGGACGATGCGCAGCCGCCCACGTATTACCTGGCCTCGTTGCCGATCGATGCGCATCTGCCCGGTTTTGCTGCAGGAAATGCCCTGGATGTCAGTGCAGACGGCAAGGCTGTGCCGCCCAGCATCTGGATCGGCAATCGGGTCATCGCGTCCTGCCATTTCGATGCGCCCAATAATCTGGCGGTGTGCGCGGTGGGTCAGCGGCGCTTTACCTTGTTTGCGCCCGAGCAGGTGGCCAATCTGTATCCGGGCCCGCTGGAGCCGACGCCGGGCGGCCAGGTGGTGAGCATGGTGGATGTGGCCCATCCGGATCTTGCGCGCTACCCGCGCATGGCCGATGCGTTGTCGCAGGCGCGCACGGCCGTGCTCGAGCCGGGCGATGCGATCTTCATTCCCAGCATGTGGTGGCACCATGTGCAGTCGCTGCAGCCGTTCAATGTGCTGGTCAATTATTGGTGGAGCACGGCCCCCGCCCACTTGCCCGCACCGATGCAGGCGCTGTATCACGCGCTATGGGCCATCCGCGACCGCCCGGCTTCGGAGAAGGCCGCCTGGCGTGCGTTGTTCGACTACTACGTGTTCGGCCCTGCAGAGCGGGCCGGCGAACATCTGCCCGAGCACGCGCGCCAGGTGCTGGGCCCGATCGACCCTACATTGGCGCGCCAGCTGCGCGCCATGCTGATCGGCAAGCTCAATCGCTGATCGCACAGCCGTCGTGTGGTGCCACTTACAGGAGAACGCAGTGACCCAGGCCAGGATTCGCAAGGTTGTCATCGCCGGTGGCGGCACCGCCGGCTGGATCGCGGCCTGCGCGTTGTCGCATCAGTTCCGCGACTTGCTGGACATCACCCTGGTCGAGTCCGATCAGATCGCCACCGTGGGGGTGGGCGAGTCCACGGTGCCGCCCATCCGCACCTTCCACCGGTTCCTGCAGATCGACGAACAGGAGTTTCTGCGCGCGGTGGCCGGCACGTTCAAGTTGTCGATCTCCTTCGAGCATTGGCGCCGGCAGGGCGAGCGCTATATCCACCCGTTCGGCATTACCGGCCAGAGCACCCTGGTGTGCGCCTTCCATCATCTGTGGCTGGAAAGTCAGCGCCGCGGCATGTCCGGCGCATTTGGCGATTACTGCCTTGAGACGGTTGCCTCGCGCGTGGACCGCTTCGCGCTGCCGCGCGAGCCAGCCGTCAACTACGCCTACCATCTGGATGCGGCGCTGTACGCACGATTCCTGCGCACGCGCAGCGAGGCGCACGGAGTCACGCGTGTCGAAGGCAGGATCCAGCAGGTGACGCTGCAGCCCGATAGCGGCGATGTGGCCGCGCTGGTGCTGGAAGACGGCCAGGTGATCGAAGGCGACCTGTTCATCGATTGCACGGGCTTCCGTGGCCTGTTGATCGAGCAGACCCTGCACACCGGCTACGAGGACTGGAGCCACTGGCTGCCGTGCGACCGCGCGGTGGCGGTGCAGACCGAGGCAGTGGGCCCGCCGGTGCCGTATACGCGCGCCATCGCGCATGAGGCGGGCTGGCGCTGGCATATTCCCTTGCAACATCGCGTTGGCAATGGGTTGGTGTTCTCCAGCCAGCACATGTCCGATGACCAGGCGCACGCCAAACTGCTGCGCGACACTGCCGCAACCCCGGTCAAGGACCCGTGGATGGTGCCGTTCCGTACCGGGCGACGGCTCAAGGCCTGGAACAGGAATGTGGTCTCGCTGGGCCTGGCCAGCGGCTTTATCGAGCCGCTTGAATCCACCAGCATCCATCTCACCATTGCCGCGGTGGTACGGCTGATCACCCTGTTCCCGGCCGATGGCATCGCACCATCGCAGGTCGAGGTCTTCAACGACATCAGCCGCGCCGAGATGGAGCACGTGCGCGATTTCGTCATCTTGCATTACCACGCGACCCAGCGCGACGAGCCGCTGTGGCAGCAGTGCCGCGACATGGAATTGCCCGAATCGCTGCGCCTGCGCCTGCGTGCCTGGCGCGAGCGCGCGCACGCCTGGCAAGGCACCGACGAACTGTTTCGCGTGGATTCCTGGACGCACGTGCTGCTGGGGCAGGGGATCGTGCCGCAGCAGCATCATCCGCTGGCGGCCGCAGTGTCTGATGCCGACCTGCGTCGCCTGCTGGATGGCATTGCGCAGCCGATCCAGCGCGTGGTGGAACACATGCCGTCGCAGCAAGCGTTTATCGAGCGCTATTGCCAGGCGGGCGAACAGGTATGGGGTGGACGCAGTCGGGTGGCGATGTAGGACTGCGCAGTGCGCTTTAGCCACCCCTGAAGGCGCCGGCCGCCCCAGGCAAACGTCACGACATCAAGACGCTCGGGTGTGCCGCGTTTTTAGGAGTGCCGGGAATCGTGGTAATTGATCCGGAAACCACACTGCCTGCAGGGCGCTGCCTACTCGGCCGAGCGCAGCAGTGCCGCCGGACCATGATAGACACGCCTGCACTTCGGCATGGGCTGCGCAGAAACGGCAGCGCCGTCGACACGATGCCGATCTGGATTCCGTGTCGACCCAAGACATGCGCGACATTGGTCCACCTGCATGCTGCAACGCTCTGCCGGCTACAGCCGCATCAAATCCTTGCCCACCACAATCGGCCCGGCGTAGTGCTTGCGTGCGCCGTCGCTCCACATCGCATCGGTGATGGATGGATCGCCGCCGGGGACAAAATGAGTGAGTACCAGCAGTTTCGCATCGGCGGCAGCGGCGATCCGTCCCACCTCTTCGCTGGTGGAATGGCTCTTGAGCAGATGGTCCAGCAAGGTGGGGGCGTTGTCGTTGGTCTTGAGCATGCGTTCCAGCGCGGGCAGATACATCACTTCATGCACCAGGACATCGGTGTCCCTGGCGAACTCGGCCAACGCCGGCAGGTAGCGGGTATCGCCGGAGAACACCACCGTGCGGTCGCGGGACTGGAAGCGATAGGCGAAGGCGGGCTTGAGCGTGTAGTGGGCCACCAGCGTGGCGGTGACCGTGACCTGATCGTTCTGCAACACGGTGCAGGCCTGGTCGAACTCGTGCACGTGGATGAGCTGCTTGAACGGCGGGCGGCCTTCCTCGCGGATGCGTGCCTGGATGTCGATGCCGTTCATCTCGACGAACGCATCCACCATCGGGCCGATGCCCGGTGGCCCATACAGATGCACCGGCGTCTGCAAGCCGCTGGCCCAGGCCAGCCACACCACATTGAGCAGGTCGGCGTTGTGATCGGAATGATGATGGGTCAGGAAAATATCGCGCAGTGCGGGCAGCCGGATGCCGGCCTTGGCCAGTTGCTGGGCGACACCGTTGCCGCAATCGATCAGGTACGGCTGGCCGTCGATCATCAACGCATTGGCCGCCGCCGCGCGCAGCGGCGAGGGTGTCGGCCCGCCCTTGGTGCCGAGCAGCACCAGCACGCTGCCCTTGGCCGGGAAGGGAGCAGGCGCCGCGCCGTTGCTTGCAGCGTTCTTGCGGGGAGTGGCGGCGAGTTGGCCGGACGCCAGCAGCGCGCCGGCACTGAGTGCGGTCTGGAGCACACCGCGGCGGCTACGGAGCTTGGTCAAGGCGGTCATCGCGGTTCCGGGAGACTGGGCAGGGCTGCATGTCGGCAACGATTGAAACACCTCGCTCCGGCACGACTCAACGTTGTCTTGCTACAAAATCACGCAGCGCTGGCGAGCGATAGAACGCCATGCATTGCGCAAAGATCCTGGTGAACGGCCCGCGGCGTGCTTCGTCCTTCATCGGCACCTCGCCGCGGTGGTAGTCCGCCGTCTGTTGCGCGACAAAGGCCTGTAAACCTGCGGTAGCGCCAGGCTTGGCATTATCCAGTGCGTAGGTGGTGAGCAGATACGAGCGGTCGCGCAGTTGGTCGGACTCCAGCCGGCCGCTGCGTTCGTAGTTCTGGTCCAGGCACAGCTGCAATGCGTAGGCCTTGACGTCCTCGGTGGCGGCCGGCGTCGCCGCCATCGCGGCAGTGGAGACCGCGGACACTGCGACAAGCAGCACCGCGGTGACGGCACGGCGACAGCGATGGTAGGCGGACATGCCGATCCTGATGATGGAAGGTGCTTGCAGTCTGCAGGATCGCGCTGCGCTTTGCTCGCTTGAACGTACTTCGAACTTGGCGGGGCATGCCAGCGTGTGGTGGCATGGCAGCGTCGGTCGGCAGCCACCAGAGCGTGCGCTTACACGGCACGCGACGCTGCGCGTCGTGGCGGCGGCTGGCACAACGTAGCGCGCAGCCGTCAGGTGGGTGTGGACCGCGCGGAAGAACCGGCGTGTACGCATGCTCCATGCCGCACCGAGCAACGACCACGCCCGCCTGGCGGTGAGCACTGTCGTGCTGTCGGCTGCGCTGGGTGAAGCGATTCGGTATCCGCACCCTGTCGCCCAACCTCCAGCCAGGGAGCGCACCCGGCTATCCCGGGCGCTGCAGTGGCGGCCTCGCAGACGCTTGCCGCCGTGCAGGCGAGTACGCATAGTGCTGCACCATCGAACCCGGAGCGTCGCGGCCATGGATCTGCGCAACACCACCACGCAGGCCAGGTGCCGCCGCTACGCATGCCGGGCCACGGCGCTGACGTTGCTGTTGTCGTCGCAGGCACAGGCCTGGCATCCGCAGTATCCGCCCTGGTCGCGGCCGCCCATTGGCTCGGAGTGCAGCGTGGACGCGCTACCTGCCGTGGAAGACAGCGTGCAGTGGGAGGGCGTGACCCACTTCCGCGATGCAGACACCGTGCTTGCCCTGGACAATCGCGGTGCAGCACCGATGTTGCAGGTGCAGGATGCAGCCGGACGCCTCCTGCTGCCAGCGGTCGAATTGGGTGGTGGGCTGATGGGTTTCCATGGCGTGGAGCGGGTGGATCTCAATGGCGACCATCGTCCGGATTACGTGGTGACCCTGGGCAGTGGCGGCGTCGGTCTGGCAGGCGGCAATGCGTGGCGTACCGTGGTGTTGTCGCAGGTCGATCACTACCGCGCCCTGCGTGTGCCCACGCACGAACCCACTCCCGACGACTACCGGCGCGTGCCACGGCAGGGTGGGTGTGCATTGCTGCAGCTGTCGGTCATCACCGCCAGTCCGTCGGCGACCCGCGACCATCGCTGGCATACGTTCTGGGTGTATCGGTTGATGCGGTTTGAGGGTGCTCGCGCAATCGAGGCGAGCCGCGCGTTGCCGGGTCTGCCGAACTGGATTCTGTACACGCATCGCACCGGCAACAGCAGCCCGACCACGCGATTGCGCGATGCCAGCAAGAGACGGTTGTGGAACGACCCATCGCGGGAGCGCATCACCGCATTGCCGTGATTGCGCCAGGCACGACGCTGCGCATGTCGATCATGCAGGTGGCGGTGCGCAGGCTCGCGCCGCCTGACGTGGCAGGCGCTCTCACGCCTGCCACGCCTTGCTCGACAACGCCTGGACGCTTACTGCCCGAAGAAGGTCGAGATCGACGAATACACGTCGGAGAAGCGTGAGTAGTAATCCGGATCGGTCTGTGCGCTGCAGAACGAATAGCCGCCGTACAGGCCGCCGCGCAGCTGATACGCACCGCCACTGGCGATGGTGAACAGCCCCGAGCCGGACGAGCCGCCTTCGGTGACGCCGTCGTTCCAGACCACGCGATACAACGGGCTCTTGCCGTCGATGGAGGTATTCAGCGCGTTCACGGTACCCAGCGAGTACTTCTTGACGTCGCCCGACGGGTGGTGGATGCCCACGATCGAGGTGCTGGTGGATGCGATCGCCGCGCTGTTCCAGGCGGCATAGAACGCGCCGCTCGGCGGTGCGGTCTTCAGTTCCAGCAGCGCGGTGTCGCGCGTGGTGTTGGCATGGCGCAGGAACGCGCCGCCGGTGAGCGTTGTGGCCTGCGAACTGGCGGTGTTGCCGTTGCAGCTGGCCGCGTCGTAGAACCAGTAGGTCTGCAACGTATTGGCCACCGTCTGGGTGCTGATGCAGTGCGCCGCGGTCCAGAACAGATTGCGCTTGGGCGTGTTGGTGTTGTTGAGCAGGGTTCCCGTGCACAGGAACGACCCCTGGCTGGTGGTGAACACCATGCGCGCCACTGCCTTTGCGGCACTGGTGAAGCCTGCGGTGGGATTGGCGCGGCACACGATATCGTTCTGGCAGGAATCGCTTTCGCCGATGGCGATGGTCATCATGTCGCGCGGGCTGGCGGTGGGGCTGATATCCAGATGCGACAGTTGCGGAACGCTGAGGCTGAAGTTCTCCGGGTACAGGCCCGCCGGCAGCGACAGTTCGACCAGCAGGTTTTCGCCGCTCACCGTCGGCGACCAGCCGATCGCATCGCCGGTGCCAACGAAGCTGGCGCCGGATTGTTCGAACACGCGGCCGTCGTCGCCGGCAAAACGCAGCGTCACCCTGGACGGGTCGCCCGGTTTTGCGCCGGCGCCACGCAGCACCAATGCCGCACGCAACGATGCGGCCTGCGCCGAGCCCAGCTTCAAGGTGGCAACGCGCGAGCCGTCGCCAGCCATTTGCCAATCGAGCTTGGCCAGGTTGACCAAGGGCTGCGCAAGCGCGCGCGAAAAGCCGATCTGCAGCGGCTGCCCATGCTTGACCTGCGCAATGCGGCGCTCACGCACGGCGCCGAGTTCCTTGCTGCTCGGGGCAGCCAGTTGTGCCACGCGCGTTGGCATGATGCCGCCGCGCAGGCTGGCCGACTGCAACGTCGCCGCGCCGAGCTTGGCGGCCTGCGGCGCACTACTCACCGGTGCGGCATCCATTTCGGTGGGCGGCGCAGCCAGCGCAGCGCCGGACACAGCAGAGAGCAGCGCGAGGTACAACGCATTCTTGCGATTCATGGGTAGTCCTTCTCGTCAGGGAACGGCAGGCTGCGGCGGGGGCCACAACCCGCGGCGCCATCGTTGGCGCCGAACGAGACTAGCGAATGTTTACAACTGAATATGTGCTGAAAATCTCGTTCAGAGATGGGCGATCAAGGAAAATACAATCGCTTTCGCACACATCCATGCGTTGCGTCGCATGCGCGATGGGTGCAGCACTACCGCGCTGGCGCCTACCTGGCACACGAGCACGCCTGCGTGCATGTCGCTGGTCGAGCGGCACGTTAGGAAGACTGGCAACGCGATCACGCAGGTGGATGAAACAGACGCGTGTGGTCATGCAACACCGCATGCGGCGTTCGAGCAGGCGGTTGATGGTTGCAGGCGCCACGCAGGATCCGGCGCGCACGGGCACGCGCGCAGGCTGGCGGCCAACTGCCCGCGCATGCGCTCAAGGCCGTGCGCGTCGCGCTATTCCAGTGCGTCGCTGGCGCGGAACTCGGTCGAGCGGCCACTGAGTTTCAGGAACGCCAACACGCCCAATCCCACCATCATCCATGCGCTGCCGCCCAGCTGCGCATGCCGGTCGGCGTTGATCAATACATAGGCCAGGATCACGATGCCGATCAGCGGAACCACGCCATGCAGCACTCTGCGGCCCTGGCTGCGAAAGTGCCAGAGCACCGCGATATGCAACAGCACGAAGGCAGTCAGCGCACCGACGTTGCACAGCGACGACAGCAGCGCGATCTGCCCGACGAACAGTTCCCCCAGCACCATGCTCAACGCTGCAACCAGCAGGATGGCACGCTGCGGCACGCCGGTGCGTGGATGGATGTAGCGCAGGAAGGCCGGCAGCTGGCGGTCGCGCGCCATGGCAAACAGCAGCCGCGAGGTTGCCGCCTGCGCCACCAATGAGTTGGCGATTGCCGCACTGATCGCCACCGTCAGCGCAATGACGATCTGCAGCCACGGCCCGGCGATCAACCGGCCGATCTCGAAGAACGCATCGTTGGATGCCTGCGCGCTTGGGTAACGCTGCAGATCCGGCTGCAGCAATGCGGCCAGCCAGGTCTGCAGCACGAACAGGCCCGCCACCAGCACCAAGGCCAGCAAGGTGGCGCGGCCCACCACGCGGTTGCCACCACGCGCTTCTTCCGACAGCGTGGAGATTGCATCGAAGCCCAGAAACGACACCACCGCCACCGACAACGCGCTGAAGATCAGCTGTGGCGAGAACGCCTGCGGGTTGTAGAACGGGCGCAGGTTCCAGTGCGCACCGTTGACGCCGCGCTGGATGGCCAGCGTCGCCAGCACCACGAACACCGCCAACACCACCAGCTGCGCAAACAGGAAAAACCGATTCGCCCGTGCCGTCGTTTCGATGCCGCGCAGATTGACCACGGTATTGAGCACCACGAAGAACGCGATCCATGCCGGCTGCGGCACCGCCGGCAACACGTTGTGCATGGCGTTGGCGCCAACCACGTAGAGCAGGGTGGGCACCAGCAGGTAATCGAGCAGGATCGCCCAGCCGGCCAGAAAGCCCATGCCGCTGCTCAAGCCACGGCCGACGTACGCGTACACCGAGCCGGCCACCGGGAACGCCTGCGACATCTGCTGGTAGCTCAGGGCGGTGAACAGCATCGCCACGAAGCCGACCAGATACGTCAGTGGCACCATGCCCGCACTGATGTCGAACACGCCACCGAAGATCGAAAACGGCGCGGTCGGCACCATGGACACCAGGCCGTAGATCAGCAGATCCTTCAGCGTGAGCTGGCGCCTGAGTTCCTGCGCGTAGCCAAAGCGTTCCAGCGCGGCCGCATCGTCGCGGCGTGGTGTCTCGGTCATGCAGGTGTCCGCTGTGAGGAAGGCACGTTCAGCGCGGGCGCGCGGTCCGGGGGAGCCGATGCTGCGCTGCAGCTGTGTGACCAGCATTGTGACGATAATGTGGCCGACAAGCCCATCCATTGGTAAAAGTGCTAGGTTTTCCGTGCTGGATGTCATCCAGCGGCGTCAACCGCGACCAAGGACCCCCATGTTCGACACTTTGGCCAGCCTGGGCCGCGATCTGCAGGCACTGCACACGCTCGATGCCTGCCTGGACAGGGTGTTCGGCGACGTCTGCGCGCTCGGCTTCCAGTCGCTGGTCTACGACTACGCGCCGGTGCCGCTGAGCATGGAGGGCGCGCTGATCACCCCGAGCGTGTTCATGCAGCGCAATGCGCCCGGGGATATGCAGCATGTCTGGTGCGAGCACGGTTACTACCAACATGACCCCGTTCAGCAGCGCGCCACGCGACGCACCACGCCCTTCGTGTGGTCGTACCGCACCGACGGCAATCATCCGGGGGTGGAATACGTGGGCGCGCAGCACCGTCAGGTGACGCGCTATCTCTGCGACAGCGGAATGGGTACCGGTGTCACCGTGCCGCTGCATTTGCCCGGTGGTGCATTTGCCACCTTCAGTGGCGCGGTCGATGCGGTTGCCGCCGAAGCGCCGCGCCTGGCCGAAGCACAGCTTTCCCCGTTTTTGCTGCTGGCGCATGCGTTCCAGGCGCGTGCGCAGGAGCTGCTGGACCCGCAGGAGCGGCGCTGTCACCACATCGCGCTGACCCGGCGCGAGCGCGAATGCCTGCAGTATTCGGCCAAGGGGCTGACCGCCAAGAGCATCGCTGCCGCGCTCAATCGGTCCACCGCCACGGTCAACCTGCATCTGAATTCGGCCGCACGCAAGCTGGGCGCGCGCAATCGCGTCGAGGCGGTGGTGCGCGGCATGCATTACCGACTGCTGGAGCCATAAGCGCATTGCGGTGGCCGGCCCCGGCATTGGCTGCACACGACGCATCGACGGGCGGCGATCGACGCTTCCAATGGCCAGCGCCGCGAGAAGATGCTGCTGGAGGGTTGGCAGGGCACACGCGCTGCAGCGCGGCGATGGCCTTGAAAGAAGGTCCTCCCGTTGCAGGCCGCGGCAGGTGCAGTGAGGCAGCCGATAGTCGCCGACCCTGAACGGCGGGTTTGCGATTGGTCTGCACAATCACCGGTGCTGCCAGGCGTTGATCCGCTGCCTGTCTGATGCATAAGCGATCAATGCGGTGGCTTCGAAACCGCTGCAAACCTGTGAGATTTGCCAGTTAACCCAGGCGCGGCTGCCCGCTAGGCTCGGCGCTCATCATTGCCGAGCAGGCGTAGGTCATGCAGTCCACCGAGGGGTACGTCCAATTCCGCGGCTATCGCACCTGGTACCGGATCAGCGGCGACCTGCGCAGCGATGCCTGCCCGCTGGTGGTGGTGCACGGGGGGCCTGGTTGCACGCATGACTATGTCGACAGCTTCAAGGATCTGGCCGGCAACGGCCGTGCGGTGATTCATTACGATCAACTCGGCAATGGCCGCTCCACCCATCTTCCCAACGCGGATGCCGCGTTCTGGACGGTCGGACTGTTTCTGGACGAATTGCAGGCGCTGATCGAGCACTTGGGCCTGGCGCAATACGCCTTGCTGGGCCAGTCGTGGGGCGGCATGCTGGCGGCCGAACATGCGGTGCGTCGGCCCAGCGGCTTGCGTGCGCTGGTCATCGCCAATTCGCCAGCGTCGATGGGCTTGTGGCGCGCCGCAGCGCTGCGCCTGCGCGCCGGCCTGCCCGAGCAGGTACAGGGCGCGCTGGAAGAACACGAGGCGGCCGGTACGCTGGATCATCCGGCCTATCGCGCGGCCAGCGATGTGTTCTACGCGCGGCATGTGTGCCGGCTGGTTCCGTGGCCTGACGAGGTGGCGCGCACCTTCGCCGCCATCGATGCCGACCCGACGGTGTATCACGCCATGAACGGGCCGACCGAATTCCACGTGGTGGGCAGCCTGCGCAACTGGAGCATCATCGAGCGGCTGCACCGCATCATGGCGCCCACGCTGGTGCTGTCGGGCAGGTACGACGAAGCCACGCCGGAAACCGTCGAGCCATACGCGCGTCTGATTCCCGATGCGCGCTGGCATGTGTTCGCCAACTCCAGCCATATGCCGCACGTGGAAGAACGCGCTGCCTGCATGCGTCTGGTCGGCGATTTTCTCGATGACCACACGCCCTGGCCGGGCGGCGAGCTCGCGCACGCATCGGGATTGGTCGATCGCGCCGTGTGAGGTGCGGCCCCGGTTGGGGAGCTGATCTATTGCGTTGCGGCTTCATGGTCGTCGCGCTGGTTCGCGGTGACCCTCGGAACCACGCGCATCGCAGGCGACTGCCCTGGAGGCGCATCGCACCGTGCAGCCAGCCCGTCGTTTGGGAGCACCGCAGCAGCACCGCTCGGCCTGCTGTTGATCGCGTAAATCGATGATGTGCGACTGCGCTGCGCGATCGATGCGCAGCCCGCCGCGTGAGTCCACGTCCAACCAGCTTGTGGACCCGCAGTGTCGTGTTGGCGTCCGCGATCCACGCATTGCTGGCCGCGTGCATGGCGCGCTGCTCACACTGGCTGAGTCAGCCTGGTATCGCCAGGCGCCCCCGGCTGATCCGACGCTGCGCGGCTTGCGTCGTCGTGTCGTCGGCATTCGCCGCTGCGAGTCGCGTCTGCGGCAATCGTGCCTCACTGCAGCGCTGCACCTGCAGACGCGATGCGTCGATGCTGTGCGGACTTCTTTCTCTGCCGCACTGCATGGCAGGGATGTGGCGCCGTGCCGCCTACCGCCTTGCTGCGGTGCGCAGTGTCGCATTGCAGCAACGGTTCGAATCAATGCATCGATTCAACGCAAACGCACAGTCGTCAGCGCCTGACGCAGCGACTGCCGTAAGCAGCCTGCGCATCGCGAGCAACCGGGCGTCGCCACATACGCGTGCACGGCATGCGCAGCAGTGTCCTGTCCTGCGTGTCTCTCGCTGTCTCTTTTGCATGTCCCGCAAAGAGAACACCGTGGTGCGTCAAACTTTCAGATATGGATAATTGTTTTATGTTTTAAATAGCGCGAAGAATGCGGCCCCCACGCACTGCTTTGCCGACGTCGTTGCCATCACGCAGACGTCGCGCATTGCCTATCGTCTTCTTTGGGAGAGGCTGCATGACCAGCAAGATGCTCCAGGGCGCACTCGCGCTCGCACTGTCCGCCTGCGCTGCAAGCGCCATCGCCGGCCCGGTCGGGTACGGCGCCGCCACCACCGGCGGCGGCAACAAGACCCCCGTCAACGTGGCCACTTTCGAAGCGATGCAGGCTGCCATCGACAGTTATTCCGGCAGTGGCGGGCTGGTGCTCAACTACACCGGCAAGTTCGACTTCGGCACCATCAAGGACGTCTGCGCGCAGTGGAAGCTGCCGGCCAAGACCGTGCAGATCAAGAACAAGAGCGATGTCACCATCAGGGGGGCGAACGGCTCGGCGGCGAACTTCGGTGTGCGCGTGGTGGGCAACGCGCATAACGTGATCATCCAGAACATGACCATCGGTCTGCTGCAAGGCGGCGAAGATGCCGATTCGATTTCGCTGGAAGGCAATTCCAGTGGCGAACCGTCAAAGATCTGGGTCGACCACAACACCGTGTTCGCCTCGTTGACCAAGTGCTCCGGCGCCGGCGATGCCTCGTTCGATGGCGGCATCGACATGAAGAAGGGCGTGCACCACGTCACCGTGTCCTACAACTACGTCTACAACTACCAGAAGGTCGCGCTCAACGGCTACAGCGACAGCGACACCAAGAACTCGGCCGCCCGCACCACCTACCACCACAACCGCTTCGAGAACGTGGACTCGCGCGTGCCGTTGCAGCGGCGCGGGCTGAGCCATATCTACAACAACTACTTCAACAACGTCAGCACCTCGGGCATCAATGTGCGCATGGGCGGCGTGGCCAAGATCGAGTCCAATTACTTCGAGAACATCAAGAACCCGGTGACCTCGCGCGACAGCAGCGAGATCGGCTACTGGGACCTGATCAACAACTACGTCGGCAGCGGCATCACCTGGGGTACGCCGGATGGCAGCAAGCCCTACGCCAACGCCACCAACTGGGTCAGCTCCAAGGTGTTCCCGGAATCGCTGGGCTACATCTATACCGTCACGCCGGCCGCCCAGGTCAAGGCCAAGGTGATCGCCACCGCAGGGGCAGGCAAGAACCTGGCCGAGTAAGCGTCCACGCAGCATTGCATCCACCGATCCCCGGCACTGCCGGGGATCTTTTTATGTGCAGCGAGGTCGCCGGCCACGTCTTTGACGCATGTCTGACCTGGCCGCGCTTCGCGGCGACGTGCCGTGTGGACGAGGAAAGGATGATGATGGCCGCGCAGCCGCATGGTTGGCCTGGATGACGCCGGAAAGATTTCTGCGGCTCGTGCAATCAGGCGCTGGGCAGGCCGCGTTCGATGCAGGCGCATGCCAGGGTAGGGCGCCACGTTGCAGCGCTGTCTGCAGACCGATCAGCGCGTTGTGTTGGTTGGCATGGCCAACACCGCCGTCGGCGCTGCTCTTGCGGCGAGTGTGCACTGCAGCATGACGCGTGCTCGTCGTGCCCCGGCATGGTCCTGGGCCATCGCCTCGAAGCGGAGGGTGCGCTGTCGACGGCAGGGCCATGCCTTCAGCCTGGCGCAGGCGTCTTCGTCAAGAGGCGCGGCGGGCGTCATGACGCGGTATCGTGTCGTGTTACCACCTTCCCGATCCCGTCCATGTCGCTTCCGACCGATCCTGTTGCTGAGACCGCTGCGCCTGCCTTGCGCCATGCCTTGAAACCGCGGCAGTTGATGATGATGGGCCTGGGCACGGCGATCGGCGCCGGGTTGTTTCTGGGCTCGGGGGTGGGCATCCATGCGGCCGGTCCGGCCGTGTTGGTGTCCTACCTGATTGCCGGTGCGCTGGTGATCATCGTGATGAACGCGCTTGGCGAGATGGCTGCGGCCAAGCCCGCCAGCGGCGCGTTCTCGGTGTACGCAGCCGATGCGATGGGGCCGACCGCCGGCGCAACCGTCGGCTGGCTGTGGTGGCTGCAGATCGTGGTGGTGATCGCCGCCGAGGCGGTGGGCGCGGCGAGCCTGTTGGCGACGGTATGGCCGGCCTTGCCGGTGCCGATGCTGGCGTCGATCTTCATGGCCACCTTTACCGTGATCAACCTGCTGGGCGTGCGCAATTTCGGCGAGTTCGAATTCTGGTTCGCCATCCTCAAGGTGGTCGCCATCGTGATCTTCCTGTTGATCGGCTGCGCGTTGCTGGCCGGCCTGCTGCCGGGCGTGGCATCGCCGGGGCTGTCCAATTTCACCCAGCACGGCGGGTTCGCGCCCAAGGGCCTGGCCGGCGTGGGCACCGCGTTGCTGGTGGTGGTGTTCGCGTTTGGCGGCACCGAGATCGTGGCGGGGGCGGCGGCCGAAACCGCCGATCCCGGGCGCAGCCTGGCGCGCACCATCCGCACCGTGGCCTGGCGCATCCTGGTGTTCTATATCGGCTCGATCAGCGTCATCGTGGCGGTGGTGCCGTGGACCAGCGCCGCGCTGAGTTCGCCGTTCGCGGCGGTGCTGGAAGTGGCGCGGATTCCAGGCGCGGCCACCGGCATCACGCTGGTGGCAGTGGTGGCGTTGTTGTCGGCGCTCAACGCCAATCTTTACGGTGCCTCGCGCATGATCTTCTCGCTGGCCCAGCGCGGTGAGGCGCCGCGCTGGCTGGGCAGCACCAGCCGCCAGCAGGTGCCGCTGGTGGCGGTGATCGCCAGCGTGCTGTTCGGTTTTGCCGCAGCGGTGCTGGAATTGCTGTATCCGGGCAAGGTGCTGCCGATGCTGCTCAATATCGTGGGTGCCACCTGCCTGCTGGTGTGGACCATCTCGCTGCTGTCGCAGTTGATCCTGCGTGCGCGCGCCGACCGTACCGGCATCGCCTTGCCGTTCCGCATGCGTGGGTATCCGGTGTTGACGCTGCTGGCGTTGGCGATCCTGGCGGTGATCTTCGCGCTGCTGGCGTCTTCGGCCGACACCCGCGCGCAATTCCTGTCGATGGTGGGGCTCACGGCCGGCATCGCGCTGATCAGCGAGCTGGCCCGGCGGATGCGTCACCGGCAGTAAGCGATCGCACTGCCTCACAGGAGTGCGCTTGCGCGCGACAGCGCATCCCCGTTAGAGCTCATCGCGTGCAGGCGCGCCCCTGCGAGCGTTGGGCGCCTGATTGCCTGGCGCGGCCGGCAACAGACGCGTGCGTCGCAGTTGGAAAGTGGCGTCGGGCTTCAGCGCAAGCGCGACCTTTTGCCGCAGATGCGACGCCGTGTCGCATCCGGAACGGACGCGAGCGTCACTACCATTGCGGTGTGGCGCGATGGCGCTGCGGTGATGGTTCCGACGGCGCAATCGTCGGGGCGCGCTCGCCGCCTCGCTGGCGTAGCTGCCTTCCTCTTGCCTGGAGCACTCTCCATGGACGCCCTGCTGCTGTCGCGTCTCCAGTTCGGATTCGTCATCGCCTTCCACGTGTTGTTCCCAGCCTTCACCATCGGGCTGTCCAGCCTGTTGGCCTTCCTGGAATGGCGTTGGTTGCGAACGCGCCTGCCGGTCTGGCGCGAGCTGTATTTCTTCTGGCAGAAGATCTTCGCCGTGTCGTTCGGCATGGGCGTGGTCAGTGGCATCGTGATGGCCTTCCAGTTCGGCGCCAACTGGCCGGAGCTGAGCCGCATTGCGGGTGGGGTGATCGGGCCGCTGCTGAGCTACGAAGTGCTCACCGCGTTCTTCCTCGAAGCCAGTTTCCTGGGCGTGATGATGTTCGGCTGGGGGCGCATTTCCGAGCGCCTGCACTTCTTTGCCACCTGCATGGTGGCGCTGGGTACGCTGTTTTCCACGTTCTGGATTCTCTCCTCCAACAGCTGGTTGCAGACGCCGGCCGGCTATGAGGTGATCGACGGCATCGTGCATCCGGTGGACTGGTTGAAGATCATCTTCAATCCCTCGTTCCCGTATCGGCTTGCGCACATGGCGCTGGGCTCGTTCATCACCACCTGTTTCGTGGTGGGCGCGGTGGGCGCGTGGTATCTGCATCGCGGCGTGCACCGCGAGGCAGGCCTGCGCATGCTCAAGCTGGCGGTGGTGTTCGCGGCCATCACCGTGCCGCTGCAGATCTTCGTCGGCGACATGCATGGCTTGAATACGCTCAAGCATCAGCCGATGAAGATCGCGGCGATGGAAGCGCTCTGGCACGCCGAAGAACCGGGCAAGGGATTTCCGCTGGTGGTGTTTGCGGTGCCCAATGCGCAGGCCGAGCGCAACGATTACGCGCTGGCGATTCCGCGCCTGGGCAGCCTGATCCTGACCCACAGCCTGGACGGCAACATCGCGCCGCTGACCTCGGTGCCGGCGCGCGACCGCCCGCCGGTGACGCCGGTGTTCTTCGCGTTCCGCATCATGGTGGGGATCGGCTCGTTGATGTTGCTGGTGGCCTGGGTGTCGGCATTGGCGTGGTGGCGCGGCAGGCTGGTGCAATGGCGCTGGTTGCTGGCGACCTGGCGCTGGATGCTGCCGAGTGGCTTCATCGCGCTGATTTCCGGCTGGTTCGTCACCGAAATGGGCCGCCAGCCGTATGTGGTCTACGGGCTGTTGCGCACTGCCGACGCCGTGGGCCCGCAGTCGGCGCTGATGACCGCCATCTCGTTGTCGGTGTACGTGGCCGGCTATGCGTTCGTGTTCGGCTGGGGCATCTGGTACCTGGTCAAGATCGGCAAGATCGGGCCGACGCCGCACGATGTGCCGCACCTGGACCATGGCGAACACACTCCCGCACGGCCGCTGTCTGCAGCCGACGAAACGATCGATGGAGCTGCGTGATGGACATGACGACCTTGCTGCCCGTGGCCTGGTTTGCGGTGATCGGTTTCGGGGTGCTGATGTACGTGGTGCTGGACGGCTTTGTGCTCGGCATCGGCATCCTGGCGCCGTTTCGCAGCGACGAGGCACAGCTGGACCTGATGATGAACACCGCCGCGCCGATCTGGGACGGCAACGAAACCTGGCTGGTGCTGGGCGGGGCAGGGCTGCTGGCGGCGTTTCCCAAGGCGTATGCGGTGATCCTGTCGGCGCTGTACCTGCCGGTCTTGCTGATGGTGATGGCGCTGGTGTTCCGCGGCGTGGCGTTCGAGTTCCGCTTCAAGGCGCAGCGTTCGCGGCGGTTATGGAGCAATGCGTTTGCTGCCGGCTCGATCCTTGCCACCTTCGCGCAGGGCGTGATCCTGGGCGCGCTGGTGCAGGGCCTGCCGATCGAGAACGACCGCTATGTCGGCGGAATCTGGGGCTGGTTCAGCCCGTTCGCGATGCTGACCGGCGCGGCCTTGGTGTTCGGTTATGCGTTGCTCGGCAGCACCTGGTTGATCCTCAAGACCGAAGGCCACGTGCACGCGCTTGCGCGTCAGTTGAGCCGGCCATTGACCCTCAGCGTGCTGGTGTTCATCGGCCTGGTCAGCGCGTGGCTGCCATCGCTGCAATCGCATGTGATGGATCGCTGGTTCAACGACGCGCATTACCTGTGGCTGATGCCGGTGCCGGTGCTGGTTGCCGTGGTGGGCTATGCGCTCTGGCGCGCGACTGCGCCGGGGCGAGCGGACACGGCGCCGTTCCTGCTGGCAATGGGCCTGTTCGTCCTCGGTTTCCTGGGCCTGGTGCTGGGCATGTGGCCGTATCTGGTGCCGCCGGTGTACACCATCTGGCAGGCCGCTGCGCCGCCGTCTTCGCAATTGTTCGCGCTGGTGGGGCTGGTGATGTTGCTGCCGCTGATCCTGGGCTACACCGTGTGGTCGTACCGGGTGTTCCGCGGCAAGATCACCGCGGAGACCGGCTACCACCATTGATGGCAGCGGTTGTCTCTTGGCGTGCTGCGCGGGTCGCACCCACCGGCAGATGCAGCGTGCGATGCCCCTGGGTCGGTGCCGGCATGATCACGGCCGGCCCTCGCCGCCGCTGCAGCGATCCCCGCGCGGCTGAGCGCGCGGGGATCGCGCCCAACCGCACTCCGCTCAGCGCAGGCGCTGCTTGAACATCCACTCCCACATCGCCGGGTCCGCATAGGTCACATCCCAGACGTTGTGGTTGCCTTCGGGATATTCGCTGTAGCGCAGGTTGGCGCCCACGCCCTTTGCGGCGCGGTACAGCGCGCGATCGTCGTGCGGTGGCACGGAGGTGTCCTTGGCGCCATGAAACGTCCAGATCGGCACGTGCTTGAGCTGGGTGACCGCTGCCGTGTACGGGTCGGCTTCCTTGGCGACCAGGCTGACATACAGTGTGCGGCGCTCGTCGCGTGGCGCCTTGAGCGCACCGCAGACCGGCACGATCGCGGCAAATCGCTGCGGCTGCATCAGCCCGATTTCCCACGCACCATAGCCGCCCATCGAAATGCCGGTGAGGTAGGTGCGTTGCGGGTCGGCAGCGAACTCGGCGCTGGCCGCATCCAGCGCGGCGATCGCCATGCGTGCATTGACGCCCAGCCATTCCTCGTCGTCGGGCACCTGCGGCAATACCACCAGCGCCGGGAAGTCGGCGGTGTGTTCGCTCAGGTAGGGGCCGACGCCGACCTCGGCCTGATCGCGCCCGTTGTCGCCGCGCTCGCCCGAGCCGTGCAGGAACAACACGATCGGCCGTGGCTGCGGCGTCTTGGCGGCCGGCACGAACACCTGGTAGCGGTACAGCCGGCCCTCCAGCTGTAGGGTGCGGGCGACGAAGTGGCCGCGCCGTCCCTCGTGCTGGCGCTCAGCCATGCTGGAACAACCGGCAAGCACCAGCGCAAGAATTCCAAACAAGACGCAACGAACGATCACGCAGCACTCCCCATCGATCACCAGGCTGCAGTATCGCCGCATGCAGGTGCGCTGGCACGTCGCATTGCGGCGGGGGATGGGAATGCGTCATGCGGTCCTTCATTCTCGGTGGCGCGTGCACTGTACGTGCATGCGGTCAGGCGCACGCGCTCACGGCATCAGGATCAGCGTGGCCAGGCCCAGGAAGCTCAAAAAACCCATCACGTCGGTCAACGTGGTCAGGATCACGCCGCCGGCCAGGGCCGGGTCGAAGCCCAGCCGTTTGAGCGTCACCGGCACCAGCACGCCGCCGAAGGCAGCGGTGAGCATGTTCAACGTCAGCGCAGTGCCGATCACCAGCGACAGCATCGGCTGGCCGAACCAGGCCAGCACGATCAGCCCAAGCCCCACGCCCAGACACAGCCCGTTGATCAGCGCGACGGTGAGCTCCTTCTTGAGCAGGGTCATCACGTTGGACGAGCCGATCTGCCCCAGCGCCAGGCCGCGCACCATCAGCGCCAGCACCTGGGTGCCGGCGTTGCCGCCCATGCCGGCCACGATTGGCATCAATGCCGCCAGCGCCACCAGTTTTTCGATGGTGCCTTCGAAACGGCTGACCACGCTGGAGGCCAGAAACGCGGTGCACAGGTTGATGCCCAGCCAGATCAGCCGGCGACGGAACGCGCGCCGCGCCGGGCTGAACATGTCCTCGTCTTCGTCCAGGCCGGCTGCACTCATGGCCTGGTGTTCGGCCTGTTCGCGGATGATGTCGACCACGTCGTCGATGGTGATGCGGCCGAGCAGGATGTTGTTGTCGTCCACCACCGGCGCGGAGATCCAGTCGTGGTCGGAAAAGCGCCGCGCGACTTCGTCGGAGCCATCGCCCACGTCGATCGCCGGCTGCTCGTCGTCGATCAGCCGATTGACTGGCGTGCTGTCTTCATGGGTGACCAGCGCGGCCAGCGACACCCGGCCCAGGTACTGGTGGCGACGGCTCACCACATACAGGTGATCGGTGTGATCGGGCAGCTCGCCGCGCAGGCGCAGATAGCGCAGCACTACGTCGACGTTGACGTCGGCGCGCACCGTCACCACGTCCGGGTTCATCAGGCGGCCGGCGGTGTCTTCCGGATACGACAGCACCTGCTCGAGCCGCTCGCGGTTCTCGCGGTCCATCGACTTGAGCACTTCGTCGATGACGGTGTCGGGCAGGTCTTCGACCAGATTGGCCAGATCGTCGATGTCCAGATCTTCGACCGCGGCGACGATCTCGTCGGTGTCCATGTCGGCCAGCAGGCTTTCGCGCACTTCGTCGCCGACGTGCAGCAGCACTTCGCCATCGTCTTCCGGGTCGACCAGCCCCCACACCACTTCGCGCTTGCCGGGCGGCAGCGATTCGAGCAGGTTGCCGATCTCCGCCGGCGCCAGCGTGTTGACCAGCCGACGTACCGGCCCTAGGCGTCCGCTATCCAGCGCGTCGGACAGCAATCGCAGCTGGCGCGCAGTCTTGTCGTGGCGGACGGCTTCGGCCATGCGCGGCTCCCCGGAAGAGTGGACGCGCCGTCAGTGGAAGACGCGGTGCTGGATCAGCACCGCATTATCGCTTGCGCATGGTGACGAAACATACAGCGGCGTGGCCAGGCGCATGCGGATTGCCGAAACGATGCCGGATGCGCCTTGCATGGGTGAGCCTATTGCGCGGGAGCGTGCCGCATCGGACGAACGACGTGCAGCGTGTGCAAGCTGCCATGCGTGGCCGACGTTGCGTATCGCCGTACGCGTTGCATCCTGGCGATCAGTCGCCTGTGGCGCTAGCGCAACATGGCCTGCGCATTGCAGGCCAGCCACTTCTCGATGCCCTTGCGGTCGCGCGCACGCAGCAGTTTTTCGCCTTGCACGCGCAACTCGCCCAGATGGATGTCGCGGACCGCGCGGCGCACCTCCAGCAAGGTGGCCGGATGCAGGCTGAACTCGGTCAGCCCCAACGCCAGCAGCATCGGCACGAAGCGCGGGTCGCCGGCAATCTCGCCGCACACCGCCACCGGCTTGCCGTAGGCGCGCCCGGTGGCGATGACCTGCGCGATCAGTCGCAGCACCGCCGGATGCAGCGGCGAATACAACTCGCCCAGCGCCTCGTTGTTGCGGTCTACCGCCAGCAGGTATTGCACTAGATCGTTGGTACCGATCGACAGGAAGTCGATGTCGTCGATAAAGCAATCCAGCGCCAGCGCCGCAGCAGGCACTTCAATCATGGCGCCCAGCGGAATGTGCTCGGCAATCTCGTGGCCTTCGTCGCGCAACTGCGCGGTGAGCTTTTTCAGCTGTTTGCGCAGCAACAGGATTTCTTCGCGCCCGCTGACCATCGGCACCAGGATGCGCACCGGCCCATAGCCGGATGCGCGCAGGATCGCGCGCAATTGCGCCTGCGCCACCGCGGGGCGGGCCAGCGACAGGCGTACGCCGCGCAGGCCCAGGGCCGGGTTGTCCTCGTCGCTCAAGGTCAGGCCGGTGCGGTCGGCCTTGTCGGCGCCAAGATCCAGCGTGCGGATGGTCACCGGGCGGCCGCTCATGCCCAGCACGGTGGCGCGGTAGGTATGGAACTGTTCGTCTTCGTCCGGCAGCTCGTTGCGCTGCAGGAACAGGAACTCGGTGCGATACAGGCCCAGCCCGCTGGCGCCCAGCGCATGCGCGCGCGCCACGTCTTCCAGCGACTCGGCGTTGGCCAGCAGGGTGATATCGACGTTGTCGCGGGTGCGGGTGGGCTTGGAACGCAGTCGCCCGAGTTCGCGCTGCTCCTTGGCCAGCGTGCGCAGGCGCTCGCGGTAGTCGCGCAGATGGTCGGGGGTGGGGTCGACGATGACCTGGCCGGAACCGGCATCGACGATCAGCACATCGCCATCGTCGATCCGCTGCAGCGCATCGCTGACTCCGACCACCAGCGGCAGATGCAGGCTGCGCGCCAGGATCGCGCTATGCGACAGCGTACTGCCGGCGGTGGTGACGATGCCCACCACGCCTTGCGCCTGCAGCTGCGCCAGCTCCGACGGCGCCACGTTGTCGCAGACCAGGATCTCCCCGGCCACGCCCTTGAGGTCGGGCGCACGCTTGTGCAAGAACGCATGGATGCGGCCGATCACGTGATCCAGATCGTCCATGCGGCTCTTGAGATATGCGTCTTCCATGCCATCGAACACTGCCGCCAGCCGGTCGCGCTGCACGCGCAGGGCATAGTCGGCGCTGTAGCGGTGGGTGCGGATCAGCTCGTCCAGCCCCTGCAGCAATTCCGGGTCGTCCAGCAGCAGCGCATGCAGTTCGAGAAATTCGCCGACCTCGCGCGCCAGCGCGCCGTGCAGGCGGTCGCGCAACTGCTGCATTTCGACACGTGCCGCCTCGATGGCGGCATGCAGGCGCTGCAGCTGCGTTTCCACCTGGTTGGCAGGCACGCGCTGTTCGGCCACTTCCAGCGTATGGCTCTGGCGCACGCGCGCGCGTCCGAGCGCATTGCCGCGCGAGGCACCATGTCCGCGCAGGCGCAGACTCATGCCCGTGCCTGGCGCAGCGGCGCCGTGTCGGTCGCACTGGCACCGACGCCGCGCATGCTCAGCTGTCCTCGTCGAAACGACGCTCGAACAACTCCACCAACGCCTGCAGGGCCTGCGCTTCGTCTTCGCCATCCAGCCGTACCACCACGCTGGTGCCCTGGCCGGCGGCCAGCAACATCACGCCCATGATGCTCTTGGCGTTCACTTCGCGGCCCTTGGCCGCCAGCGTGGCGTTGCTGCGATAGGACGACAGCGTCTGCACCAGCTTGGCGGTCGCCCGCGCATGCAGTCCGAGTCGGTTGGACACAATGAGTTCGCGTTCAAGCATCGTCGATGATCGCTCCGTTGCGGGTACCGGCCGCCGCGGTGGCGGGCAGCTCCTGCAAACCTTGTTCGGGGTAATTCATCACCCGCAGCAGCATCGGCAGGCTCAGCGCGGACACCCGACGGACCGGCGTGCCGAGCTTGGCCAACCGGCTGGCGAGATTGCTGGGGCTTGCGCCATACAGGTCGGTCATGACCAGCACACCGTCGCCGCTGTCGACCCGGCGCATCGCCGCCGAGGCCTGGGGCAATAATGCGTCCAGGTCTGCATCGAACGGCACATCGAATGCTTCGGTCTTCAACGGCAAATGCCGCAACAGCCCCGTCGCCACGTTCAACAACGCTGCGCCGATGCCGGGATGAGTAATGAGGAGAATGCCACAGGCCATGCCGAAACGTTAACAGGTCGGCATGACCGCGCGATAGCGTTTGCCCGCACCGATGTGTTGCGAACTGAATAGCCGTTTAGGACCGCTGCAGCGTGTCGCGTGCAGTGCATGCAGCAAGCGCGCCGCTGCCCACATGGCGATGATCGCGGCACCCGGAGTCTGCCGATGCGAACCGCATCACAAGCGAACGCTGCAGCACGCACCTGGCAGGCTGCGCATGATCCGAGCGCGCTCATCAATTGCCCCGATGACATGTCTTTCTCGCAGCTCGCAGGGCTGCGTCAGGTCGAATCGATCTGGGGCCGGCACCGAAGCAAGGAAACAGTCGTGGCAAAAAGAGCGACCTGTATCTCCCAGCGCAGCCGTCAAGACCAAGGCGTCGGCAGTAAGCGCGAACAGGGAGCAATCCCATAGCTGGAACTCACAGGGCAAGCGTCGATGCGCGGATGTGGTGAGTCGTTCGCACATCCCAAGCCGCATGACACCGCTTTGACGATTCCCGAATCCCGAATCCCGAATCCCGATTCCCGATTCCCGATTCCCGATTCCCGATTCCCGAATCCCGAATCCCGAATCCCGAATCCCGAATCCCGAATCCCGAATCCCGGCCCTTTAGTCCTGCTCGCGATGAAACGTCGCCACTTCCGGCCAGCCCTGTTCGCGCGCATGCCGCGCCATGCGCTCGGCCATGTACACCGAGCGATGCTTGCCGCCGGTGCAGCCGAAGGCGATGGTCACGTAGCTGCGGGTGTCGTTGCGTAGCCGCGGCAGCCAGGTGTCGAGCAGATCCACGATCTGCGCGCTGTAGCGCTGCACGTCCGCCTGGTTGTCCAGATAGTCGCGCACGCCGGCATCGCGGCCGGTGAGCGGGCGCAGCTCCGGATCCCAGTGCGGGTTGGGCAGCACGCGCGCATCGAAGACGAAGTCGGCCTCGGCCGGGACGCCGCGCTTGTAGGCGAACGATTCGAACAGCAGCGACAGCCGGTCGTTGGAGCCCAGCGCGAATTCGGTGACCACCCGGCGACGCAACTGGTGCACGTTGAGCGTGCTGGTATCGATGATGGCGTCGGCCTGCGCGCGCAGCGGCTCGGTCAACTGCCGCTCGCGGGTGATCGCCTCCGGCAGGGCCAGGCCGAGATGACTCAGCGGATGACGGCGGCGGGTATCGGCATAGCGTTTGATCAGCGCTTCATCGCTGGCTTCGAAAAACAGCAGCCGTGCCTCGATGCCGTATTCCTGCGCCGCCAGGCGCCATTGCGCCAGCTGGGTCAGGTCGCTGCGACTGCGCACGTCGATGCCCACCGCCAAGCGTTGGTCGCCGATCGGGTTGCCACGCAGGCGGCTCTTGACGAAGTCCGGCAGCAGCTCCACCGGCAGATTGTCCGAACAGTAGTAGTCCAGGTCCTCGAAGGTCTTCAGCGCAACCGATTTGCCCGAGCCGGACAGCCCGCTCACGATCATCAGCGTGGAGGGCGCGGTACTCATGGCGTGCGTCGCTCCAGCAGGTTGCTGTGGCGGGCGATGAACATCGCCGCCGGGTCGATGCCCTTGGTGCGCAGGATGTGCAGCCGGGTGGCGGCCTCGGTCAGCACCGCCAGATTGCGGCCGGGCATCACCGGCAGGGTGATCAGCGGCACGTCCAGATCCAGCACGTGGCGGCTGCCGGAATCGCCGGTCAGGCGCTCGTAGCCGGAGGGCGTGGGCTCGGTCATCGGCCGGGTCAGGTGCACGATCAGGCGCAGGTACTTGTTCTTCTTCACCGCGGTGTCGCCGAACATGTCGCGCACGTTCAGCACGCCCAGGCCGCGCACTTCCAGCAGGTCCTGCAGCAGTTCGGGGCAGGTGCCGTCGAGCACGTCCGGGGCGATCTGGGTGAACTCCGGCGCATCGTCGGCCACCAGGCGGTGGCCGCGGCTGAGCAGTTCCAGCGCCAGCTCGCTCTTGCCCGAGCCGGCTTCGCCGGTGATCAGCACGCCAATCGAATAGATCTCCATGAACACGCCATGCAGCGTGACCCGCGGCGCCAGCGTGCGCGCCAGATGGTAGGAGAGATGGTTGAGCAGCTCATGGCCGCGCTTTGGCGAGATCCACAGCGGGGTATTGGATTCGTCGGCCGCCGCGCGCAGATCTTCCGGGCAGGACTGGTTCTTGCTGATCGCCAGCGCCAGCGGTTGCACCTGGATGATCTTCTCGATGGTTTCCCAGCGCTGGCGCGCGTCCAGCGAGTCCAGCCAGGCCAGCTCTTCGGTGCCCAGGATCTGCACCTTGTTGGGATAGATCACGTTGAGATAGCCGGCCAGCGACGGGCGGCGCGCGTTGTTGCTGCCGGCCTCGATCTCGCGGTGCTCGCCCTTTTGCCCGGCGACCCAGCGCAGCGCCAGCTTGTCGCGCTGCTGGTCGAACAATTCGCGTGCGGTGATGCTGGTATTCATGCCGCGCTGGCCTGTGGTGGAGGCGCATCGGTGAGCAGGGCCATCAGCGCGTCGGCATCGGGGGCGGCACGCAATTGCTGGCGAAACTGCGCATCGGAGAAGCGCTCGGCCAATTCCGACAGCAGCATCAGATGCTGATGGGTGTAATGCGCAGGCACCGCCATGGCGAACACCAGGTCCACCGGTTCGTCGCCGCCGAACCCAACCGGGGCGTCCAGCCGCAGCAGCGCGCCGCGGGGTTCGGTCAGATTGGGGCAGCGTCCGTGCGGAATGGCGATGCCATGGCCGATGGCGGTACTGCCCAGGGCCTCGCGTTCGCACAGGTTGGCGTAGAGCTCGTCGGCGCCGGCCTGTCGGCAGGACAGCAGCTCGGCGGCGGCGTGCAGCACGGTGTCGCGATCGGCGGCCGGCGACACCACGGTGCGCACGGCCGCCATCAGATCGGTTAAAGGCATGAGGGCATCAAGCGGGAAGCGTCATGCCGGATTGTCGCGCACCTCGCGTGCGTGGTGGTTACATTTCTTTTCTTTGTGCTTGAGCACCAGGCGGTCGAGCTTGTCGACCAGCAGGTCGATGGCCGCGTACATGGTGGAGCCGCTGGCATCTGCGTGCAGGGTGCGACCGGGAAGGTTGACGGTGGCGACTACGTGGTGATCCGGCTTGCGAACGGCCAGCTGCGTTCGGACTTCGCAGTGCTGGTCGAAATGGCGCTGCAGTCGCTGCAGCTTGCTTGCCACGTACTCCCGCAGGGCGGGGGTCACTTCAAGCTGGTGGCCATACGTCTCGATGCGCATCGGATACCTCCATTGGTCGGTGGGCCAATGAACCGTTCCGGTGATCCGACTAACCCGGCGCAGGCCGGCGTTGCGGTGGTTGCAACGTCAGGCGATGCGTACGCGTTCGTGGGAGGCGGAAATGTTCATGGCCTCACGATACTTCGCAACGGTGCGCCGCGCCACTGGTACGCCGGAAGTTTTCAACAGATCTGCCAACTTGGCGTCAGACAAGGGTTTGCGCGGGTTTTCCGCATCGATCAGGCGCCGGATCATGGCCTGGATGGCGGTGCTGGAGGCTTCGCCGCCGCTGTCGGTGTCGATGCCGGAGGCAAAGAACGAGCGCAGCGCGATGGTGCCGCGCGGGGTGCGCACGTATTTGCGGGCGATGGCGCGGGAGATGGTGGACTCGTGCAGGCCGAGCTCGCCGGCGATCTCGCGCAGGGTCAACGGGCGCAGCGCTTGCGCGCCGAATTCCAGGAACCCGGCCTGGTGCTGCAGCAGGCAGCGCACCACCCGCAGCAGGGTCTCGCCGCGCGCCTCCAGGCTCTTGAGCAGCCAGCGCGCCTCCTGCAACTGCCCGCGCAGATAGCCTGCGTCGGATTCGCCGCAGCTGCGGATCAGGTTTTCGTAGCCGCGGTGGATGGTGACCTTGGGCTGCGAACGGCCGGCCAGCGATGCGCGCCAGACGCCGCGCTGGCGCCAGATCACGCAGTCGGGCACCACGTAGGTGTCCTGCGACAGGTCGCCGATCTGCTTGCCCGGGCGCGGGTCCAGCGAGCGCACCAGTTGCACGGCCTGTTCGACATCGGCGGCGGAGCGCTTGAGTTCGTGGGCCAGCCCGGCCACACCGGCGCGCGGCAGGCGTTCCAGCGGGCCGGCGACGATCTGCAGCGCCAGCTCACGGCCCGGGATGGCCGAGTCGAGCACCGCCAGCTGCAAGGCCAGGCACTCGCCCAGCGTGCGCGCACCCACGCCGACCGGGTCGAAGCGCTGGATCTGGTGCAGCACGGTCAGGACTTCGGCTTCGTCCACCGCTGCGCCCAGCGCCAGGGTCTCGAGAATGGCCGACAGCGGCTCGCGCAGATACCCGTCTTCGTCCAGCGCATCGATCAGCAGCGCGCCGATCTGGCGGTCGCGTGGCGACAGCGGGGAGAGGTGCAGCTGCCACAGCAGATGGTCGGCCAGGGTTTCCGATTCGGCCACGCGCTCGGCGGCGTCGCCGGACTCGTCATCGTCGAAACTGCCGCCGCTGCCCGAGCCGGTCCACTGCAGTTCGTCCTGCGACCAGTCGTCGTCGCGCTCGGCCGGGGCCGGTTCCTCGCGCTGGGATTCCTCGCTGGACGAGGACGGCGAGGCTTCCACCGCTGTGTCGCCAGCCGCATGCGCGGCCTCGTCGGCCCATTCCAGCAGCGGGTTGGTCTCCACCGCTTCGGCGATTTCCAGTTCCAGCTCGGTGGTGGACATCTGCAATAGCTTGATCGCCTGACGCAATTGCGGCGTCATGACCAGCTGCTGTCCTAGCGATGTCTGGAGCCGGGCTTTCATGCGGGCACTGACTGGAAGAATCGATGGCGCGGCGACGCGCTCAAAGGCGGAAAGTTTCCCCCAGATACACGCGACGGACGTCGGGATTGGCTAGCAGCGCATCTGGTGCCCCCTGCGCCAGCACGCCCCCCTCGGCGAGAATATACGCGCGGTCGCAGATTCCCAAGGTTTCGCGCACGTTGTGATCGGTGATCAACACGCCAATGCCGCGTTCCTTGAGGTGGATGATGATGCGCTGGATCTCGCCGACCGAAATCGGATCGACGCCGGCAAAGGGTTCGTCGAGCAGCATCATGCGCGGCTTGGCCGCCAGCGCCCGCGCGATCTCGCAACGCCGCCGCTCGCCGCCGGACAGGCTGGCGCCGAGCTGGTCGGCCACATGGGTGATCTGCAGTTCTTCGAGCAGCGAGACCAGTTCCTTCTCGCGGCCGGCGTTGTCCAGTTCCTCGCGCAGTTCCAGCACCAGGCGGATGTTGTCGGCCACGGTGAGCTTGCGGAAGATCGACGGCTCCTGCGGCAGATATCCCACCCCGAGCTTGGCGCGTGCGTACATCGGCTCGGCGGTGAGGTCGCGGCCGTCCAGCTCGATACGGCCGGCATCGGCTTCGACCAGGCCCACGATCATGTAGAAGCAGGTAGTCTTGCCGGCGCCGTTGGGGCCGAGCAGGCCGACCACTTCGCCGGCCTCAAGCGTGAGACCGAATTCCTTGACCACTTCGCGTTGCTTGTACTTCTTGCGCAGACCGGTGGCGACCAGCATTACTTCTTCCCCTGCGGCTTGGCCGCCGCGGGCTTGGCGGCAGGTGCCGGAGCAGGCGTCGCCGCCGCAGGCGCCGCGTTCTTGGGCTGGATGATGGTGCGCACGCGGCTGCCGTCGCCGCCGCTCTGCATGTTGCCGGTCTTGGTGTTGTAGATCATGCGCTGGCCGGCGTTGGTGCCCTTGGGCGAGTCGACCTTGTAGTTGCCGGTCAGGATGATGATCTCGTCGGCGACCTTGTATTCGATGTTGTCGGCCTGGCCGTTCATCATCGCGCCGTCGTCCATCTGCTGCTTGAGCGTGGCCTGCTTGCCGTTGAGCACCACCCGGTCGGTCTGGCCGTTCTTCTGGAAGATGTCGGCGGTGTCGGCGTGGATTTCCAGCGTGCCCTGGGTGATCACCACATTGCCGCTGAAGCGGCACTTGCCGCTGTCGTCGAGCATGTTGCAATCGTTGGCATTGGAATCGATCGCCATCGGCTGATTGCGGTCGCTGGTCTTGGCCATCGCCATGGCAGGCAACAGCAGCGCGGCAAACGCCAGTTTAGCGGGCAGCATTCGGTTCATAGCGGGTCTTGACCTGAGAGAGGAGCTTGTACTGGCGCGATTTGAGATCGGCCTCGAAGCCGACCCCGCTCTGCATGATACCCGGCCGGCTCATGGTTACCGGAGCAGCGGTCTTGGCGAGGTTCTGCTGCGGAAACACGTCCAGGCTCTGGGTACGGAAGGTGGTGGGTGGCGTCGTGCCGGCGGTCGGGCTGTCGCCTTCGACATCGCCGCGCAGGCGCAGCTCGTCGCCCTTGGGGCTGACCCAGCCGGTCTTGGCGCGCAGCGTCCAGGGCTGGTTGGCGTTGTCGGGCAGCAGGAACACCGGGGTGGTGATGTCGGAGGTCTGATCGGCGCGGTTGCGGTGCATTTCCGGCGCGCGCAGCGTCATCGATTCCTTGCCGGTCTGCTTGTCCAGTGCGATCAGTTCGAAGTCGCGCAGCACGTAGTCGGCCTTCGACTCATCCACCACTGCCGCGACCGGGCGTGCGCGCTGCTGCCAGGCCGACCAGCCGGAGATGATGGCGGCGGCAAACAGCACCACGCCCAGGGTGGTGCGCCAGTTCACGCTCATGCGGAAAACCTTTCGATGATGCCCTCGACCTGGCCTTGTGCGGCCAGCACCACATCGCAGACCTCGCGGGCGGCGCCTTCGCCGCCACGGGCCTGGGTGTGCCACTGCACGCGCTCGGCGATCCAGGGATGCGCGTTGGCCGGTGCGACCGGCAGGCCGACCGCCAGCAACGCCGGCAGATCGGGCAGGTCGTCGCCCATGAACAACACCTGGTCCAGCGACAGGCCGTGCTCCTGGCACAACGCCAGCACGGCCAGGCGCTTGTTCTTGACCCCGATCTGCACGTGCAGGCCCAGATCCTGGCCACGCTTTTCCGCCGACAGGCTGGCGCGCGCGGTGATCAGCGCGACATGGATGCCGGCGGAGTCGAGCTGCTTGAGGCCCTGGCCGTCGAGCACGTTGAAGGCCTTGCTCTCGTTGCCGGCATGGTCGTAGTACAGGCGCCCGTCGGTCAGGGTGCCGTCGACGTCGAAACAGGCCAGGCGGATACGCGCGGCGCGTTCGATCAGCTCGGCGGGAAGGTGCAGCAGGGGAGAGTAGGGCATCGGCACGAATCGGTGGGAACGGGGTTCCGCAGTTGAAAACTGAACCTGTTAAACCACCTTGGCGCGCAACAGGTCGTGAATGTTCAGAGCGCCGACCGCGCGCTGCTGCGCGTCCACCACGATCAGGCCATTGATCTTGTAGTCCTCCATCAGCCGCGCGGCCTCGGCGGCCAGCTGGTCTGCGCCGATGGTGCGCGGGTTGCGCGTCATCACCTCGGCGATGCCGGCGCTGCGCACGTCGATATCGCTGTCCAGTGCGCGGCGCAGGTCGCCATCGGTGAACAGGCCGATCAGGCGCCCATCCGCGTCCACCACGGCAGTCATGCCCAGCCGCTTGCGGCTCATTTCCATCAGCGCCTCGCTCAGGCTGGCGTCGGCGCGCACGCGCGGCAGGTCATCGCCGCTGTGCATCACGTCGGTGATGTGCAGCAGCAGGCGCCGGCCCAGGCTGCCGGCCGGATGCGAGCGCGCGAAGTCGTCGGCGGTGAAGCCGCGCGCGTCCAGCAGCGCCACCGCCAGCGCGTCGCCCATCGCCAGCGAGGCGGTGGTGCTGGAGGTGGGCGCCAGATGCAGCGGGCAGGCTTCGGCCGACACACTCACGTCCAGGTGCACGTCGGCGGCCTGGGCCAGCGAGGAGCTCGGGCGCCCGGTCATGGCGATGATCGGGTTGCCCTGGCGCTTGAGCACCGGCAGCAGCATGCGCACCTCGTCCGATTCGCCGGAGTAGGACAGCGCCAGCACGATGTCGGCCTCGGTGATCATGCCCAGGTCGCCGTGCCCGGCTTCGCCCGGATGCACGAAGAACGCCGGCGTGCCGGTCGAGGCCAGGGTGGCGGCGATCTTGCGCGCGATGTGGCCGGATTTGCCCATGCCTGTGGCCACCACGCGTCCACGTGAAGCCAGCACCAGCCGGCAGGCCGCGGCGAACGCGCTGCCGATGCGCGCGCCCACGCTGGCCAGGGCTTCACGCTCGATCTCCAGCACGCGCTGGCCGCTGGCGACCAGGCTGGCGTCGCTGACGGTGGCGGTGGGCAGGTGCGAGACGGCCATGCGGGACTCGGGTGAAGAGTAGAATGTGCGCTCATTTTATGAGGAAACACCCTGTGGACGCCGAAACCATCCGTAAACTCATCGAATCCGGCTTGCCCGAAGCCCGCGTCGACGTGCACGGCGACGACGGCGTGCACTTCGAGGCGACCGTGGTCAGCCCGGCCTTCGCCGGCAAGGCGCCGTTGGCGCGCCACCGCATGGTCTATGCGACCCTGGGCGAACTGATGGGCGGCGCGATCCACGCGTTGCAGCTCAAGACGCTGACCCCCGAAGAAGGCTGAGCGTTGGTCGGTGCCTGATCGGGCGGGCGGTGCATCCGCCTCGACCGCAAGCGCCGACGACTGCCTGGCAACTCACGCATTCTCGACCCACTCTTTCGGATTCCCTGAAGGTCTCATGGCAAAAATCGTAGTGACCGGCGGCCAAGCGCTGCACGGCGAAGTCAATATTTCCGGCGCCAAGAACGCAGTGCTGCCGATCCTGTGCGCCACCTTGCTGGCCGATGCGCCGGTTGAAATCAGCAACGTGCCGCACCTGCACGATGTGATCACCACGGTGAAGCTGCTCAGCGAGCTGGGCGCCGAGGTCACCATCGACGAAGGCACCCTGGCAAAGGGCCGCTCGATCCTGGTCGACCCGCGCTCGGTGACCCACCAGGTCGCACCGTACGAGCTGGTCAAGACCATGCGCGCCTCGATCCTGGTGCTCGGCCCGCTGCTGGCGCGCTACGGCACCGCCGAAGTGTCGCTGCCCGGCGGCTGCGCGATCGGCTCGCGTCCGGTCGACCAGCACATCAAGGGCCTGCAGGCGCTGGGTGCGGAGATCAGCGTGGAGAACGGCTACATCAAGGCCACCAGCAAGGGGCGTCTGAAGGGCGGCCGTTACGTGTTCGACATGGTCAGCGTCACCGGCACCGAAAACGTGCTGATGGCCGCCGTGCTGGCCGAAGGCACCACCGTGCTGGAAAATGCGGCGATGGAGCCGGAAGTCACCGACCTGGCCGACTGCCTGATCGCACTCGGTGCGCAAATCGAAGGCGCCGGTACGCCGCGCATCGTGGTGCAGGGCGTGGAGCGCCTGGGCGGCGGACACCATGCGGTGCTGCCGGATCGCATCGAGACCGGCACCTTCCTGGTCGCCGCGGCGATGACCGGCGGCAGCGTCACCGTGCGCCGCGCGCGTCCGGACACCCTGGATGCGGTGCTCGACAAGCTCACCGAGGCCGGCGCCACCATTACCACCACCGCCGACAGCGTCACCCTGGACATGCAGGGCAAGCGCCCGCGCGCGGTCAATCTGACCACCGCGCCGTACCCGGCGTTTCCTACCGACATGCAGGCGCAATTCATGGCCCTGAACTGCGTGGCCGATGGCGTGGGTGTGATCAACGAAACGATCTTCGAAAACCGCTTCATGCACGTCAACGAGCTGCTGCGCCTGGGTGCGGACATCCAGGTCGAAGGCCATACCGCCATCGTGCGCGGTGCCGAGCGCCTCAGCGGCGCGCCGGTGATGGCGACCGATCTGCGCGCGTCGGCCTCGTTGATCCTGGCCGGGCTGGTCGCCGACGGCGACACCACCATCGATCGCATCTACCACCTGGACCGTGGGTACGAAAACATCGAAGAGAAGCTGGGGGCGCTGGGCGCGACCATCCGGCGCACCGCATGATCCTGCGCGGACGCTTCACCACCCGACGCAAGATCCTGCTGGGCGTGATCGTGCTGATCCTGGCGTGGCTGGCCTACGCCTGGAGCGTAGGCATGGCCATCACCCAGGGCGTCGAGTTCAAGGACATGGACTGGAACGGCGACGGCACCGCCAGCCGCGACGAGATCGCGCAGTCGTTCTATGCAGTGGCAGTGAAAAAGACGGTCGAAGGCAAGCGCCATTGCGATCTGTTCTATTGGCGCAGCAACGACCAGCAGATCCGCGTGGACTGCCGCACGGTGTTCAGCAGTGGCGATGACAAGGCGGCGGCCAAGCCTTGAGGCGTGATAGGTCGGTGCGGATAGATCAGTCGTAGAGCGGCTGATCTGCGGCTGTGCTGCAAGGCCCTTGCCCG
>NZ_JPLE01000045.1 GCF_001010415.1 Xanthomonas pisi DSM 18956
AGGGGTTGGGGTGAGGGTGCCCCGTCGACCATTACATGTAGGCGGGCAAAGACGCGCACTGCCAGGGGCAGAAATGCGCCGGCAATTGAGAGATCGACAAACACCCCTCGTCACAGCTGTATCCAAACGCATTGATCAGCGCTGGCGCAGCCTGCATCGATGCAGCACCACCGCATCAAGCAGACTGCAGCGCGGAGCAGCACCACAGCTTCAGGCAGGCGCGTAGTAATGCGGCGCGCCACATGGAGCAAACTGCGTGATGCTGCAGCAGTACGTCGAGCAAACCGCAGAGTCATGGCTGACGGGGCACCTGCCTGACGTACCCTCATCCGCCCTTCGGGCACCTTCTCCCGAGGGGAGAAGGAACCGCACCACACGCTTAGCGGCTCAAGCCCCTCTCCCACCGGGAGAGGGGTTGGGGTGAGGGTGCCCCGTCGGTCGTTACATGTCGACATGCAAGACGCGCACTGCCGGTCGGCAGAAATGCGCCGGCAATCGAGAGATCGACAAACACCCCTCCTCACAGCTATATCCAAACGCATTGATCAGCGCTGGCGCAGCCTGCATCGATGCAGCACTATCGCCTAGAGCAGACTGCAGCGCGATGCAGCACCACAGCTTCAAGCAGGCGCGTAGTAATGCGGCGCGCCATATGGAGCAAGCTGCGTGATGCTGCAGCAGTACGTCGAGCAAACCGCAGAGTCATGGCTGATGGAGCGCCTGCCTGACGTACCCTCATCCGCCCTTCGGGCACCTTCTCCCGAGGGAAGAAGGTGCCCGGCTGCCGCTGACCTCAACGCGCAGCGTCGCGGCGGTGCATTGCTGCGTCCCTGCTGCAGCGCGCGTTCTTGGCGACGTACATCGCCTCGTCTGCGGCATGCATCAGGCTTGCCGCCTCGGCCCGGTCGCCGTGTTGCCAGGCGACGCCGATGCTGGGTTGGATCGGCAGCCGCTGCTCGCCGAACAGGGCGCCAGCGGAAGCCGCATGGCGGATGCGCTCGGCGACCCGGGCGCAGTCGGCCTCGGGCGCCTGCAGATTGTCCAGCAGCACCACGAATTCGTCGCCGGCCAGACGCGCGACCAGGTAACGGCCTTCCACCGCACGTTGCAGGCAATGGCCGAACTCCACCAGCACCGCGTCGCCGGCGCGGTGGCCGTAGGTGTCGTTGATGCGCTTGAAGCCATCCAGATCCAGAAACATCACCGCCACCGCGCGTTGCAACTGATGCGCCTGCTGGACGGCGTTCTGCAATGCCTCGGTCCAGGCGTGGCGGTTGGGCAGGCCGGTCAGCGCATCGCGGGTGGCGCGCTCGTGCATCAGGCGGTGCAGGGTCTTGTGCGCGGTGACGTCCTGCGCCATCAGGAAGAACCCTTGCGCCTGCCCCAGCAGGCGCCGGTTTTCCGGCACCAGGGTGATCTCCATGTCGCGTGCGTTGCCACCCACCTGCAACACGTGCTCGAAGCTGGCGCGCTGTCCTTGGGCCACCTGTGCCAGTGCGGCGCGTGCGGTCGCGCCCAGCGGCGCGCCCAGCAGATGCGTAATCGGCGACCCGACCAGGCTGGCCGGCTCCACGCCCAGCCAATCGCGGTGCGCTTCGTTGGCGAACAGGCAGCGTTGGCTTGCATCGAACTGGCTGACCAGCGCCGGGGTGGCGTCGCTGATCGCGCGCAGCCGCGCTTCGCTCTCGGCCAGACGTTCGGCGGCGACATGGCGTTCGGTGACGTCCTGGATCTGCGAAACGAAATGCACCGGTGCACCGCTACCGTCGCGCACCAGCGACACCGACAGCTGCGCCCAGATCACGGTGCCTTGCTGGCTGATGTAGCGCTTGGCCAGGCTGTAACTATCGCGCTTGCCGGCGATCAATTGCTGCACCAGCTGCAGGTCCATTTCCAGATCGTCCGGGTGGGTGATCTGCTGGAAGGTGGTACGCAGCAATTGCTCGCGCGGGTAACCGAGGATGCTGCACAAGGACGGATTGACGTCGCGCCAGGCGCCATCCAGCGAGACGATCGCCATGCCCTGCGGCGCGGTTTCGAAGGCGCCGGTGAAGCGTTCGGCGGCCAATTGTGCGGCGGCCTGCGCCTGCAGTTCGGCGGTGACGTCGATGGCCATGGCCAGATAGCCGGCCAGGCCTTGCTGCGTATCGTGGATGACGTTGAAGCACAGCCGCACCCGGCGCAGCTCGCCGTCCTTGCGTACCAGGGTCCACAATTCTTCGGCCAGCACATTGCCGGCGGCGGCCGCAGCCAGTTCCACATACGCGGGTGGCGACAACGCCAGCGTGGCCATGTGGCGCTCCAACTCGGCCTGCAGATGGAACCGCGACGGCGAGCTGCCCAGCACTTCGTCGGCCGCGTAGCCCAGCAGTTGTTCGGCACCGGGATTGAACAGCTCGATGCGCCCCTGCGGGTCGAAGGCGATGATCGCCACGTCCTGCGAGGCATCCACCAATGCCTGCAGCCGCGCGCGCTCGGCAGACAAGGCCGCCGATGCGTGCTTGAGCTGGGTGATGTCGTGCATCACGCAGACCGCGCCCAACGCAGTGCCCTTGTCGCCGACCACCGGGTCTGCATTGCACAGCACGCTGCGCGGAGGCTGACCGTTGGCACGGATCACCAGTTCGGCGTTGCGCACGTGCTCGCCGCGCCAGGCGCGCAGCAACGGAATGGCGTCGGTGGGCAGCAGTCGGTTGCCGTCCGCGTTGTACAGATCGAAATGCTGCGCCCACTGCTCAGGTGGCAGCACGCGCGGGTCGGTGCCATGCCATTGCCGCGCAGCGTGGTTGAACTCGCGCAGCAAGCCGTCGGTGCCGCAGGCCACCACGCCGTCGGGCATGGCTTCCAGCAGCATGCTCAGGGTCTGCCGCTGCGCCTGCGCATCGAGCCGATCGCGGCGCGCTTCCAGCTGGCTGACCGCCTGCCGCGCCAGTCGGATCAGCGCTTGCTTCTGATTGTCGTCGAGCACGCGCGATCTGGTGCTGAGCGTGCACAAGGTGCCGTAGGCATAGCCTTCGCGGCCGACCAGCGGCACCCCGACGTAGGAACGCACACCGGGCGCGGCGGTCACCAACGGGTTGTTGACGAAGCGTGGGTCGGCCTCGGCGTCGGGCACTTCCATCAATTCGGTGCCCATCACCGCGTAGGAGCAGAACGACACGCTGCGCGGCGTGCCCTCCAGGTCGGTACCGCAGCGCGCCTTGAACCATTGCCGGTCGGCATCCAGCAGCGACACCAGTGCCATCGGTGCGCCGGCGACATGCGACGCCAGCCAGGCGATATCGTCGAACTCGGCCTCGGCCTCGGTGTCCAGCACCCCCAGCCGGCGGACCGCCTCCACGCGCAAGGCGTCGTTGGCGGGAATCGGCACGGGCGGCAATGGGACAGTCATGGCGTGATCGGCGGGCGGCGTCTGGGCAAGAAGGTAGGTCGCCCCAAGTAACGGCGAGGCGACGATCAACTTGAGCGTGCCCAGCCGGGCCCGCTTGTGAGCTAACAAACCAGTGGCGGCCTGTGCGGGAGGGTCATAGTGGCGGGACGATCGCGCCAGCGTAAGCGACCGGCCGCTGCATCGTGCGCTTATGACCGTGCAGGCGCGTGGCGGGGCTCGACCGCCAGCCCTTGCAGTGCCCATGCCGGATCCCGGCACTGGCGCGTGCCGATGGCGCAACACCAACACGGCCAGGCAAGCTACCCACTGCAGCGCCTGCCTGTCCCCAGCACCCATGAGGCCCAAATGCCGGCCCCGACTCGAACCAGACAGCTGCCCGCTGCCACCCGCGCACGCCCGATCTCATGGCGCGCGTTCAACCCAGGACGAAGGTCTGTCGCCGTTTCCGCATTTCCGGCAGCCCGCTACCGCCGGCCGCCGCCTCCGTGCCGATCAGCATTTGCGGCCTCGCCAAGCAGCCACTACCCTCGGCCGATTGTCCCACTCTGGAGTGTCACATGCTGCGTCCGTTGTCCTTGTTGATCGCCGGCGTGCTCGGCGTCGCTGCCGGTACCGTTCCGCCCGCCGCACAGGCCGCCCCGGCCAGCCTGTCCAAGACTGCGGACAACAGCGCCATTCCCGACATCGCCTACACCCGCTTCACCCTGCCCAACGGCCTGACCGTGGTGGTGCACGAAGACCACAAGGCGCCGGTGGTGGCGGTGAGCATCTGGTACCACATCGGTTCCGGCGACGAGCCGGCCGGCAAGACCGGCTTTGCGCACCTGTTCGAGCACCTGATGTTCTCTGGCTCGGAAAACAACAAGGGCAGCTTCTTCGCGCCGCTGGAGCAGGTCGGCACCACCGACATGAACGGCACCACCTGGTTCGACCGTACCAACTACTTCGAAACCGTGCCGACCACCGCGCTGGATACCGCGCTATGGCTGGAGTCGGACCGCATGGGCCACCTGCTCGGCGCGATCGGCCAGGAAGAACTCGATACCCAGCGCGGCGTGGTGCAGAACGAAAAACGCCAGGGCGAAAACCGCCCCTATGGCCGCGTGGACCAGAACATCCTGTCCAACCTGTTCCCGGCCAACCACCCGTACCAGCACGACACCATCGGCTCGATGGAAGATCTGGACGCGGCCTCGCTGGCCGACGTGAAACAGTGGTTCAACGACAACTACGGCGCCGCCAACACCACCCTGGTGCTGGCCGGCGACATCACCGTGGCGCAGGCGCGCGCCAAGGCCGCGCAATACTTTGGCGATATCCCGTCCGGCAAGCCGGTGGCGCGTCAGCAGCCGTGGGTCACTCCGCTGGCCGCACAGAAGCGCGGCGTGCAGCACGACCATGTGTCGCAGCCGCGGATCTACCGCACCTGGGCCGCGCCGCAGCTGGGCACCGACGACATGATCCAGCTGGATCTGGCCACCACCGTGCTGGGCGGCGGCAAGACCTCGCGGCTGTATCAGCGCCTGGTCTACCAGGACAAGCTGGTCGATGACGTTTCCGCCTCGGTGCAGCCGTTTGCGCTCTCCAGCCAGGTGCAGATCCAGGCGGACGTCAAGGACGGTGTGGACCCGGCCAAGGTCGAGGCCGTGATCGACGAAGAGCTCAAGAAATTCATCGCGCAGGGCCCGACCGCCGACGAACTGCAGCGCGCCCAGGTGGCCTACCGCGCCGGCTTCGTGCGCGGGCTGGAAAAGGTCGGCGGCTTTACCGGCAAGGCGGTGCTCCTGGCCGAGGGCCAGGTCTATCGCGGCGACCCGGGCGCCTACAAGAAAGATCTGCAGCGCGGCCAGGCCGCGACCGTGGACAGCGTCAGGCAGGCCTCCGCCACCTGGTTCGGCAAGGGCGACTATCTGCTCACCGTGCTGCCGGCCGGCAAGGAGTTCGACCCGGCTGCCGAAGACAAGGCGGTGGTCGCACGCGCCGCCGAACCGGGCAAGCCGGCGCCCAAGCTGCCTGCGGCCGGCAAGTACACCGTCGCCGCCTCCAAGGTGGACCGCAGCAAGGGCGTGCCCAAGACCACCCAGTTTCCCGACCTGAGCTTTCCCAAACTGCAGCGCGGCAAGCTGAAGAACGGCATCGAGGTGGTCCTGGCCGAGCGCCACACCATCCCGGTCACCCAGGTCGAGCTGCTGTTCGACGCCGGTTACGCCGCCGACCAGGGCAAGAAACTCGGCACCGCCAGCTTCAGCGCCGCACTGATGAACGAGAGCACCGCCGCGCTGGATTCGGTGGAAGTGGCCCAGCGCAAGCAGCGCCTGGGGGCGATCACCGGCGTCGGCTGCGATCTGGATAGCTGCAGCGCCTCGCTCAATGCCCTCAACGACCAGTTGCAGCCGTCGCTGCAATTGTTCTCCGACATCGTGCGCAACCCGGCGTTCAACACGTCGGACATCGAACGCATCCGTGGCCAGTGGCTGGCCGGCATTGCACAGGAAAAGACCAAGCCCAACAGCCTGGGCCTGCGTGCGCTGCCGCCGCTGCTGTATGGCGACAAGCATCCGTACGGCATCCCGCTCACCGGCAGCGGCACCGAGGCGGCGATCAAGAGCCTCAATGCCAAGGACCTGCAGGCGTTCCACAGCCAGTGGCTACGCCCGGACAACCTGCGCATCCTGGTCGCCGGCGACACCACCCTGGCGCAGATCATCCCGCAGCTGGATGCGGCCTTCGGCGACTGGAAGGCCCCGGCCAGCCCGCTGCCGAAGAAGAACCTGGTCGATGTGGCCGCCCAACCCAAGCCGCGCGTGTACCTGATCAATCGGCCGGATGCGCCGCAATCGGTGATCCTGGCGGGCCTGCTGGCGCCACCGACCAAGAGCCCTGAGAATCTGGCCATCGGCGTGGCCGACGATGCCTTCGGCGGCACCTTCACTTCGCGGTTGAACATGAACCTGCGCGAGAACAAGCGCTGGGCCTACGGTGCCTTCACCCAGTTGCTCAATGCACAGGGCCAGCGGCCCTACATGTTCTCCGCACCGGTGCAGACCGACAAGACCGCCGAGTCGGCCAACGAGATCCTCAAGGAGGCCCGCGCCATCGTCGGCGACAAGCCACTGACCGACGAGGAGATCGAAAAGATCAAGAACCAGAACATCCGCGCCCTGCCCGGCAGCTACGAAACCACCACCGCCGTGCTCGGGGCGATCGAAGGCATCGTGCAGTTCGATCGCCCGGACGATTACGTGCAGACGCTCAAGCCGCGCCTGGAAGCGATCGACCAGCCGGCCGCGCAGAAGGCCATCGCACAGATCATCAAGCCCGACGCGATGACCTGGGTGATCGTGGGCGACCTGAAGAAGATCGAGGCCCCGGTGCGCGCGCTCAAGCTGGGCGAGGTGCAGGTGCTGGATGCCGACGGCAGGCCGGTCAAGCGCTGAGCCGCGCCGATGCCCTGCCCGCCTGCGAAATGCAGGCGGGTGGGTGAAGCGCGATGGTGCGTTGCTCGGTGCGCGGAGGTTTGAGGGATTTGCCGGTTGATCCGGTTGATCCGGTTGATCGCTTGATTAGCCGGCTGTTCCAGTGGTTGATCGACTGGTGGGTGGGCGCAGTCCGATCGCGCCGCTACCGGCATCAGGCCACACCGGCTGCTCGATTGCCCGCCTGCTGCTGCATTGCTGGGCGGTTGGCAGCAGTAAACGCCGGACCGTGGGCGATCGGCATTGCAACCCGCACGTCACTGCATCACTCCATTTCCAGCGGCGGCGGCCCTCCTATCCACGCCATGTTATCGGCCAGTCCGTTAAGGTTGGCCGCTCTCCTCGACAGGTGTTTGGCTGATCCGATGAAAGAGATGCCGACGGCAGATGAAGCCTCCCGCCAGCAGGTCCTCGATGGGTATCGCATCGTCGACAGCCTGCCGGAAGATACGTATCAGGACATCGTGCAGGTGGCCGCATCGCTATGCGATACGCCCATTGCACTGATGTCGCTGGTGGACCGCGACCGTCAGTGGTTCAAGGCCCAACTTGGCCTGGGGCTGCAACAGACCGACCGCAGCCAGGCGGTGTGCGACCACGCCATTCGCGACCCCAGCCACCTGATGGAAGTGCCGGACCTGACCCAGGACCCGCGGTTCCGCGATATTTCCGTGGTCACCGGCGACACCGGCGCGCGTTTTTACGCAGGCATGCCGTTGGTGACGACCGAAGGTGTGGCGCTGGGCACCGTCTGCGTGCTCGATACCGAACCGCGCACGCTCAACGAACACCAGCGCACCGGCTTGCAGGCGCTGGCCCGCGTCACCATGAACCTGCTGGACGCACGCCAGGAGGCGCTGCACCAGGAGCGTGCTGCCATCCTGCAGCCGGCCGCGGCCGCCGCGGCAACCGCGCTGGATGCCGAGGCGCCCTACCAGCTGGTGATCCTGGAAGTGCAGGAACTGGCCGCCCTGGCCGAACGCCAGAGCGAGCGCCTGCTTGGCCGCAACCTGCAACAGCTCGATCAGGCGTTCGCCGCACTCGTGCAGGGGCCAGGCAACAGCATCGACCGTGTCACCGACAGCGCGGAATTCATCGCCGTCCTGCGTGGCCCCGATGCCGACCGCACGCTGCAGCAGCTACGCGAGGTCGCGCAGCTGCAACAGGGACTGGGGCTGACGGTCTTGCTCGGCCAGGCGCAAGCCAACCGCGCCGACGAACCGATCGGCCAGGTCTTTTTACGCGCGGAAATTGCGCTGAGCGCAGAGAAGGATCGCTACCGGCAGAGCCTGGCCTAGCCGCTGCTTCGCTGCTGTAGCCTTAGCCGTGCCCTCACCCCAACCCCTCTCCCGCGAGCGGGAGAGGGGCTCACGGCAGCGATGGCGGACTGCCCCCCGTTTGGGACTGCCTTCCCCGTTTGGGACTGCCTTCCCCGCTTGGGACTGCCTTCCCCCGCCTGCGGGGGAAGGTGCCCGAAGGGCGGATGGGGGCCAGCCAAACCAGCTGTTCTCACCCGGATGGGCACAACGCCTTGCAGGGTGGAGCTCAGTGTTGAGTGCGCGGCTTGAGCGGTGAAGGATGTCCTGGCGTGTTTCCAGCGCATGCCTACGTTGCGCTCAGATGGCGGTCTGCCGCCGTGCCCTCACCCCAACCCCCGCTCTGCGCCCCGGCCCGCGCTTGCGGCGCGGGCGCTCCGAGGCACGCGCGCCCGTGGCGCGCCAGCCGTGCCTTCTCGCCCCGCGGGCGGGAGAGGAGCTCACAGCAGCGATCGGCGGACTGCCGTAGCGCCGTAGCGTTCAATCAGATCTACGAGGCAGCGCAAACGTCCCACCTACCCCACCGCGCACTGCTTCAATTGCCGGTCGGCGTACCACAGCGCGCGACGCGCCAGGTCGTAGGCACTGTCGGCCTGACGTGGCAACAGCTGTGCAGCCATTACTGGGTCGGCGCCATTGTTGAGCGCGTGTTCGGCGCGCTCCAGGTCGGACAGATGCGTGCGGACCGGCGACAGCAGCGATTTTCGCCTGGACCCATCGCAGCGTGCGCTGCGTTGTTCCAGCGCCGCCAATGCCTCGCGAATGCGGCGGCTGGCTTCGCCCTTGAGGTCGGGCAAGGTTTCGTGTGCGATCGGCGCGGCCTTGTACGCATCGCCGGTGGCTTCGCTGCCCATTTCTGCCTGATTCCCGGCCAGCGCAGGATTGAAGCGCACGTCCGGCGGCGGGCGGGCCTTGGCCACCTGCGTCTGCGGCCCGTTGAGCATGTCGTTGAACTTTTTCATGCCGCGATTCATTTCCTGCATCGCCACATCGCCCAGGGTGCCGTCGCTCTTCCAATCCTTGGCAAAGCGCGTGTCCTGGTACTGCACCGGGTTGACCCGCTCCATCACGTTGCGCGCCTTGGCCTGCGCCCGCGCGTCGGTCATACCCGGCGGCGCTGCGCCGCCTTGCGCCATCGGGTCCACCTTGGTGTCGAGCGGCATGCGCAGACGGCCCTCGCGGGTATACAGCTGCGCTGCCATCGATGCGTCGGCCGGCGCGTTGGCGGCCGCGACCTGGCGCTGCGGCGGCGGGGTGCGCGTGGGCGGCGGCGCACGACGGGCAGCCGATGCGGAAGCGGCGCTGGCGCGTTGTTGCCGCCTGGGCTGTTCCTGCGGCGGCGGCTCGACCGGCGGCGTCACCTGCGGACGCGGCAGGAAATACACCTGCAGGCTTTCATCCTGCTGCACGGCCAGACGCGGAGCCGGCATGTACAACAACAGGCACGCAAGAAAAAACAGGATGGCGCCCGTGCATGCGGCTGCAGCAACATGCGCGACAAGCGCTTCCTTCCTGCGGGTGATCACAATGCGGGAGACCGATAAGGTAAGAGACGGGCACCGCACCACCAACCCCGGTGCGGAGCGCGCAAATCTAGCGGTCGCGGCGTTTACGCGCGTTTGAAATTCGTTGTCTGCTCGACAGCGACCAGTCGCCATTCACATTGGACGCAGCCCCCGGCTCTACCGATCACGCATCGCGCGGTCAGGGTGCGCGCTGACCGGTGCCGGCTGATCGGCCGGGCAGTCCCGGGCCGGGCACTGACACTGACACTGACACTGACGCAGAGGTGCCTACGTCGGCCCCTCTGCGTGCGCAGCTCCATCATCCGCGGCCGTATCGTCGACCTCGGCCATGCGCGCTTGCCGCCTGCCTGTCGTGCGCTGGCGCACTTCTTGCAACGATGGCATTGGACTCAGTGCGCCGTCGCGACGCTCAAGCTGCCTGCATCGGCGCCGATACGCCTGGATTGGCGCACGTTGCGGCGGCGCGCCGGATCACCTTGCTGAATCCCGTTGTCACTGCGCGAAATCTGCCGGCGTTGCGGCAGCGCACGCGGTCCCGCCTGCCACTTCGGTCGTTTACCATGCCTGACGCCACTGCCCGTTCTGGAGATGCCATGAGTTCTGCCGCGCCCCCGTGCTGCACGTCGCTGCTTGGCCTGTCGCTGAGCATGTTCGTCGCGCCGTGCACGCTGACTGCCGCGCCGATGGACACTCCGGTCGTCAATGCGCCTGCGTCCACGCCGCCGACGCCCGATGTGGCCTACCCGGAACTGTTCCAGGCCGTACAGAGCGGCGAGCTGTTCGACGACCAGAAGCATTTCGTCGACTTCCTGCCGCTGCGCGACCCGGCCCTGATCAACGCCGACTATCTGGCGCAGCACGATCACCCGGGCTTCGATCTGCGCAAGTTCGTGGATGCCAATTTCGAAGAATCGCCGCCGGTGCAGACCGACGCCATCCGCCAGGACACCGCGCTGCGCGAACATATCGACCTGTTGTGGCCGAAGCTGGTGCGCAGCCAGACCCAGGTGCCGCCGCACAGCAGCCTGCTGGCGCTGCCGCACCCGTACGTGGTGCCTGGCGGGCGCTTCCGCGAGGTGTACTACTGGGATTCCTACTTCACCATGCTGGGCCTGGTGAAGAGCGGCGAGACCACGCTCAGCCGCCAGATGCTGGACAACTTCGCCTACCTGATCGATACCTACGGGCATATCCCCAACGGTAACCGCAGCTACTACCTCAGCCGTTCGCAGCCGCCGTTCTTCTCCTACATGGTGGAACTGCAGGCCGGCGTGGAAGGCGAGGCGGTCTATCAGCGGTATCTGCCGCAGCTGCAAAAGGAATACGCGTACTGGATGCAGGGCAGCGACGGGCTCCAGCCCGGCGAAGCCGCGCGCCATGTCGTGCGCCTGGCCGATGGCAGCGTGCTCAACCGCTACTGGGACGAGCGCGACACGCCGCGCCCGGAAGCCTGGTTGCACGACACCCGCACCGCGGCCGAAGTGAAGGACCGTCCGGCCGCCGAGGTCTACCGCGACCTGCGTGCCGGCGCCGAAAGCGGCTGGGACTACACCAGCCGCTGGCTGGCCGATGGACAGAACCTGCGCACCATCCGCACCACCGCCATCATTCCGATCGACCTCAACAGCCTGCTGTATCACCTGGAGCGCACCCTGGCGCAGGCGTGTACGCAGCCGGGTGCCGAGTGCACGCTCGATTACGCCGCACTGGCGCAGCAACGCAAGCAGGCCATCGATGCGCATCTGTGGAACAAGGCCGGCTATTACGCCGACTACGACTGGCAGACGCGTACGCTGAGCAATCAGGTCACCGCCGCAGCGCTGTATCCGCTGTTCGCCGGCTTGGCCTCGGACGATCACGCCAAACGCACCGCCAGCACCGTGCGTCACACGCTGCTGCGCCCGGGCGGCTTGGCCACCACCGCGGTGAAGACCGGACAACAATGGGACGAGCCCAACGGCTGGGCGCCACTGCAGTGGGTGGCGGTGGACGGCTTGCGTCGCTACGGCGAAGACGCACTGGCGCGCACCATCGGCGAGCGTTTCCTCAGCCAGGTGCAGGCGCTGTTCGCACGCGAGCACAAGCTGGTCGAAAAATACGGGCTGGATGCCGATGCGGCCGGGGGCGGCGGCGGCGAATACGCCTTGCAGGACGGCTTTGGCTGGACCAATGGCGTGACCTTGATGCTGTTGAATCTGTATCCGGACTCAGCGACCAAGGCGGCGCCGGCCAAACGCGTGCGCAAGCCCGAAGCGACCACGCGCTGAGCGTGCGCCAGCGCTGCCGGGCAGTGCTCGGCAGCGCTGGCGGCAGCGTCGTTTCGGCAGTCAGCAGCACCGGCAGATCACGGCAACACGCATCGCCCGATCGCTGCGCCATTGCAGGGCGCAGCGGCGTGTGTGGTTGCTCGCTGCTACTGCACCACCGGCCATGCACTGCCGTCGTAACCCAGCCGATTGATGCCCAGGCGCGCGTCGCCGCGGTCGTCGTAGTAGTGGTAGACCAGGATATCGCCGTCGCCATCGCGGAACACCGATTGCCCACCCGGCCCATGCATGCTGCCCACCCCGGACTGGATCACCGTACCGCCGCCGTTGCGCATGTCCACACCGGCGCGATCCAGATACGGCCCGGTCACCGAGCGCGCACGCCCCACCGCGATCTTGTAGGTGCTGCTGGCGCCCTTGCAGCACGCATCGAACGACACGAACAGGTAGTACCAGCCGTTGGCCTGCTGGATGAACGGTGCTTCCACCGCGCCCGGGGACGGCCGGCTCGCCAGGCTGTAGCGCGCCGTGTTGCCGGACAGCTGCTTGCCGGTGCCCGGATCGAGCTGGATCAGCTTGATCCCCGACCAGAACGAGCCGAACGCCAGCCACCACTTGCCGTTACCGTCCACCACCAGATTGCCGTCGATGGCGTTGTAGTCGTCGCTGCCTTTGGAGGTGTAGACGATGCCTTGATCCTTCCACGAGCCAGGCTTGCCGGTGCTGCTGCTGGCAAGCGCAATCGCCGAGGTATTGGTGGCGAACCTGGAGGCGGTGTAATACATCAGGTACTTGCCGCCGTGGAAGGACACATCCGGCGCCCACAGCTGGTTGTCCGGGTTGTAGCTGCGCACCCAGCTCGGCATGCTGCTGAAGATCGCGCCCGCATTGCTGAATTTGGTCCGGTCGGTACTGGTGACCACACCGGTGGTGGCATAGATGTAGTAACGCCCATCGCTCAACTTGAGCATCGACGGGTCGTGCACGATGGTGTCGCCGCTCACCACACCCGGCCCCACTGCCGCCTGCACGGGTGCGCTGTGCACGCCAGTGGCAGCAGCGATCAGGGCCAACAGTGACGCGGTTGCGCCGCCACGCAGCGACATTCCAGACCAGCCCCCATCCACTCGACTGCCAGCAACCACGCGCATCGCCGCACTCCTTGAACAACGTAAAGACGCTTTTCTGCAGGAGCAATCTAGCCCGGCGGCACTGCCACGAATCCGACGCCGATCTCAGAAGCACGGCGCCGGCAGGCTTGGTCCCGTGTTTTGCGACGCGCCTTCGACGCGGAGCGTGCGATGCAGCTGAGTGCCGGGCGTACGTCATGTGGATCCGATCGCGATAGCAGCGATGTCGTGCGCAGGCGCCTGCGCGCGCATGCGTCGCCGATGCACTGCGGCGTCGCCGATGCGACGCTGTCTGCATCATTCCACCCGCACGCGCAGGTCCCGGTTGGCGATCGCCTCATTGCCGCTGTAATCGCGCGCGGTCATGCGCAGGACGTAATCGCCCGGCGGCAGCGCGCCGGCCTGCCACTGCCCGCTGCCGAGACGGCCATCGCGCACCGTGTTGCTGACCATGTAGCGGAACCGCGTCACCGCGCTGCCATGCACGGTGATGCCGCTCTCGGGCGCGTAGGCGGTCAAGACGGCATCCGGGTCGCCGGGCATGCGGTCGAACACGATCGTCATGCGCGGCTCCGCCTCGCCCGCCAGCGGCGCGCCCTGCGCATCCAGCACCTGATACCCCAGCGCGTACAGCCCCAGACGACGACGCGGCAGATTGCGATCCACCTGGTCCCACGCCTCGACCACGATCTGCACCCCCGCCGCGCGGGGCACCTGCACCACGCCGTTGGTCACCGCTAATGGCTGGCCCGCCGCATCGAGCAGACTCACCTTGTCGATACGCGGCGCCACATGATCCGCGTAGCCGACAAACCCCAGCTGCACCGCATTGCGCTCGAAGCCGTTGGCACCAACAGTCAGATGCACATGCGCCATGCCATTGAGCGTGCCCAGTGCATCGCCGGCGCGAAATCGCGTGCCGCGCAGTACGCGCACACGCTCGGGTTTGCCGTCGGCGTCGGCCAGCAGATGAAAGCGTTCCGGGTCCAGCAGCTTGCCTTGCGCGGTACGGCCCACGCGCAGATGGATGTAGCCGATCGTGTCCAGTGCCAGGCCTTCGCTCAATTGCCCCAGCCCCCAACTGGCATTGGGACTGGACACCTTGGCATCGGCAATCGCAACGACCGTCTGGCCGACATCGCCGCGGATGTCCAGGCCCGCATGCAGATGATCGCGACTGACTCCCTGGTAGTTGCCGCGCACCTCGCCGAGCGTGCCCACCACTTCATGCCATCCGGTCTGCGGCTGCAATGGCCAGCGGCCCTGGGTGACCGGCAAGGGCTGCGCATCGGCAGGCCCCACCACGGGCGAGGCATCCGCGTTCGCCGCAGTTGCCGGCACCAACCGATGCACGCGCGCGCTGCCCGCGTCGCTGACGTACACCGCGCCCTGCGCATCCACCGCCATCCCCGCCGGGCGCGACAGGCGTTGCATCACGTCCTCGCCGCTCATCGTCACCACATGCCCGGCACGCGTCACCTGCAGCACACGCCCGCTTGCATCGCCCACGTACAGCACGCCGTCGTGGGTGAGCGCAAGAGTCATCGGGCGATGCAACAGCGGGCTGAGGTCGGCAGGATCGCCGCCGATCAAGGTACTGACGCTGCCATCGGGGGCGATACGGCGGATCGCGTCGTTACGCATGTCGGCCACCCACACCACACCGTGCGCATCCACTTCAAGGTCGGTCGGCGTATCGAAGCGCGCCTGATCGCCGACGCCATCGGCCATGCCGGGCAAGGCGCCGCCGGCCAAGGTGCGGACCTGTCCATCGGGCGCGATGACGCGGATGCGATCGTTGTAGGTATCGGCGACATACACGCGCCCCTGCGCATCCACCGCCACGCCCATCGGCCCATTGAAGCGCGCCTGCGACGCCGCACCGTCGGCAAAGCCCGCACTGCCGTCGCCGGCGAGGGTGGTCACCACGCCTTGCGGTGTGCGCTTGCGGATCGCGTGATTGCCGGTGTCGGCGATATACAGATTACCGGCCGCGTCCAAGGCGATCCCCGATGGCGTATTGAACGCCGCGGCCGCGCCCGTGCCATCGGCAAAACCTTCGCGCCCTCCCGCGAGCGTCTGGACGCTGCCGTTGGGGAGGATGGCGCGGATCCGGTTGTTGTCGCCGCCGTCGGCGATGTACAGCACGCCATGCGCGTCGATCGCCAGGCCGCCAGGGTCGGCAAACTGCGCGTCGGCCGCACGGCCATCCTGCGCGCCACGCACACCGTTGCCGGCCACCCACTGCAACTGCGCCAGCCATCCCAATGGCGTTGCAGCCGGGCCCTGCGCCTGCGGCAATGGCGTTGGTGCCGGCATCCACCACCATGTCGCCAGCAACGCGGTTGCGGTGATCACCAGCACCGCACAGATCCACAGCCTGGGTCGTGTTGCCATGCAAGTCGCGTCTGTCAGAGGAACCGCACTTTAAACGCGTTCGGCAGCGTACGAGGTTGGTTGTGGCATTGAGACGCTGCGTTCAACGCCGCGTCGAGCTGCGGCAAGCACACGCTCCTGCGCGCGCACGCAGGAGCTGCCGACATCCAGGCCGCGTATCATGCGCACTCTTTCACTTCCAGGACGGACCATGGCCGTACGCTCGCTCAACGAATTTCTTGCCCACTCCAAGGAAAAGGACCTCAGCCCCGATCCGTTCGAGCTGGAAAACCCGCATCTGCTGGAAGTACGCCTGGACGGCATGGTGTGGTCCAAGGCCGGCGCCATGGTCGCGCGCACCGGCAACGTCAAGTTCACCCGCGAGGGCTTGCTGGAACAGGGCCTGGGCAACCTGCTGAAGAAGGCTGTCAGCGGCGAAGGCATGCAGCTGATGAAGGCCGAAGGCCAGGGCCGCGTGTATCTGGCCGACCTCGGCAAGCTGGTGACGCTGCTGCGCTTGAATGGCGAGGCGATCTTCGTCAACGGCAACGACGTGCTGGCGTTCGAGTCCGGCGTCGAACACAAGATCACGATGATGCGCAAAGTGGCCGGCATGCTGTCCGGCGGCCTGTTCAACGTGCGCCTGAGCGGCCACGGCATCGTGGCGATCACCTCGCACTACGAACCGCTGACGCTACCGGTGACCGCCGCCAGCGGCCCGGTGTTTACCGACCCGAACGCCACCGTGGCGTGGTCGGGCACCTTGACGCCGGAGCTGGTGACCGACGTCTCGATCGGCACGCTGTTTGGCCGCGGCTCGGGCGAAAGCCTGCAGATGCGCTTTGCCGGGGAAGGTTGGGTGGTGGTGCAGCCGTACGAAGAAGCCAGCTTTCAAGCCAAGGGTTGATGTACGTCTACCCGGCCACGTGATTGCGTGGCTGGGTAGCACGGCGCACAGACTTGCACCCTCGATGTCTGTGCTGACCGATAACAGGCTTCGCGCGATCACGGCGTTCGCAGTGAAACGAATGCCCGCGCTCGACCAAAAGCGCGCATTGAAAGCCGGTGTCTTTGCCGCTACCTTGCGAGCACGTACGGGGACCTATCGGCCTGCATGGCCGCGACCTATGGAGAGGTAACGATGGTGCGACGTGTTGGAACAGCCGTTCTGCACGGCTCGGTCATTGCCGGGCTATTGCTCTCCACACCCGGCGTTGCGCAGCCAAGCCGCTGCCCCTTGCCCGCCGCATCCGCAGGTGGGGCCAGCAACGCGCATACCCGCTACGTGCAGTCGACCTTGCGGCCGCCGGTCATCCAACCAGGCGAGAAGCCATTTCGTCTGGCCGAACGACTGCAGCAGTACGGCGTACCGGGAATCAGCGTCGCCGTGATCCACAAGGGCAAGCTCGACTGGGTCCGCGGCTGGGGGCTGCGCGACGCTGCCAGCTGCGCGCCGGTCACAGCGGACACTGCCTTTCAGGCGGCATCGATCAGTAAGCTGGTGACGGCGACACTGGCGCTGAGACTGGTCGAACACGGCCATATCGGGCTGGATCAGGACATCAACAAGGCGCTGCGATCCTGGCAACTGCCACGCGACGCAACGCTGGCGCCTGACGGTGTCAGCCTTCGCCAGCTGCTCAGTCACACCGCCGGACTCGGCGTCCATGGCTTCGCCGGCTATTTGCCGGATGCACCGCTGCCGACGCCGGCCCAGATCCTAGACGGCACGCCGCCGAGTAACAGTGCTGCGGTCCGCAGCGTGCTGCCAGCAGGAGCACAATTTCAGTATTCGGGCGGCGGATACGTGCTGACGCAACTGGCCCTCTCCGACGTGAGCCGGATGCCCTTCGCAGAACTTGCGCAACGCGAGCTCTTTCAACCACTCGGCATGACGCGAAGCGCCTACGCGCAGCCGCCGTCAGCGGACATCCGCACCGACATGGCATTCGGTCACGCCAATGGCGTGCCGATTCCAGGCAATTACCACGTGTATCCGGAACTGGCGCCCGCGGGGCTGTGGACAACGGCGGGTGACCTGGCGCGTTTGCTGATGGACATCCAGGCCTCTGCCGCTGGCAAAACCGCGCACCGCCTTTCGCCGCGCATGACACAGCAGATGCTGACGCCGGTCAAAGGCAATTGGGGACTGGGCGCCGCGCTGTACACCACAGGCCCCCTGCGATTCGGCCATGACGGCCTCAACGAAGGTTTCCAATCTTTCATGGTTGCCTACGCGGGCAAAGGCGAAGGCATCGTGGTGCTGACCAATGGCGGCCAGGCACGGCGGCTGATCGACGAAGTCGTCCGCGCCGTCGCAACCGACTATGGCTGGCCGGACATTGCACAACCGGCGAGCGAGGAAAAGAAACTATCGCTCGCCGAACTTTCCAAAGCTGCCGGGCGCTTTGAAGGCGGCGGGCTCAATGTGGTGCTTGAAGCGCGTACGGAGGGATTGTTTGCGCACGCCGGCGGTCCGGCTCCCGAACGCTTGCTCGCACTCTCTCCAACGCGCTTCCGATCCGAAGCGCTCGGCGTCACGGTCGAGTTCGCGCCGGATTTTTCGAGCTGCACCGTCATCGAAGGCGGCCCGCCGATGCAGCTGGTGCGCACGGAGGCAGTGCAATCTGCAGCAAAAAAAGAGTGATCCGTTGGACATGCACGGGCGATGGCTGCCCTGGCAGCACATCGCAACGGGGCTGCTCGATGCAGCGTTGCATCGCATCGCCAAGCAGTGGTCTGCATCAGGCCACTTGATGGCGGCCGTCGGTGGCCCAGACCAGGTGTTGAAGACGCAACTGCACCCACCGCGCGCGCGATCATATCCACCCACGTTTGCAGAACCACGCCCCCCAATGCCACCGTGGCTTGGTCGGGCACGCTGACGCCGGAACTCGTCACCGACGTGTCGATCGGCACGCTGTTCGGCCGCGGCTCGGGCGAAAGCCTGCAGATGCGCTTTGCTGGCGAGGGCTGGGTGGTGGTGCAGCCGGCAGTCATTCGCTACGGTGCGTGACTTCCACAGCACCTTGCGACAAGCGCTCGATCCGCGCGACCGCCAGCAGCCATGCTCGCGACAGCAAAGCCAATGACTTTTGGGCCACGCTGAGCCACGCAGCACAGTGCTAGCTTGCTCCGTACACAACTGCTTGGTACGCCGGATGACCCGCATGCAAGCTACTGTTTCCGTCTTGCTGGCAGCATCCATCGCTATGACCTGTGCCACGCAGCCCACGCTTGCGCAGGCCGCCGACACGTCGCCTGCTGATCGGCACGCGCAAGTCGATGCGATCTTCGCGCCATGGAGTGGCAACACCACGCCCGGCTGTGCCGTCGGGATTTCTCGCGACGGCACGCTGGAGTACGCGCGTGGCTATGGCATGTCGAATCTGGAATACGACACCCCGATCACGCCGAAGTCGATTTTCTACGCTGCCTCCATCTCCAAGCAGTTCACCGCGTTTTCGATCGGGCTGCTGGCACAGGACGGCAAGCTGTCACTCGACGACGATATCCGCAGATACGTTCCGGAAATTCCTGATTACGGCAACACGATCACCATTGCGCATCTGGTCCACCACACAAACGGTCTGCGCGAGCAAGGCCAGCTGTTGAACCTGGCCGGTTGGCGTGGCAATGACCTGTACAACCAAGCCGACATGCTCTGGGCGTTGACCCGGCAACGCGGTACGAATTTTGACCCGGGTACGGAGGTCGTGTACGGCAACTCCGCCTACACGCTACTGGCTGTGATCGTGCAGCGCGTCTCTGGCAAGTCACTGCGGTCGTTCGCCGACGAGCGCATCTTCAAGCCGCTCGGCATGGCAGACACCCATTACCATGATGACCACACCGAGATCGTGCAGCGGCGCGCAGCGGCCTATGGTAGCCGCGAAGGCGGTGGCTGGCGGATCAGCGTCCCCAACATCGACTATTACGGCTCGACCGGTCTGTTCACCACCGTCGGCGATTTGCTGAAGTGGGAGCAGAACCTGGTTGATGCCCGCTTGGGCGGGCAGGCGCTGGCAAGCTGGATGCGAACGTCTGGCAAGTTGAACGATGGCACCCGGACCCAATACGGCGCCGGCCTGAGATTGGCCGGTTACCGCGGCCTGCGCATGGTGAGCCACGACGGCGCGGATGGTGGCTACCGCACGGAGGCCACGCTCTTTCCGGACCAGCAGCTGGCGATCGTAGCGCTGTGCAACGGCTCCACGATCGCGCCTACCGAGCTCACGCGCAAGGTGGCCGACGTCTACCTACGCGACCGCATGACCGAAGCGGCGCTGTTGCCGGAAGTGAAAATGCCGGAAGTGAAAATGCCGGAAGCCGAGCAGTCGGCGTTGGCCGGTGTCTACTGGAGCCCGTTGACGGACGAAGTGGTGCGGATGGAATGGAAAGACGGCGCGTTGCGCCAGGTCGGTATCCCCACGGCGTTGGTGCCGATCGGCGGCGGCACCTTCCGTCCGGCCGGGTTGCCGCACGCCTGGCGATTCATTCCGCCAGGAGCCGGCGCACCGCTCGATGCACAACCCGAACTGCGCATCAAGGATTTCTGGCCCACCGAGAGAGTGTTCGCCCGCGTCGTTGCACCCATGCCGACTGCGACCGCGATGGCCTCCTTCGCCGGGCAATACCGCAGCGACGAAACCGACATGACCTACACTGTGCGCATCGCCGACGGCAAGCTGATGCTGTCCTGGCCGCGCCAGTACGACATTGCGCTCGACTCGGTCGGCGGCGACCGCTTCGTTGGCGCGCGTGGCACGGTCACGTTCACGCGGAAGGCGTCTGGCATGGTGGATGGCTTGACGATCAGCAACCGGCGTTTACGCCGGCTGCGCGCAGAGCGGCTCACGGCAAGGGACGAACCAGTGATGCGAACGACTGCAGCAGCAGGCAAAACTACTGTCTGGTGATGCATTGGCATGGCGGCGCGTTCGGCTGCTTTTCTGGATCGCTCAGGACTGGCCAGCAGCACGGTCAATGCGTCGCAGGCTCACCCACGCTCAACCATCACACCCACCCACGCTTGCGAAACCACGCCAGCGGAATCACCACGCTCAATGCGATCGCGCCCAGCGCCCAGAAATAGTGGTCGTGCCCCTTGAGTTCGGGCATGTAGGCGAAGTTCATGCCCCAGATGCCGACCAGCACGGTGGGCGGAATGCCGACCACCGACGCCACCGCCATCACCTTCATCACGTTGTTCTGGTCCATGTTGATCATGCCCAGCACGCTGTCGAGCAGGAACTCGATGCGATCGTCCATGTGCTGCTGGAATTCGCTCAAGGTGGTCAGGTCCTTGTGCAGCATTCCGATCCGTTTGGCCGCATCGGCGGCAAACCAGTCCGGCGCGGCGCCATCCAGATAGGTGACCAGCCGCAGCAGGCCCTGCCCGGCGTTGTGCAGGCCGCCCAGCTGGCGGCCCATGCCGCCGACCTGATGCAGCATGCGCTCCAGATCCTTGGTCTTGTGTGGGCTGTCGAACACCTGCCGCGTAGTCTCGGTGACTGCCGCTTCGAGCGCTTCAAGCCGGTCTGCCAACCGCCCCACCAGTTGGTCGAACATGCGTAACAGCAAATCGTCCGAGCTGTGACAGGGTTCGTGCTGCAGCCGCGCGGTCAAGGCTTCCAATGAGCCGATGCGCTGCTCGCGCAAGGTCACCAGCATGGTCGGCGACAGCGCAAACCCCAGCGGCGCAGTGGGGCCATCCTCGTCCTGGAAACGCGGCACGTTGAGAAACAGCACATCGCCCTGGCGACGCACCCGGCTACTGAATTCGATCTCGCCGATCGCTGCACGGTCGGGCAACGCAAATCCGACCTTGTCGGCGGCTTGTGCCAACTCCTGCGTGCTCGGCTGGCACAGGTCGACCCAGCAGCCTTGGCTGTGCTGGGTTCCGGCAATCGGGTGGATCGTGATCATGCGGCAGGCCGTGGCGATGGATGGCGGCGAGCATCCTGCCCTGCCCGAGCCGCGTCAACGCCACGCGCGAACGCGCTCAGCTGGCAGTGGCCTTTATCGCGGTGCCGTGCACTCAAACACACGAAAGCCCCGCACTGCGGGGCCTTCGTGATACCGCAACGTTGCAGCAGTCAACCTGCGCGCGTCTGACCACGCTTCACGGCATAGCCGATCGTCAGGATCAGGAACCACACCGGGCTGGCCAGCAAGGCCTGACGCGTGTCGGCCTGCAGGGTCAGCAGGACGATGACGAAGGCGAAGAACGCCAGGCACACGTAGCACATCAACACGCCACCGGGCATCTTGAACGCCGATGCCGCGTGCTGCTCGGGCCGCTTGCGCCGGTACGCGATGTAGGCGCACAGGATCAGCGACCACACGAACATGAAGAGCACCGCCGACAACGTCGTGACCAGCGTAAATGCGGTGACCAGATTGGGAATCAGATAGACCAGCATCGCGCCCAGCAACAAGCATACGCAGGAGAACAGCAGCCCTCGCGCCGGCACCGCTGCACGCGAGAGCTTGGCGAAGCCCTTCGGCGCATGCTGTTCTTCGGCCAAACCGTAGAGCATGCGGCTGGTGGAGAAAATGCCGCTATTGGCCGAGGAGGTGGCCGAGGTCAGCACCACGAAGTTGATCAAACTCGCCGCCGCCGGCACGCCGGCCAGCACGAACAACTCCACGAACGGGCTCTTGTCGGCCACTACCTGCCGCCACGGCGTGACCGCCATGATCGCCACCAACGCCAGCACGTAGAAGATCAGGATGCGGACCGGAATCGAGTTGATCGCCTTGGGCAGATTGCGGCGCGGGTCGGCGGTTTCCGCCGCAGTGGTGCCGACCAGCTCGATACCGACAAAGGCGAATACCGCGATCTGGAAACCGGCGAAGAACCCGCCAATGCCCATCGGGAACATGCCGCCGTCGTTCCACAGATTGCTCAGCGAGGCCACGTTGCCCGACGGCGAGCGGAAGCCCCACGCCACCAGACCGGCACCGGTGACGATCAACGCACAGATGGCGATGATCTTGATCAGCGCAAACCAGAATTCCATCTCGCCGAACAGTTTCACCGTCACCAGATTCAGTGCCAGCAGCAACAGCACGCACAAAATCGCCGGAATCCACGGCGCCAGGCCCGGAAACCAGAATTGCGCATACGCGGCGATGGCAATCACATCGGCAATGGCGGTGATGATCCAGCAGAACCAGTACGTCCATCCACAGAAAAACCCGGCCCATGGCCCGAGCAGGTCGGTGGAGAAATCGATGAACGACTTGTAGTCCAGGTTGGACAGCAGCAGCTCGCCCATCGCGCGCATCACGAAGAACAGCATCGCGCCGATGATGAGGTAGACGAACAGGATCGACGGCCCGGCCAGGCTGATGGTCTTGCCCGAGCCCATGAACAACCCGGTGCCGATCGCCCCGCCGATCGCAATCAACTGCAGGTGACGATTGGACAGGCTGCGTTGCAACTGATCGGGTGCGGACGGATCGGACATGGGCACGGCACCGGCAAGTGAACAAGCCGTCAAAAATACGAGATCGCGCCCGCCGGCACCAGCGTTTGATGCAGATGCCGTGCGCAGGGACGAAGTCGCGACAGCAGGGGGAGCTCCCGCCCCAACATGGTGCGCTGATCGTCACCGTCACGCGGCCATCGGCCGATCGCCATCTGCGAGTCCATCGGTTGGTCAGGCCTGCTGCGTTGCGCTTGCCAGCGGCACGCTTGGATCCAGGCACGCGCGGCGTCCGTGGCACTGGAGTGCACCGCGACTGCAGTGCGCTGCCAGCCCATCTGTCCACCGACTGTCATCCACGCAGTGCAGCGTGTGGTGTCATGCACTGACCAGCAGCCAGCCGTACACGCGCCATCCGGGACGACTATGCCGCGCCAGATGACATTCGTGCGGCATCTCGCACAAACCGCGATCCCCATTCCAGTGCGGCAGTCTGCTCACGCTGCTGCGCACACTCCCGCCCGCTTCCTTGACTGCGCGCACGGACCGCATTGGGCAATCGCTGGTCTGCTGCACAGCCGCCACCCAGGAGACTTCCATGCAATCGCGCCCCCGTCTATTGCTCGCCCTCGCGCTGCTCGCCCCCGTGACCGCACTGGCGGTGCAAGTCGATCCGCAGGGCCGACTCGTCGATGCGCAAGGTCAGACACTGCAGATTCGCGGGGTGACCTGGCCCGGCTTCGATCGCGCTGCGCTGGCCGCTGCCGGCTTGCGCGACAGCACGCTGGCGCAGGTGCTGGATCAGATGCAGGCTGCCGATATCAATACCGTGCGTGTGCCGGTGTGCGCAGCGGCGCTGCAAGCCACGCCAGTGGCGGCGGCAGAGGTTGCCGGCGACCCGGCATTGCGTGGGCTAGATGCATCGCAGCTGCTCGATGCGGTGGTGCGTGCCGCCACCGGACGCGGGCTGCAGGTGATGTTCGCGTTTGCCGATGGCCGCTGCGATGGCAGTGCACCGCAACTGGGCACGCAGCAACAGACATGGATGCGTGGTCTGACCGGCCTGGCGTATCGCTACCGCGACACCGCGGGTGTCATCGGCATCGACCTTGGCAGCAGCGGTTACCGCAATGCCAGTTGGGCAGGCAATGCCGCAGAGGCGGACTGGAATCGCATCGCATCGCGTGCGGCCGCCAGCGTGCTCGCCCAGGCACCACGCTGGGTGGTGGGCGTGGAAGGCGTCGGCAGCAACGCGGTGTGCAGCGACCCTGCACACAAGGCGGCCGGCAGCAATCTGCAGCCGCTGGCCTGCGCGCCGCTGCGTATCGCAGCGCGACACCTGGTGTTGATGCCGAAGCTGGCCGGCCCGGATCGCGATACGGTCGACGCGTTTGCAGCGCCGGACTTTGCGCAGCGGTTGCCTGCCAGCTGGCAACGCGACTTCGGACAATTTGCGCGCGACCACGCCGTGGTCCCGGTCAGCATCGGGGGCGGACTGGGCGATGGCGATCCGCGCGACCCGGCATGGCAAGCCGCGCTGAGCACCTATCTTGCCGACACCGGATTGCGCAGCGCGGTGCTCGGCAGCTGGGAGGTGGGCAACGCGAACAATGGCGGCCTGCTGGCGCGCGATGGCAACCCGCGCGCCGACAAGCTGCAGGTGCTGCACCAGGCCTGGGGCATTGCTCCGGCAGCCCCTGTCGCCGCATCTGCAACCAGTGCCGGCGCAAAGGACGTCGGCAAGGCCACCACCTGGAACAGCACCTTCACCGGCACCGCGACGTATACCGGCTCCGGGTATTCCGGCGGCGCGCTGCTGCTGGATCCAATTCCGAGCACCGCCTTCATCACCGCCCTCAACCCGACGCAGCTGAACTTCGGCGGCGTCAAGGCCGCAATGGCGGGTGCCTATCTGGAAGTGACCGGCCCCAAGGGCAAGACCACCGTGTATGTCACCGACCTGTATCCGGAAGGGGCTTCCGGGGGGCTGGACCTGTCGCATAACGCGTTCGCGGCGATCGGCGACATGGTGGACGGGCGCATCCCCATCAGCTGGAAGGTCGTGCGCGCACCGGTCACCGGCAATGTGCAGTACCGCATCAAGGAAGGCAGCTCACGTTGGTGGGCGGCCATCCAGGTGCGCAACCACGCCTATCCGGTGGTCAAGTTCGAAGTAAAGCAAGGCAACACCTGGAAGAGCCTGCAGAAGATGGATTACAACCATTTCCTAGGCGAACAACTGGGCAATCAACCGCTGTCCATCCGCATCACCGATATCCGCGGCAAGGCCATCCTCGACACGATTCCGGCACTCTACGAAGACGGCAGCCACCCGGCGTACTTCCAGCCTGGGAGTGTGCAGTTTCCGTGATTTGGGATTCGGGATTCGGGATTCGCAATGGCGTAATGCGTAGCTGGCGTATCGGTCATGCGCAAGCGAGTGACTCAACGCGGTCTACGCCAGTCGAAACGATCAACGCCCCTCTCCAGCCGAGGCGAGGGGCGTTGCTTGCGTCATTCGACCGGCAAGCCCTGAAGTGCCCGCACCGCTGGCGCAGGCCCGAACGCCGAGTGGGATTGTGAGCAAGAGAAAGGCGCGGAGCCTCGGCATGTGCATCGTCGGCCGGAGGCATCCATCTCTTTCACCACGTCGTCTTTCAGGCAATGCGCCTTGAGCCAGTAACGTTGCAGGCAGCGTCGCTGTACGGCAGTCGTCTCCAGACAGGACGCAACCCGTTCGCCTCATGCGAGCAGCATGACTGCACAGCTTGCCACTACGGCCTCACCCGCCGGCAAGACCACCGCCGACACGCCCCGGCAAGGCCTGATCGTCTTCCTCGTCGAGAGTGCCCACCTCATCGCGCAAGCCACCTTGTTGCGGCGACTCCTCGACGGGGATCTCGTCGCCGTTCGTATCCGGATCCGGGGTGCCGTGGACCGACAAGCCTGCCGTAAAGCTGGTCATCGGGCGTGCAATGTGTGGAGTTGAGTACATGGCGAGTCCGTGCGTGCGAGTGATGCGGCGACGCTAGGCCGGATGGCGCTACCGGGCTGTGAGCCGGACGGCGGGAGCCGTAACGCCATGTTGACGCCGCTCGGCAACGGGGGCGCGGTGGCAACGCGTGGCGCACGCAGCGCCGCCTGGCCTATCGTCCATGGCAACACCGCTGTCACCGACAGCACGCAGCGCACCGGCACGGAGGCACCGCCTGCCACCGGCTGCGTCGCAGCGGTCCAGCGCAACCTTCCCGACCATCGCTATCATGCGTCCTCATCCTCGAGGCCATGCCATGCGCTGTCGCATCCTGCTCGCACTTCTGCTGACCGGTGGTACCGCGCACGCTGCCACGCCGGTGTCGCGGCTGGATGCAGTGCTGCACGCCGGCGTCTTGCGTGTGTGCACCACCGGCGACTATCGCCCCTATAGCTTAGTGCGCGCCGACGGCAGCTTTGAAGGCAGCGATATCGCGCTGGCGCAATCGCTGGCCGATAGTCTCGGGGTACGGACCAGTTTTGTGCACACCAGCTGGCCGCAGCTGCTGCCCGACCTGCTGGCCGACCGGTGCGAGATTGCCGTTGGCGGCATTTCGGTGACCTTGCAACGGCAGCGCCAGGCCAGCTTCAGCGCGGTGCTGGATGTGGACGGCAAGATCCCGCTGGTGCGCTGCGCCGACCAGGCACGCTACCGCAGCGTTGCCCAGCTCAATCGCCCCGACGTGCACGTGATCGAACCGCCGGGCGGCACCAACGAGGCCTTCGCACGGCGCGAATTGCCGCGCGCGCAGCTGCGCCTGTTTGCCGACAACACCACCATCTTTCAGGAGCTGCTGGACCAACGCGCCGATGTCATGATCACCGACGCGTCCGAAGCGCTCTACCAGCAGGCACGACTTCCCGGCCTATGCGCCATCGCTCCCGAGCAACCGTTGCAATACAGCGAAAAGGCCTTCCTGCTTCCACGCGACGACACCGCATGGAAAGCCTATGTGGACCAGTGGCTGCACCTGAGCAAGGCCAGCGGCGAGTATGTTCGTCTTGTCGAGACCTGGCGTAGGCCTTGATTCGGGATTCGGGATTCGGGATTCGGGATTCGGAAGAGTGCTGTTTCGACGTGTCGCGATGCGCATGATGCTGTTGCGAATCCCGAATCCCGAATCCCCATTCCCGCGGCGCGCCGCGCCGCCCTCACACAATCTTGGTTCGCCGCCACCAGCGCGATACCTGTTCTTCGCGGATCAAGGTAAACAGGCCGGCGCCCAGGATCAGCGCAATTCCCACGCCCATCGGCCAGTCCAGATGGTCATGGAACAGCAGGTAGCCGAACGCGATCGCCCACAACATCTGGCTGTATTGCGTGGGGGCCACCACACTGACCGGCGCCAGCCGCGTGGCGTACATCATGCAAATGGCCGCCAACCCCGCAAGCAGGCCGTAACCGGCCAGCAGGCCCCATTGGTAAAGCGACGGCCAGACGAAACTCGGCAGCATCAGGATGCCGCCCATCACCAACGGCCCGATCACGCCGGCCCCGTACAGCGTCAAGCGTTTTTCGCTATGCCCGGCCATACGCAGGGCGATCACCGAGATCGCACCGACCAGACCGCACACGATCGCCGCCACATGACCATGGGTGAGATGCCGAAACCCGGGGCGCAGCACGATCAGCACACCGATGAAGCCGACGATGACTGCGGTCCAGCGCCGCCAGCGTACTTCCTCTTTCAGAAACACCACCGACAGCACGGTGACGAAGATCGGCATCAGGAAGATCAGCGCAAACGCTTCGGCCATCGGCAAGGTGGTGAAGGCGATCACCGAGGTGAGATTACCGATGGCGCCGGTGAGCGCGCGCAGCAGCCACAATGCCGGCTGCTTGGCCATGACCAGTTCGCGCAGCTGGTCGTCGGGCTTCTTCAGGAACGGCACCGCCAACAGCATCAGCAAGGCGCCGAGAAACAGCACCTCGTAGACGGGCAGCGTCCCTTCGAGCAGCTTGACGAAGGCATCGCTGATCGAATAGGCCGCATAACACGCAAAACCGAGCAGCACACCTTTGAGCATCACGCGCCTCGTGCATTCGATGACGCCCCACGCGGAAGGAGCGCGGGGAACGCAGCCATTATGCAGTGTGCGTGCGGCCTGCTGGCCGTGTGATCGCGCCACTTCGCCCCAACGTGTCCATGCCAGGTCGTGCGAGGACGCCTGCCTTCAGCGCCTGGCCGCGAACCGTCGCCAGGCGTGCAGGGTGCATGCGCGAGACCGTCGGTGACCGAACCTGGGCGGAGCTTGCGCAAGGGCCGGCAGCCGCGGGGGCCTTGCGCGCCATCCCCGTCGTCGCAGACCAGATCCCCTCACACGTGCGCAGGCACTGCGCGCACGTAGCGCCGTTCTCCGGCCAGCGCCAGCAAACGCTGCGATGTCTCGCGCATGCATCACCACGTTTTTAACTCGTCGCCTCGTCGGTTACGATGCCGCGAAGCTCTTCCTCTGCGACCACGTGACCCACTACTCCGGACCGTTGCTCACCCTTCCCGATGCCCAGGCGCTGCTGGCCGCACGCAGCGCCGGCCTTGCCGCGTGGACCGGGTCGCTGGATCTGGGCCGCGGCAGCGATACCGTGCAGCTCGACGCACAGACATGGCAGTGGCGGGGCATGGGCTTTCCCTATCCGGGCAAGCTCAAGGACCGCACGGTGTATTTCTGGGGGGGCGACGATTTTGCGCCGATCTCGCGCTTCGGCAGTGCGCTGATCAAGCTGGTACCGACCGAATGGGGCGCGCCCACCTTCGAGATCGATGGGATCAAGATGCTGCCGTCTGCACAGATCTCGCCGTTCGAAGATGCGCGCCGCAAGGTGGCGCTGGTGAACCCACGCGGCAAGATCGTGCTGGACACCTGCGGCGGCCTGGGCTATTTCGCGGCCTGTGCGCTGGAAGACGGCGTGGCACAGTTGCTCTCCTTCGAAAAGAACGCCGACGTCCTGTGGCTGCGCACCCTCAACCCGTGGTCGCCGAATCCGGAGGCGGCCGATGCCGGCGGGCGCCTGCACCTCACCCATGCCGACGTATCGCAGCAGATCGCCACGCTGGCGGACGATTCGGTCGACGCCATCCTGCATGACCCGCCACGTTTCGGTATCGCCGGCGAGCTGTATTCGCAGGTGTTCTACGACCAACTGGCGCGCGTCTTGCGCCGCGGCGGGCGGCTGTTTCATTACACCGGCGCACCCAACAAGCTCACCAGCGGCCGCGATGTGCCCAATGAAGTGGCCAAGCGCCTGATCAAGGCCGGCTTCACCGCCCAGCTCGCGCTGGATGGTGTGCTCGCCACGCTGCCTGTGCGGCGCTAGTTTTCTGGCCCGGCAATGCCGCCGCGCGATCTGCGATACTGCATCGCCCTCGACACGGACGTTACATGCGCACGCATCTGGCCACTTTCTCCTTCGCCGCGTTGTTGATGGCGCTGTGCGCCCCTGCACGCGCGCAGACCGCGCCGGCACAGCCCATGTCGGAAGTCACCACCCGGTACCCGGTGACCACCGCAACGCTGGGCGGGCGCCTGATCCGGCTGGGCGAACGCGATGGCAACTGCGCGGTCTTGCGCGACAACGAGGTGCTGCCACTGGGCGTGCACGCCCCTTGTTACTTCAGCATCAACCGCGAGCACGGCGCGCAGGTGCATCACTTCAATGGCAGCGACATCGTGCTGGTGCAGCATGCGCATCCCACCGCGCACGCAGATTGGGACGTCGCCCGCTATGGGCCGATCTGCGCGTTCGAATCGCAATCGGTGCGCGAGGTCGACGGGGTGCTGGAGCCCGGCACCGTTGCCAGCTCCTGGCATTGCGATCCCACGGCAGGCGCCGACCAGAAGCAGTTCGTCTATAGCTACGACACCTGGCCCAAACGCGACGCGCAACGACCTGCGCGCAGGCAACGCACGCCCTAGGGCGCGCCCCTGCATGCGCGAAAGCGCACCTGCCGCGTTGGGTCCTTGCGCTGGTTGCCAGCGCCTCTCAGTGCAGCCAGGCCTGCGACGCATCGGCGAACGCACTCCCTCAGGCGCAGGCGGCGATCGCGCGGATGGCCGTAGCGCTCAGCGGCGTGTGCGGCGAGACGAGGTCCACTCGGCACAAGCGAACCAGACGATGAGGGCCAACAGCGTGCAAGTCAGTGCGGCATCCCAGCCGATGGAAATCCAGAACCGCTGCGTGTCGCTATGGGCATCGAAGATCCTGGCCGGGCGACCGCGGATGACGCTGACATAGCGCTGTCTGGAGATCGCCTCCAGCAGCAGCCATAGCCGCCCGCCACACGCGATCGCCACGGCCAGCACCACCGCGCGCACCAACCATGTCTGGAGGGTGGAGCGCGCACGCGTGTGCGCCGGTGGCGAGACAGTGCGAGGCTTTTTCACCCGGGTGTCCAGACGTTGCGGGGCGCGCAGTGTACGTGAGCGATCACGCGCGCCGCAGGCGTTGATGGTTGTCTGCGCGGATCGAAGGCGAATGCGCCGCCACTGAGCTGGTGTTGCAAGGCGCATGGACAAGGCGTGCAGCTATACTGCCGGCGCAGCGTACGCAACTGCGTGCGAGGAAGGCTTCACGCTGCATTCGTCTCAAGGAAGATGGCCTGCACAACGCGATGCCGATGTCCGGACGCTTCCTTGAGTTCCTGCGGGTTTGCCACTCGATGGCAACCGCGTTGTATCAAGGATCTCACTTTGAAGACGTTCACCACCCTGTTGCTGGTCTCCCTCAGCCTGTTGCTCCCGGCGTGCGGAGGCGGCGTCACGTCCGGCGCATCCAAGCTGTCTTCCAGCGATTACCTGCTGCACAACGTGTCGGTCTGGAACGGCGCCGTGACCATCATCGACCCGTGGGTGTCGGGCGAGCGCGGGCAGAACCTGATCGCCGATGCCGTCGCGCACAAACCGCTGGGCGGCTACAAGACTGCGCTGGGCAGCCAGCGCAAGGCATTGGCGGCCAATACGCAGGCCAATACCGCGATGGCCTCGGGCGTGCCGGACAACGCCAAGGACCTGGACACCAAACTGTCGGCCTATCTCAAGAGCGCCGATACGATGATGGCCGCGCTGGAACGCGTCGCCTCCTTGCCCGACGGCTACACCAACGCCGAACTGGAGCCATTGGCCAAGGATCTGGAATCGGTCTCCAACCAGCTCAACACCGACATGGAAGCCTTGAATACCGCCCAGCGCGCGTATTCCACCGAGCACAAGATTCCGCTGCAGGAAGCCCGCCAGTAACACCTGCGGCCATCGTTCGCCCGCGCAGGCCATGCTTGCCTCTGCGGGCGAACGACGTGGCAACGGGCCGGTCCCGGTCGGTGGAGTGATGCGCAGACCGTCGGGCACGAACGCCGGCCGCGTGCAGCACGCACCGAGCGCATCGCGCCTGCAGCGCCAGTCACACGCTGCCCGTCGCATGTCACGGGCTCAGCACACCGCCCATTGATCGCGCCCTGCCGTCTTGGCGGCGTACAGCGCCAGATCGGCCTGGCTCAACAGCACGTCCAGTCCTGCCGCCGGGGTCACGCTCACCGCGCCCAGGCAGAAGCGCACCGGCCGCTGTGCGGGCAAGCCGGGGATCTCGATCGCCGCCACCGCATTGCGCAACCGGGCAAACACCGCCGGAATTTCGTCCGCACTGCAGCCCGGCAGCACCAGCAGGAATTCCTCGCCGCCCAGTCGGCCCAGGCGATCGTGCGCGCGCAACGCCAGCAGCGAGGCACTGGCCAGCGCCTTGAGCACCGCATCGCCACTGGCATGGCCGTGCACATCGTTGATCAGCTTGAAGTGATCCAGGTCGATCAAGGCCAGCATGCAGGGCGTCTGGGTGCGCAAGGCATGGTCGATCTGTTGCTGCGCCTCGGCGCGAATGGCGCGGCGGTTGGGCAGGCCGGTGAGTTCGTCGCGCATGGCCAGCCGCGAGAGTTGCCGGCGATGGCGTGCGACAAATGCCAGCACGATCAGCGCACCCACCAGCAGCAGGCAGGCGGCGCAGAGCGCGATCCACAAGGCGCGCTGGCCGGCTTCGCGTGCCTCCAGCGCAAGCTGCGCGGTCTCGCTGCGACGGCGCAACTCGGCGTTTTCCGCTTCGCGCCGGGCGTCTTCATAGCGCGCCTGCAGCCGCAGCATCACCGTATCGCGCTGGCGGTCCAGGTTCTGCGCGCGCAGCGCGTTGGCGCGCTGCAGCTGCTGGTAGGCCTCGGCATGGCGCCCTTCCACCGCCAACGCCTGGGCGATGGCATCGACCAGCTCCGCACGCCCGCTCAAGCTCAGGTTCGGGTCGTCGGCCGCCTCCGCTGCGACGATCGCGCTGCCGAGGCTGGGCGATTTCAGTGCGGTCAAGGCCTGCAACAGGATCGCGTGGCAGGCGGCCACCCGGCCGATGTTTCCCTGCGCCTGCATCAAGGGCAGCGCCTCGCGCGCCATGGCCAGCGCTGCGGCCGCATCGCCGGTCTTGATCAAGGCTTCGCTGGTGCTGGTCAGCGCTGCGGCCACGCCGGCCTGATCGCCCAGCGCGCGGCTGAGCGCCAGCGCGCGCCGGAAGTGCAGCAATGCGGCGGACGGTTGCTGCAGTGCCAGCGCGCTGCCGTATTCGTATTCGATCAGGCTGCGCTGAAAGCGTGCCGGTTGGCCGTGCAGCCGCGCCAGGGCGCGTTGCAGGTAATCCTGGGCATCGTTGTCGTCGACCACCCGGCCTGCGACGCGGCTGGCCAGCGACCCCAGCTGGGTCAGGCCATCCAGCTCCAGGCCCAACAGGTGTTCGCGCGCGGCGCATTGGTAACTGGTCTGCGCTGCACTCCAGGCCTCGTCGCTGCTACCGGAGGCCAGCATGCTCCACATGTCGACCGCTTCGATCTCGCACAACAGATCGCTGCGCCCCAGCGCGCGCGCCTGCTGACGCAGGCCGTTCAGCCGCGCCACCATGCTGCGATTGGGATTTTCGCGCACGTCGCTGAGCGCCTGCACGATGTCCAGCCATAGCCGCGCCTGCGCCGCATTGCCATGCAGCTGGTCCAGCAGGCCGTGGGCCTGGGTGAGCGCGGCCTGGCGCGCATCGCTGTCTTCCAGCGAGATCAGCACGCGCGCCTGCGCCAGCAGCGCCCAGAACTGCGCATCGCGGTCGCCATCGGCGCGGGCCTGTTGCAACGCATGCTGGGCGATCCGCAACGCCTGCATCGGGTCGTCGAGCGTGGCCGACTCGATGGTCTTCCAGGGCTGCGGCTGCGCCCAGGCCGTAGCGCTCACCAACAGCAACAGGCAGGCAGCGAGCAGGCGGCGCCAGGCGATCGCAGGCATGCTCAGCGCCCCCTCACTGCGCGGGAGGGCCACACCGCATGCACACGCTTGCCACCGCACTGCACCTGACCTGGCCGGGACTGGCTGTTTGCTGCGGCATCTGAAGGCACTCCCGTGGTCGGACAGCGGTGGAATCGCGCGAGCTGCGCGGCAATGCGCGCGCTCGATGGCAGACGGCTGCAAGGATGACCTGCGGAAACGGCCGAGGCCCTGACACGCTTTCATGGTCGAGCCCGTTATCGGCCGGAATGCGCAAGTCTTGAATCGGGTGGATGAAGCGGTTGGGCGCGCCGGGCTGTCTGCATGCGGGGCAGCAGGCCTTCGACGCCCTGGACGCGGCGGCTTTGCGGAGCTGCGGTGGACGACGCTTGCCCGTGTCGCCGTGCTCTCCGGTGCTGCGTGGCGTGTAGCGGAGGCCGGTCATGTGCGGTTGATCGATGCGGGCTTGCCGCAGCACCGAGCGCAGCGGCGCATCGGGCGCCAGGGCCAGGCCACCGCCGTATCGCCACGATCGCGATGCGCGCGGCGCAAACCTGCCTTGCGCGACAGCCCATGACAGACGCCACGGCGCAGCCACGTAAACTTCGGCACGGCAGCTGCCGCCCCCGATCGTCTGGAGACGCCGTGACCTTGTCCCTGCACCGCCTGCTCACCCTGATGGCCGTCGCGCTGCTGTCGGCCTGCGCCACCCAGGCGCCGCGCGCGCCGCAGCGCTCGCCGGAGGCGGCCAAGGCCGATATCGCACGGCGCCTGCCGGCCAGCCTGCCAGACCGCGCGGGCTGGGCCAACGATGTCTACGTCGCGCTGTCGTCGCAGGCATTGGACACCAGCGCCGATCACATCTGTGCCGTGCTGGCGGTGACCGAGCAGGAATCGACCTACCAGGCCAATCCCGCGGTGCCCAACCTGGGCAAGATCTCGCGCGCAGAGATCGACCGCCGCGCCAGCGCGCACCACATCCCGGCCTTCATGGTCGATGCCGCCCTGCGCATCCCCTCGCCGGATGGCCGCAGCTACGCCGCCCGTATCGCCGCGGCGCGCACCGAGCAGGAACTGAGCCGCATCTTCGAAGACTTCACCGGCAGCGTGCCGCTGGGTGCGCGCCTGTTCGACGGACTCAACCCGGTGCACACCGCCGGGCCGATGCAGGTGAGCATCGCCTTTGCCGAACAGCATGCCGCGCGCTATCCGTATCCGCCCGACAGCTCGATCCGCCACGAGGTGTTCAGCCGCCGCGGCGGGCTGTGGTTCGGCACCACCCATCTGCTGGGTTACCCCGCCAGCTACGACGCGCTGCTGTATCGCTTCGCCGATTTCAATGCCGGTTGGTACGCCAGCCGCAATGCCGCCTTCCAGGCCGCGCTGAGCAAGGCCAGCGGCATCGCGCTGACCCTGGACGGCGACCTGCTGACACCGGGTGCCAGCCTGGATGCGCCCGGCGGCACCGAACGCGCCGCACGCGCCCTGGGCAGCCAGCTGGCGATGAGCGACCGGCAGCTACGCCGCGCCCTGGAAGCCGGCAACTCTGCCGATTTCGAAGACACCGCGCTGTATCGCCAGGTCTTCGCGCTGGCCGAGCGTAGTGCCGGCAAGCCGCTGCCGCGCGCGGTGCTGCCCGGCATCACGCTGGAAAGCCCCAAGATCACCCGCACCCTCACCACCGCCTGGTTCGCGCAACGCGTGAACGAGCGCTGGAAGCGCTGCATGGGCAAGTAAGCGACTGGCTTGCCGCGCTGCGAGCATTGCCTGCGCTGCGCATCGCCATCTCATTCCCCGCTCAGGCGACTGGTCAACACATCGCCGACAACAGGGCCATGTTCCACCTTGCCATCGCTGCCGCGTTGATAGTTGATGCCGACCCGACACGCGGCAGGGTGCATCTCCCAGACCCAGCCATACAGGGCGCGCCCGGTGTCTGGCGGCGAGCGCAGCGGCATGTTCATGCGCAGCCCATCGTCCTGGCCTCGGTCCAATGTGCACATGACGGTGCCGGCGCCGTCGTCTTCAGCATCCGGGTCGACGTCGTCCACATGGGTGATGGTGGCGATGATCGCTTCGGCAGTCACCCGTTGCTGTAACGCGCGTGGAAGATCGGCAAGCGGGGGCGCAGCGCGTCCACCGGAGGGCTCCTCGACAAATGCATCGCCCAACCCCACCTTGCGAAAGTAGTACTCGCTGCGACCCAGCGTTTTCGATCCATCCATGGCCGTTGCCATGTCTGCCAGCTCGTCGACGCGCAGCAGAAACATGTCGGTACCCGAGCGCATGACCACCAGCTGCGCATCGTTGGCATCGCTACCACTGGAGTCGCTGCGCAACCGAATATCGAGCGTCACCTGTTCGTCGCCAATCTCGGTCTGCGTTACCTCGTAGCGGCCCGCATACGCACGCACATCGGTGCGTGCAAGGCTGCGATGATCGATTTTCCAAAACAGCAGGCGATACTGGCCGTTGGGCTCGAGCGCCAGCATGCGATGCCAATCGATATACGACGAAAGGTACACGCCGTGCAGGTCGTTGCCGGACTGTGGCGCGTTGAAGAGGCCCTCGAACATGGAGCGCTGCGCTGCGGGTAGTGCCTCACCATTGGTCGTCGCTGCATCGGCAACGGTTGCAGGGCCGTCGACAGCATCGCGAAGCCGGGTGTGCAGCGCCAACGCATCGACCTTGTCGACCCGCAACATCTGCATCGAAAACATCATCTGATCGATCTCGTAGACCTCGCCCGCCGCGAGCGGGCCGCACGCTTTGCGGGCGGCGGCAAGCAGGTCGGATGGAATCAGGCGATCGCAGGATGCGGCGTCGCACAGGTACTGATTGAAGAAGTCGTCCAGGTTCCAGGTCAGATCGCCAGTCGCTTTCGAGACCGGGTCCAGATAGGCCACGTCTTCGTCGGTGGGAGTGAGCTTGCGGTAGTACACCACTGCGCCGAAAGGGGTGAGCGCGATCGGAATACGCCGTACCGCGTCAGGTGGCGAGACGATCCAGCGATCCAGCACCGGTTGCCATTGCCGGGGGTCGATCAGCGCGAGTTGCATGTCGCCATAGTGCCCCAGTCCTTTTTGGCGCCAGAGTTCAAGCAGGCTGGCAGGCAGCACCGGCGCATAGGCGGCAATCAGGTCCGCCGGGGCAGGCTGCGTCTTGCGCGGCGGGTGCGCCTTGATAAAGGGGGACAGTGCCAAGCGGCGGAACCATGACATCAGACGGCCTCCAGTCAACGTTGCGTGCGTGCAGCAAACCCAGATCGTGCCGCATGGCCCTGTGTGGACGCCGAGAAGCGGAGTTCATGCCGGGACATTCCCGCAGTCAGTGGCTGGCCGATCACCGGCGCGCCTGCGGTCCACGGGTGTGATCTGCCTAGATGGGCATCGCGATCGACGAACCTCTTCGGTCACGCTGCGGCGATGCGCTCGGCAACCGCTCCACCACAGGCCCGCCCCGCGTCGGCCGCCGAAACGCGTGCGGTCCGCCCCGGTCGACAATGGCGCGAGCACGACTTCTGGCAGAGGCACCCGGCCCTCATGGCCGGTAGCATCGGACGGTCGCGCCGACCGTAGTGCGCGCTCCTTTCGTCCCGGAGAGTCTTTCATGCCCACCTCCTTGCCGTTGCGGCAGCTGTTCGTCGCCATCGCCCTGGCCACCCTGCCGGCACTCGCCAGCGCGCAGGCGCCTGCCGTCACCGAGGCCGACTACGCCCGCGCCGAGCGCCTCACCAGCTATCTGGCGCAACCGCTGGTCGATCACCAGGCCACCCGCATCGACTGGCTGGACGCCACCCACGTGGTCTATGTCGACCACGATGCCAAGGGCAACCAGCTGTTGCAGCTGGACACCGCCACCGGCAAGAGCGCGCCGATCTTCAAGCAGTCCGCATTGGTCGCCTCGCTCAACACGCTGCTCAAGACCGGCGACAAGCCGCTCAAGGCCGACACCTTCGCGCCGGCGGTCAAGCGCACCGCCGATGGCCGCTACCGCCTCAACGTGCGCGACACTGCCGTGGTCTGCGATGCGCGTGCGCGTTGCAGCAAGCTGTATGCAAAGGACAAGGCCGAGCCGGGCGTGCTGTCGCCGGACAAGCGCAGCGAAGCCTTCATCCGCAACTGGAACCTGTGGGTGCGCGATCTTGCCAGCGGCCAGGAGACCCAGCTCACCCGCGACGGCGTGGAAAACTTCGGCTACGCCACCGACAACGCCGGCTGGCAGCACAGCGACAACGCCATCGTGGCCTGGTCGCCGGACTCGCGCAAGATCGCCACTTTCCAGCAGGACCAGCGCAAGACCGGCGACATGTACCTGGTCAGCACCAAGCTCGGGCATCCGGAACTGCAGTCGTGGAAATACCCGCTGGCCGGCGACAAGGACGTGACCATGATCGAGCGCGTGGTCATCGACGTACCTACGCGCAGCGTGCTGCGGCTGAAACTGCCGCCCGACCAGCACCGCTCCACCCTGTGCGATGACGTGAGCTGCTCGCCGGGCCTGTGGGACGATGTGAAGTGGGCGCCGGACGGCAAGACGCTGGCCTTCGTCTCCACCTCGCGCTTCCACAAGCAGGCCTGGTTGCGCATTGCCGATGTCGCCACCGGCGACGTGCGCACCGCCTTCGACGAAACCGCCAAGACCTATTACGAAAGCGGCCAGGTCGCCGCCAACTGGGCGTATCTGCCGGCCAGCGACGAGGCAGTGTGGTTTTCCGAACGCAGCGATTGGGGCCAGCTGTATCTCTACGACCTGCGTACCGGCAAACCCAAACATGCCATCACCACGGGCGACGGCAACGTCACCGAGCTGTTGCGCGTGGATCCGGCGACACGCACCGCATGGTTCATGGCGGTAGGCCGTTCGCCAGGGGTGGACCCGTATTACCAGCAGTTGTGGAAGGTGAGCCTGGATGGCGGGGCGCCGGTGTTGCTCACGCCTGAAGTCGCCGATCACAGCGTTGCGCTGTCGCCCGATGGCGCGCGTTTTGTCGACACCTATTCCACCTCGGTCACGCCACCGGTCACGTTGCTGCGCGAGGCCGGCGATGGCCGCACTGTCAGCACGATCGCCACCGCCGATATCACTCGCCTCAAGGCCGCCGGCTGGGTGCCGCCGGAGCCGATCACGGTCAAGGCGCGCGATGGCAAGACCACGCTCTATGGGTTGATGTTCAAGCCCAGCAACTTCGATCCGACGCGCAAGTATCCGGTCATCGATTACGTCTACCCCGGCCCGCAGACCGGCTCGGTCCGTGGCCGCAGTTTCCTCGCCGGCCATGGCGACAATCAATCGCTGGCGGAGCTGGGCTTCATCGTGGTCGCCATCGATGGCATGGGCACGCCGTGGCGCTCCAAGAGCTTCCACGACACCTGGTACGCCAACATGGGCGACAACACCTTGCCCGACCAGGTCGCCGGACTGAAGGAACTGGGGCAGCGCTACCCCTGGATCGATCTGGACCGCGTCGGCATCTGGGGCCATTCCGGCGGCGGCAACGCCTCCACCGGCGCGATGCTGCGCTACCCCGATTTCTTCAAGGTGGCGTGGTCGGAAAGCGGCAACCACGACAACCGCGGCTACGAAGACGACTGGGCGGAGAAGTACCACGGCGACCACATCGTCAACAAGGACGGCACCTCCAACTACGACGACCAGGCCAACGCCAACCACGCCAGCAAGCTCAAGGGCCGGCTGATGCTGGTGCACGGCACCCTGGACGACAACGTACCGCCGTACCTCACCCTGCTGGTGGCCGATGCGTTGATCAAGGCCAACAAGGACTTCGACATGCTGATGCTGCCCAACGCCAAGCACGGCTACGGCGATCTCACCCCGTACGTCACCCGCCGCCGCTGGGACTATTTCGTGCAGTACCTGCTCGGCGCCACCCCGCCGGCGCAGTACCAGATGAAGCCGATGCCCAAGAACTGAGGGAAACGCAGCACACAGGCGCTCTGCCGCAGAAAGCCGCAGAGCGCATTCCCAGCGCACGACACGATCTGCAGGCGGCTCAAGACGTCCGTGCGCGTCTCTCCGGCCCTGTCCGGCGGCCATGCGCCACTTCCTCAAACACCATCCGCAGATACGAGGCCTGCGGTGTGGGGAACGCAGGCGTCCGTCGGGATTCCGCTGTTTCGGTGCAGGCTTAACTTGTAATCTACTCGGCCAACGAACTTCAAAGGAACTGAAATGCAGTTGTCGCAAGGTCAACGCGTCCCACTGTCGACGCTGATCCAGCAGCCCAGGTTCGACTTCGTCACCCAGATCGCCTCCAACCGCACCATCGATTACGTGTGCTTCGGTCTCGACGCGGCCGGCAAGCTCTCCGACGACCGTTACATGGTGTTCTTCAATCAGCCCAGCAGCCCATGCGGCAGTGTCCGCCAGAGTGCGGACGGGCGCTTCGAGCTGTCCCTGGCAAGCCTACCGGCGACGATCGATCGCCTGGTCTTCACCGCCTCCATCGACGGCCCGGGTGTCATGCGCGACATCGACGCCAGCCATTTCAGTCTCCAGGCCGGCGGACAGGAAGCTGCACGTTGCAGCTTCGGCGGCACAAGCTTTGCCGACGAAAAGGCCATCATGGTGGCCGATATTTACCGCAGCAAGGATCAGTGGCGCATCGTCGCCAACCTGCAGGGTTTCAATGCCGGGCTGGATGCGCTGGTGGTCCACTTTGGCGGTGAGGTCTCCGAGCCGCCGACAGCGCCCGCAGCGCCACCCTCAGCCGCGCCGGCGCCGACGCCGGCAGCGAAAGTCTCGCTGGAAAAGCGGGTGGGCGATGTGGCGCCGCAGTTGGTCAGCCTGGCGAAAAAGGCACAGATCAGCCTGGAAAAAGCCAGGCTGACCGACGTGAAGGCACGGGTCGGATTGGTCCTGGATGCGTCCGGGTCGATGAGCGCCCAATACAGCCGCGGCCATGTTCAACAGGTTGTCGATCGCCTCATCCCGCTGGCAGTCCATTTCGATGACGACGGCGCACTGGATTGCTGGGCATTCGGCGCAACTCCATGCCAGCTGTCACCTGTGACGCTGCATAACTTTCCGGGCTATATCGAGCGCGATTGCGGTGGCTGGAAAAAATGGTCACTGGGCCCGCGCATCAACGATGAGCCCAAGGCCATGCGCATGGTGATCGACTACTACAAGCAATCCAAGGACCGCACTCCGGTCTACATCCTGTTCATCAGTGACGGCGGCGTGCATCAGGATCGCGAAATCACCCAGCTGATGAAGGAAGCCGCTGCACTGCCGATTTTCTGGCAGTTTGTCGGCTTGGGTGGCCGTGGCTACGGCATCCTGGAGAAGCTCGATGACATGCGCGGCCGTGTGGTGGACAACTGCAATTTCTTTGCACTGGATCGGCTTGACCAGGTGCCCGAAGAGAAACTCTACGATCTGCTGATGGAAGAGTTTCCCATGTGGCTCAACGCAGCGAAGGCGAAGAACATCCTGTAAGGCAAGGCCTCAGGCCTGGATGACGCCGATCGCCCTGCTGCGTGCGGCAAGCACGGCTCACTTGGCCGTGCTACCGCCAAGCTGCTTGCTCAGGAACGCCAGCAAGCGCGTGTAATACTCGCGCCGATGCGCTTCGGTGTAGAAGCCGTGGCCCTCGTTGGGAAAGTACAGCGACTCCACCGGAACGCCAGCACCCTTCAACGCGCGCTCCATGGCCTTGGTATGTTCGATCGGCGCGCGCTCGTCCTTGCCGCCGGCCGCCAGAAACACCGGCACCTTGATCTGTGGTGCCAGGGTCACCGGCGAGCGCGCAGCCAAGGTGTCGCGTGCGCCCAGCCAATCGACCGTCCAGTTCTTGGCCCAGCGCGCGGAGCGCCCGGTATCGCGCGCCATCATCTCCAGGTCGTAGACGCCCACATAACCGGCCGCGCAGCGATACAGCGCAGGCTCCTTGGCCACCCCCATCAGTGCCGCATATCCGCCGTAGCTGGCGCCATAGATGCACACCCGCGATGCGTCGGCAATGCCTTCGGCGATGGCCCACCGCGTGGCATCGGTGACATCGTCCTGCATGCGTCCACCCCACTCCCTGGCCCCGGCCTGGGTAAATGCATGGCCGTAATTGGCCGAGCCACGGTAGTTGACGCGCAGCACTGCGTAACCGGCTGCCGCCAGCAACTGGGTGTCGTCATCGAACTCCCACTTGTCGAAGATCCCGAACGGGCCGCCATGCGGCATCACGATCAACGGTTGCGGCTTGCCGGCTTGCGCCTGCAAGGGCTGGGTCAGGTAGCCATGCAGCACCAGGCCATCGCGCGCCTGGAAACTCACCTGCCGGGTCGCCGGAACTCCATCGGGCGCAAACCACTCTCTGCGGCTGAACACCCGATCGGCCTTCTTGCTGACCGTGTCGAACAGATAGTAATCCCCGTTGTTGCGATCGCTCCACACATAGACCAGCACCAGGCGGCGATCGCTGGTGGCCGAGGTGATATAGACCGCGTTGCCGTCGAAGGCTTTTTCCAGGCTGCGATACAACCTGGCAGTAGGCGATGTTTCATCGAAGAAGCGGTTGCGCACGCGATCGCTCATGTACGACGCACCGATCGGCGTGGTGCCGTCCAGATCGCGCAGGATGCGGTACGGGTCCACGGTATCGTCGCGCAACAGCGGTGTCGCCTTGCTGGTTGCCGGGTCCCACGCCACCAGCACGTCGGTGCCGGCCGCCTGCTCCACCTGCAGATAGGCGCGGCTGCCATCGGCCGAGAAACCCAGCGGAAACTCGCGCTGCTTGCTGATGGCCGCATCGTTGATCAGCCGCCAGGGCGCGTCGTCGTTGTCGCGGTAATAGAGCTTGCTGACGTTGCTGATGTCCAGGCCGTTGGCAAAGCGGATACGCCCCTGCTGGTCGGTCACAAACCCCGCCCGACGTACCGGCGAGGTGGCCACGGTCGTGCGCCGACCGGTCTGGATGTCCAGCTTGTCGATGCGGACGTTGGGATCGCCCACGAACGGAACTGCCGACACCAGGATGTTGCGCGCGTCGCCCGGCAAGGTATCCAGCATGTAGGTGGCCGGGTCCAGGTCCATCTTCAACTGTGCGCCGTTGATGTCCGGATTGGTGCCGTACGGGCTGGCCAGCAGACGGCCATTCTTGCCGTCGGCATCGATGGCATGCAGTTGCCCGATCGCCACCGGCTCGTCGCGCGAGCCCAGCCGCTGCGCCATCGACACCACGATGCGCTCATCGCTGGCCCACCAGAAATCGTCCACCACGGTGTTGACGCCGCCGGTGACCTTGGCCGTGGCTATCTTGCCCTCGCGCCGCACGATGCCCAGCACGGTGCGATCTTCCAGCGGCATGGTCAGCGCGAAATATGCACCGGACGGCGAAATCTTGATCCGCTCGAACTGATCGCTCTTCAGATACGGCGCCAGATCCACGGTTTCCGGCGCGCCCTGCGCGACTCCCGGGCCCGCAACTCCCCAAACCAGCACACTCAACACGCCCATTGTCCAACAACGCATCTCGCCCCCTACGATCTGTCCTTGTGGGGCGCATGGTGGCAAACGACCGCCGCCGCGTCTACGCGCACGCGATCCCCGCACGTGATCGCAACGCAGAAACTGCACGCACATTGGCTCGCGCGGCGCGCACCGAACCTACTGCGATCCGCGCAGCAAGCGGGCGATCCGCATGCGACGCCTCAAGCTGCCGACGGCGGCCGCTGGCCAAGCAAGCCGATACGCCGGAACCACATTTCCAATGGCACCGTCACCAACGGCGGCAGCGCAGCCAGCAGGCTCAGCGCCCAGGCCCACCACGGCCAGCGCAGCCGCAGCGCGGCGAGCACGCTCACCACCACGTAGAAGAGGAATGCACCGCCGTGCAACCGACCGAACAGCCACACCACCACTTCGGTGGTCTGTGTGCCGTATTTGAGCACCATGCCGAGCAGCAGCCCGGCCCAGGTCACGCCTTCGATCAAGGCGGCAACCGCAAACAGCCGACCCATCGGCGACAACCCAGCAGCAGAACGCATGCAACACTCCAGTGGACACCAAGGATTGCCGCGACGCGATGGCGGCGGCGACGCCCGCTGGCAGCGGCAGTTTACAGGTCGACGACGTCGATGCGTGGCGCTGCAAGCACTCGAGCGGCCCGCTGCCCGGCGCAGCGGGCATGCATCCCGGCGATAATGCCGGCACTGTCGTCCTGAAAGCTCAGACCATGCGCATTGCCCTGCTGTTGTTGCTGCTGATCGCCTTATTGCCCGGCACCGCGCGTGCACTGAGGGTGCACGATGGCGACCTGCTGTTCGTCACCGCGGCACGCACCGGCCTGAGCGGCGCCATCGACGACGCGACCGCCACACAGGGCGAGCTCAGCTTCGACCATGTCGCGCTGGTGGCGCATGCCGGCGATACGCAGGTGGTGCTGCACGCAGACGAACACGGCTCCCGCGAGCAGCCCTTGCAGGCGTTCATCGATGACGCCACCGCCAAGCACCGGCAGATCGTCGCATACCGGCTCACCCCCGAGCATCGCGCTGCCATCTCCGATGCCATTGCGCAGGCGCGCCGCATGCTCGGCAAACCGTACAATCAGACCTACGTGCAGGACGACAACAGCTATTACTGCTCGGACTTCATCGAGCGCGCCTTCCGCGCACATCACGTGTTTGCGCTGCAACCGATGAACTTCAGGAACCTGCAGACCGGTCAGGTATCGCCCTACTGGATCGAGTTCTATCGCAGCAAGGGCATGGCCGTGCCGCAGGGCCTGCCCGGTACCAATCCGAACGACATGGCCAAGGCAGCGGCGTTGCGCGTGGTTGGTCGTCTGAACTGAGCACGTGTACTCGCAGGCTTTCGATGATTCCACGGGCGCTTGGTTCTTCGAGCGTCGAGAACCTGGCAGCGCCCCGTGTGTGCGTTGCCAGGCCAATCGGATGTTCCCGCTTGACTGACATCGTCGATGTCAGCACGCACCCAACGCAACAGAACCGGCACGCGCGGCTCGCTATGCATCTGCGGCCAGCGCTGGTCTGCACCGCTGCGACGGCACCACGCTCCCCCACATGCAGGAGGCTGTATTGAACAAGTTGTTATCGGCAGGATTGGGAATGTTGCTGCTGATTGGCTGCGGCAAGACACCACCGCCAGCGCCAACACCGGCTGCCACAGCGATACCGGCGCCCACAGCGCGGACGCCCACTCTCGCGCCTGGTAGCCAGCGTGGCGATGGCCAACCGTATGAACTGGCCGATACGCAGGTCTGGGATGTGCCCGATCCGGCGACAGGTCGCACCTACCAGGTCTTCGTGGCGCTGCCACGCGGCTATGCAGACAATCCGCAGCGCCGTTACCCGGTGTTGTATGCCACCGATGGCGACTATGCGTTTCCACTGGTCAAGCAGATTGCGCGTCGCTTGAACGGCGAAGGGCCGGCCATCGAGGATTTCATTCTGGTTGGGCTGTCCTACGCAGTCGGCGACGAGCCCATGCCGAGCCGCAGGCGCGATTACACGCCCACCCCGGAGGATGGCCCAACCGCAGCACCGGTTGCCACCCATGGCAAGGGAGCAGACTACATCCGTTACCTACGCGATCGCGTGCTGCCGTTCGTTGCCAACCGTTACCGAACCGACGAACAGCGGCGCCTGTATCTGGGGCATTCGTACGGCGGCCTGCTGGGCACGCAGATCCTGTTGAGCACACCGGAGATGTTCGCCGGCTACATCCTGGGCAGCCCCTCGTACTGGTATGGCGAGCACGCGATGGTGGCGCAGGAGACAACCTTTGCCGCCTCGCATACCGACCTGCCGGCACAGGTGTACATGTACGTCGGCGAGTACGAGCAGGTGCGCTATCACCAGAATCACGACATGGTCGTCGACGCACAGAACATGGCGCAGGCACTGCGCGCGCGACACTATCGATCGTTGCATCTCGCGCTGGAAGTCCTCAATGACGAGGACCACCTGACCATCGGGCCACGCGGCACCACCCACGGCTTGAAGGTCTTGCTCGGGATAAAGGCTCCCGATAGGAGTGCGCAGTGAAACAGTAGGGACTGGCTGCACACAGGGTCCTGACTGCGCTACTGGCACTCGCATCGTCTTCGCTGATGGCCGCAGCGCCGACACTGCCAGGTGCCGGGTTCGAGGTGGAGCGCTATCACATGCAACTGCGCCCGGACCTCTCCACCACCGCGCTCTCCGGTGCACAGCGCAGTCGCCTACGCAGCACGTCCGACCACCTCACCCCGCGCTACCACGCGGCGACGCCGGTGAAGCAGCACCTTTCGTCTGCGCCGGCTGAGGCCCCTACTTCCGGCACATCGCGCAATCACAACAGCGCTTATGCATTTGGTCCATGAGCTCCCCATCCGCGACCCTCGGCACCCTGGTCCGGCATCTGATCGAGCTGCTCGACGGCGACCTGGAGGCGGTCTACGCCGCATCCGGCCTTGCCTGGCGACCGCGCTATACGCCCGTGCTGCGGTGCTCATGCGGCTTGGCCCGACATCCATCAAGGTACTGGCGCAGCAGATCGGCATCACCCACTCCGCTGCCAGCCAGACCGTGGCGCAGATGGCCAAGCACCGTCTGGTCGCGCTCAAACCCGGTGCAGATGCACGCGAGCGCATCGTGGTGCTCAGCGCCAGAACGAAGCAGATGATTCCAGCCTTGCAGCGTCAGTGGGCAGCAACCACTGCAGCAGCCGCACAGCTGGATATGGAGCTGTCGGTGCCGCTGTCGGCAGTGCTTGCAGAAGCCATCGCCGCGTTGAACCAGCGCTCCTTTGCAACCCGCATTTGTGCGGCAGCGACCGCACTTTCCAGCACGCCCACGCCATAGCCGAAGCATCTACAAGGAGTCGCATATGCATGCAACGACGCAATCCACCGGCACGGTCGCGGTATCGGCAGGAACACTGGCCCCGCATCCCATCGCGCTGGGTGATGCCGGTGTCTTGCGCCCCGGGCGGCTGCGCTGGCTACGCGCATGCGGCTGGGCGATCGTCCTGTTCTTCCTGGTCGCCGTCCCCACCGGCGTGCTGACACGGTTTCTGGGCGGGTTCTAGCCAAAAACCGATGCGCCGGTGCAGTTCGCCGTCAGCCTGTTCGGGGCGCTGGTGGCGCTTTGCATCTACACATTGGCAGTGCGCCTGGCCGAAAAGCGCACGCCGTCGGAGATTGCGCTACGTGCCTTGCTGCCGCAGTTGACCATCGGCCTGTTGGCAGGTGCCGCGATGTTTTCGGTGGTGATGGGCATCATGGCGCTGTTCGGCCTGTACGACATCCAGTGGAGCGGTCCGGCATCGGCGTTGACGCCGCTGCGTAAGGCACTGCAAGCCGGTGTCGTGGAAGAGCTGATGATGCGTGCGGTGCTTTTGCGTCTGGTGTGGCGTGCATTTGGCCCGTGGAGCGCGTTTGCGGTGTCATCGGCGGTGTTCGGCTTCAGCCATCTGGGCAACCCGAATGCCACGGTCTTTGCGGCGATCTGCATCGCACTGGAAGCCGGGGTCATGCTGGGCGCCTTCTACGCGCTTACCGGCCGTCTGTGGATGTCGATCGGTGCGCATATCGCCTGGAACTTCACCCAGGGCTATCTGTTCGGTGCCGCCGTCTCGGGCATGGCAATGGGCCCGGCGATCGCGCGCAGCACGCTCAACGCCACGATGCCGGACTGGCTCACCGGGGGCGCATTCGGCCCGGAGGCATCGCTACCCGGCATGCTGGTCTGCCTGGCAGTCGGCCTCACGCTGGTCTGGCTGGCCTGGCGCAGGGGTCAGTTCGCCAGGCACTGACGGGCGCGCGCATCGCAGCGTGCTGCCGATGCGCGCGTCATCGCTTGCCGCTGCCCTCCATCCGCGGCGCCACCGGTGGGCCGCGACCGCTGCGTGGCCTGCACATCGTCTTGCCAAGTTCCACACATGTCAGGACCTAGTGTGCACGGCACGACAGCGTGCCGCGCAGCGCATCCCGCCTGCGCTGGTTGCGCACATGCAGAGGTGCACATGGCATTGATCCATTCCATTTTGATGAGCGCCGTTGCCGGCATGCGCTCGATGACTCCCCTGGCCGCGGTGGCCAATGCGGCACGCACCGGCAAGCTTCCCGCCGACAATGGCGCGCCGGCGTTGCTTGCCAATCCACTCGCATCGGCCGGCATGTTGGCGCTTGCCGGTGGCGAGCTGGCCGGCGACAAGATGAAAACCGCACCCGACCGCATCGTGTTGCCCGGCATGATTGCCCGCATCGCCACCGGCGTCATCGTCGGCACGGCGTTGGCACCGCGCTAACAACGCGGCATCGCCGCATTGCTCGGTGCCACCACCGCGGTTGCCGCGGCCTATCTCACCTTCAATGCGCGCATGCGTGCGATCGAGCGCTATGGCCAAACCGGCACCGGTGTCGTCGAAGACGCCATCGCGGTGGGTGTGGCGACACTCATCGTGCGCGATGCGGCAAGGCGGTAGGCTGTCATGGATCACAGCGGCCGAGCTTCGCCTGACAGGCAGGCTGGACATGCTGAGTGCCATCAAGCAATCGCGCGCCCTGTTTTGATTGATCAAATCAGCATGATTGAAGAACCAAGGCTGGCTCCGAACTGCCCGGCTCTCCCCTGCTGCCGCAATTGATGGCCGCTCCCGCTCTAGACTGCAAGCCTCCGCACGCACTCTCATCGCCTAGGAGCGGCCAACAACACGATTGCGCTCACCGCCAGGCGGGCGCGGCCAGTGCTCGGAATCGGCATGTCCCACGCGCGCACTCCAGGTCCTGTGCGCCGTCCGCACCCAGCTGACGACGATGCGCTGTGTTCTATCGGCAATTCCAAGGGGCAAAGCGCTGGTGTGATGGAAGCGTGCCTTTCAAAAAACCCATTTACCTGAGGCGAACCGCATCTTCGCTTCCAGGCGCAATCGTTATTTTGACGATTCCATCAAGACAGTCCGTTCACTACAGCCGCTCCACAGACCAACTGATGGACAGCGCGCCTCCAGCGTATTGACGACAATCATCGTTACCTGAGGAAGAGGAACCATCAGCTTTCGGTTGTTGATGGACGTCCAGTACTTTTGGTCCAACCGGATACTGCCCAGTGCGATTCCACCGTTGTCGACCGGAGACTGCAGCATGAGAAGCGCCAGGGAGTTCGTCATATCCTCCAAGAGGCCGCCATAGGTAAGAACGTAGCGATCCGGGTGTTGCTTCTCCTGTTCGGCCCTCCAGCTTTGACGTGCAGCCCAGTAATCATCTCTTGTCATAGGCTCGGAAGGTTTGAACGACTCGAGCTTCACATCAAAGCCGCGCTCTCTGAGCTGCTCAGCCAAAATCAAAGGGAAATTCATACACCGTTGATAATATGGATTGTCCGGATTACGACGATCCTTTTCGCCCGGTTTCGGGATCGAACACGCGCCCAGGTCGTAGTCAGCCAAGATCAGCAATGGATTGATCCTGACGTCGATAGGAATTTTGGCGTTGATCACCTCTTTCGCTGCCACAGCGAATGGAGCAAGCAACAACAAGGACAGCAGCAGGATTTTTTTTGGATCGAACATCTTGAACTCTCTCGCTACGCACGTATAGGAAAGCTGCGCGACTGCACAGCGCCATGAGCATTAGCGGCAGAAGACTGCATTCTTGAAGGTCACGCAGACTGGGGCACGATTTCATCGTGCTGCCCGATGCGGTTGCGCATGCCGTCGGCACCAGCATGCGATGGCCAGCCAGACCGGCCCCATGCGGCTCTCATGCAGGCCCGGTGGACCCTCGATGGGCACGCCACCTGCCGCCACAGCAGCGTCGTGGAAGACCTGCACCTGCTCGGGCGAGCGACAGGTGAAGCCGACGGTGGCGCCGTTGCCGCTGGTCTCGGACGAATTGTCGATCGGCTCGCTGATGACGAAGGTGCTGCCGGCATGCCGGTAAAACAAGCGCACATGGCTGGAGCCGGCAGTGCCGACCAGCGGTGCGGCGCAGCGAAGACGCCGCCAAGTGCCGCATCTTAGAACTGCATGGATCGCGCACTATCGTTCGATCCCACCATCACATGATTGAGCACGCATCGCACCTGCCCGCATACAAGGCACGCAGCCTGGTGCAGGCCACGCGGCAGCGTGCCTGAGCGCGGCGGGGAGAGACATCAGCCGCCACGCCCATGCGGCGCATGCAGTTCCAGCACCGGCCCCATCGGCACGATACCGGTCGGGTTGATGGTGGCGTGACTTTGGTAGTAATGGTGTTTGATGTGCTGAAAATTCACCGTGTCTGCGATACCGGGCATCTGATAGAGCTCGCGCAAAAAGCCGGACAACTGCGGATAGTCGGCAATCCTTCGTAGATTGCATTTGAAGTGCCCGACATATACCGCGTCGAACCGTATCAGCGTGGTAAACAGCCGCCAATCTGCCTCGGTGAGCACGTCGCCGCAGAGATAACGGCGCTCGCCCAGGCGCGCCTCCAGCCAATCCAGCGTCTCGAACAGCGGCACCACCGCTTCTTCGTAGGCCGCCTGCGTGGTGGCAAACCCCGCCTTGTAAACGCCATTATTGACGGTGTCGTAGATACGCGCATTGAACGCATCGATCTGCTCACGCAGCGGAGCGGGATAAAAGTCTCCTTCGGCCGCACCAACGGCATCGAAGGCGCTATTGAACATGCGGATGATATCGGCCGACTCGTTGCTCACCACCGTGTTGCGCTCGCGGTCCCACAACACCGGCACGGTCACGCGCCCGGAGTAGCGCGGATCGGCGTTGAGATACACCTCATACAACCGCTTGGCGTGGTGAAGCGGATCGGCGATCACGCCCGGGCCAGGATCGAACGTCCAGCCCTGGTCGCGCATCAACCAGTTCACGACCGATACGTCGATCAGCGGCTCCAAGCCCTTGAGGCGGCGAAAGATCAAGGTGCGATGCGCCCACGGGCACGCCAATGACACATACAGGTGATAACGCCCCGCCGCCGCCTGAAATCCGCCCTCTCCATGCGGCCCGGCAGAGCCATCGGCTGTCACCCAGTGACGAAATTGCGACTGCGACCGCTCAAAGCGCCCCTCGCTCTTGTCGGTGTCATACCAACGATCTTGCCACTTGCCATCGACCAGCAGGCCCATGGTGTCTCCTTGCAGTCACGACAGGCAATCACCGTAGCCCAGCCATGTTGGAAGGCACGTGAGCGGCCTGCAATCACCGCGAGCATGCCTGCCGCGCAGTTGCCTCATCAGGTCGCAACCCACTCCCGGGTGAGGCCGCCCAGCTAGCGCGCGATCACGGATGTGCCGGACGGCACCATGTAGCACGCCTGCGCTTTCTTGCACGCCTCTGCATTGAGTTCGGCGATCTGGCTGGCCAGATACTGCTCCGGGGTCAGCCCCATGCGATTGCGGTACGCATTGTCGGCATCGGCCTTGGCGACCTGCTCCTGTTCACGCTGCCGCTCGGCCGTGGTGGCCTCGACGAGCGTTTTGACCCGCTGCTGCTGTGCAGCGGTCAGGTTCATCTGCTGCAGGACATCCGGGTTGGGACGTGCGCGGCCCAAGGTGATGTTCTGGATCTCGATCGGCAGCCGCTGCTCCTTGACCAGCGCGCGAACGTTCTGCGTCACCGAATCGTCGATTTTTCTGGCGGTATCGGGATCGCTCATCATCTTGGTCATGTCATAGCGCTTGACCTGGTCGCGCACGATGGACGCGTATTGGCTGGCGACATTGTTCTTGAACCAATCCTGCCCGAAGCCGGACAACAACAAGGCCGGTGCGGTGATCCGGTACTGAATCTGCGTAGAGAAATCCAGCAGGATATTGTCGCTGGACGAAAAGTCGTCGAAGGCCACCTGCACGGTCTGCGGCGTCACATCCACATAGGTGGCGGAGGTGGTCAACCACGCATAGGTCCGACCCGGATCACGCACGTCGTCCAGGCGGATTCCGCCTTTACCGAACAGCATCGGCTTATCCACCAACACCGCTTTCTGGCCCGGGTCGGGCGATACCACCGTACACGCGCACAGCCCACCCGCCAGCCCAAGAGCCAACAAGAACGTCTTCATCAATTTTCCCCTTTGATCGGCGCGCACGACTGCCCAGCCGAGATCGAAGGATAGCCAAGCAGCAGCTTGGCCTGCCAGTGACCAGCGCGACCGACACCTTTGCCTACGGCAGGCCCAATGCCTGCAAGCCGCTTGTAAGCGGCCCAGCGACGCGTGGCGCGAGCAGATGACTTTGGCAGTGGCCCGCGCAGAGCGCACGCATCAGCGCTCCGGGGCACCTGGTACACGCTCCGGCCCATCCATTGGCGCCACTGCCCCACAATCGGCGAAAATGCCCGAGTTGCGGCCGATCGCTTGCCGCCAGCCGGCAGCCTGCCGCCGTTCTTGCCTGTGCCCTTCACACTTCCCGGCTGCCGGCCGTCCCCGCCACGCCCCTGTACCGCTTCTTTCCGGATCTACCTTGAACACCACTGCCCCGCCCTTGCCCGCCAACGACGACCTGCCGCTCACCGACCGCCTGCGCGCGGCGCTGGACCTGCTAGAGGCCATCGAGGCCGACCGCAGCGTGCTCGACACCCTGCCCGAGGCCGACCGCGTGCGCCTGCACCAGGTGGTGGCCAAGGTCTATCACCCCGAACCCAAGGCACGGCGGCAGTTGCTCAAGCAGCGCGAGCGCGAGCGGCATCAGGAGAAGGTGCGCAAGGCCGAGGCCCTGCTCGAGCAGCGCGGCATCCGCGCACTGCGGCGCAAGCCGGTGTTCAGCACGCCAAACTTTTTCCCGCCGCATGCCGCCGGTCTGCACGACGCGCATAACGGCGAGAACGCGTCCGCGACGCCGGAGCCGCTGCATTCGCCCGAGCTGCGGCATTGCTACGTGTGCAAGCAGAAGTTCACCCAGCTGCATCACTTCTACGACCAGATGTGCCCGGCCTGCGCCGAGCTGAATTTCTTCAAGCGCACCGAAACCGCCGACCTGCACGGTCGCGTGGCGTTGCTGACCGGTGGGCGGGTCAAGATCGGCTATCAGGCAGGCCTGAAGTTGTTGCGCGCCGGTGCCGAGCTGATTGTCACCACGCGCTTCCCACGCGATTCGGCTGCGCGCTACGCGCAAGAGCCGGATTTTGCGCAGTGGGGCCATCGCCTGCAGGTATTCGGCCTGGATCTGCGCCACACCCCCAGCGTGGAGGCGTTCTGCAGCCAGTTGCTGGCCACGCGCGAGCGGCTGGATTTCATCATCAACAACGCCTGCCAGACCGTGCGCCGCCCGCCGCAGTTCTACGCGCACATGATGGCCAACGAAACCGCCGCGCTGGATGCACTGCCGCAAACCGTCCAAAAGCTCGTTGGCCATTACGAAGGCCTGCGCACGCCCGAGCTATTGCGCGAAGCCTCGGCCACCGCACTGCCGGCCGTGCATGGGCGCGGCCTTGCCGATGCCGATGGCCTCACCCGCGCCGCCGAGCTGTCGCAGGTCGCGCTGCTGGACGACGAGCTGGTCGGGCAGGAGCACCTGTTCCCCGAAGGCCGTCTCGATCAGGATCTGCAGCAGGTCGACTTGCGCGGTCGTAATTCCTGGCGGCTGCTGATGGCCGAAGTGCCGTCGGTCGAGTTGCTGGAAACGCAGCTGGTCAACGCCATCGCGCCGTTCATCATCAACGCACGCCTCAAGCCGCTGATGCTGCGCACGCCCGAGCGCGACAAGCACATCGTCAATGTCTCGGCGATGGAGGGCCAGTTCTACCGCAACTTCAAGACCACCCGTCACCCGCATACCAACATGGCCAAGGCCGCGCTGAACATGATGACGCGCACCTCGGCGGCCGATTATCAAAACGACGGCATCCACATGAACAGCGTCGACACCGGTTGGGTCACCGACGAAGATCCGGCCGACATCGCCGCACTCAAGGTGCAGCAGGAGCGTTTTCACCCGCCGCTGGACATCGTCGACGGCGCCGCCCGCATCGTCGACCCGATCATCCACGGCTTCAACACCGGCGAGCACGTGTGGGGACAGTTCCTGAAGGATTACGCGCCGACGGATTGGTGAGCGGCAATACCGGGCCGCGCATCCAGGACAGATGCGCGGCCCACACTGGCAGCACGGATGCGCCCCACGTGGCAGTGATGCGCTGGCGGGATGGTGTCGTGAATCAGCGCCGACGCGACGGCTCGCATCCCACGCCATCATGATCGCGATCCAGATGCGGGCCGTATCCTGGATCGCCACGCCGCACCGGTGCAGCACCCGCTGCACGCGCTTCTGCGCACTTGCGGAAGACCGCCCCGGTCGATGGCATCCACGCGGACGGATCAAGCGGCTCAGCAGCGGCCGCCGGTCTTCCTTCGCCACTGGCGGCGCGGTGACGGTGGTAGCCACCGTTCTTGCGGTCGTTGTGGCAGCCCTGCTTGTTCAATCCACCAGGATGCGCGACAGCTGCGGGGGTTACCCAGGCAATCGCGGTGATACTCGCTGCCAGCAATGACAGGCGTGATGGCATTGAATCAAGCATCCGGGAATCGCCACTACCAATCGTGCAGCGCTTGCGCTGCACCTGTCTTGTTTCTGCTGCGACGATGGGCTGCAGTTACTTGCAGTCTTTGGCAACCGGCGCCACATCCACCGGGCTGACCTGACCATTGGCGTCCACACGGTTGACCGCCAACGTGCACACCGAACTGCGAAAATCCAGGTTCAGGGCCACTTCGTAATCTGCGCCCGGCTCCGGGACAAACGTGGACGCAAGCAGTGCGCCGCAGCTCCAGCCAACGTGGTATCCAGGCGCCTGATTCCAATGTGCCGGTGAACTCGCACCAGCCTCCACAACGACCGGCTTACCCGGCTCGATCGCGTATTCCTTGTAGAACGGCTTGGAGCCGATCATCTTCCGGTCGCCCAGACGACGTACATTCTCCGTCTCCGGGATGCCGATCGGCTCATTCTTCACCGAGCCCATCAACGACCCGAAAGCGCTCTTCAGCGAGCCGGATGCGCGCACCTTCTCGCCATACTTGGCCGTGCACACCGCATCCTTGTACAGCACGATGCCAACGCCATTCTGACCAAACATCCGGATGCGCGCGCCGCCACCTTCAGTGGATGAGGGCGCAGGCTCTGCAGCCATGGCAGCCATGGCCGGCATCGCAGACACCAGAGACAAGATCAGCAATCCACGCAATACGTTCAACGCACTCTCCACTATCGCAATCCGACGATTCCATTGAGCTTGCGATAGCGGCGCGATGTGCCGGTTCTTGATCACAAACGATGGCTTGAGATGAAAAGTGCGCAGCAGCGCACGAACAGGCAGCGGATCCGCGCCGGGCGGCACGGCTCCCGCCCGCGACCTTTCCCGCTCACGCGGTTGCCCGGACCACTGGCATGATGATGCCCGCATGTTGACCACTGACGCACAGGAGGCACGGATGTCACAACACGCTATCGAGGAGTTCATCGAACGCTGCGTCCAGCTGGTCGATCGCGGCAGCTTGAGTCGCACGCACAAGGCAGCGCTCATGCGTAGCTTGCTGGGGCTGCAGGCGCGCTACGACACCGGCCTGACCTGGTTCGGCGTGCACACCGAGCTCCTGCGCCATGGCGTGCTGGTGCGTACGGCGGTCGAGGACATCGACGATGCGACCCTGCGCGCGCAGGCCCTGGCCGCCGAGGCGCCGGGTTGGCTGGAGGACGCACAGGGCGAGGTCTATCTGCAATGGCAAGACCAGGCACGCGTGGTCTACCGCCGACCAGACACCGGCCACACGCTACCGCTGGCAGAAGTATTCGGCGACGTTCTCGACCTCGCCCACCAGGCCGATGACAGCGCGTTGTTCACCGACTGCTACGGCCTGTTGGTCAACAGCTGGCTGGACGAGACCTTCGACGCAGCCGACGGTATCGCCCCCACCCTGGACGGCCTGCTCGCTTCCGACACCTTGCGCGCCATCCGTGCGCTGGCCGCACTCCGCGCGCTCAAGCCTCGCCGTGGCGCGCCCGAGGACCTGGCCGTGCCGCGGCTGGCCGACAGCGGCACCTTCGGTGAGATCGAGCGCGAGATGGGTCTGCGGTTTTTCCTGCAGCCCAAGCGCACGCCTGCGGCGTTACGCACTGCGCGTGACAAGGCCACACGTCAGCAGGTGCGTCTGCGCGAGCTGCTCCCGCAACTGGTGGAGCAACACCTGGGCACATCGCTGCGCGCTGCTGGTTGGTCTGCTGTCGCGGTTGAAGCGAGCCATCGTTGGCAATGGATCCGCGACCACGACGGCAGCCGTCAGTGTCTGTGGGCCAGCTATGACCCGACCCTGGGCGAGCTGATGGTCCGGGCGGGGCTGCAGCATGCCCGCCTGCTGGCCTGGCAGCAGCGTGCGGCGACCACGCAGCTGCATGACCTGCATTGCGTGGCCGATGCGGCCACCTTCCTGGGCAAGCAGGTCCTGGACAGCGCGGACGTGGGCGACTACGGCGGCTGGGCACTGAATCCATCTCACAGCGACGCCGTGCTGAGCGCTGCCCTGGCCCGTCTGGCGACGGCACTACCCGCACTGGATGTGCACTTCTTCAGCCGCATCACCGATCAGCTGGCCGGCCCCTGGTTCCAACGCTCCGCCGACACCTGGCTGCAGCTGCTGGAACACGGCGACGACAACGGCGTGGTGCCGCCCGAGGTGATATTCGCCAGCCCGGACAGCGTGCTGCTGGTATTCGTGTTCTTCCACCTGGAGTGCGGCGAACAGACACGTGCCAACGCACATGTCGAACAGTTGCGCCAGCGGCTGGCCGCACGCGCCCGTCCAACTGTCTGGCATCGCCAATGGCTGGCGCCATTTCTGCAGCAGTGGGAGCACGGGGCAGGCACTGCTCCCATGCCACCGCTGCTGCACCCGCTGCTGCTCGATCACCTGCGCGCAAACGATGGCGCCTGATTGCCGCACCACGCCGCCGATACGCGGCTGGCGCGACTCAGGCGTGTGTACGGAGGCCTTGCAGGTCGACATCTTGCTGCCGCAAGCCGCGGCGCCGCGCAGGCAACGCGGTGCCGCATTCCAAGGCCTTGTCCGCTTGCAATGCCGGCAGCGCACAGGCATCGCGCACAGCCCCTCAATAGCGTAGCGCCTCCGCTGTGGGTGCCACCGGCGCAAACCGCGCCTTGCTGAAGTCATGCAGCAGCCGAGCCGCCTGCTCACCCTGCTCGGAATAGCGCCGGAAATCGCTTTTGTACAATCGATACAGGCAGCCGCCCCGCGCGAACACCAGGTCGCCGCCATCCCAGTCGGCCCAGTCGGTGCCGGGCAGGTCCACCAGCACGGCGCCGTCGCGATCCAGCACGCGATGATCCAGCGCATACCAGGCATCGTTCTGGCGCCCCACGGCACGCAACAGCGATTGCAGCCGACGCCCGCCACTGCCGTCCTTCTCCCACACGCGTGGGCGCGTGAAGCCGTAGAGCACGCCGCTTCGCAAACCGCCGCGTTCGCCCTCACCGCCGTCGAGCGTTCGCCAGCCAGCGCGCTGCCGCAGCATGCTGTCGATCGGCTCGTCTTCGCCACCGCCGGACCATTGCCCGAACGGCCGCACCGTCATCCCGTGCTTCAGACCGAAGCCGGTCGGCAGCGGAAACGGCTCGCGGCCTGCCTGCGGGCGATGATTCAACAGCAAGGTCTGCTCGTCCTCAAACGCACCACCGCCACCCCACGCGTCCCCCTTGGGCCACAGCGCCAGCGCGGTGAAGAACGGCGGGCGCGACAGCGCGGTCCAGGTCCCGAAATCGCCCTTGTGCTTGGCCGCGAAATACACCAGCAGCCGCCCCGACGGCGACAGGTCGCAACGCCGTTCGTAGATGCGGCCCTTGAACCACTGCCCATGCTCGAACGTGTCCGTGCGCAAGTCCCAGCGGATCAGCTGTAGCTGCTTGCTGGGCCCACGCCGGAAGATCACCCCGGTGCGTGCGTCCCGCGCCAGCAGGACATACAGCCGCGTGGCCGGGGTGAACCTGTCTTCCATCTGCGATGTCGATTGCATCTGCATCCTCCGTGGATTGACGTTTCTCCCGCACCGATGCAGTGCAGCCGCATCCGGCTGCAGGCCGCATGTAGCGCAGCCACAGCCCGGTCGTGCCGATTATCGAGCCCAGGCAACAGAGCGCAAGATCTCCGCTGCAGGCATTCCGAGGTCGCGCCCTGGTGTCTCGCTCGCGCGTTGCCTGCTGCCGGGCACTGATCCCCTCGCGCGTTATCCTTCGCCCCGCAAGCAGCTGTCTCTTCCGCCTTCTGCGAGGAACCGCATCTGAGCAATGTCACCCGTCGTCAGTTTCTCGAAGCCGGCATCGTCGCCCTGGGCACAGCGGGCATGCTCGGTGCCTGCGCCACGCAGGACAGCGCCCTGCACACGCGCTGGAGCCAGTGGCAGGCGAAATGGCGCTGGATGGAAGCCATCGCCCGCAAGCGCCGTTGGCAGGTGACGCCGCTGCTCATCGCCCCGCCTGCGACAGAACGCCAGCTGCTATCGCTCGAACGCCGTCACCGCCTGCCGATCCCCGCCCAACTGCGCCATGTCCTACGCGAGCTGTCGGCGCAAGTGAGCTTCGGCTGGTCTGTGCCCTCGCACCTGCGCGCGATGGAACAGCAAGATTTGCCGTCGATGAGCTGCAACCGCGACGCGGTGTGGAGCCTGACGCACATCGATACGATGGCCCTGCCCGTGTTTCTGGGCTGGAAGCAGGAGCTGGCCACGCGCGATCTGTCCGAGGCACCCAACAGTCCTGCACTGTGGGAACACCAGTTCGCTTTCTACAGCCTCATCAACGGCGACTGGCTGACCATCGACACCACACATGCGGATCCGGCCAGGCAACCGGTGCGCTATTTCTCGCACGAGCTGGAGATGCTGCACGGCCTGGCACTGGCGCCGGACTTCTTCAGCTTCATCACCCAGATGTCGGCGCTGGGCATGGCCGGCACCGAATGGGCCTCGTGGATGCGCTTCGGCAACGGCCAGAAAGACGACACCTTCTACCTGGATGCTGGCAACGAGGGCTCAAAGGCGTGGCTGGCCTGGCTGCAACGCGACCCGGCGCAGCCCGGCCCCGATACGCCGCCGCTGCCCATCGTGGAGCGCAGCGCGGCCGATCGCGCATTGCTGGACGCCGCACGCGCCAATTCACTCGTCGGCGTCGAGGCCGCATTGCTGGCAGGCGCCGTCCCCGACTGCACGCCGGACAGCGACTGGCTGATGGAACACACCGCATCCGACCAAGAATTTTCCACCGCCATCCATTACGCCACCCGGCACGACAACACGGCCATGATCGAGCGCCTGCTCAAGGCCGGCGCAACGCTCAATACACGGCTGCTGCCGCTCAATACCGCGGTCAAACACAGCACGCTGGCCACCGTGCGCTGGCTCATCGCGCACGGCGCACGCGTCAACGGCTGGGCCAATCAGCGGTACTGGCCGCTGCACGACCTGGTGGTCACCCGCGGGCCGATCGCCGCAATGACGCGTGCGCACTACCGCCAGCACCTGATCGACAGCCACAGCGTCGGCAACCTCGACTCACTGGATGCCCTGATCGCCCAAGCCCAGGATGCACAGACCCGCGCGCGCTATCGCGCCGCCAAGCGCGCCCTGCAGCAGGCCAGCCAGGAGGCGGTGAAAGACGTCGACAGCCAGCTGCGCAACCACCTCAGCCTGCAGGACTATCTGGACATGCTGGAAGCGCTGCTGGACGCCGGCGCCGACCCGGACGCACGTTGGGACAACGGCACCACCATGCTCGGCTGGGGCGGCGTGGCCACCGCACGCGTGCTGCTGGCGCACGGCGCCGATCCCAACGTGCGCGACATCCACGGCACCACGCCGATCCACACCGCCAGCACCGGCGAAAAGGTACGCGTGCTGGTCGCCGGCGGCGCCGATATCAACGCGCACGCCATCGCACAGAACACCGACGACTCGCAGCACTACACACCGCTGCAGTCGGCGCTGCTCTCCCACACGCTCGACGGCGACAGCCCCATCACCGCGCTGCTGGAACTGGGCGCGGACGCCACCCGCACCGACGCCGATGGCCGTTCGTCGCTGGCCTATTGCTTCCAGCCGGACCTGGTGCGCCTGATCATGAGCAAGGGGCAGGACCCGCTGGCCCTGCAACCGGGCCAGCAAACCCTGTTGCATAACCTCACCGCCCGTCACTGGCTCCCGCGCCACACGTTCCCGAAGGAAGTGGTCTTTCTCGATTTTCTGCTGAGCCTGGGGATCGACATCAACGCGCGCGACGCCAGGGGCCGCACCCTGCTGCACTACGCCGCCGAACAGGAAAGCAACGATGAGAGCGCGCCCAATTACGCGCTCGTCCTGGCCCGGGGTGCCGACAAAACCATCAAGGACAACGATGGCAAGCGCGCCGTCGACCTGTTTGCCACCTCGCTGCAGACGGTGCGGGCGGCATTGCGGTGACCGTCATGCGGTGACCATTACCGGAGCCAGACATCACGCGTCAGCATGTGCGCGCCAGTCTTCCCTCGATGACTGAGCCGTCAAAGGCAACACGTCGGCAGCACCTACCACCAGCCTCCCACTGGGCCGCCTAGCGTCCAGGCGCAGGTGCTTGTTGTGTCGCCTGCGATTGCGCTTGGTCGTAGGCCTGGACGGCGTTGTGCTGATCGGCGGTGTAAACACTCTGCCGCATATCAGGTGCCGGCGTGTTCGCGTCTACCTGTGCACGAAATCCTGGCGTCTTGCCAGAGACGAAGATCTGGTCGTCACGCAGAACGGCGCCGGCGAGCTGGTCAACCCGTTCCATACCCGCCTGCTTTGCGGCAATCATGACCTCGGCCACCTTGGTATCGGACACCGATGCAGGCAGCTGCCCACGCAGCGTATTGAAGTACGCACGGTCCGGATGCGTGTCTGGGAACCTGTCATGCGCCTGGTCCTGCAGGCGCGATACATCCTTGTTGACACGGTCAACATCGCCGCTGGTCACAAGATCACGCTGAGGATCTCCCTGGGGCCGCGCCAGGCGTGGATCGTCGGGAAACAGCTGCCTGAGCCGCGGATCGTTCAAACCGGTCGCCAGATTGCCCTGGCGCAGGGCAGCGTAGGCCTGTCGCGCCAGCTCATCCTGCCCGGAGGTCTGATCGCCGAGCCGGCGACCGGCTTCGTTGTTCCATAGATCCATGCGATGTTCGTAGGGATCATTTGGATGGGCTGGCCCAATTTCGGCATCATCTCCGAACCTGCGTGCGATCCACTGCTGACCTAACGCAAGCTGGGTGACACGGCCGCTGGTATACGCATGTCGAAAGGCATCGAGCTCATCGTTGTGCCCCTGCGATTGGAAGGTGCCATCGGGACGCTTTGCCAAGGTGATGCCGCTCAGCTGTTCGTAGTGCCGATAGGCTTCCTGCTCAATCTGACGCTTGGCACCCTTCGGATCGGTGATGTCGACCATGGCTTAGCCTCCCTGCGCTGCCTTCTGAAACTCGATAGGCCCTTGATAGCCCGGATACTTCTTCTTGATCAGGATGCGATCGGATGGCGTGACACAACTGTCCTCCAGGGAATTGCTCACATGTGCCTCATCCACGAAGAACTCTTCATAGGGCAACGGCAGCACGGATGTCTCTCCGTCGCGATCGAACTTCAGCAACAGGCTGTCATCGCGCTCGAAGCACAGCGTCTTCCAAGGAAAATCGGTCAGCTTGCCGGCTTCGACCACCGCCGAGTCCTTGCCGGCCAGCAGCGTCACAACATGCTCGGAGAACTGTTTTTTTGAGATTGGCGGCTCGGTCATGGCGCATCCTGCAAAGGTGGCAACGACCACTGCGGCCGATACCCAAACGTAAGGACGGAAGATAGCGAATGACATACGGCGCGGCTCCTTCCTGCGGTAGAGCGATGTTTTACCAGAAGCGGCCAGCCGGCACAGCACCTCGCCTACCTCTCTACAGGGTGCGCTTGACGGAGCGTTTAACAGTCCCAGCAACATTGCACTAGGCCTCACACCATACGGTGTTGAGGCGCAATCGACTGCTCTCGCTGTTGCTCCTGCTGCTGGAATTGCTGTTGGCGCTGCGTTTCGCCCAAGGCCTGCAATTGCGCCAAAGATTGCTCGACGGGCTGCGCTATCGCCTCGCTCGTCTTCATATGCGCCATCTTGTGGGCGGGATCGTTCAACGCGCCTTCCACAACGAAGACGTTCTCTCCCCCCTGCACGGACTTGGTGTTCTCGCTCAGCACGACATGATCGATCCGCGACAGTCCGTGTTCTTTGGCCAGATGTGCGCTGCTTGCCGCCAGCCGGGCACTGTTGTCGTCGTACTCTCTGCCAAGACCCTGTTCAAGGCGGCGAACGGCCTGCTCTGCTTGGTGATGAAGTGGGTCACGAGGCTGTTGGTTCACGGCGGTTGCATTAGCGTCGCCTGTAGATCTCTGATCCCCTGGCGCCTGCGCATCTCCAATCACCTTCTGCCAGAAAAGCTGAGGCGGCTTCGGATTGCTGTGCTCTTTGTTCAAGTCACTGTCCGGCATCGGAGCATGGATGCTCTTGATGTCATCAACATTTCCTACAGGCTTAAGCGCGCCCTCAAAATCCTTGTCGACCCCCTGCTTGGTGGTGCGGTGCAATCCCGCATAGTTCAGCGCGCCCCAAGTGAAGTCGATGCAGCTATTGGAAGCACCGCCGTACTCCATATCAAAATTATGCTTCGCCGGCGACCTGCCAAATTCTTTTAGCTTCTCGTATTGCGACTGATCGATCTCCATCGTGCGCGAATAATAAGGATCTTTATAATTCCTGACATCGTCTTTGAAGACCTTTCCTGGCCCACTTGACTCACCGTGCTTTGCGGGAGCAAATCCATAGCTATTAACTTCCGCGCCATCACTCACTGTGTAATACATGTGGCCGGCCATTGAGTTTCCGCCGCCGATCAAGAGCGGAGTACCTGCCGAAGCGACGTAAATGGTGACGGTGTAGCGCTTGTCGTGATCATCCATGTCATGCACACCTATTTTGCTTTGTGAGTGTAAGCAATGAGCAGCTGCGCGTTAGCGTCCCCCAAAACCTGCCGATTCTGATCAATGCGCAACCGAAGACGATAGCGACCAGACGGGAGGGAAGTACTGTAAGCGAATGCAAGTTCCTCTGAAACCATACCTCTCGGGGGCAATCCGGCGTTTTCCATTGTCGCAACATCTGCATTGAGCGCGAACAATCCCTTTGCAATACCGTCTACTGCGATCGTGACGGGCTTCTCTTGCTCTCTTCCAACACGCTGGCTGCGTAGCAGCTCCACCGGGACCGATCCGGCCTGCTCAGTGTGCTCCAGATGCACGACTGCAACGACATCAGCGCGTACTAGACGCTCAGCGACATCTGCCACCACGCCGGTGTCACTTCCAGTCAGTAGAATACCGACAAAGATCGGCGGATTCGTATCGTCCGGCAGAGCAGGCACCTCGAACTCAAGCACCATTTCTTCGCCGTCGTGCGAAGGCAAGCTTCGCGTGAATGGCACTGCGGATTGCATACCTGACTGCTCCTTTGCGATGGGTGTATTTGCGGGAGGTGATTGCATGCTGCAGCCTACAATCAGGCAAATGGCCAGTGCCATAACTGCAAAGCGCACTCGATCGTTTGCAATGGGCACCGTATCTCTCCTAAAAGTGTGAAGCTTAAGCTGACGTTTGACGGAAGTAGGCTTCGAAGAGCATGAGGCCATTTGGCCGCTCCTTGCGCCCAACATGCTGCATCGTATCGCTTGCCCCTCTCCACGGCTAACTCCGCTCATCGCTGGACGCTACAATCGCTCCACCGGCACCACCAACACCAGCAGCTCCATCCCCCCGCGCTCGCAGTGGTGCGCAGCTTGGTGCCGATGGCAAAGCCCAGTTGTTCCAGCCATAGGCCACTGAGGCGGACGTGGGACACGTGCTGGTCGTCGGGGTTAATGGGTATAGCTGACGGCACATTGGCGTGCATTGACGCGCATAGCGAGCGGCGTCCAGACTTCACCCTGCCTTGTTGAACCTCAACGCGTCATCGACGGACCGGCCTGGGTAACGGCTTGCTGCGACTGCTCCAGGGCCTGCTGCTGATCGCGCGCCTCGGCCTGAGTCTGGTTGATTGCCTGCAGGCGATCGAACGACTGGGTCTCTGGCGCCTGCACGGCGTCCACCGTCGGCATGTGCGCGCGCTGGTGTGCCGGGTCGTTGAGCGCACCCTGGACGACGAAGACCTTCTCGCCGCCGGCCAGCTGACCTGTTGGGTTGTTGAGCACTACATGATCCACCCGCGACAAGCCTTCCTCTTTTGCCAGCGCACGCAGGCTGGCAGTCATGCGCTGACTTGCCCCGTCCCACTCTTTGCCGTGCTGGGCGTCGAGCTGCATCACACCACTTTTGATCTGCTGGTAAAGCGCGTGGTCTGGGTGGCCTGGCTGTGAAGGCGTCTGCGCCGGGGGATTTGGCGATTGTGGGTCGCGCTCTCGCAGCTCCTGCTCCAGCGCCTGGGCAGAAATCGGCGAGACGTGCAGGTGAGTGTCCTTGCTGTGCTGGAAGAGCCCAGGGGTTGGCGGCTGCTTACTACTGTCCAGGTATGGCATGGGACGGGTGTCGCTGCCCAGGTCAATGCCGTTGTGCTCCAAAATTTCTTCGTTGAATCCCAGGCGTTGCATGTCCAGGATCATTGGCCGCTCCGGCTCGCCGGGCTTTGCCTTGTTGTAGTGTCGCTCGTAGATGGCGGCTGTGCCGACCACCCACGGACCGTAATGGTTGACGTAGTCGGACTGGCCCGCATGACCGATACGGGTGTCCTTGACCGATTTTTCGAAGTAATTCACTCCCATTGCCTCGACATTACCCGCCGTGGGCGACAACGTCAGGTCGCTATTGAACGTCAGGTTTGCCTTGGGCGTATAGACACTTGGATAACCGCTGCGCGTGACGAAATCTCTGGCCCGACCATCCGCAAATAGGTACACATCTTCAAGCGTAGGATTAGGGTTACGACTCTTGGCCGCACTCACGATAGCGTTCCATCCGGCTATTTCGGCCGTTGCTTCGTCCGCACGGTTACTGGCCAGCACCTTCTCGCCAGCAGCAGTGTAATCGTGCGTGCTACGGGCAATTTTTATTGCCTCTGTTTTGAACTGTTCCCGCGCAAGCGCAGCAGTGGGACTGTAAAAGCTATGCTGAATTTCATGTCCCAAGACGAAAGTCAAATCGCCTGCTGCTGCATGCTTGCCGTTGGCATCATTCACCAGCGCTGCAAGCGGCAGGTGAATTTCCTGATCGCGTGGATCATAGGTGCCTCCCGCATGCGGATCGTTTAACGGCGCGAAGCCTTTCAGCACCTTTTCTGCACCGCCTCGTTGATCTGGCGGGTCAACTCGGGCGAATCGTTCAGGACCCGGTTGAAGTTGTCCAGATGCTCACGTGTGACACCTGGTTGCTGACCAAATGACGCCACCACGGCACTTGCTTCTTGGCTCAACATGTCCGCTCCTTGGACTAGCGAATTTGAACCCACTCGACGCACTGATGAGTAGTGCGCGCTAAAGGTTCGTCAGCCTCGCCACGCGGGAAGAGCTCTACGCGCATCCCTGGACGTTGAAAAATATCGCTCATCCATCGCCCATCTTCGACAAGATTGCGTTGTCGCGAGAAACCCATTTTTTCGAGGTGCGCCGCAAATGCCTCGAAGTCGATCTGGCAGATATCCGACATAGACGGAGACGCTTCTGGCGGATTAGGCAGGAACAGGAACTCGAACCATGCACCCTTTGTTTCGGTTTTGTTGACACCAAACCCGTAGTTCCAGTTTTGGGTCAGCACTCCGCTGGCACCGAACCGCCCGGAACCATCACCGCGATGCTGTACCGACTGGCCCATTGCTCGAGACACATGGTCGGCAGTAAACGATTCAATACTGGTGCTTGTGCGAATCAGCTCCAGTACCCGCTCCAATGCTTCCTGCGCGGTACGTGGTCCACCTTTGGAAGGATCTGCAGGTACGTGATCGGCTGAGGAACTCATGGCAGATGTCTCCGTGACGGTTGCCGGGGTTGGGGTGGCCGCCGTGTGGGCGCATGCGCCCAGAGCGAGGGTGGCGAGCAAGGCGTAGAGGGGGCGCGCGATCATGAAGCGTCCGTTGTGCGCTGATGTGGCTGCGATGCTACAAGAATGCCATTCACCACTTGAGCACGCGCAGTGGCACCGGGATGACGAGTCACCAAACCTTCGAAACTTTCGACACGCTGATTGCCAAGCCTGGGACTATGAAGCCGCTGCAGCCTGTATGGAGCAGGTTGAACGACATTCCCGTCTTCATTTGCCATGACGTCTCTCTTTGTTCATGCCAACCCTAGTTTAATCATTTACACCGACGATACTGCTTGACGGATTCGCCGTCGGAAATTACCAGATGCTCGCCCTTCAAAATGTACAGGTCGTCAGTTCTTATATCCGGCGCAATGTCCGACTTTGCGGAAACAACCCATGCACGTGGACCGGTGGAAACAAGCTTGATGGATACCGGAGTCTCCTCATGCTCGTACCCACGCAGCCGGGTCTTCTCGATGCGTATGGGCGAATCAGAATCAGGATTTAAGGGTAACTTGCAGGATTGTGGACCCAGATCCCACATCCCCTGGAGTTCTGTGGGATATGCGATGGACTGCCGCGTCTTGGTAGCTGACACCGCACTGCAGCTAGGCAATAGAAGGGAAACTGAAAGGAACGCAGTCAACATCCGCATACTTACCTCTACTCGGCGGTCTTGGTCGGCGCGCAAGCCCGATAGAGGGCGCGTGACCACTATACCTAAGCACTAATCAGGCAGACACATCATTACGCAGCATGCGTCTTATGCCTCTGGACGGATTGTCTTGCATGCTGCGTGGGCAACATCTAGCAGCGCGGCTACAGCGGCACCTCCACCGGAGGCAACACCCATCAGTAGCCGCCCTTCGCTTGCTGTGATGCGTAGCTTGCTGCCGATGGCAAAGCCCAGTTGTTGCAGCCATAGGCCGCTAAGGCGGACGTGGGGCACGTACTGGTCGTCGGCGCTGGCGGCAACGAGGTCACTAACGATGGATTGGCGCGCTTAGCGTGTGGGCGTGTGGGCTTCACTCTGCTTTGTTGAACCTCAACGCGTCATCGACGGCCCGGCATGGGTAACGGCTTGCTGCGACTGCTCCAGGGCCTGCTGCTGATCGCGCGCCTGGGAATGAGTCTGGTTGATCGCCTGCAGGCGATCGAACGACTGGGCCTCTGGTGTCTGCACGGCGTCCAGGGTCGGCATATGGGCACGCTGGTGGGCCGGGTCATTGAGAGCACCCTGGACAATGAAGACCCTCTCGCCGCCAGCCAGTTGAGGTGTCGGTTTGTTGAGCACTACATGGTCCACCCGCGACAACCCTTCCTCTTTTGCCAGCGCAAGCAGGCTGGCGGTCATGCGCTGGCTTGCCCCGTCCCACTCTTTGCCGTGCTGGGCGTCGAGCTGCGTCACGCCACCCTTGATCTGCTGGTAAAGCGCGTGGTCCGCATGGCCTGGCTGTGAGGGCAACAACGCGGTCTTCGGTGATGCCGGATGTGATTCAGGTTCAGGTCCACCCTGTTTCACATCAGAAGTAGTGATGTCGCCAACGGCTCCGGGCTCCGGCCGCCCCTGTTTAAGCTTCCACGGGAAGATGTGTTTGTCGTAGTAATCGCCATAATATTGCTCGTACGTCTTACTTGGAGCGACCGAAGGTTGTTCCGTCTTGAAGACCTGGGCAATCTGGTTCAATGCCGCATCGCGTGTGATGCGACCTGCCACTTGCTGATCTGCAATTGCCTCGTACTGCTGCGGCCTCGTGCCGCTTCCAGAAATACCGATATCCGGCCCCTGATGATTCAGAATCTCACGTCGGACTAATGCGTTACTGAGCGTTGCAGCTGCTTCGCCGCGCAGCATGTTGTTCACATAAGCTTGCTTGGAAGAATAATCTTTAGGCTCGGCGAACCCATGGTGTCCAATCTCATGCGATAGTGATCTGGCGATCCGTTCGCCTTTGCCAGCTGCGTCCTGGTCAATCACTACTTTTTTACCTGGATCCAGGTAGGTTCCTCCACCCGCGCTGCCCCAATCAACGCCTATGCCATCGCGCTTGAACTGAGAAAGGCCTGCTTGGAGTGTAGGCGAAGAATTAATTAGAGGCGCTAATGTTGGATCATTCAGCGGAGAAGCCGGCAGCGCGCCATTGGATGGTGCACCTACCTGTTTCGGCTGTGGAAACTCTTGTTGTTCATTACTTTCCATTACGCATTTCCCTTGCTTGATTCATCAACCTTTATCTCAAAGTTTGCTGATCGAGATATAGCTCAGGTGTGACTGGTCTTCCGTCAGACCAAAGATGACCTTGGTGCCGTTAACTGTCATCTCCCAATAGGCCCTGGAATCTCGCGCATCTGGACGAGGTGGGTAAGGAACAGCGTCTACCCAGGGAGACTCCATAAAACCCGGGCCAGGTGGCGAGAAATCGATAACCAACTTCCCACGTGATGGATCATCTGTTGCACTAATGAACTCAACATGCTGCACCTTTTCACCTGCCAGCACGCCTTGCTCGCTTACCCGAAGCACTCTTTCTCCGTCTAAGTGCCGTGGTCCAAATTGAGCTTGGAGCTGAGTACTGACGGCGGCGACATCCTGGAAGTCTGTTGCGATCAAACGATCGACGTCTTGTTTAAGGCGCTCCGTCACGTCTTTGCTCCTGGTTTCAGCGGAGGGCTTTGCAGCCGCTATGGCTAACTGATCGCGTGGAGTGCTCGGGGCACACCCCGCATGAAGGGTGCATAGTGCCAGCAGCGCAATTGATAACGACGTTGCCTGAGGGAAGGCATTACGTCCTTGGTTAACTTGCCGGCCATGGGATTTCCCAAGGTGAAGGGCCATCTCCCTGATCCTGCGCTAAGAGTGTCGCTGAAATTTAACACGTCGATGATCTTGGATCAGGCATAGGCAGCAATCACCGCAAGTCGTTCTTGGACCGCACGATTGACGAACCGCGCACCGACTTAACATGAATGCGGCAGGCGGCCCTAAGCGACACGCGATAGGTCACTTTGCCGGCGTTCCCACCGGCGGCAACACCTCCATCAGCAGCTGCCCTTCGCTGGCGGTGATGCGCAGCTTGGTGCCGATGGCAAAGCCCAGTTGTTCCAGCCATAGGCCGCTGAGGCGAACGTGGGGCACGTGCTGGTC
>NZ_JPLE01000046.1 GCF_001010415.1 Xanthomonas pisi DSM 18956
TCTCCTGCGTGCGTTCGTCCCTTCCCCCGCGTGCGGGGGAAGGTGCCCGAAGGGCGGATGGGGGCGGCATCGCCGACAGGGATTCGGCCGACAGTCGATCAACACAGACGCTCCCCGATGAAAACGCACCAGTCTCTTGGCATTGGCCGAGTGGTCACGATGCGCTACGGCTCCAATGAAGCGTGCGTTACGGCTCCAATGAGGCCCAAGCGGGGCGCCCGCGCCCGCCAGCTCAACCCCGGGGTGCCCGTCCCCTCACCCCAACCCCTCTCCCGCAAGCGGGAGAGGGGCTTGTGCAGAACCGGCTCCAATGACGCGCACGCGGCGCGCACGCAAGGAAGCGGGCGCAGACCTCAGAACGACAACTTTCTGGCGCTCTCGACCGCCCGCCTCTATCAAGTCCGCCGCGCCCGGGCCGATACCGCCTGCATGGACAGACTTAGCGTAATCGGACTGGTGCTGGCGATCGTGGCGATCGTGGGCGGCAGCGTCTTGAAGGGTGCCGGCATTTCGTCGCTGTGGTCGCCGGCTGCCTTCGTGATCGTGATCGTCGGGACGGTGGCGGCGATCCTGCTGCATACCTCGCCGGCGGTTTTCCGGCGCGCCTTCAAGATCCTGCGCTGGGTGATCCAGCCGCCGGCCAGCGATCGCCCGCAGCTGGTGGCACGGATCGTGGAATGGAGCAACATCGCGCGGCGTCAGGGCCTGCTCGGCCTGGAAGACCAGCTGCCGCGCCAGAGCGATGCCTTCCTGCGCAAGGGCCTGCAGATGCTGGTCGACGGCGTGGAACCCGAATCCATGCGGCATATGCTCGAGATCGAAATGGACAACCAGGAGCGTCAGGATCTTGCCGCGGCCAAGGTGTTCGAAGGCATGGGCATCTATGCGCCCACGCTGGGCATCATCGGTGCGGTGCTGGGCCTGATGGCGGTGATGAAGAACCTGGCCGACCCGGCCATGCTCGGCCACGGCATCGCGGCGGCGTTCACCGCCACCATCTACGGCATTGCCTCGGCCAATCTGCTGTTTCTGCCGGTGGCGGCCAAGCTCAAGAGCGTGATCCATTGCAGCACCAACGAGCGCGAAATGGCGATCGAAGGGCTGATTGCGATCGCCCAGGGCGAGAACCCGCGCAACATCGAGTCGAAATTGGCAGGCTACTTGCATTAGAGCTTGCCATGGCCCGTCGTCGCAAACACCACGAAGAACATGGCAACCACGAAGCGTGGGCGATTCCGTACGCCGACCTGATGACCTTGCTGCTCGCGTTCTTCGTGGTGATGTACGCCATTTCCTCGCTCAACGAGGGCAAATACAAGGTCATGGCACAGGCGCTGACCAGCGCGTTCGGCGGCTCGTCCACCAGTGCCAGCCCGGTGCAACTGGGCAAGACCCAGAGCCTGGGCGCCGATTACGACCGCCCGTCGGTGATCAAGGCCGGCGCGCCGATGGCCGCATCCAACGGCCCCACCGACCCGACCCTGCTGCCCTCGATGGCCGCGCAGATGCGCATGCCGGTGTCGCTGCGCAATCAGGCCCAGCTGGCACGCGCGCAGCGGCAGATGGATGCGGTGGAGCAGCAGCTGAGCAAGACGCTGTCGCCGCTGATCGACAAGAAACTCATCACCATCCGCCGCAACGATCTGTGGATCGAAGTGGAGATCAACAGCGACATCCTGTTCGGTACCGGCTCGGCCACCCTGGCCGGCGGCGCCCGCGGGACGCTGTCCACCCTGGCGTCGGTGCTGCGCGATGCGCCCAACGGCGTGCGCGTGGAGGGGTATACCGACAACCAGCCCATCGCCACCGCGCAGTTCCCCTCCAACTGGGAGCTGTCGGCGGCGCGTGCGGCCAGCGTGGTGCACCTGTTCGCCGACGACGGCATCGCCCCGCAACGATTGGCGATGGTGGGCTATGGAGAATTCCGCGCACGTGCCGATAACACAACCGAGGCGGGACGGAATGCGAACCGGCGTGTGGTGTTGATCATCCTCGCTGACTCGGCTGGCTCACTCGCACCCGATCCGCCATCGCAGTTGCATGCGACCGCCGCCGGGGCGCCAAAGCTTCCCAAGTCAGACGGCGGCCAAACGGCCGTCACCACCGAAAGCGGCACAAGTTCCGTCCCCGCCGTAATTGAAGGAGTGCAGTGAGATGCGTATCTGGGCAATCGCCAACCAAAAGGGCGGCGTGGGCAAGACCACCACGACGCTGGCGTTGGGTCGCGGCTTGGCCGCGCTCGGCCATCGGGTGTTGTTGATCGACCTCGACCCGCACTCCTCGCTCACCCGCGCGTTCGGCGTGGCGGTCGACCCGCCGCCGCGCGGAGTGCTGGATCTGTTCGGCACCCCGCCGAGCGATCTGGCCAGCCTGGCGCACGAAAGCAGCATCCCCGGCCTGTCGTATGTGTGCGCGCAAGCCGCACTGGCCACGCTGGAGCGCCGTAGCGCCAATCAACCAGGCCTTGGCCTGGCATTGCAGAACGCAATGACCCGCCACGCCGGTCAGCACGATTACATCCTGCTCGACTGCCCGCCCACGCTCGGCCTGCTGATGATCAACGCGCTGGCCGCCTGCGACCGCGTGGTGGTGCCGACCCAGGCCGAACCGCTCGCATTGCATGGCCTTGCCAGCATGGTGCGCACCGCCGACATGGTGCAGCGCTCGCGTCGCCGGGAGCTGCCGGTGTCGATCCTGCCGACCCTGTTCGACCGCCGCACCCGCGCCGGCAACGAGACGCTCAAGGAAATGCAGACCACCTACGGCCCGGTGGTGTGGGAAGACGCCATTCCGATGGACACCCGTATCTGCAACGCCGCCGCACTCACCGTCCCCGCTGCCGGCGGCGACTATCAGGGCCGCGGCCTGTCCGCCTATCGCCGCGCGCTGGAATGGGTGCTGGCCGATGACGCGATGCGCATGGAGCAAGCCGCATGAGCAATCACACCGCCAACGGTGAGCTGGACGACTATCTGGAAGGCTTGCTGCACGATGCCGGCGTGGAGATGCCCGCCGCCGTCGCCAGCACTGCTGTCGCGGCAGCCCCGGTCGCCGAGCCGGCTGCCGCGCTTGCCGCGAGCGCAGACGCCGACGTCGCTCTCGCCGAAGTGCCGGTGGCCCTGGCCGCAACGCCGGAGGTCATCGCCGCCGATCTGCTGGCCGACATGCGTTCGGACCCTGCGCTCGGTGCACCGGTGATCGCCGCACCGAGCGCTGCCGACATCGCTGCCGATTTCCTGGCCGAGATGGATGCCGATCCGGCCTTCGCGCCGGTCGTCGCCAAGCCCAGCGCCGACGACATCGCTGCCGATTTCCTTGCCGAAATGGACGCCGACCCGGCCTTCGCGCCGGTCGTCGCCAAGCCCAGCGCCGCCGACATCGCTGCCGACTTCCTCGCCGAAATGGACGCCGACCCCGCCTTCGGGCCGCCGGTGATTGCCGCACCGAGCGCTGCCGACATTGCCGCCGATTTCCTGGCCGAGATGGATGCCGACCCGGCGTTCGCCCCGGCCGCGCCAAGCGCGTTCATGAGCACGGCCGATCTGATGGCCGAAATGGACGCCGACCCGGCCTTTGCCACGGCCTCCTCTGCGGTGGATCTGCTGACCGCCGACCTGCTGGCAGAAATGGATGCCGACCCGGCCTTCGGGCTGGACGCCGCCCCGGTGGCAGCGCCTGCACCCGCACCTGCCCCGCGTGCAGCGCCGGCCGCGCCGCGCGCCGCGCCCGCGCCGGTGTACCCGCAAGGCCTGCAGGCACTGCTTGCGCCCGGTCAGGCCGACAAGATCCATGCCGAGCGCCGCGCCAGCGAACGCAGCACCCGCTGGCTGCGTCTGCGCTGCGGCGAACAGACCTATGCGCTGGAATTGCTCAAGGTGCAGGAAGTGGTCCTGCCGGTGCCGCTGTTGCCGCTGCGTGGCACCGCCAGCGCAATGCTCGGCATCATGAATCTGCGTGGCCAGGTGGTGCCGGTGATCGATCTGGGCATCCATCTGGGCTCTTTGCCGGTGGACATGGACCTGCATACCCGCGTGGTGGTGCTGGAAGAGAACGGCGAAACCATGGGCCTGCGCGTGTCGGCCGTGGAAGACGTCACCAGCCTGACCGATCACCAGATCGAGCCGCCGGACAACGCACGCCTGTGCCGCATTTCCAACAACCTGTTCCGCGGTGTCGCACGCCTGGGCCATCAACCGATGATCCTGCTCGATGCCACGCACCTGCTGCATTAACGCAGAGCTTGCGCAATCTGGCGTGTCACCGATTCACCGTTAAAGCTTTCCCACCTTCCGCCGTTAGTACGCATAGAACCATCCGTTCGGAGCAACAATGAGCACAGTGACATTGGGTGAGGATCTCGGCATCGAGACCAGCGCCGACCTCAAGCAGAAGCTTGCCGAATTCCTCACCCAGGACGGCGACCTGGTGCTTGATGCCGGTGAAGTCCGGCGTATCCACACCGCCAGTGTGCAGTTGCTCTGTGCCTTCGTGCAGAGTCGCCGCCAGGCCGGTCTGCATACCGAATTCGATGGCTGCAACGACACTTTTAGAGATGCGGCACGTCTGCTCGGCGTCACCGACGCGCTTGGGCTTTCCGCATCCAATGACAACCTGAAATCTGTGGAGAACGCCGCATGAGCGCACGTATCTTGGTGGTGGACGATTCGGCGTCGATGCGCCAGATGGTCTCTTTCGCCCTCACCTCTGCCGGCTTTGCCGTCGAAGAAGCCGAAGACGGCGCCGTTGCGCTGGGCCGCGCGAAGGGCCAGCGCTTCAATGCGGTGGTCACCGACGTGAACATGCCCAACATGGACGGCATCTCGCTGATTCGCGAGCTGCGCCAGCTGCCGGACTACAAGTTCACCCCGATGCTGATGCTGACCACCGAATCGGCGGCCGACAAGAAGTCCGAAGGCAAGGCCGCCGGTGCCACCGGGTGGCTGGTCAAGCCGTTCAATCCGGAACAGCTGATCGCCACCGTGCAGAAAGTTCTCGGTTAATCCTTACTCGCTTCACCATCGGATCTCACGCCCATGAGCATGGACCTGCAACGTTTCCACGCCACCTTTTTCGAGGAAAGCCGTGAAGGGCTCGACGCGATGGAGGCCGGGCTGCTGTCCCTTGAAGAGGGCAACCGCGACCCGGAAATCATCAATTCGGTGTTCCGCGCCGCGCACTCCATCAAGGGTGGCGCAGCCACTTTCGGGTTCGAAGCCGTCGCCGGCCTGACCCACGTGCTGGAGACGCTGCTGGACGAGTTGCGCTCCAACAAGCGCCAGCTCGAACCCAATGCGGTCGATGCCATGCTTGGCTCGGTCGACGTGCTGCGCGCCCTGCTGCGCGAAGCCGAACACGGCACCCCGGCCGACCCGGCCGCAGTCAAGGCCGTGCACACCCGCCTGAACGCGGTGCTGGCAGGCGAAGCGCCGGCCGCCGTGGCGGTCGCCAAGCCGAAGGAAGAAGAGCCCGAAGCCTGGCACATCGGTTTCACCCCGGCACCGTCGCTGTTCATGAGCGGCAACGACCCGTTGCGCATCATCCGCGAGCTGGAGCATCTTGGTCCGCTGCAGATTGCCGCGCGTCTGGAGCGCATGCCGGGCTTCGAGAACATCGACCCGCTGGAAGCCTATCTGGCGTGGGATCTGGGCCTGATCGGCAAGATTCCACGCAGCAAGATCGAAGACACCTTCGCCTGGGTGGTGGACGATTGCGAGCTGGACATCCGCCCGATGGCGGTGCCCGGCCCGCCGCCGAGCCTGGCCGTCGAAGCCGCTGTCGCGGCGCCCGTCGCCGTCGCTGCGGCACCTGCCACTGCTGCCGAACCTGCCGCCGCCGCTGCGACGCCGGCCAAGGCCGCCGCCGCAGAAGCCGAAACCTCGATCCGCGTCAGCGTCGACAAGGTCGATGCACTGATCAATCTGGTCGGCGAGCTGGTGATCACGCAAGCCATGCTCAAGCAGGTCTCCACCGGTCTGGACCCGGCGCACGCCGAACAGCTGTTCGCCGGTCTGGACCTGCTCGAGCGCAACACCCGCGATCTGCAGGAGGCGGTCATCGGCGTGCGCATGCTGCCCGTCGATGCGGTGTTCCGCCGTTTCCCGCGGCTGGTGCGCGACCTCTCCAGCCGTCTCGGCAAGCAGGTGCGCCTGCGCACGATCGGCGAAGGCACGGAGCTGGACAAGGGGCTGATCGAAAAGATCGCCGACCCGCTCGTCCACCTGGTGCGCAACTCGATCGACCACGGTCTGGAACTGCCCGATGCGCGTCGCGCTGCCGGCAAGGACGAGACCGGCACCATCACCCTGGCGGCCTCGCATCAGGGCGGCCACATCGTGATCGAAGTCAGCGACGACGGCCGTGGCCTCAATCGCGCCAAGATCCTGGAAAAAGCGGCCGAACGCGGCATTGCCGTGCCGGACAATCCGACCGATTCGCAGGTGTGGGACCTGATCTTCGCACCGGGCTTCTCCACCGCCGATGCCGTCACCGATCTGTCCGGTCGTGGCGTGGGCATGGACGTGGTCCGCCGCAACATCCAGGGCCTGGGCGGCGAAGTGCAGCTGGAAAGCAACGCCGGCAGCGGTACCCGCGTGTTGATCCGTCTGCCGCTGACCCTGGCCATCCTGGACGGCATGACCGTCTCGGTGGCTGGCGAAACCCTGATCCTGCCGCTGGCCTACGTGCTCGAAGCACTGCAGCCGGCCGCCGAAGACATCCGCTCGATGGCTGGTGACGGCCGCGTGCTGCGGGTCCGCGGCGAATACCTGCCGATACTCTCGCTCACCAACTACTACGGCTTCGGCGGGCAGCAGTCCTCGCAGGAACCGCTGGTGGTGGTGGTCGAAGGCGACGGCCAGAAGATCGCACTGGAAGTGGACGAACTGCTCGGCCAGCAGCAGGTCGTGGTCAAGAACATCGAAAACAACTACCGACGCATCCCCGGCGTCTCCGGCGCCACCATCCTCGGCGATGGCCGTGTGTCGCTGATCGTGGATATCGGTGGACTGGTGCGCTCGCTGCGGGTTCCGCAGGCCGCCTGACGCACCACCGGCAGTTGCGGCACGGACGCCGCGCAGGACAGTTTCAGATGTGATGTTGACCGGCGGTCTGGGGGCCGCCGGTACTTGCAACCCCGCGCGGCATGGCACGACCCGCGGTGTGGATTGGCCCTCGGCCATGTCTGACGTAGCGACCGTTTTCGACGTCTGCGCACTTTCCGGACGTCCACGGTGCCCATTGATCTCTGTACGCAAGAGATGACCCTCATGAACTGGTTCCGCAATCTCGCCGTCGCACGCAAGCTGGCTGTCGCCTTTTCGTTCACCGCACTGATCACCTTGAGCCTGGGTGCGTTCGCGCTGGTGCGTATGCAATCCAGCGCCCACCTATTGCGCGAGATCGGCAATGTCTGGGCGCCGGCGGTGCAGCAGTTGAGCGAGATGCGTGCCCTGCTCGGCGAATTCCGTACCTACGAACTGGCCCAGCTGGCGCATGCCGACGACCCGAAGGCCGTGCAGAATTATTTCGAGCGCATGGACAAGGCGCGCGCCGATGTCGATGTCGCGCAGAACGCTTATGCCAAGACCACCACGCCCGGCAAAGAGGCCGCGTTGTACGACGAGGTCAAGCTGAAACTGGCCGAGTATTACAAGGCCAATGCCGCACTCAGCGCCGCCGTGCGCGCCGGCGACCTGGCCACCGCCAATACCGTGTCTGACGAGCAATCGCGTCCGGCGCGACGCGACCTGTTTGCCAAACTCGTCGAGCTGACCAAGTTCAACAGCGCGCACATGGACAGCGAAATCGCAAAAGCCGAAACGACTTACCAGCGCTCGGTGCAGGTGATGACGGTGGCGATGACGCTGGCGGTGTTGCTGGCCGCATTCGCCGGCTGGTTCATTGCCCGCAGCATCGCAGGCCCGCTGGGCCGCGCGACGCGGGTGGCCGGTGCCATTGCGCAAGGCAAGCTGGATAACGCGATCCATATCGACAGCCGCGACGAGGCCGGGCAACTGCTGCAGAGCATGCAGGGCATGCAGCGACAACTGCAGGCCGTGCTGGCGGCGCAGTCGGAAATGGCCCAGCGCCACGATGCCGGCGAAATCAGCTACCGCATGGATCAGAGCGCGTTTCCGGGCGAGTACGGCACCATGGTGCACGACACCAACAGCCTGGTCGGCTCGCATATCGCGGTGAAGCTCAAGCTGGCGCAGATCATGTCGCGCTATGCGATCGGCGATATGAGCCAGGACATGGATCGCCTGCCCGGCGAGAAGGCCGTGCTCAGCGACACCATGGACACGGTCAAGCGCAATCTCTCGGCGATGAACAGCGAGATCAAGACGCTGGCGCAGGCCGCGGCCAATGGCGACTTCAGCGTGCGCGGCGATGCGCAGCGCTTCCAGTACGACTTCCACGCCATGGTGGACAGTCTCAATCAACTGATGGCCACCGCCGATGCCAACCTGGCCTCCCTGTCGAAGGTATTGCAGGCCATTGCGGCCGGCGATCTGACCGAGCGCATGCAGGGCCAGTTCCATGGCGTATTCGCACAGATGCGCGACGACGCCAACGCCACCACCGAACAGCTGTCCGGCATTGTCGGGCGTATCCAGCACGCCACCACCTCGATCAATTCGGCAGCCAGCGAGATCGCCGCCGGCAACCAGGATCTGTCGCAGCGTACCGAGCAACAGGCGGCCAACCTGGAAGAAACCGCCGCCTCGATGGAAGAACTCACCTCCACCGTCAAGCAGAATGCCGAGCATGCGCGCCAGGCCAATCAGCTGGCGATCGGCGCGGCCAACGTGGCCTCGCAGGGCGGCGCCGTGGTGGCACAGGTGGTCACCACCATGTCCGGCATCGAGGTCTCATCGAAGAAGATCGCCGAGATCATCTCGGTCATCGACGGCATCGCCTTCCAGACCAATATCCTGGCCTTGAACGCGGCGGTGGAAGCGGCGCGGGCCGGCGAGCAAGGCCGCGGCTTTGCGGTGGTGGCCTCGGAAGTGCGTACGCTGGCGCAGCGCTCGGCCAATGCCGCGAAAGAGATCAAGCACCTGATCGACGACTCGGTCGGCAAGGTGGCCGAAGGCTCGCTGCTGGTGGACCAGGCCGGCAAGACCATGGCCGATATCGTGGCCAGCGTGCAGCGCGTGACCGACATCATGGGCGAGATCTCTGCTGCCTCGCAGGAGCAGTCGGCCGGCATCGAGCAGGTCAACCTCACCGTGACGCAGATGGACGAAGCCACCCAGCAGAACGCTGCGCTGGTGGAAGAAGCCACCGCTGCTGCGCGTGCGATGGAGGAGCAGGCCGGCCAGCTGTCCGACGCGGTGGCGATCTTCAAACTGCAGCCCACCGCTGCCACGACGATGGCAACCGCGCGCCCTGCCCCGACAGCGCTCAAGCCGCTCAAGACGCCTGTGGCCAAGCGCACTGCCGCCAAGGCTGCGGCGAGCAAGCCGCAAGCCGCGGCACGCCCTGCGCTGGCAACTGCCTCCGGTGGCGACACCAGCTGGCACGAGTTCTGAGGCCTGCGCAGCATCGGCTGCGGTGACGCGGTCTGCCCCCCCAAGCCCTGGCAGCGATGCCGGGGCTTGTGCGTTTTCTTGAGGCCGGTCGTGGTCGCGCGCCTGCAATGGCGGCACGCGTTTGTCGTCCTGGCCACTGCGCAGCACAAAGCGTCCCGGCGTCGATCGCGATCCACGCCGGGAATGGCCTGCAAACCAGCCCGCCTATGTCATCCCGTTGCACGGGCCAGCCGCACCGCACATCGCGCCAACGCAGCGTGGTTGCGCCGATCGCGCTGAACGCAAGCGTGCAAGGCAAGCGCGAACGGCTCAAGAAACCCGCCGAGCGAACGCTACCGGTGTACCTCTTTCCCACCCTCCCCTAGAGAACACCATGACATTCCTGCACTCCCTGACCGTCGGGCGACGCCTGGCGTTGGCATTCGCGTTGCTGATCGTTTTGCTGGCCGGCTCCACCACCCTGGCGCTGTACGAATTCAAGACCGTCAAACAACAGGTCTCGATCATCGTCGAGGTCAACAACCGCAAGGCCGCGCTGCTCAACCAGATGCGCGAAAGCAATATGCTCGGCGAACGCTACCTGCGCGACTTCATGCTGGCCACCCCGCAACAACGGCCCGCCGTCGATGCCCAGCTCAAGGACAACCGCGCGCATTACGCACAACTGTGGGCCGCGCTGCAGCAGCTGCCAACCAACGCCGACGGCATGCGCGCACGCCAGGCCATCCAGGACAGCCTCACCGCTGCCCGTGCCACCAACAACCGTCTGCTCGGCATGGTGCGCGATGGCGATCTCGACGGGGCCAAGCAGCTGTTGAACGGCCAGGCGCAGCCCTTGCTGCAACGCCGTTCCAAGGCGATCGCCGCCGCGGTGGAATTGCAGAACCAGCAGAACGCCGCCGGTGCGGACACCATCCTGAGCAGCGTGGCGCTGGCCAATCGCGCCCTGATCGCCTTCGGCCTGTTGTCGGCCGGCCTGGCCGCTGCACTGGCGTGGCTGATTTCGCGCAGCCTGGTACGCCCGCTGAAACAGGCCACGCAGGTGGCCGAGGCGATCGCGCACGGCAAGCTGGATAACCCGATCGGCCCGCAGCCGGGCGACGAGCCTGGCCAGTTGCTGACCAGCATGCGCGGCATGCAGGATCAGCTCAAGGCGGTGGCCGCCGCGCAGCAGGACATGGCGCGCCGGCACGACGCCGGCCAGATCAGCTTCCGCATGGATCAGGCGGCGTTTCCCGGCGAATACGGCAGCATGGTGCGCGACACCAATGCGCTGGTCGCCTCGCATATCGAAGTGAAGATGAAACTGGCGCAGATCATGTCGCGCTACGCCATCGGCGACCTGAGTGAGGAGATGGACCGCCTGCCCGGCGAGAAGGCCGTGCTCAGCGACACCATGGATGCGGTCAAGCGCAACCTCTCGGCGATGAACGGCCAGATCCAGTTGCTCGCGCAGGCCGCTGCGCATGGTGACTTCAGCGTGCGCGGCGATACGCAGCGGTTTCAGCATGACTTTCTGGCGATGGTGGAAAGCCTCAACCAGTTGATGGCCACCGCCGATGGCAACCTCGGTGCGTTGTCCGGGGTGCTGCAGGCCATTGCCGCCGGCGACCTGACCGAGCGCATGCACGGCCAGTTCCATGGCGTATTCGCGCAGATGCGCGACAACGCCAATGCCACCACCGAGCAGTTGTCCGGCATCGTCGGGCGCATCCAGCTGGCCACCAGCGCGATCAACACCGCTGCCGGCGAAATCGCTGCCGGCAACAACGACCTGTCGCAGCGCACCGAGCAGCAAGCGGCCAACCTGGAAGAAACCGCCGCCTCGATGGAGGAACTCACCTCTACCGTGAAGCAGAATGCCGAAGGCGCACGCCAGGCCAACCAGCTCGCCATCGGCGCCGCCAACGTGGCCTCGCAGGGTGGCGAGGTGGTCAGCAAGGTCGTCGCCACCATGGCCGGTATCCAGGCGTCGTCGAAGAAGATCGCCGACATCATCAGCGTCATCGACGGCATCGCCTTCCAGACCAACATCCTGGCCTTGAACGCGGCGGTGGAAGCGGCGCGCGCCGGCGATCAGGGCCGCGGCTTTGCGGTGGTGGCCAGCGAAGTGCGTACCCTGGCGCAACGCTCGGCCGGCGCAGCGAAGGAGATCAAGCAGTTGATCGACGACTCGGTGAGCAAGGTCGCCGAGGGCTCGCTGCTGGTGGACCAGGCCGGCACCACCATGACCGAGATCGTGGCCAGCGTGCAGCGCGTCACCGACATCATGGGCGAGATCTCCGCTGCTTCGCAGGAGCAGTCGGCCGGCATCGAGCAGGTCAACCTCACCGTGACGCAGATGGACCAGGCGACCCAGCAGAACGCCGCGCTGGTGGAAGAAGCCACTGCCGCCGCACGTGCGATGGAAGAACAAGCTGGCCAGCTGTCGAATGCGGTGGCGATCTTCAAGATCGAGCCGAACGCTGCGCGGCCTTCGGCAACCCACACCCCTGTCCTGCGGCGTCTGGCAGCGATTTGAACGTCTTACGGTGCATTGGCATATGACGTGGGCTTAGGCATCAGAGAGTGGGTTTCGCTCACCAGGCTTCAAGCGCACCAGGCTGCGCCCGTACCCTCATCCGGCGCTGCGCGCCACCTTCTCCCGATGGGAGAAGGGTTCATAGCCCCCTCCCGATGGGAGAAGCGTTCATAGCCCCTCTCCCGCCGGGAGAAGGATCCATAGCCCCTCTCCCGCCGGGAGAGGGGTTGGGGTGAGGGTACGGAGCGAAGCCCTGTGCCACTCACGTTGTCCATCAACTGCTCTGCCAGCTCCAGCGGCTGCATCTTCCGTGCGCGAGGCTGCGCCCGTACCCTCATCCGGCGCTGCGCGCCACCTTCTCCCGATGGGAGAAGGATTCATAGCCCCCCTCCCGCCGGGAGAAGGATTCATAGCCCCCTCCCAATGGGAGAAGCGTTCATAGCCCCTCTCCCGCCGGGAGAGGGGTTGGGGTGAGGGTACGCAGCGAAGCCCTGTGCCACTCACGTTGTCCATCAACTGCTCTGCCAGTTCCAGCGGCTGCATCTTCCGTGCGCGAGGCTGCGCCCGCACCCTCATCCGGCGCCTCGCCACCTTCTCCCCGGCAAGAGAGGGAAACCCATGCTGCGATTTACACGCTGTCATTGACGCTCAAAACGCCCCGACCCGGTCGGGGCGTTCTGCTGTGTGCACCAACCAGCCGATCGAACCCCACATCGCACCACCCCTGAGATTCCCACCCGGCACTGCCGTTGGTCGAAAGGTGATCAAGCGCAAGCTTCCGCGGCCGATACACCTAGCAATCAAGGCGCAAGCGCCCGCGCCATGTCGAAGGACGTCCGCATGCATACCGCCAATTCCCTCCGCTCTGCCCGCAATACGCTGGGCGCCGTGTTCGCCGTCGCCATGCTGGCAGCGAGCGTGTCGTTGCCGCCCTCGTTTGCCGCACCGGCCGCACCGGTGTCGGTGCTGCTGGACAGCGTGCCGGTAAGCGCACTGCAGTCGTTGGCGATCGACCTGGTGCAATTGCGCGAGGACCAGCGTGCACAGCTTGCCGCAGCGCACGACGCGGCTCGTGTGCAGGCCTACGACGAGCGCATGGGCAATCTGCGTCAACGCATCGCCCGGCATGCCGGATACTTCCAGGCCAGCGCTCCGCAAGGTGAGCAGGCGCGCCAGTTCGCGGTGGTGCAGCAGCGGCTGGGCCAGTATCTGGAGCAACAGCGCCTGGCCAATCGTGCTCTGCATGCCGGCGACCTGTATCAGGCGCAAGCCTTCTCGCTTGGCCAGCCCGGCGATACCCACCAGGTGCTCTGGACCGAGCTGCAGAACCTGCAGGCATCGGTGGCCAAGGTCGAAACGCCACAACGCTAGGCGCAGTCCTGCGGTGCCGGTCGGCCGCGGTGCGGCCATCGCCGCACCACCTACAACACGCCACGCCGCTTCACGTGATCCGCCTTGCGGTTCATGCGTAGCCTGCCGCCTGCCTGTTGACCGCGTGCAAGCGCCAGCCGATGGCGCTGTCGCGATGGCGTGCCCTGGACGTCGGTGCGTTGCACGCGGTGCCAGCGTCACTGACCTCACGCAATGCTCAACATTTCTATTACCGGGTCGCTATTCGACTTATCCCGGTCACAATCCTCTCGCTGGATACCAGTCATGACGTTCAAGAGCTCGCTCGCAAAGACGTTGGCCAATGTGCCGCTCAAGCGCAAATTCTTCGCCCAGACGGCGCTCGTTGCGTTGGGCATCATCCTCCTGGCCGTCGTCGCGGCACGCATGCAGTACGTCGATCTCACCGATACGCGTCGTGATGGGCTCAAGAGCCAGATCGAAATGGCGATGGCGGTGGTCAACGGCTACGCCGAGCGCGCCAACAAGGGCGAGATGGATGTGGACGCCGCCAAGAAGGCTGCGCTGAGCACCCTGTCCACCATGCGCGCACGCGGTGGCGTGGACTACATCTACGTCACCGACCAGGCGCCGGTGATGCTGATGCACCCCACCCGCCCGGATCTCAACGGCAAGCCGTTGACCGATGTGCTCAGCCCGGACGGCAAGCGCATCTTCCCGGCGTTCGTGACTGCCGCGCAGGCCGGCGGCGGCTATGTCGATTACACCTGGGCCAAGCCCGGACAGAAGGACCCGGTACAGAAGACCTCGTACGCGGCGCTGTACAAGCCGTGGGGCTGGGTGATCGGCACCGGCGTGTATCTGGACGATACCCAGTCGCAGGCGCTGGCGTTCACCGGCGTGGTCACCCTGGCCGGCGGCGTGCTGGTACTGATCAACCTGTTGGCCGGCTGGATGATCGGCAACTCGATCCTGGAGCCGGTGGCGCGCGCATTGGCGGCGATCAAGGGCGTGGCACGTGGCGATCTGAGCGTGCGTACTGCCGAGCATGGCAACGATGAAATCGGCCAGATGCTCAAGGCCACCGACGACATGGTGCACACCCTGGAGCGCTTCTCCGCGCAGACCAAGGTGATGATGCACATGCATGCCGGCGAGGACGTCACCCACCGCATGCCGAACGATTTCCCCGGTGTCTATGGCGAATTGGCCACCGGCATCAACACCATGATCTTCGAGCACCTGGACGCCATCGTCGATGCCATCGGCATCCTCAACGAATACGCGCAGGGCGACCTGTCGCGCGATGCGGTGCGCCTGCCCGGCACCCGTGCGGTGCTGCACGAAGCGATGGACGCGGCCAAGGCCAGCCTGCTGGCCATCAACACCGAGATCAAGCGCCTGGCGCAGGCGGCGGCCAATGGCGACTTCAGCCAGCGTGGCGATGCAGCGCGCTTCAAGCACGATTCGGCGCGCATGATCAACGATCTCAACGCGATGATGGACGTCAGCGACCGCAATCTGGGCAAGCTGTCCGAGCTGCTGGCCGCATTGGCCGAAGGCGATCTGACTGCACGCCTGGACGGACAATTCCATGGTGTGTTCGCACGCATGCGTGACGATGCCAACACCACGGCCACGCAGCTGGCCGGCATCGTCGGGCGCATCCAGCAGGCAGCCGGTTCGATCACCGGCTCGGCCAGCGAAATCGCCGCCGGCAACAACGATCTGTCGCAGCGCACCGAACAACAGGCGGCCAATCTGGAAGAAACCGCCGCTTCCATGGAAGAGCTCACCTCCACCGTCAAGCAGAATGCCGAAAGCGCGCGTCAGGCCAATCAATTGGCGATCGGCGCGGCCAGCGTCGCCTCGCAGGGCGGCCAGGTCGTGAGCCAGGTGGTCGATACCATGTCCGGCATCCAGACCTCGTCCAAGAAGATCGCCGAGATCATTTCCGTCATCGACGGCATCGCCTTCCAGACCAACATCCTGGCCCTGAATGCCGCGGTGGAAGCGGCACGTGCCGGCGAGCAGGGCCGCGGGTTTGCAGTGGTCGCCTCGGAAGTGCGCACGCTGGCACAGCGCTCGGCCGGTGCGGCCAAAGAGATCAAGCACCTGATCGACGACTCGGTCGGCAAGGTGGCGCAGGGATCGGCATTGGTGGACCAGGCCGGCAAGACCATGGCCGACATCGTGTCCTCGGTGCAGCGCGTCACCGACATCATGAGCGAGATATCCGCCGCCTCGCAGGAACAGTCGGCCGGCATCGAGCAGGTCAATCTCACCGTCACCCAGATGGACGAGAGCACCCAGCAGAACGCCGCGCTGGTGGAAGAAGCCACCGCCGCCGCCAACGCGATGCAGCAGCAGGCGCAGCAACTGGACGATGCGGTGTCGATCTTCCGGGTGGTGGCCGCATCGCCCGCGCAATTTGGCAGTGCAGGCGCACGTGCAGCCAAGCGCGTTGCAATGGCCGCCTACTGAGGGCAGCTCACCAGACTACCGTGCGGTCGCAAGGCCGCCACGGTGCTCACGGATGCAGTGTGCGGGTGGTCCATGCAGCCCGCACTTAGAGCGTGTTAGTCGTTCTACCTGCACTGCCCCGCGTCAGCGGGCTCCTCCCTTCCCTTTGCAGCCATGTCCATGACCTCGCTCTCCTCGCACTCACGTTTCGGCGGCCGCCTTGCGTACCGCCTGATGTTCGGCACCGCGGTCATCGCCTCGCTGTGCTTCGGATTGACTGCGGCCATCACCTATTGGCAGAGCAGCGGTGCGCTGAGCACCTCTGCCCAGGCCACGATGCAGAATGCCGCGCGCTACCAGGCCGAGCAGATCGGTAGCGAACTTGGGCAGGCACTGACCACCGGTCAGTCGCTGGCCACCACCTTGCTGGTGCAACGCGCCAACGGCGGTATCAGCCGCGATACCGCCGCTGCGGTGATCCACGACCAGTTGCAGGATCATCCCGAGTGGGTGGGCATGGGCACGCTGTGGGAAGCGCAGGCCTTCGATGGCAAGGACAGCGACTTCGCCAACGCCAAGGGCCACGATGCCAGCGGCCGCTTCATGACGTATTGGGGACGCGACGGGCAGACGCTGGTGCGTGAGCCACTGACCGATTACGAAACCCCCGGTCTCGGCGACTGGAATCTCAAGCCGCGCGCGCTGCTGCGGCAGACCGTTGCCGAACCCTACGACTACAAGATCGGCGGCAAGACCGTGCTGATGACCACCTTGTCCACCCCGATCCTGCAGGACGGCAAGTATCTGGGCGCGGTGACGGTGGACGTGGCATTGGCTGCCCTGCAGCAGCGCCTGGGTGCACTGCGTCCGATGGACAGCGGATATGTCGAACTGCTGTCGCCCGCCGGCGTGGTGCTGTCATCGCGCGATAGCGCACGCATCGGCAAGCCGGTCACCGACGCGCGCCACCGCGCCATGCTCGAGGAGATCAAGGCCGGCAAGGATTCGGTGGATTTCAGTCCCGATGCCAACGGCACGGTGAGTGCATATGTGCCCCTGCAGATCGGCAAGGCGCAGGAGCGGTTTGCGCTGGGCGTGGTGGTGCCGTACGCGGCCATCATGCAGCAGGCGCATCGCCTGCTGTGGACGATCCTGTTGGTGGGCCTGGCCTCGGCGGTGGTGCTCAGCGGTGCGTTGTTCCTGCTGCTGCGTCGCCAGGTGGTGCGCCCGCTGGAATCGGCGGTCGGCGTCGCCGATGCGATCGCGTCGGGCAAGCTCGACAACCACATCACCGTACAACGCCGCGACGAAGTCGGCCGGCTGATGGGCGCCATGCAGCGCATGCAGGACGACCTGCGTGCGCGGATCGAACGCGACACCGCCATCGCCAACGAAAACCTGCGCATCCGCACCGCGCTGGAACACTCCGAGATGGAAGTGTTGCTGGCCGACGAACAGCACAACGCAGTGTTCATCACCGAAGCACTGCACACCTCGCTCAAGCACGGCGAACCCGCCTTCCATGCCAAGGGCCAGACCGGCTTCAGTGCCGATGCGGTGGTCGGCAAGCCGCTGGACTACGTGTTCGGTACCGACAGCGACGGCAAGGCGCGCTTGCAGCGTCTGCAGCAATTGCAGTCCACCACGCTGGAGCGCTACACCTTCGGTCCGGTGACCCTGGACCTGACCATGACCCCGCTGTACGCCGCCGATGGTCGTCGCAGCGGCAGCATGCTGCTGTGGCGCAATGTCAGTGCCGAAGTCAGCACGCAGAAGGAGGTGGCTGCACTGGTGCAATCGGCATTGATGGGCGACTTCGGCCAGCGTCTGGCGCTGGATGACAAACACGGGTTCTATCTGGAATTCGGCCGCCAGCTCAACGGATTGCTGGAAACAACCTCGCAAGGCCTGGAGCGTATTTCCAGCCTGCTCAGCGCGCTGGCCGAAGGCGACCTCACCGTGCGCATGGATGGGCAGTTCGCCGGCGTGTTCGCGCGCATGCGCGACGACGCCAATGCCACCGTGGCGCAGCTCACCGGCATTGTCTCCGGTATCCAGACCTCGGCCACGCAGATCAATGCGGCCGCCAGCGAGATCGCTGCGGGCAATAACGACCTGTCGCAGCGCACCGAACAACAGGCGGCCAACCTGGAAGAAACCGCCGCCTCGATGGAAGAACTCACTTCAACCGTCAAGCAGAACGCCGAACACGCGCGCCAGGCCAACCAGCTGGCGATCGGCGCCGCCGATGTCGCCTCCCATGGCGGCGCGGTGGTGGCCCAGGTCGTCACCACCATGTCCGGCATCGAGACCTCGTCCAAGAAGATCGCCGAGATCATCAGCGTCATCGACGGCATCGCCTTCCAGACCAACATCCTGGCGTTGAACGCCGCAGTGGAAGCCGCACGTGCCGGCGAGCAAGGCCGCGGTTTTGCGGTGGTGGCCTCGGAAGTGCGCACCCTGGCGCAACGTTCTGCCGGTGCGGCCAAGGAGATCAAGCACCTGATCGACGACTCGGTGAACAAGGTGGCGCAAGGCTCGTCGCTGGTGCATCAGGCCGGCACCACCATGAGCGAGATCGTCGCCAGCGTGCAGCGCGTCACCGACATCATGGGTGAGATCTCCGCCGCATCGCAGGAGCAGTCCGCCGGCATCGAGCAGGTCAACCTCACCGTCACCCAGATGGACGAGGCCACCCAGCAGAACGCAGCGCTGGTGGAGGAAGCCACCGCCGCCGCGCGCGCGATGGAAGAACAGGCCGGCCAGCTCACCGAGGCGGTCGCCGTGTTCAAACTCAGCCATCCGGCTGCACCGGCAAGCGCAGCGCCTGTCGCCAAGCCGCTCGTCCGTGCGCTGCCCTCGTCCAGGCGCGCACCCACCGGCAGCACGCGCATCGCGGCGCCTGCGCGCCATTCGGCCAAGCCATCGGGCAACACTGCCGGCAACGACAGCCAGTGGCAGGATTTCTGATCCACCCGTGATGCAGTGACGGCGCCTGTGCCAGGCGCCGTATTGCCTGCGATCCATCCTGATCGTCGCACCTGGCGCGCGCCGTGCAGACAGGCATCTGGTGCCTGCTCGCGACGCCTGTCGGACGCTCCAGCCTGCGACAGCGATCCGCTGCAACGACAACACGCACGCGCCGACACGTGGCGCCAAGCAGACGCAAGCGTTGCTATCGCTCCTGCACTGCATGCGCGCCCTGCCCCTGACCGCTCCACCCATCGGCAATGCTTAAAGATTTATCTGGCGTTGCCGTTAGCCAGGGTGACAACGGCTGCCTGTGCCCCACCGCAACAGCCGCTCAAACACCGCATGCGCGCAGGTGTCCACAGCACGCGCAGACGCATGCGTCCGAGATCCGATCATTGCAGGGGTTGCCATGAAGTCGTCCGTTCTCGCCAGCTGTCTTGCGCTGTTGTGCGTCGCTGGCCATGCCTGCGCCGAAGACCCCATCGCCACCGATCGACCCGACTTCGTCGAGTCCAGCCTTACCGTCGGCCACCAGCGACTACAGGTGGAAACCAGCGCCGCGTGGGAGCGCGATGCGTCGGTCGATGGGTATTCCACGCCGACGCTGTTCCGCTACGGGCTCGGCCAGACCTGGGAACTGCGGCTGGAAACCGATGGCTGGCAACATATCGACCTGCCGGGCGAATCCAGCGTCAGCGGCATGTCCGACGTCTCGCTCGGCATCAAGCACCATCTGGCCAGCTCCGACAGTGGCAAGACCTCGCTGGCCTGGCTGCTGCACGTGGACCTGCCCAGCGGCGCACAGGCCCTGCGCGGCCACGGTGCACGCCCCTCGTTCCGGCTGGTGGCCGAATGGGAGCTCAGCGACAGCCTCTCTGCCGGCGTGATGCCCGGGGTGATCTGGGACGACGACGGCGACGGACATCGCTATACCGCAGGCATCCTGGGCGCGGTGCTCGGCAAAGCCTGGAACGACCGCGTGCGCTCCTTCGTCGAAGTGGCATTGCCGCAGATTGCCAAGAGCGACGATGGCGGCAGCGTGGCCTTGCTCGACGTCGGCTCGGCCTGGCTGCTCAGCAACGACGTGCAACTGGATGCGGTGTACAGCCGCGGCCTCAACGACCGCTCGCCCGACCACGCCGTCGGCGTCGGTCTGTCTTTCCGCTTCTGATACGGGCTGCGCAATGAAGATCATGCATATGTTGGGCGTCCTGGTGCTGGTCGCCGCGTTGGCGCTGCTCGCCCTGGGCGGTGTCGGCTACAACGGTCAGCGCGGGCTGCTGGATGCCATCACCGCGCAGGTCATCTCCTCCGATGCGCTGCGCAACCACATGCAGGCCGACATGATGCATGATGCCCTGCGCGGCGACGTCACTGCAGGACTGCTCGCCGCATCGCGTCAGGACGATGCCGGCATCGCCGACGCCCGCGCATCGCTGGGCGAACATGCGGGCGAATTCCGCGAGGCGGTGCAAGCCAACCGCAAGCTCCCGCTGGACCCTGCATTGCGCAGCGAGCTGGAAGCGGTGGCGCCCACGTTGCAGGCCTACATCGCTTCTGCCGAACAGGTCATGACGCTGGCCGAAACGCATGCCGACAGCGCTGCGGCGTACCGCGACTTCACCGACAAGTTCGGCCAGCTCGAAACCCGCATGGGGACGATCAGCGAGCGCATCCTGTCCTTGAACGAGGCCAACCGCAGCCAGGCCGAGCAATACAGCCATCGTGTGATGTGGCAGCAAGGCGGCGCCGTCGTGCTTGCATTCGTCTGCCTGGCGTTGGCCGCCGGCTGGATCCTGCGTTCGGTGTTCGGCGTGCTTGGCGGCGAACCGCAGCTGGCCATGGCCGCTGCACAGCACATTGCGCAAGGCCGCCTGGACCAGCCGATCCCGGTCGCCGCCAAACACGCGCACAGCCTGATGGCGGCGCTGTCGCGCATGCAGCGCGACTTGCGCGAACGCCTGGAGCGCGAGCGCAGCATCGCCGCAGAAAACCTGCGCATTCGCACCGCATTGGATAACGCCTCCACCGGCATGTACATCGCCGACCCGGACCTGACCATCATCTACAGCAACACCGCACTACAATCCTTGCTGCACACCTATGCAGACGATATCCAGGCGTGCGCACCGGCGTTCAATCGTACGACCGACCTGGTCGGGCAACCGGTCTCGCTGCTGGAAGTGGGCAACGCGCAGGACGCGGAAATCTACCAGCGTCTGGACCGCCAGGGCGCGGCGCAACGCGAAGTGCGGTACCGCACAACCTGCATTACGCAAAACGTGTCGGCGATCCGCGACGAGCGCGGCGCGCATCTGGGCTTTGTCTGCGAATGGCGCGACCGTACCGCCGAAGCGCGGGTGGAACTGGATGTGGCCGATGTCGTGCGCAGCGCTGCGGCGGGCGACCTGTCCAGGCGCATCGACAGCAGCGGCAAACAAGGATTTTTCCTGCAACTGGCGCAACAGCTCAATGCCCTGCTCGACGCCAATGCGGTGAGCATCGCCGAGGTGTCGCGGCTGCTGAGCGCGCTGGCCGAGGGCGACCTGAGCGCACGCATGCACGGCGATTTCCACGGCGTGTTCGCCACCATGCGCGACGACGCCAATACCACCGCCGAAGCGCTGGCGCAGGTGATCGGACGCATCCAGCAGGCCGCCGGCAGCATCCACACCGCCTCCAGCGAGATCGCCGCCGGCAATAGCGACCTGTCGCAGCGCACCGAGCAGCAGGCCGCCAATCTGGAAGAAACCGCCGCCTCGATGGAAGAGCTCACCTCCACCGTCAAGCAAAACGCCGAGAGCGCGCGTCAGGCCAATCAGTTCGCCATCGGTGCGGCCGGTGTCGCCTCGCAGGGCGGCGCAGTGGTGGCTCAGGTGGTCACCACCATGTCCGGCATCGAAACCTCATCGAAGAAAATCGCGGAGATCATCAGCGTCATCGACGGCATCGCCTTCCAGACCAATATCCTGGCGTTGAACGCGGCGGTGGAAGCCGCACGTGCCGGCGAACAGGGCCGCGGCTTTGCGGTGGTCGCCTCGGAAGTGCGCACCCTGGCGCAGCGGTCGGCCGGTGCGGCGAAAGAAATCAAGCATCTCATCGACGATTCGGTCGGCAAGGTCGCCGAGGGCTCGCAGCTGGTCCACCAGGCGGGCACCACCATGGCCGACATCGTCGCCAGCGTGCAGCGCGTGACCGACATCATGGGCGAGATTGCGGCGGCCTCGCAGGAACAATCGTCCGGCATCGAGCAGGTCAATCGCACCATCACCCAGATGGATGAGGCCACCCAGCAGAACGCCGCATTGGTGGAAGAAGCCACGGCGGCAGCACGCACGATGGAAGACCAGGCCGGACAACTGGCGCAGGCGGTCGCCCGCTTCACGCTTGCCGATGCGCCGCGTGCCGCCGCGTTGGCACGCCCGGCCAAGCCGATGTCCATCGCCCCCAAACCGGCAGTCTCCACACGCCGTGCAGCGGCCATCACGCCCACGGTCGCGTCCGGTAACGATAGCCAATGGCAGGACTTTTAAGCGGTGTCTGCAGCGCCGCAACGGCGGCATCGGATGCCGTCCTTGTGCGAGCGATCGTGGACGATCGTCATGGTTTGCAGGTGAATCTGCGCATCTCACCCGGACCTGAAACGGTCCGGTTCATCCTTCAGAGATAAAGAATCATCGCTCCGGGCCGCTAGCGTGCAGGACAACCGCGCAATGCTACGCCCCGGAGTTACATGATGAACAAGTTCAACGATTGGCCCATTCGCCGCAAGCTGATGTTTGCGTTCTGCCTCAGTGCCGTGCTCACCGCCCTGCTTGGCGGGCTGGGCTTTTCGCGCATGAAGCAGATGCAGCAGCAGGCCGTGCTGATCAACGAAGAGGTGGTTCCGGTGCTGAGCAGGCTCTCGGAGCTGCGCGCGTTCGGCGGCGAATTCCGCATCTACGAATCGGGCCAGTTCGTCAATCTGCAGGACCAGGAGCGCTACGACTACTTCCTGACCCGCATGGACGAGATCCAGGGCAAGTACGCGCAAACGCAGAAGGCGCTGGAAGCCAAGATCGCTGCCGGCTCGCCGCTGAAGGCCGGCTACGACAAACTCGCCAAGGAAAGCGCCAGCTACTTCGAAGCCAACAAGACCTTGCGCGCACTCTACAAGGACCCCGACTACGCGGCTGCGGTGCGTGCGAACAAGCAATCGGGCGACATCCGCAAGGTGCTGTTCCAGACCATCGACAAGATGTACGCCGAGCAGTCCACCGCACTGGCCAACATGGTTTCCGCCAGCAGCGCCTCGTTCAAGATGACCAGTGCGGTGCTGTTGATCGGCACGCTGCTGATGGCTGCCTTGTCGGTGACTTTCGGCTGGCTGATCGCGCGCAGCATCACCAACCCGCTGTCCAAGGCATTGGGCGCCATCCAGGCAGTGTCGCGCGGCGATCTGAGCGTGCAGGTCGGCAAGACCAGCAAGGATGAAATCGGCCAGATGCTCGACGCCACCGGCCGCATGACCCAGATGCTGCGCCGCTTCTCCGACGAGACCGCACGCATGTCGCATCTGCATGCGGCCGAAGACATCACCCACCGCATGCCGGAGGATTTCCCCGGCGTGTACGGCACCCTGGCCGGCGGCATCAACACGATGATCTTCGAGCATCTGGATGCCATCACCGATTCGGTGCGCATCCTCAACCAGTATGCGCAGGGCGACCTGACCCAGGACGCGCGCCGTCTGCCGGCGAGCCGCGCGATCCTGCACGAGGCGATGGATGCGGCCAAGGCCAGCCTGTTGTCGATCAATACCGAGATCAAGCAGTTGGCGCAGGCGGCAGCGGCGGGCGACTTCAGTGCGCGCGGCGACGCGGCACGTTTCAAGTACGACTTCGCGGTGATGGTGGCCGATCTGAATTCGATGATGGAAGTCAGCGATCGCAACCTGGGCAAGCTGTCGCAGTTGCTCGGTGCGGTGGCCGAAGGCGACCTGACCGCACGCATGGATGGGCAATTCCACGGCGTATTCGCGCGTCTGCGTGACGATGCCAATGCCACCACACAACGCTTGACCGACATCGTCGGCCGCATCAAGCACTCCACCCTGGCGATCAATACTGCCGCCAGCGAGATTGCTGCGGGCAATCAGGATCTGTCGCAGCGCACCGAGCAACAGGCCGCCAATCTGGAAGAAACCGCCGCCTCGATGGAAGAACTCACCTCCACCGTCAAGCAGAACGCCGAGCACGCGCGCCAGGCCAATCAGCTGGCGATCGGTGCCGCTGGCGTGGCATCGCATGGCGGCAGCGTGGTCGGCCAGGTGGTCACCACCATGTCCGGCATCGAGGTCTCGTCCAAGAAGATCGCCGAGATCATCAGCGTCATCGACGGCATCGCCTTCCAGACCAATATCCTGGCCTTGAACGCCGCGGTGGAAGCCGCACGTGCCGGCGAACAGGGCCGCGGTTTTGCGGTGGTCGCCTCGGAAGTGCGCACGCTGGCACAGCGGTCGGCCGGCGCCGCCAAGGAAATCAAGAGCCTGATCGACGACTCGGTCAGCAAGGTGGCAGAAGGCTCGGCCTTGGTGCATCAGGCCGGCACCACCATGAGCGAGATCGTCTCCTCGGTGCAGCGCGTCACCGACATCATGAGCGAGATCTCCGCCGCCTCGCAGGAACAGTCGGCCGGCATCGAGCAGGTCAACCAGACCGTCACCCACATGGACGAAGCCACCCAGCAGAATGCCGCGCTGGTGGAAGAAGCCACTGCCGCCGCACGCTCGATGGAAGATCAGGCCCAGCAACTCACCGAAGCGGTGGCGCTGTTCCGCCTGTCGTCAGAACTGGAAGCGGTGACGCGGTCCACGCCGGTGGTGCGCCAGATCGCTGCCAAGCGGCCCGCCGCGCCGAGCACGCCAACGACCAAACCCAAGCAAGCTGCCGCAAGGCCGGCCGCACGCGCTGCGGTGGCGTCGGCGTCGTCCAACGAATCGGACTGGGCAGAGTTCTGAGCGATCCGATCGATCGCATCGCGACCGATGCCATCGAAGCCGCGCCCCTTCAGGGGCGCGGCTTTTTTATGGCTGATCGTTTCCACGATCAAATCCAGCGATCACAACCAAGATAAAACAGCTTAAACATCATCTTTTACTTATGTATTAAATAATGAATTGCAGAGCTCGTTATCTTTTAACCGAGCCCGACCAATCAAAAGTACACAATCGGAACAAACAGGATAAGACCAATTACCAACGCGCTTCACATATCTGACTCGAGTTATATATTTTTCGATATCGGGGTATTCAGTGATACCTGTTATGAGCCGTTACTGCGCATAGCGACATCTCCGCAGCAGCTGGTCGGCGCTGCCTCGTCGCTCCCTTCCACTGCATAACGCCTTCCAGGATTCGGTCATGACCGCACTACTCCAGCGCTATAACGTCGGCCCACGCCTGGCTGCGGCTTTCGCCGTGCTGATCGTGTTGTCGGGCATGATCGCTTTCATCGGTTATCGCGGCCTGAGTTCGGCGCGTGCATTGGCGGACAACATCGTGCACCAGAATATGGTCAAGATCCGCTTGGCCAACGACATGATGAATGCCAATTTCATCATCGGCACGCAACTGCGCAATCTGGCACTTCCGTATGCCGAAGAGCGCAATGACGAGTTCGTCGGCGTAATCAAGTCCGCACGCGCCGATTACACCAAGGCGCGCGAGGCCCTGTATGCCCTGCCCGCTTCGCCGCAGGACCAGGCGATACGTGCACAGATCGACAGCCTCCGCACGGTGGCCAAGGGGCTGAATGACCAAGTCATGCAGTTGTCGATTGCCGGAAAGGATAGCGATGCCATACCGCTGTTGTTCAACAAGGCGAGTCCTGCAACGCAGCAATGGCAGGACAAGATTGCCGAGAACATCGCACTGCAGGACAAGCTGGCTGCCGACGCCTCGGCGGTCGCGCTGAAGTCGATGGACGATTCGCGCAAAATGCTGGTGGCCGGCACCGTCTTGGTGGTGCTGCTCAGCAGTGCGCTGGGTTTGCTGATCACCCGTAGCCTCACCCAGCCGCTGAGCCGCGCCACCCGCGCCGCCGAATCGATTGCCGGCGGCAAGCTGGACAACGATGTGGACACGCAAGCCTCCGACGAAAGCGGCCGCCTGCTCAAGGCAATGAGCAGGATGCAGTTGCAGCTGCGCAACCTGATCGCCGCGCAGACCGACATGGCCAAGCGCCATGACGAGGGCCAGATCAGCTTCCGCATCGATGCGTCCGCATTCCCGGGCGACTACGGCCGCATGGCCAACGAAACCAACCTGCTGGTCGCCTCGCACGTGGCCGTGCAGGCCGATCTGGCACGCATCATGGGGCGCTACGCCATTGGCGACCTCAGCGACACCATGCATCAGCTGCCTGGCGAAAAAGCCGTGTTCACCGACACCATGGCGCAGGTCAAGGCCAATCTCGGCGCGATGAATGCCGAGATCAAACAGCTTGCACAAGCGGCCGCCAACGGCGACTTCAGCGCCCGTGGCGACGCCGAGCGCTTCCAGTACGA
>NZ_JPLE01000047.1 GCF_001010415.1 Xanthomonas pisi DSM 18956
CTGATGACCTCTTCCTGGTTCGTCAGGCGCACTTTGGCGACCTTACGCAGGGCCGAGTTCGGCTTCTTCGGGGTAGTGGTGTAGACGCGTGTGCAGACGCCACGGCGCTGCGGACACTTGTCCAGTGCCGGGGAGGCACTCTTGTAGGTGGTCGCTTGCCGGGGCTTGCGGACCAGCTGATTGATCGTTGCCATCAGTCGATTCTTCTGATTGGAGGCCGAAACGGCCTTGCATGAAAACGAAGGCAGGCCGCGAAACGGCCCACCGAGACAGAGAAGTATAGCTGGCAGGACGAAACTCCGTCAACTTCACGGAAATCTAACCCTGCTGGCCCATCCAAAGGCCGGAAAACGGAGGGCATCCTGCCCTCCTTTTCGCTTGGCTTACGGCAGGCTTGCGACCGCCGTCGGAGCGCTTACTCCTCGTCCGCGCCAGCGTCGGCCACGGCTGCGACCGGTTCGGCCACTGCGGGCTTGCCCGACAGCGTTTCCATTTCCGAGTCGGTCAGACCCGAAGACTTGCGACGGCCGGCGTGATACGCCAGACCGGTACCGGCCGGGATCAGACGGCCCACGATCACGTTTTCCTTCAGACCGCGCAGGTTGTCGCGGGTGCCGCGCACGGCAGCCTCGGTCAACACGCGGGTGGTCTCCTGGAACGACGCTGCCGAGATGAACGACTCGGTGGCCAGCGAGGCCTTGGTGATACCCAGCAACACCGGGTCGTACTTGGCCGGCAGTTCGTTGCGCGTGGTCAGGCGTGCATTTTCCTCGATGACGCGCTGGCGCTCGACCTGCTCGCCATTGAGGAACTTGCTGTTGCCCTGGTCGACGATCTCGACCTTGCGCAACATCTGACGCGTGATCACTTCGATGTGCTTGTCGTTGATCTTCACGCCCTGCAGGCGATACACGTCCTGGATTTCCTTGACCAGATACGCGGCAAGCGGCTCGACACCCAGCAGACGCAGGATGTCCTGCGGGCTCGGCTCGCCGTCCACCACGGTCTCGCCCTTGGTCACGTGCTCGCCTTCGAACACGATGATCTGACGGTACTTCGGGATCAGCTCTTCGTGTTCCGAACCATCGGTGTCCTTGATGATCAGGCGCTGCTTGCCCTTGGTGTCCTTACCGAAGCTGATGATGCCCGAGCGCTCGGCCAGGATCGCCGGATCCTTCGGCTTGCGTGCTTCGAACAGGTCGGCAACGCGCGGCAGACCACCGGTGATGTCGCGGGTCTTGGACGCTTCCTGCGGAATCTTCGCAACCACGTCGCCCACGCCGACGGCAGCGCCGTCCTGCAGGTTGACGATGGAGCGCGGCGGCAGCAGGTACTGCGCCGGCAGATCCGTGTTCGGGATGGTCAGGTCGTTGCCCTTGCCATCGACGATGCGCACGATCGGGCGCAGTTCCTTGGCCTGTGCACCGCGACGCTTCGGGTCGGTGATTTCGCGCGAGGCCAGGCCGGTCAGCTCGTCGGTCTTCTCGATGACGGTGACGCCGTCGACGAAGTCGATGAAGCGGATGAAACCGGCCACTTCCGACACGATCGGGTGGTTATGCGGATCCCAGTTGGCCACGCCCTGGCCAGCCTTGACTGCATCACCGTCCTTGGCCGTGATGGTGGCACCGTAGGGCAGCTTGTAACGCTCGCGCTCGCGACCGTGGCCGTCGAGCACGGACAGTTCGCCCGAACGCGAGACCGCAACCAGCGAACCGTTGGCATGCTCGACCGACTTCAAGTTGTTGAACTTGATCGAGCCGGTGGTCTTGACCGTGATGTTGTCCACTGCCGCCGCACGCGATGCCGCACCACCGATGTGGAACGTACGCATCGTCAGCTGGGTACCCGGCTCACCGATCGACTGGGCGGCGATGACGCCGACCGCTTCACCGATGTTGACCTGGTGACCGCGCGCGAGGTCGCGACCGTAGCAGCGTGCGCACACGCCGAACGAGGACTCGCAGCTGATGGTCGAACGCACCTTCACCGACTGCACGCTGGCGTCTTCCAGCTTGGCAACCCAGGCTTCGTCGAGCAGCGTGTTGCGGGTGACGATGGGTTCTTCGTCGTTGCCCGGCAGGTAGACGTCCTCGGCCACGACACGGCCCAGCACGCGCTCCTTCAACGGCTCCACCACGTCGCCGCCTTCCACGATCGGGGTCATGATCAACCCTTCGGTGGTGCCGCAATCGACTTCGGTGATCACCACGTCCTGCGCGACGTCGACCAGACGACGGGTCAGGTAACCCGAGTTCGCCGTCTTCAACGCGGTATCGGCCAGACCCTTACGCGCGCCGTGGGTGGAGTTGAAGTACTCCTGCACGTTCAGACCTTCGCGGAAGTTCGCCTTGATCGGCGTCTCGATGATCGAGCCATCCGGACGCGCCATCAAACCGCGCATACCGGCCAGCTGACGGATCTGCGCCTGGCTACCACGCGCACCGGAGTCGGCCATGATGTAGAGCGAGTTCATCGACTTCTGGTCGATGGTCTCGCCCTTGGCGTTCTCGACCTTCTCGGTACCGATGGTGTCCATCATCGCCTTGGCGATGCGCTCGCTGGTACGCGACCAGATGTCCACGACCTTGTTGTAGCGCTCGCCGGCGGTGACCAGGCCCGACTGGTACTGCTCCTGGATTTCCAGCACTTCGGCTTCGGCCTCGGTGAGGATGCCCTTCTTCTCGTCCGGGATCAGCATGTCGTCGATACCGATCGACACGCCTGCGCGGGTGGCGTAGGCATAGCCGGTGTACATCAGCTTGTCGGCGAACACGACCGTGTCCTTCAAGCCCAGCAGACGGTAGCTGGAGTTGATCAGACGCGAGATGTTCTTCTTGGTCATCTCGGTGTTGGCCAGCTGGAACGGCAGGCCTTCGGGCAGGATTTCGCTCAGCAGCGCACGGCCGACCGTGGTGTCCACGATCGAGGTGCCGCTGGTGCGCTTGCCATCGACGGCGTCCACGTCCACCTGGGTGATGCGGACCTTGACCTTGGCGTGCAGTTCGACCACGCGGTTGTCATAAGCGCGCTTCACTTCGCTGGTGTTGGCAAACACCATGCCCTCGCCCTTCTTGTTCTCCAGGGCGCGGCTCATGTAGTACAGGCCCAACACCACGTCCTGCGACGGCACGATGATCGGCTCGCCGTTGGCCGGCGACAGGATGTTGTTGGTGGACATCATCAGCGCACGCGCTTCCAGCTGGGCTTCCAGCGAGAGCGGCACGTGGACAGCCATCTGGTCACCGTCGAAGTCGGCGTTGAACGCAGTACAGACCAGCGGATGCAGCTGGATGGCCTTGCCTTCGATCAACACCGGCTCGAACGCCTGGATGCCCAGACGGTGCAGGGTCGGCGCACGGTTCAGCAGCACCGGATGCTCGCGGATGACTTCTTCGAGGATGTCCCACACCTCGGCCTCTTCGCGCTCGACGAGCTTCTTGGCGGCCTTGATGGTGGTGGCCAGGCCACGACGCTGCAGCTTGGCGAACACGAACGGCTTGAACAGCTCCAGCGCCATCTTCTTCGGCAGGCCGCACTGGTGCAGCTTGAGGTACGGACCGACGGTGATGACCGAACGACCGGAGTAGTCCACGCGCTTGCCGAGCAGGTTCTGACGGAACCGGCCCTGCTTGCCCTTGATCATGTCGGCCAGCGACTTCAGCGGACGCTTGTTGGTGCCGGTGATGGCACGGCCGCGACGGCCGTTGTCCAGCAGCGCATCGACCGATTCCTGCAGCATGCGCTTTTCGTTGCGCACGATGATGTCAGGCGCATTGAGCTCGAGCAGGCGACGCAGACGGTTGTTGCGGTTGATCACGCGGCGGTACAGATCGTTCAGATCCGAGGTCGCGAAACGGCCGCCATCCAGCGGCACCAGCGGACGCAGGTCCGGCGGCAGCACCGGCAGCACGGTCATGACCATCCACTCCGGACGGTTGCCCGATTCCAGGAAGGCTTCGATCAACTTGATGCGCTTGGTCAGACGCTTGAGCTTGGTTTCCGAACCGGTGCTGGCGATTTCTTCGCGCAGACGGGTCATTTCCGACTGCAGGTCGATCGTGCGCAGCAGCTCGTACACGGCCTCGGCGCCCATGGCGGCGTCGAAGTCGTCGTTGTACTCCTGGCGTGCGGTCAGGTACTGCTCTTCGGTCAACAGCTGGCGGCGCTCGAGCGGGGTCAGGCCCGGCTCGGTGACCACGTAGGCTTCGAAGTACAGCACGCGCTCGATGTCACGCAGGGTCATGTCCAGCATCAGGCCGATGCGCGAGGGCAGCGACTTGAGGAACCAGATGTGCGCGACCGGCGAGGCCAGGTCGATGTGACCCATGCGCTCGCGACGCACCTTGGCCAGGGTGACTTCGGTGCCGCACTTTTCGCAGACCACGCCGCGGTGCTTCATGCGCTTGTACTTGCCGCACAGGCACTCGTAGTCCTTGATCGGTCCGAAGATGGCGGCGCAGAACAGGCCGTCACGCTCAGGCTTGAAGGTACGGTAGTTGATGGTTTCGGGCTTCTTCACTTCGCCGTAGGACCACGAACGGATCAGGTCAGGCGATGCCAGCGCGATCTTGATCGCGTCGAAATCCAGCGTCTGGCGCTGTTGATTGAAGAGGTTGAGCAGGTCTTTCATTTGATATCTCCGGGTCGGAGGAATTTCGTAGCTGAGATGAAACCGAGGGCCTTACGTTCCGGATCCCGGCACCGCATCGCGGCGCCAGGACCCAGCTCGATCACTCTTCCAGTTCCATGTTGATCGCCAGCGAGCGGATTTCCTTCACCAACACGTTGAAGGATTCCGGCATGCCCGCGACCATCTCGTGCTCACCATCGACGATGTTCTTGTACATCTGGTTGCGGCCCTGCACGTCGTCGGACTTCACCGTCAGCATTTCCTGCAGGGTGTAGGCCGCGCCGTAGGCTTCCAGCGCCCAGACTTCCATCTCACCGAAGCGCTGACCACCGAACTGCGCCTTGCCACCCAGCGGCTGCTGGGTGACGAGCGAGTACGGACCGGTCGAGCGCGCATGCATCTTGTCGTCGACCAAGTGGTTCAACTTCAGGTAGTGCATGTAGCCGACCGTGGTCTTGCGATCGAACGCTTCGCCGGTGCGACCGTCGTACAGCTGGGTCTGACCGCTCTGCGGCAGTTCGGCCAGTTCCAGCATGCGCTTGATTTCCGCTTCGCTGGCGCCGTCGAACACCGGGGTGGCCATCGGCACGCCATCGATCAGGTTCTTGCCCAGGTTGAGCAGCTCCTCATCGCTGAACTGCGACAGGTCCACGCGCTGTGCATTGATCGCGCTGTCGTGGTTGTAGATGTCGTCCAGGAACTTGCGCAGTTCGCTGACCGCCGCCTGTGCCTCCAGCATGCGCTGGATCTTGCGACCCAGGCCCTTGGCGGCCCAGCCCAGATGCACTTCCAGAATCTGGCCGATGTTCATACGCGACGGCACGCCGAGCGGGTTCAGCACAATGTCCACCGGCTCGCCGGTCGCCATGTACGGCATGTCTTCGACCGGCACGACGTTGGAGACCACACCCTTGTTGCCGTGGCGGCCTGCCATCTTGTCGCCCGGCTGGATGCGGCGCTTCACTGCCAGGAACACCTTGACCATCTTCAGCACGCCCGGTGCGAGGTCATCGCCCTGGGTGATCTTGCCGCGCTTGTCGGCGAAGCGTGCCTCGAATTCCTTCTCGTGCGCCTGGATCTGCTTCTGCGCGCGCTCGATGGCGTCGGCAGCGTCTTCGTCCTTCATGCGCAGCTGGAACCAATCGGACTTCTTCAGCCCGTCCAGGTACGCGTCGGTGACGTTGTCGCCCTTCTTCAGGTTCGGACCGCCGTTGGCGACCTTGCCCACGATCTGCGAACGCAGACGTGCGTAGATGGCCGCTTCCAGGATACGGAACTGGTCGTCGAAGTCCTTCTTGACGCGCTTGATTTCGGACTCTTCGATCTGACGCGCACGCTTGTCCTTCTCGATGCCGTCGCGGGTGAAGACCTGCACGTCGATGACGGTGCCGTCCATGCCCGGGGGCACGCGCAGCGAGCTGTCCTTCACGTCGGACGCCTTCTCACCGAAGATCGCACGCAGCAGCTTTTCTTCCGGGGTCAGCTGGCTCTCGCCCTTCGGCGTGACCTTGCCGACCATGATGTCGCCGGCGCGCACTTCCGCACCGATGTACACCACGCCGCTCTCGTCCAGACGGTTCAAGGCCTGCTCGGACACGTTCGGGATGTCGGCGGAGATTTCCTCCGGCCCCAGCTTGGTGTCGCGCGCCACGCAGGTCAGTTCTTCGATGTGGATCGTGGTGTAACGATCCTCTTCCACCACGCGCTCGGAGAGCAGGATGGAGTCTTCGAAGTTGTAGCCGTTCCACGGCATGAAGGCGATCAGCATGTTCTGACCCAGCGCCAGCTCACCGATGTCGGTGGACGGGCCGTCGGCCAGCACGTCGCCGCGCGCGATCACGTCACCCACGTTCACCAGCGGACGCTGGTTGATGCAGGTGTTCTGGTTGGAGCGGGTGTACTTGATCAGGTTGTAGATATCCACGCCGGCATCGGTGCCGCCGCCGATTTCTGCTTCGTTGACCTTGACCACGATGCGGGCTGCGTCGATCTGCTCGATCACGCCGCCACGCAGTGCATTCACGGTCACGCCCGAGTCGCGCGCCACCGCACGCTCGATGCCGGTACCGACCAGCGGCTTCTGCGAACGCAGCGTCGGCACGGCCTGGCGCTGCATGTTGGCGCCCATCAGTGCGCGGTTTGCGTCATCGTGTTCCAGGAACGGCACCAGCGCCGCTGCGACCGACACGGTCTGCATCGGCGAGACGTCCATGAAGTGCACTTCGGCCGGCGGCTTCAGCAGCGACTCGCCCTGGAACCGGCACGGCACGAACTGCTCGGTGAGCATGTTCTTGGCGTCGGTCAGCGCGTTCGCCTGTGCGATCACGTACTCGTTTTCTTCGATCGCCGACAGGTACTCGACGTCGTCGGAGACCTTGCCGTCCAGCACCTTGCGGTACGGCGTCTCGAGGAAGCCGTACTGGTTGGTGCGGGCGAACACGGCCAGCGAGTTGATCAGGCCGATGTTCGGGCCTTCCGGCGTTTCGATGGTGCAGACGCGGCCGTAATGGGTCGGATGCACGTCGCGCACTTCGAAGCCGGCCCGCTCGCGGGTCAGGCCGCCCGGGCCCAGTGCGGAGACGCGACGCTTGTGCGTCACTTCCGACAGCGGGTTGTTTTGGTCCATGAACTGCGACAGCTGCGAGGAGCCGAAGAATTCCTTGATCGCCGCAGCCACCGGCTTGGCGTTGATCAATTCCTGCGGGGTCAGACCTTCCGACTCCGCCATCGACAGACGCTCCTTGACCGCACGCTCGACGCGGACCAGGCCCACGCGGAACACGTTCTCGGCCATTTCGCCGACCGAACGCACGCGACGGTTGCCCAGGTGATCGATGTCGTCGACCACACCGCGGCCGTTACGGATTTCGGTCAACACCTTGATCACTTCCAGGATGTCGGAAGTGTCGGTGTGCTCGGCGACCAGACGCTTGGATTCTTCGTCGTTACGCTCGGCGAAATACTTCTTGTCGTACAGCACCGACTCGCCCAGCACGTCCTTGCGGCCGACGCGGCGGTTGAACTTCATGCGACCGACCGTGGACAGGTCGTAACGCTCGAAGGTGAAGAACAGGTTGTGGAACAGGTTCTGCGCGGCTTCCTTGGTCGGCGGCTCGCCCGGACGCATCATGCGGTAGATCTCGACCAGCGCTTCCAGCTGGGTCTTGGTCGGATCGATGCGCAGGGTGTTGGACAGGTACGGGCCACGATCCAGATCGTTCACCCACAGGGTGCCCACCGCGTCGACGCCAGCCTTGCGGAAGGCCGCCAGCTGGTCTTCGCTGATCTCGTCATTGGCATTGGCCAGCAGTTCGCCGGTCGAGCCATCGACCACGTCGTGCGACAGGATGCGGCCGACCAGGTAGTCGTCCGGCACGGCCAGCGCGGCGACGCCGGCGGCTTCCAGCTGCTTGACGTGACGGGCGGTGATGCGCTTGCCCGCTTCCACGATGACCTTGTCGCCATCGGCCAGGTCGAAGTTCAGCGTTTCACCACGCAGACGCTCCGGCACCAGCTCCAGCTGCACGCCTTCGTCCGGGTTGATGTGGAAGGTGTTGATCTCGAAGAACTCGGCCAGCATCTCTTCGTTGCTGTAGCCAAGCGCGCGCAGCAGGATCGACACCGGCAACTTGCGGCGACGGTCGATACGGGTGAACAGCGCATCCTTCGGGTCGAACTCGAAGTCCAGCCAGGAGCCGCGGTACGGGATGATGCGGGCGCTGTACAGCAGCTTGCCCGAGCTGTGGGTCTTGCCACGGTCGTGGTCGAAGAACACGCCCGGCGAGCGGTGCAGCTGCGAGACGATCACACGCTCGGTGCCGTTGACGATGAAGGTACCGTTGCCGGTCATCAGCGGGATTTCGCCGAGATAGACCTCCTGCTCCTTCACGTACTTGATGGCCTTGGTCGACGACTCGCGGTCGTAGATCACCAGGCGCACGGTCACGCGCAGCGGCGCGCCATAGCTCATGCCGCGCTGACGGCATTCACGCTCGTCAAACACCGGCTGACCCAGCTTGTAGCCCACGTACTCGAGCGCAGCGTTGCCGCTGTAGCTGGAGATCGGGAACACCGACTTCAGAGCGGCATGCAGACCGAGGTCCTTGCGCTTGGTCGGCTCCACATCTTCCTGCAGGAATTCGCGATAGGAATCCACCTGGATGGCAAGCAGGAACGGCACTTCGAGGATCGAGCGCTGCTTACCGAAATCCTTGCGGATACGCTTTTTTTCGGTGAACGAATAAGACGTCATGAGGTCTTCACCCTAGGCTGCGGGGGCCGCGTCGCGGCGGCCCTGAAATAACAAAATTGTCAGTTGGAAGTCGCTGGTATTGCCGGCACCAGCACGCCTTCTCCCGCTACTTCCAACTACCAACTCGGTGAGGCGAGGATTGGGGATGACGGGATTGGGGATTAGCGAAGGCTGCCTTCGAATCCCGAATGCCGAATCTCAAATCCCGGCTTTCCATCAACGGCCAAAGGCCGGGAGCTTTACGCTCCCAGCCTTCAGTGCATCACCATGAAACGCTGGCGATGCAAGATGCTGCTTACTTGACTTCGACCTTGGCGCCGGCTTCGGTCAGTTCCTTCTTGATCTTCTCGGCTTCGTCCTTGGTGGCGCCTTCCTTCAGGATGCCACCGGCTTCGGTCAGATCCTTGGCTTCCTTCAGACCCAGGCCGGTCACGGCGCGGACGGCCTTGATGACGCCGACCTTGTTGGCGCCGCAATCAACCAGCACCACGTTGAACTCGGTCTGCTCTTCGACCACGGCGGCCGGGCCCGCTGCAGCGGCAGCGACCGGGGCGGCGGCGGAGACGCCGAACTTTTCTTCGATGGCCTTGACCAGCTCCATCACTTCCATCAGGGACTTCTCGGCGATGGCGTCGACGATCTGTTCGTTGGTAAGGGACATTGTGATTACCTTTTAGAAATTGATTCTGGAATGGTTTCTAGCAGACGCTAGGACATCAAGCTTCGGCAGTCTCGGCGACCGGCGCGGCGGCTTCGTCGCCACCACCCTGCTTGTCGCCAATGGCCTTGACGGCACGGGCGAACATGGCAGCCGGTTCGGACAGCACGCGTGCCAGCATGGCCAGAGCCTGGTCGCGGGTCGGCAGCGAAGCCAACACGTCGACGTGGCTGGCCGGGAACAATTCCCCGCCGATTGCCACAACCTTGGCCTGCAGCTTGTCGTTGCTCTTGGCGAATTCCTTGATCAGGCGACCGGCAGCGCCGGGCTCCTCCATCGAAAACGCATACACCAAAGGACCGACCAGCTTGTCAGACGCGACAGCAAATTCAGTACCTTCGACGGCACGCACGGCCAGGGTGTTCTTGACAACTTTCAAGAACACACCGGTTTCGCGGGCCTGCTTGCGCATCGCGGTCATCTGGGAGACCGTGGTGCCAGCGTATTCGGCGGCGATCAGGGAGTGGGCCTTGGCGGCGATGTCTGCCAGCTCGGCGACTACTTCTTGCTTCTGGGACAGATTGAGAGCCATTGCACTCCTCCGTTAAAGCCGGGATTCGGGATTAGCGATTAGGGATTCGTCAGAGCTGATGAAGCCGCTTCTGCCAATCTCCAATGCCGAATCTCCAATCCCCGCTTCAAACTACTCCGCTCGCGGCTCCTGCCGGTTGCGGTCCAGGGCAGCCTCCTTCCTGGAAGCCGGGAACATCGACCGATGTTCCTTTGGTGGCCGTTCTAGACCTGGAGTGGGCTCGATCCGGGATGTCCCAGACGCGCGTAAACCAGAAAACTCCAGAAGGGCGACACCATCTACGCCGGCCAGTTCGAAACGAACCGATTAAGCGATCCCGCTGCATCGACGGCGACTCCATGCCAGTGCGAGCATCCCTGCCCGTCGTCGATCTGCGCTGACCGCGCCTGCGGTCTTTGACGGCTACCGCCGGACATGCCGGCGATCGCCTTCAAAATGTCCGTTACCCCAAAGGAGGGAACGGACTCCCAGCACACGGTTACCCGGGCCGGAAAAACAATGCAGTACTGCACAAACACGTCAGGCGCATAGCGCCCGACGCATTCGATTACTTCAGCGACAGGCTCGACTGATCAACCGTCACGCCCGGGCCCATCGTCGAGCTGACCGATACCTTCTGCAGGTAGGTGCCCTTCGAGGTCGCCGGCTTGGCCTTGACCAGATCCAGCAGCAGCGCCTGCAGGTTCGACTTCAGCGCTTCGTCGTCGAAGCTGGCCTTGCCGATGGTGCAGTGGATGATGCCGGCCTTGTCGGTGCGGTAGCGCACCTGGCCCGACTTGGCGTTCTTGACCGCTTCGCCCGGGTTGGCCGACACGGTGCCGACCTTCGGGTTCGGCATCAGGCCGCGCGGACCCAGCAGGGTGCCCAGCTTACCGACAACGCGCATGGCGTCCGGAGTCGCGATGACCACGTCGTAGTTCAGATCACCGGCCTGCATCTTCTCGGCCAGGTCGTCCATGCCCACTGCCTCGGCGCCTGCAGCCAGGGCTTCGTCAGCCTTGGCACCTGCCGGTGCGAACACCGCAACGCGCACGCTCTTGCCGGTACCGGCCGGCAGCACGGTCGAACCGCGCACCTGCTGGTCGGACTTCTTGGCGTCCACGCCCAGGCGCACGGCGACGTCGATGGATTCGACGAACTTGGCCTTAGTGGCGGTCTTCAGGATCTTGATTGCGTCTTCGAAGGCATAGCTCTTGCCCGGAACGACTGCGGCCGCAATGGCCTTAACGCGCTTGTTCTGTGCCATGTCTTAGCCCTCCACCGTCAAACCCATGCTGCGGGCGGTACCCGCAATCGTGCGAACTGCCGCTTCGAGCTCGGCCGCCGTCAGATCGGCTTCCTTGGTCTTGGCGATCTCTTCCAGCTGCTTGCGTGTCACCTTGCCGACCTTGTCGCTGTTGGGACGCTTCGAACCGGAAGTAACGCCCGCTGCCTTCTTGAGCAGCACGCTTGCCGGGGTGCTCTTGGTCACGAAGGTGAAGGTGCGGTCGGAATACGCGGTGATGATCACCGGCGTCGGCAGACCTGGCTCCAGCTTGGAGGTCGCAGCGTTGAACGCCTTGCAGAATTCCATGATGTTCAGACCGCGCTGACCCAGCGCAGGGCCGACCGGCGGTGCAGGATTGGCCTGACCGGCCTTGACCTGCAGCTTGACGTAGCCAACTACTTTCTTACCCATTTCAGTGCTCTCCGGGTGCTAACGCCTGACAACAGGCTCCCCATCGGACCGGGAGAATCACGCGTCCCGGCGTCGCGTTGCGTACAACACGCAGATGGCCGCCATGCGGCAGCCATTGTTTACCCGGCGGTCGCCAGGTCAGCGAGCCGCGCACTATAGCAGCATTCAAGGCAGGCGCCTAGCAGGCGCCCGCTTGGGTCAGCCCTTCTCGACCTGGCCGAACTCGAGCTCGACCGGCGTGGAGCGACCAAAGATGAGCACGGCGACACGCAACCGGCTCTTCTCGTAGTTGACTTCTTCGACAACGCCGTTGAAGTCGTTGAACGGGCCATCGGTGACACGCACCATCTGACCCGGCTCGAACAACACCTTCGGGCGTGGCTTCTCGACGCCATCCTGCACACGCTGCAGGATCGCATCGGCCTCTTCGTCGCGAATCGGCAAGGGACGATCGGCAGTACCGCCAATGAAACCCATCACCTTGGAAGTTTCCTTCACCAGATGCCAGCTTTCGTTGTCGATGCGCGGAATACCGGCTTCTTCGTGGGTTTCGATCTGGACCAGCACGTAACCGGGGAAGAACTTGCGCTCGGACCGACGCTTCTGGCCGGCGCGCATCTCGATGACCTCTTCGGTCGGCACCAGCACTTCACCGAAACGATCTTCCATCTCGGTGCGGACGATGCGGTCGCGCAGCGCCTGCGCAACGGATTTTTCAAAGCCTGAATAGGCGTGAACGACGTACCAACGCTTCACTGCTTGATTCTCCTCAACGAGCCAGGAACCACTGCGTGAGCTTCTGGATGACGAAGTCGAAGCCGCCCAACAGCAAACTCAGAATGATCACAACAACAATCACGACCCAGGTGGTGCGGATGGCCTCCTGGCGCGTTGGCCAGACCACCTTACGCAATTCAAACCTGGATTCGGACATGAATTCGCGGGTTTCCCGGCCTTTGCCGGTCCCCAGAAAAACAAATGCACCCGCCACCAGCCCAACGATGACAGCCAGCGCACGCAACTGCGGCGTCCAGGCTCCCAGTTGCGTGGCGCGCTCCGGCGCAGAAAACCAGAACCACACAAACAGCCCCGCAACCACCAGGATCGCGGAGAGCACGTATTTCACGATATCAGCGCTGGCAGCAGACGCGCTTTTGGAAGGCTCGATTTTGCTATTCATCCGGCTCTAGTTACCGATCTGACCCGAATCGCTGGGCCGGAAAGAGGAGTGGCACGCCAGGAGGGACTCGAACCCCCAACCTGCGGTTTTGGAGACCGCTGCTCTGCCAATTGAGCTACTGGCGTATGTACTCGTTTACCGCAAACCCTAAGACAACGAAGGCGGACCGCGGTTCAGCCGGCCCGCCATTCGCGCAAATTCGGCGACCGAGGCCGCCGAACTGCAGGCATTGCTTACTTGATGACCTTGGCAACCACGCCTGCGCCGACGGTACGGCCGCC
>NZ_JPLE01000048.1 GCF_001010415.1 Xanthomonas pisi DSM 18956
GCACCGACCGCCGTGCTGCCATCGGCATTGACGCGCGCATTGCTGCCGATCGCGGTGTCGTTGGGGCCGTGCGCGTAGGCGCTGCCGCCGATCGCGGTACCGGTCACGTGGTTGGCCACTGCCGCGGTGCCGACTGCCGTCGAGGTTGCCGCCGGCGTGATGCTGCCGACTACCGCGGCCGTCGGGGTGCCTTGCACGCCATCGGTTGAGCCAAGGCGGTGTGTCGCCGTGTCGCCAGCTGCAGCGACACCAGGCGTCTGCGCGGCCGCGGTGGATGTCGATTGCACAGCGTCCACCGCATCGCCTGCAGCGCCCGCACCCACAGACCTCGCAGCTGCCGATGTCGTGCGCGCTGCCGACGCGCGCGATGCGGTTGCAGTCCCCGCACGCGCATCCAGCTCGGTGACCTTGCTGTCCAACGCCGTCAATGCAGCCCCCACGTTGCTGTAACTGCTACCTTGAATCACATAGGTCGGTGCAACGAACACACCTTGTGCGCCGATCGCCGCACCGCCACCGAGAAAGCTCGCCGCATTGCTGAGCGACTGGAACAGCTGGCCACCGTTGATCGCCTCCAGGCTGCCTGCGGCGATCGCACCGGCACCGACGTTGACGAGACGACGCGTTGCCGGACCGCCACGGCCGTTGCCGTTACCCACCGACACAACATTCGCCTCGCTGCTGCGTGCGCCCGCGCCCAACGCCACCGAATCGGCACCGCTGGCACCGGCGTTGGCTCCCAGCGCAACCGCGTTGCGACCGCTCTCGCGGGTGAAGGCGTTGTAGCCCATCGCCAGGCTGTTGTTGCCCAGTGCGCGCGCCTGTACCCCCAAGGCCACTGCGGCACTGCCCATTTCGCCGACGAACACGCCAACGCTGGCATCGCGCCCGATTGCAATCGCATCCGGCGCATCGGCCTTGGCATTGGTACCCAAGGCGATGTTGTCGCCGTAGATGATCGAGGTATCGGCGCCGCTGCCGATGGCAATGCTTCTGGTCGATGCGGCACGTGCGTCGTAGCCGATGGCAACCGCTTGTTCGGCCTGCGCGGACGCTGACGCGCCCAGCGACACCGTGCGTGGCCCGAATGCGCCAGCGCTATGGCCGATGGCCACCGCATCGACGTTGTCGTCGTTGCCGAAGACATTGGCGTTGTAGCCGAGCGCAATGGCGTAATCGGCCTGGCTTCGCGCACCGGCACCGATGGCGACACCGCCCACCCCTGAGCTGCCCGCATTGCGCAACGTATTGCTGATGAGCGCATAACCGCCGATGGTGACGCTGCGCTCCCCGAAGGACGCCGCACTACTGCCCACGGCCACACTGCTTTCGCCGTTACCCGACGCATCGAAACCGACCGCTGTGGCCAGCCTGCCTGCGGCGATCGCATTGAAGCCCAATGCCGACGATGCGGCGCCACGTGCCGCCGAAAAGCTGCCAAGCGCCATCGTGGTGTCTTCCAGTGCCTGGGCGCCGAAGCCGACCGCGGTGGATTGCGCGCCAACCGCCGATGCACCGGTACCGACTGCCGTGGCGAACGTCTGCATCGCAAGCGCACCGCCCCCCAGTGCCACCGCACCGCGCGCCTGTGCGGTGGTCGCACGCTCCTGTTGACCGACGATGAAGCCGTCGGCATCGAACAGCGGCACGCTGGCCACCCCGCCCAGCGCAACGGCGGATGCATCCGACGCACTGGCATTGCGGCCAACCGCCACCGCATCGCGACCGATCGCCGCGCTTCCGGAGCCGAGTGCATTCGCGCCCTCGCCCAGCGCATTGCTGGCGCTGCCCAGCGCGATGGCGCTGCTGCCTTCTGCAAATGCGGCCGGCTCGTCCGCATCGGACTTGGCCAGCGCCAGATGGCTGTCCAGACGCAGGGCAACGGCACGCACGTCATCGAGCTGCGCCACGTTCACTGCGTCGGTTGCCTCGGTGCCAGCGGCGACACTTGTGATCTGTCGGGTCAACCCCGCCTGCACATCACCCACCGACACCGTGTTGCTGCGGTTCGCATACGAATGCGCGCCCAAGGCCACCGCGCTGGCGGCCGAGCGGTTCCAGGCGTCGTCGACCAGGTTGCCCACCCGCGCGCCGTAGCCGATCGCCAGCGCATCCACGCCATACGTCTGCGCGTCCGCACCGATGGCGGTGTTGTTGCCATTGAACCAGGAGGTGGCCGCACGCGCGCCCAAGGCGATGCTGTTGTCGGTCACGCTGGCTGCGTCATAGCCGATCGCCAGCGCACCGTCGCCGGACGTCAGCGCCCCGCCACCCAGCGACACCGCACGCGGCGAAAACGAGCCGGCAGAATGCCCGATGGCGATCGCATCGGTATTACCCGGTCGATTGGGGAAGATGTTGGCGTTATAGCCGATCGCAATCGCGTAATCGGACTGACTCTGCGCCCCTGCACCGAGCGCGATGCCGCCAAGCCCGGTCGCCGCATTGATTGCGTTCTGCGTGCTTCGGCTGGCGCCGCCGATGGCGACGCTGTCGGCGCCGCTGGCAAGCGAATTGTTGCCCACTGCCACCGTGCTGATGCCGGTACCGCGTGCGCCGAAGCCCACTGCAGTGGCGAAATCGGCGCCTGCATTGGCGCTGTAGCCCAGCGCCGCACCACCAAACCCGGAGACCTGCGACAGGCCGCCGACCGCAGTGGCGCCATCCTGCGACGTGCGTGCGTGATAGCCCAGGGCCGTGCTCTGCACACCGGCGGCAATGCTGCCGGTGCCTACCGCCGTGGTGAGCGGGTCGACCGCCTTGGCACCGCCACCGATTGCGGTCGAGGCGACGCCGGTGGCCTCGGTGGTTTGCTCGCCGCTACCGACGACAAAGCCGAATTCGTCGTAGTCGTACACCGTTGCAACGCCGCCAACCGCCACCGCAGAGCTGCCGATCGCCACCGCATTGCGCCCCACTGCTGTGGCATCGCGCTCCAATGCCAGGCTGCCCGCTCCCAGCGCGCTGGCGCCATCGGCAAGCGCATTGCTTGCCGCCCCCAGCGCGATGGCATCGCGCCCGTCGACGAAGGGAGGCACGTCGGCATCGTCTTCGATCGGCATCGACGCAGTGGCCGTGGAGGTCGGCGCCACGGCACCGGCAACCAGTCCCGTCGACGCACCAGCGGTAGCCAATGACTGCGCACACAGACGTTGGCCATCGACCATGCCGCACTGCGTGGTCTGATTGGGCGTCTGCGCCATTACGTTGACCGTGATGGAACCGCCCGCCAGCACCATGCAGATGGCAGCGGCAAGGCCACCGCTTGCCTGCAGATGGCACCGCGCCCGCATGTTCGAGATAATCGGATAATGCTTCGCCTTGCCGGAGGGCGACCGCCCCTCGGCATTTTCGATATTCTTCATCAAACACTTACTCCCCATTATGGTCTGGCGTGTGAGAACCGACCACCGCACGCCCGATCGGCGTGCAGTCCCCCTGAGGTTTTATCGAGCGCAGCAGCTCTCCTTCACCGGAATTCACCCGGAAAAGAAGCGACAGTTGAGTGCGTAGCAGACGAGCGAGGTGTACTGGATACGTAACGCCAGATGAATTTATTGAAAACCCGAATAACTAAATGCGAATCGCATCACGTACACAGAAAAAATTAGCTCCGATCCCAATAACTGGTATTTTTTATAGTTACTTGAAAAAAACCTTATGATTTTTACGGAACCTTGTTACGGTTGCGCAGCTGCCCGGTATGGGCCGCGCTGCCGACCAGGCAAACGCACCGACCGCGATGCAGGGACAGGCTGACCAGAACGCGCCGGCAGTCGTCCAGAACATGTGGATTGCACGCGTCTTCGGGCGACAGCACCGATGCAGTGCGCTGTGCAATAGAGCCCGTCACACCAAGACGGCCATGCAGGCAGGTTGCGATGACGTGACCGCTCACACCACGGCACCACCGAAAAAAACGGCCGCGTGCAGCGCTGCACACGGCCGTCGGGGAGGCACGCGACGCGCACTCAGCGCACGCGGCTTCGGATCATCGACTCAACCGCACCACACCCGCGCGTTACGGAACATCCGCAGCCACGGCGAGTCCTCGCCCCAGTCGGCCGGATGCCAACTCAGGTTCGCCGTGCGCGGCGTGCGCTCGGGATGCGGCATCAGGATAGTGGCGCGACCATCGGTGCTGGTCAGCCCGGTGATACCGTCAGGCGACCCGTTCGGGTTGAGCGGGTACTGCGATGCCACGGCGCCGTTACCGTCGACGAAACGCAGCGCCACGCGTGCGGCGGCCTGGTCCACGGCAGTGTCGAACTCCGCACGGCCTTCGCCATGCGCCACTGCCACCGGAATCCGCGAGCCGGCCATGCCGCGCAGCAAGATCGACGGCGACTCCACCACCTCCAGCAAGGCGGTGCGCGCTTCGAACTGCTCGCTGCGATTGCGCAGGAAACGCGGCCAGTGCCCGGCACCGGGAATGATGTCCTTGAGCTGGCTGAGCATCTGGCAGCCGTTGCACACGCCCAGCGCGAACGTATCGCTGCGCGCGAAGAACGCGGCAAACGCATCGCGCAATGCCGCGCGCTCCAGGATCGAAGTGGCCCAGCCGCGGCCGGCTCCCAGCACATCGCCATAGCTGAAACCGCCACAGGCGGCGAAGCCGGAAAATTGCGCCAGATCCACGCGCCCTTCGATCAGGTCGCTCATGTGCACGTCGAACGCGCTGAACCCGGCACGTTCGAAGTTGTAGGCCATTTCGATCTGCCCGTTGACGCCCTGTTCGCGCAGGATCGCCACCTTGGGCCGCGCGCCGGTCGCCACGAACGGCGCGGCCACATCCTCGGACGGGTCGAACACCAACTTGGGACGCAGACCGGGCGCCTGGAAATCGCGCGCCAGCGCGCGCTCCTCGTCGGCGCTGTCGGGGTTGTCGCGCAGCGCCTGCATGGCGTGGGTCACCGACCACCAGGCATCGAACAATTCTTCCCAACGCCATTCCGCCAGTACGCGTCCCTGCCCGCTCACCCGCACGCGCGGCGCGCCGGTAGGACGCGCGATGCGCTGCGCGCATTCGGTCAGTGCGTGTCGCTCGACCAGATCGGCAAACGCGGCGCGATCTTCGCTGGCGATCTGCACCACCGCACCGAGTTCTTCATTGAACAGGCTGCGGAACGCGTCTTCGCCCCATGCATCCAGGGTGATATCCAGGCCCTGGCGCGAGGCAAAGGCCATCTCGCACAGCGCCGCAAACGCGCCGCCATCGCTGCGATCGTGATAGGCCAGCAACAGCCCGCTCTGGCGCGCATCGCGGATCAATTCGAAGAAACTGCGCAGCCGCTGCGCGTCTTCCAGGTCCGGCACTTCACCCCCGAACGCCGGCAAGGCCGCAGCGTCGGCGTACACCTGCGCCAGCACCGAGCCACCCAGACGCTGCTTGCCGCCACCCAGCCCGATCAACCACAACTCGCTCTCTTCGTCGTTGCGCAACAACGGCGTCAACTGCGTGCGCACATCGCCGACCGGCGCGAACGCACTGATGATCAACGAGACGGGTGACACGCTCTTGTGAGCGATGGGATTGGGCATTGGAGATTGGGGATTCGCAACAGCAGAGCTCTCCGCTGTTTCGCCAATCCCGAATGCCGAATCACCAATCCCAGCGTCAACCCACTGCGCCTGCATCGACAGCGAGTCCTTGCCCACCGGCACGCTCAGTTCGAGCGCCGGGCACAACTCCATGCCGATCGCGCGCACGGCGTCGTACAGCAGGGCGTCTTCGCCCGCGTGGCCGGCGGCGGCCATCCAGTTGGCCGACAGCTTGATGCTGTCCAGCGACTGCACCGGCGCGGCACACAGATTAGTGATTGCCTCGCCCACCGCCATGCGCGCGGACGCGGCGGCGTTCAACAGCGCCAGCGGGGTGCGCTCGCCGATCGACATCGCCTCGCCGGAGAATGTCTCGAACCCGGCCAGGGTGATCGCACAGTCCGCCAGCGGCAGCTGCCACGGCCCGATCATCTGCTCGCGCGCGGTCAACCCACCCACGCTGCGGTCGCCGATGGTGACCAGAAAGCTCTTGGACGCCACCGTGGGATGCGCCAGCACGCGCAATCCGGCCTCGTGCAAATCCAGCCCGGCCGTCTGCAGCACCGGCCACTGCGGCGCCGGCGGATGCACCGCATCGCGATGCATCTTCGGCGCCTTGCCGAACAGCACGTCCATCGGCAGATCGATCGGGAGCTGGGATTGGGGATTGGGGATTGGGGATTGGTTGGAAGCAGGAGCGACTCCAGCACCCGAGGAAGCGCCGTTGCGAATCCCGAATCCCAAATCTCCAATCCCGGAGTCGAAGACGCCATAGCCAACCACCAGCCGCTCCTCGGCCGTGGCCACGCCCACTGCCGCAAACGGGCAGCGTTCGCGGGCGCAGATGGCGGCGAATTCGTCCAGGCGCGCCTGCGGCACGCCCAGCACGTAGCGTTCCTGCGATTCGTTGCACCACAGTTCCAGCGGCGACAACGACGGGTCGTCGCTGAGCACGCGGCCCAGGTCGATGATGCCGCCTACGCCGGAGTCGTGCAGCAGTTCGGGGATGGCGTTGGACAGCCCGCCCGCACCCACGTCGTGGAACCAGCGGATCGGGTTGTCGATCCCCAGCGCCACGCAGCGGTCGATGACCTCCTGGCAGCGGCGCTCCATCTCCGGGTTCTCGCGCTGCACGCTGGCGAAATCCAGCGCCTCGGCGCTGTCGCCGGCCGCCACCGAACTGGCCGCACCGCCGCCCAGGCCGATCAGCATCGCCGGCCCGCCCAGCACGATCACCGCATCGCCTGGCTGTAGGCGCAGTTTTTCGACCTGGTTGCGATCGATCGCGCCCAGGCCGCCGGCCAGCATGATCGGCTTGTCGTAGGCGCGGGTCAGGCCCGGGCCTTCGGCCAGCTCGAAGCTGCGGAAATACCCCAGCAGGTTCGGCCGGCCGAATTCGTTGTTGAATGCGGCACCGCCCAGCGGGCCGTCGAGCATGATGTCCAGCGCCGGGGCCATGCGCGGGTTCAGCGCGCGCGGCGCTTCCCACGGCTGCGGCAAGGTCGGGATGCGCAGATGCGAGACGGTGAAACCGGTCAGGCCGGCCTTGGGCTTGCCGCCGCGGCCGGTGGCGCCTTCGTCGCGGATCTCGCCACCGGCACCGGTGGCCGCACCGGGAAACGGCGCGATCGCGGTCGGGTGATTATGCGTTTCCACCTTGATCGCGAATGCCGACGGCAGCACCGCTTCGCTGCGGTACTGGCCGGTGGCCGGATCCGGGCGATAGCGCGCGGCCGGCACGCCTTCCACCACCGCCGCATTGTCGCTGTAGGCCGACAAGGTGTGCTGCGGGGTCTGCTGGTGGGTGTGCTTGATCATGCGGAACAGCGAGCGTTCCTGCGGCTTGCCGTCGATGGTCCAGCTGGCGTTGAAGATCTTGTGCCGGCAGTGCTCGGAGTTGGCCTGGGCGAACATCATCAGCTCGACGTCGGCCGGGTCGCGCCCCAGCGCGGCGAAGCGCTCGCGCAGGTAGTCGATCTCGTCCTGCGCCAAGGCCAGGCCCAGGTCGCGGTTGGCCTGCTCCAGCCCATCCAGCGCCACGCGCTGCAGATGACCCGGCTCGGGCACGTTGAACAGCGCTTCGGCGGCCGCGGCCGAGCCGAGCAGCGATTGCGTCATCGGATCGTGCAGCAGCTTGGCCACGGCGGCCTGCATCGCTTCGTCGGCCGGCCAGCCGGCCAGATCGATGCGGGTGCCGCGCTCCACGCGCTGGATCGGCTGCCCGGCCCCGCGCACCAGCTCGGTGGCCTTGCTCGACCACGGCGACAGCGTACCCAGACGCGGCACCACGTAGTGCGAGCGCGCCTGTGCGTCGCGCGGCGCCGGATCGGCTTGCGCCTGCAGGATCCGCTGCAAGGTGGCCTGATCGGGCGACTGCCCGGCGTCGGCGCGGATGAAGTACACGTGCCAGGCGCCGGTGATGCGCAGCGCGGGGACGAGGGTTTGCAGGCGGGTTTCGAGCCGAGCGCGGCGGAACGGCGAAAGGGCGGAAGCGCCCTCGAGGACCATCATGTCCGGGGAACCGTGTCAGAAACGGGGCTGCAGATTGTAACGGAGCTGATGGGTCGGCGCCGGACCCGGCGTGGGTGGGCCGGCGATCTGCCAGCGGATGCGTCGCACGGACTGCCCCGATTCGGCGCATTCCGGCCCGATGCGGCAACGCGAAGGCCGATGGCGATGCCATCGGCAATGGCTGCGCACAGCTGTCGCCGGCCTGGGGAACAGCGCGCTTGCGAGGTCCGCAGCGTTGGCCAACGCCGGTCCGTCGCCGCCCCAACCCCACAGACCCGGCAGCCAGCCCGAGCGCGACTGACAAAACGACAATGCTCGCCGCCAGGCGGGCGCGGCCGGTGCTCGGTGCAGCAGTGACCACGCGTACACGCCGGCTCCTCTGCGCCCTCCATGCCCAGCTGACGACTGCCCGCGACGTTTGCCAGCCGCTCCACTCCTGAAACGCAAGAGGCCGGAATGCCTGCGCATTCCGGCCTCTTGATCGATCACGCCAACCGTCGCAGCGGCCAGCCTCCAGGCAGCATCACAACGCCGCCAGCAGATCCCTCAGCGGCTGCCGCCGGCCGTGGTGACCGCGCGCTTTTCCAGCGCTTCGCGCAGCTGCGCCGGCGGCAGGTAGCCACCGAGCTGGGTGCCGTCCGGCGCAAAGATCGCCGGGGTGCCGTTGACGCCCAGACGCTGGCCCAGCGTGTATTCCATCGACACCGGGTTCTTGCAGTCCTTGGAGTTCACCGGCTGGCCCGACTTGGCTGCGGTCAGTGCCTGCTTGCGGTCGGCCGCGCACCACACGGCGATCATTTCCTTGTGGTCCTGGCTGCCCAGGCCCATGCGCGGGAAGGCCAGGTATTCCACCGCGATGCCCTGCTTGTTGAGCTCGCCGATCTCGCTGTGCAGCTTGCGGCAGTAGCCGCATTCCACGTCGGTGAACACCGTCACGGTGTACTTGGGGTTGGCCGGTGCGAACACGATGCGGTCGGCCTTGGGCACGGTCTCCAGCTGCTTGCGCCGATACGCCAGCAGGCCCGGGCTGGCGGCGAACTGCTTGTTCTGGATGTCGAACGGCTGTGCCTGGATCAGGTAACGGCCGTCATCGCTGACGTACAGCACCTGCCCGCCGACCACCACCTCACGGAAGCCGGGGAACGGCGCGGCGCCGATGTAATCCGGCTTGAAGTCCGGATCCAGAGCCTTGAGAGCGGCGCCTACGCGCTGATCCACATTGCCGGTCGCGGCGGCGGGAGCGGCAGCGGCGGCTGGCTTGGCGCCGGCGTTGCTTGCCGCAGGCTGCGACGATTGTGCGCAGGCGGTAAGGCTGAGCGCGCCCAGCAGCGCGGCGATGGCAAGACGATACATTCACGCATCCAGTGGAATCGGGGTGGCTGGATTCTCGCACAGGGTGGATGAAGCCAGGCAGCGGCCGCGACAGTTTGTGCGTTCTCCCAGCGCGGAGGTGGGTGGCGCCACCGGTTCAGAGGCGCGGAGTGTTGCGCCTAGTGCCGCTGACTCAGCGCTTGGAGACATTGAAGCGGGATTGGCCGCGACGGGAATTCCGGTGACGGCCATCGCGCCCGGGTGCGCTCCTACGTGTGTGTGCCCTGGCGAGGGAGCCGGTCGTGACGCTGTTGCGCAGCATCAGGCATGGCATGCGACTGCCTTGGGGGGCGCCCACCTCGGGCGCGATGCGGCGAGGCAAGCGCTGGCACTACCTGGCTGATCACCAACGTGGCACAGCGCATTGCACGCGGCACGCTCTATGCTGTGGCGATGTCAGCCAGCAGTCCCGCCGAACGTCGCCAACTCACCCAACAGCTGCCGCCGGTGCAGGCGGCCGATGCCGCCGCCATCGAGCGCTTTCTGGATCGCTTGTGGGCCGAGCAGGGCGTTGCGCGGCAGACGCTGGACAGTTACCGGCGCGACCTGGAAGGGGTGGCGCGGTGGCGCGACGGTGCCGGCGGTGGATTGCTCGGCATCGATCGGTCGGTGTTGTTCGATTACCTGCGCTGGCGGACCGAGGCCAGGTATTCGCCGCGCAGCAATGCCCGGCTGTTGTCGACGTTGCGGGCCTTCTACGGCCTGTGCCTGCGCGATGGCGTGCGCAGCGATGATCCCACTGCCCTGCTTGAGGCACCCCGATTGCCGCGCTCGCTGCCCAAGGCGCTCACCGAGACCCAGATCGAGGCCTTGCTGGCGGCGCCGGATGTCCAGGCACCGCTTGGCCTGCGCGACCGCGCCATGCTCGAGTTGATGTACGCCGCCGGCCTGCGGGTCAGCGAGCTGGTGAATCTGCCGGCAGTGGGCGTCAACCTGCGCCAGGGCGTGCTGCGCGTGACCGGCAAGGGCAGCAAGGAACGCCTGGTGCCGCTGGGCGAGGAGTCGCAGCATTGGCTGGAGCGCTATCTGCATGAGGCGCGCCCGCTACTGGCCGATCACAAGGCCGTGGCCGCCGTCGACGGGCAGGTGCCGCTGTTCATCGATGCGGCACGCCAGCCGCCCAGCCGTCAGCACTTCTGGTCCTTGGTCAAGCGCTATGCGGCGGTGGCCGGCATCGACCCGGCCACGGTCAGCCCACACGGCCTGCGCCACAGTTTCGCGACCCACCTGCTCAACCACGGCGCAGACCTGCGCGCGCTGCAGATGCTGCTGGGCCACAGCTCGCTGTCGACCACCCAGATCTACACGCTGGTAGCGAGGCAGCACCTGCAGAAGCTGCACGCCAAGCATCATCCTCGCGGTTAGCGAACGTCGCGCAAGACCCATCGCGCGCGCCGCATTCACTTGCGCGCATCACACACGTAGGAGCGCGCCTGGGCGCGACGCCGTCATCGGCAAGCCCTCAGGTCAAAGGTGCCCCGAACCCGAAGCAGGACTCGGTCACACGAGACGGTGCAAGCCCGCGTTGTTTACAAAGCGCCTCGACCGCAGCGGCAACACCCCCTGCACGGCCAGCAGGGTTCCGCCCGCAGCCGCTTGGCGGACCGCGCTGCCAGCGTCGGCTGTTGCGCGTTCGAAACTGCGTTAGTGCAGCGCGGCGTTGCCGGATCGCCGGCGCCGGCTATGCTCGCGCCATGACCTCGATCGCTGCATCCGATTCCCCACGGCCGGCCGCCCTGCTGCACTGGCGGCTACTGTCGATGTGCTACGACGCCTGGCCGGTGCTGGCGCTGTGGATGCTGCTTTCGGCCGGTTTCACCCTGGGGTTCACCCTGGCCGGGCACCCGGCGCGCGAGAACATCGCACCGTTCAGTGCCTGGCAGTGGCTGCTCTGGCTATGCTGCTGGGTCGCCGCCGGGGTGTACGCCACGCTGAGTTGGCGCCGCGGCGGCCAGACCCTGGGCATGCGTCCATGGCGACTGCAGCTGGCCGGCCCGCAAGCCTCCTGGCGCGCGCTGTGGATCCGCTATGCGGTAGGCACGCTGTCGCTGGCCTTGGGCGGACTCGGATTCTGGTGGGCCTGGATCGATCGCGATCGTTTGACATGGCACGACCGCGCCAGCGGAACCAGAGTGCAGCGGATGGTCAGACCCAAGGCCTAAGCCCGGTTGACACGCCTAAGGCGCTCACCGCTGCGCCAGTGCAGCCGATGCTCGATGCGGCAAGGGCCGCTCGTATTCTTCGGTTCCGAGCGCGCCGCCCGCACCCACCTGAGGATTGCTCGCTACGTTTTCCTGGTGGCTCACACTGTCAGCCGGCGCAACGCGGCACGCGCACGGCGTGACCGACGCACAACCGGGACCCGCCCACAGCGACGCTTCAAGCCACCGGCCTGACGGTTGGAGGTGGAGCAGGCAGCGACGGACCGGACCCTGCGAGTCCAGCGAATCGAGGTCGCGTTAAAGACGCAAGGACGGCGACAGGAGAGTGAAACTCACTGTCCGCGCTCATCCGTGTTGGATGGGTCTTTCCAAGCCGGGCCATGATCTCTGAAGGTGTTCTCCAGCACGCTGCCCAACAGATACAGCGCCAGGAACATGGGCGCCACCATCAGCGTATAAGCCGTCGCCCAGGATAGCTGGACCGGCAGGCGCGTCAGGCCCAGGCCATCTGCAACCATCATCTGCACCATCACCGGCAGTTGCTTCCAGACCAGTTGGCTTTTGTCGTCGACCTGCGGGTCGTGCGCAAAGCGCTGACAGAACGCAATCAGTGCCGCATACGGCACGCACATCGCCAATCCGGTCAGGCTCAGCCGGCGCACGTCAACTACTGCGCCGCCGGAACAACCAGGCCGACACGCCCAGCATGACCATCGGCGGCAGTGCGTAGGCGATGCGGTAATCGAGCTTGAGCGCGCCTGCCATGCGGCCGAAGAACAGCTGCAGCAGCCAGAAGCCGAGGGCGAACAGGATGCCCAGGAACAGCCGCTTGCCCAGGCCGCCGCTGCGCAGCGATCCAAACGAGAACGGGATCGCCGCCATGCAGAGCGCCAACACATTGAGCGGGTAGAACCAACGGCTCCAGTACTGATCTTCGTAATCGCGCGCGTCCAGTCCGTTGCGACGACGGTACTCGATGCTCTGCTCCAGCTCGTGTGCGGAGAGGTTGCGCGGCTTGGCGAGGCCGGCCGCCAGCGCCGCCGGGCTCAGCTGCGATTGCCACGGCAGCTCGGGGAAGGTTTCGCGCTGTACCGAGCGTTCCTGGAAGGTATCGCGACGCACCTGGCGCAAGGTCCAGCGGCCGTCGCGATGCTCGGCCACCGATGCGTAGGTCAGCTGTTGCAGCCTGCCGTTGGCATCCAGGTGATACAGCCGCACATCGTGCAGGTCGAGCGCGGTGCCGCCGCCGTCGAGCAGCTTTTCTTCGCCGCTGAGCGCATTGAGGAAGGTGTCGCCTTCGCGTGCCCACAGGCCCGAATAGCGCGAGGACGCCATGCTGTTGTTGTAGCGGGCGCTGGCCTTGAGCGTATCGGCCTGGTTCTGCGCCCAGGGGCCCACGGTCTCGCCGCTGATCACCATGGAGGCGGTCAACAAGGCCATCGCCGCGACCACCGAGGCCGACATGCGCTTGCGCGAGACGCCCAGCGCGCGCAAGGCGGTCAGCTCGGAGGTGGCCGCCAGTTGGCCCAGGCCCATCAAGGCACCGATCACTGCGGCGGTCGGAAACAAGGTATAGGCGCGACGCGGCACGGTGTAGGCCACAAAGGCCACCGCGTGGCCGAAGCTGTAGCTGCCCTGGCCGATGTTCTTGGCCTCGCCGGCGAACGCATTGACCAGGTCCAGACCCAGCAGCACCGCCCAGGTCAGCAGCACGGTGAACAACACCACGCGACCGACGTACCAATCATGGACCCGCGGAGTCAGCCTCATGCGCCCGCCCTCGGCCGACGCACGCGGCCATCGCGCGCATACGCCCAGACCGCCACCGCCAGCAGCGGCAGCGTCAGCCACCACAAGCCCAGCGCAGCCGGGGTCTTGCCGTTGGCAATCCACTGGGTGCCGACGATCATCAGATTGGTGCCCACCATGTAGGCCAGGAAGGCGAGCATGATCCGGCCATAACGCTGTTGCCGCGGCGCGCTGCGCGACAGCGGCAGGGTCAGCAGGGCGAATGCCAGCGCCAGTAGCGGCGGCGCCAGGCGCTCATGCAGCTGCGCGCGCGCCGCCGGGCGCTCATCGGACAGCAGCTGGGTGGTCCACATCACTTCCGGGTCGTTGGCGTCGTGGGTGCGGGTGCGGTCGGGCAAGGCCACGTCGTTGCTGGCGAACTTCATCAAACGGTAGTCCAGGGTGTCGCCGGCGGCCGGGCCCTCGATGCGGTAGCCGTCCTCCAGGCGCAGGTAACGGTCGGTCTTGCCTTCGAAGAACATCGCGCCGCGTTCGGCAGTGACCACGTCCAGGCGGTCGTCCTTCTGCCGTTGCATGAAGACCTTGCCCAGGTTCTTGCCATCGGCCGAGATGGTGGTCAGGTACACCACCCCGCCCCCGGACAGCGGGGTGAACTTGCCCGACTCCAGGCCGGCCATCAGCACGCTGCGGTTGGCGTCTTCCAGCATGGTTTCGGCAGTGCGGCTGGCCCACGGCCCCAGCCACAGCGAGCACAGCCCGATAATCACCACCACCGGCACCACCAGCATCAGCATCGGCCGCAACATGCGTCTGGGGCCGACGCCAATGGCGGTGATGACGGCCATTTCTGAATCGCGGTACAGCCTGGCCAGGGCCAATAACAGGCCCAGCATCAGCGCCAGCGGCAGGATGATGGGCAGGTAGGCGATGAACTGCAGGCCCACCTGCGACAGCAGCAAGCGAGCGGGGATGCGGCCGTCGGCGATATTGCCGAGGATATCCACCAGCACGCCGCCGACGCTGACGACCAGCAGCACGATCAAGGTGGCCAGGAAGCTCTGGGTGAAATCGCTGAGCAGATATCGATCGAGCTTCGGCATAGGGTGGGCTTGTTTTAAACTCTCGGATTCGTTCGCGGCGTCGCCAGCCTAGTCAGGTTGGCGTAAACAGCCCGCGATTGTACGGATTTGCCTACGGAATCTGATCAATGGCCCTGCAATTCACCCTGAACCAAGACGCGCCGGCAAGCGCCGCCGTCGACTGCATCGTGGTTGGCGTGTTCGCCGACAAGACCCTGTCGCCCGCTGCGCAGGCGCTGGACAGCGCCAGCCAGGGCCGCCTGACGGCCCTGGTGGCACGCGGCGATGTGGGTGCCAAGACCGGCAACACCACCCTGGTCCACGACCTGCCCGGCGTCACCGCTCCCCGCGTGCTGGTGGTGGGGCTGGGCGAGACCGGCAAGTTCGGCGTGGCGCCCTACCTCAAGGCGATCGGCGATGCGACCCGCGCGCTGAAGACCGGCGCGGTCGGCACTGCCCTGCTGACCTTGACTGAATTGCCGGTCAAGGCGCGCGACAGCGCCTGGAACATCCGTCAGGCCATCATCGTCAGCGATCATGCGGCCTACCGCTACACCGCCACGCTGGGCAAGAAGAAGGTCGACGAGAGCGGCCTGACCACGCTGGCGATCGCCGGCGACGACGCCCGCGCGCTGGCCGTGGGCGTGGCCACCGCCGAGGGCGTGGAGTTCGCCCGCGAGCTGGGCAACCTGCCGCCGAACTACTGCACCCCGGCCTACCTGGCCGACACCGCGGCCGCCTTCGCCGGCAAGTTCCCCGGCGCCGAGGCCGAGATCCTGGACGAGACGCAGATGGAGTCGCTCGGCATGGGCTCGCTGCTGTCGGTGGCGCGTGGCTCGGCCAACCGCCCGCGGCTGATCGTGCTGAAATGGAACGGCGGCGGCGACGCGCGCCCCTACGTGCTGGTCGGCAAGGGCATCACCTTCGACACCGGCGGCGTCAACCTCAAGACGCAGGGCGGCATCGAGGAAATGAAGTACGACATGTGCGGTGGCGCCAACGTCATCGGCACCTTCGTGGCCACGGTCAAGGCCGAGCTGCCGATCAACCTGGTGGTGGTGGTGCCGGCGGTGGAAAACGCCATCGACGGCAATGCGTATCGCCCATCGGACGTGATCACCAGCATGTCCGGCAAGACCATCGAAGTGGGCAATACCGACGCCGAAGGCCGCCTGATCCTGTGCGATGCGCTGACCTACGCCGAGCGCTTCAACCCCGAGGCGCTGGTGGACGTGGCCACGCTGACCGGCGCCTGCATGGTGGCGCTCGGCCACCAGACCGCCGGCCTGATGAGCAAGCACGACGACCTGGCCAACGAGTTGCTGGCCGCCGGCGAGCACGTGTTCGACCGCGCCTGGCGCCTGCCGCTGTGGGACGAATACCAGGGCCTGCTGGATTCCACCTTCGCCGACGTCTACAACATCGGCGGCCGCTGGGGCGGCGCGATCACCGCAGGCTGCTTCCTGTCGCGCTTCACCGAGAACCAGCGCTGGGCGCATCTGGACATCGCCGGCGTGGCCAGCGACGAAGGCAAGCGCGGCATGGCCACCGGTCGCCCGGTGGGCCTGTTGACGCAGTGGTTGCTGGACCGCGCCGCAAGCGGCGCGGCGTGATTGGGGAATGGAGATTCGGGATGCGTGCAAAGTGCATGCATCCCGCCGTCCTTAGCAGTGTGCGGACGGCCATGACCTGCCGTTGCCAATCCCGAATCCCCTTCAACGAATCCCTGCCCTGATGCCCCGTGCCGACTTCTACCTGATCGCCAAACCGCGCTTCCTCGACGAACCGCTGCGGCTGGTCTGCGAGCTGGCGCGCAAGGCCAACGACGCCAACCTGCCCACCCTGATCCTGGCGCGCGACGCCGCGCAGGCCGAGGCGCTGGACGACCTGCTGTGGGCGTTCGACGACGAAGCCTACGTACCGCACCAGATCGCCGGCACCGACGAGGAAGACGAACTGGCGCCGGTGCTGATCGCTTCGCCCGAGTTCGCCGCACCCTCGCGCCCGCTGGTGATCAACCTGCGCGACGACCCGTACCTGGGCGCCTGCGACCGCGTGCTGGAAGTGGTGCCTGCCGACCCCGCCGCCCGCGAACCGCTGCGCGAACGCTGGAAGCAGTACAAGGCCCTGGGCCTGGAACTGACCAAGTACGACATGTGAGAGGGCGGGGATTGGGGATTCGTCACAGCGCGTTTGCGCGCATCCACAGGCTGCAGCCAACGACGAATCCAAAATCGCCACCCTCCGTTCCGTAGCACCATCGCTGTCATTGATGCGTGGGTTGCCAGTGCTTCTCGCCGGCCCATGACGCAACCAATCCCGAATCCCGAACAACGAATCGCCGCCCCTCTATGACCACCCTCGCCTCCAGCTACGAACCCTCTTCCTTCGAATCGCGTCTTTACGCGCAGTGGGAGGCGGCCGGTTACTTCGCGCCGTCCGGCAAGGGCGAGCCCTACACCGTGCTGCTGCCGCCCCCCAATGTCACCGGGACGCTGCATATGGGCCATGCGTTCCAGCAGACGCTGATGGATGCGCTGGTGCGCTATCACCGCATGCGCGGTTTCGACACGCTGTGGCAGGTGGGCACCGACCATGCCGGCATCGCCACCGAGATGGTGGTGTCGCGCAATCTGGCGCTGGAAGGCAACGGCGACACACGCGACTCGCTGGGGCGCGAGGGCTTCATCGCCAAGGTGTGGGAATGGAAGGCCGAATCCGGCGACACCATCGAGCGCCAGATGCGCCGGCTGGGCACGTCCAGCGACTGGTCGCGCAGCACCTTCACTATGGATCCGCAGCCGTCGGCCGCGGTCAACGAAGCCTTCGTGCGCTGGTACGAGCAGGGCCTGATCTATCGCGGCCAGCGCCTGGTCAACTGGGACCCGGTGCTGAAGACCGCGATCTCCGACCTGGAAGTGGAAAACGTCGAAGAAGACGGCTTCCTGTGGTCGATCCGCTACCCGCTGGCCGATGGCGCGACCTACGAGCACGTCGAGCACGATGCCGACGGCGTCGAGACGCTGCGCGAGATCCGCGATTATCTGGTGGTGGCCACCACGCGCCCGGAAACCATGCTGGGCGACACCGCGGTGATGGTGCATCCGGAAGACCCGCGCTACGCCACGCTGCACAAGGCCAGCATCGTGCTGCCGCTGACCGGCCGGCACGTGCCGGTCATCACCGACGATTACGTCGACCGCGCCTTCGGCACCGGCGTGGTCAAGGTCACGCCTGCGCATGACTTCAACGATTATCAGGTGGGCGTGCGGCATGACTTGCCGCTGATCAATCTGTTCACCGTCACTGCCACCATCAACGACAACGCACCGGAACGCTACCGCGGCCTGGATCGCTACGACGCCCGCAAGCTGGTGCTGTCGGAGCTGGAGGAGTTGGGCGTGTTGGTGGAAACCAAGCCGCACAAACTGCAGGTGCCGCGCGGCGACCGTACCGGTCAGGTGATCGAGCCCTACCTCACCGACCAGTGGTTCGTGAAGATGGACGCGCTGGCCAAGCGTGGTCTCGAGCTGGCGGAGAGCGGCCAGATCAAGTTCGTGCCGCCGAACTGGATCAACACCTATCGCCACTGGATGGAGAACATCCAGGACTGGTGCATCAGCCGTCAGCTGTGGTGGGGGCATCGCATTCCGGCGTGGTTCGACGAGGCAGGCAAGTGCTATGTCGGCCATGACGAAGCCGAGGTGCGCGCCAAACACGGCCTGGGTGCCGAGGTTGCGCTGCATCAGGACAGCGACGTGCTGGAAACCTGGTTCTCCTCGCAACTGTGGCCGTTCTCCACGCTGGGCTGGCCGGATGCCGATGCGATGGCCGAGCGCGGTTTCGAGCGCTATCTGCCGTCGTCGGTGCTGGTCACCGGCTTCGACATCATCTTCTTCTGGGTGGCGCGCATGATCATGGCCACCGACAGCTTCACCGGCCAGGTGCCGTTCCGCGATGTCTACATCACCGGTCTGATCCGCGATGCGCAGGGCCAGAAGATGTCCAAGTCCAAGGGCAACGTGCTCGATCCGCTGGACATCATCGACGGCATCAGCATCGAGGACCTGGTGGCCAAGCGCACCCACGGACTGATGCAACCGCGCATGGCCGAGAAGATCGAAAAGGCCACGCGCCGCGAATTTCCGGACGGCATCATCGCCCACGGCGCCGACGCGCTGCGCTTCACCATCGCCGCGCTCGCCACGCATGGCCGCGACATCAAGTTCGACCTGGGCCGCGCCGAGGGCTACAAGAATTTCTGCAACAAGCTGTGGAATGCCACGCGCTTCGTGCTGATGAATACCGAGGGCGCGCGCTTTGCCGGCGTGCCGCAACCGCGCACCGAAGCGGAGAAGTGGATTCTGGCGCGACTGGACAAGGTCACCGCGGAAACGCGTGCGCATTACGCCAATTACCGCTTCGACCTGCTGACGCAGTCGTTGTACGAATTTGCCTGGAACGCGTTCTGCGATTGGTTCGTGGAGCTGGCAAAGCCGGCGCTCAACGGTGCCGTGCAGGACAGCGACGCCGCGGTCAGCACGCGTCACACCCTGCTGTACGTGCTCGAATCCCTGCTTCGCCTGCTGCACCCGCTCACCCCGTTCGTCACCGAAGAGCTGTGGCAACAGGTCGCGCCGCGCCTGGGCATCACTGCCGCAACGATCTCCCTGCAGACATTCCCGCAGGTTGGCGACGTGGACGCCAGCAGCTATGCCAGCGCAGAGACCGATGTCGAATGGTTGAAGTCGATGGTGTCGGCATTGCGTCGCGTGCGCAGCGAGTTGAACGTGCCGCCGTCCAAGCAGGTGCAGCTACTGCTGCAGGCCGGCACCGCCGACGACCGCACGCGCGTAGCGCGCTTCGCATCGCAGCTGGCGTTCCTGCTCAAGCTCGAAACCATCGACTGGCTGGACGCCGGCCAGGACACTCCGCCGGCGGCTACCGCCATCGTGGGCGAGCTCACGCTGCTGGTGCCACTGGAAGGCCTGGTCGATATGCAGGCCGAGCGCACCCGCCTGGACAAGGAGATCAAGCGGGTGGAAAGCGAAATCGGCAAGTGCAACGGCAAACTCGGCAATGCCACCTTCGTGCAGAACGCACCGGCGGCGGTCGTCGAACAGGAGCGCGCGCGCTTGAACGACTGGACCGTGCAATTGACCGGCCTGCGGGAACAACGCGCCAAGATCTGACGCAGCGGATCGTCTCGATGCGCCGCCGCTGCACGGTCACGGACCGTACAGCGGCCACCGACTCGACGGCAGCACCTGGCCGGGCACTGGGCGTATCGCCCAGCTCGATGAAGCACGGGCTGTTTTAACGGTGCACACCGACGTCGTGACGGTCCCGTGCCCGCCCACCGTCGCGGGACCTTACGCCGCATGGATGCCGCGTAAGAGCTTGCAAGGACGGACTTGCCGCGTGTCCCGCGCTGGTGGGCGGGCAAGGACCCGGCAGCGAAGTCGCAGACCTGACGGCTGGCGCATCATCCATCCGCAGCAATCGCTTGCAGACGCCGGGATCTACGCGATGACACCCCCGCCAGGCACCACACCCAAGCAGAACGCGACAGCGCTCGCCGCGCGTTGTTTCGACGCAAGCACCGCATCGGGCATCATGCAGCGATGAAGATCTATCTCGTTGGCGGCGCAGTCCGCGATGCCTTGCTTGGCCAACCGGCCGGCGACCGCGACTGGGTGGTGGTGGGCGCCGATCAGGCGCAGATGCAGGCGCAGGGTTTCAAAGCGGTGGGCAAGGACTTTCCGGTGTTTCTGCATCCACGCAGCGGCGAGGAATATGCGTTGGCCCGCACCGAGCGCAAGTCCGGGCGCGGCTACCGCGGCTTCGTGGTGGATGCCGATCCGTCGGTGACGCTGGAAGAAGACCTGCTGCGCCGCGACTTCACCATCAACGCCATGGCGCGCGACGAAGACAGCGGCACCCTGGTGGACCCGTACGGCGGCGCCCGCGACCTGCAGGCGCGCGTGCTGCGGCATGTCGGCCCGGCCTTTGTCGAAGACCCGGTACGCGTCCTGCGTGCGGCGCGCTTCATGGCGCGGTTGGCACCGCTGGGTTTCAGCATCGCACCGGACACGGCCGCACTGATGCGCGAAATGGCGGCCAGCGGCGAACTGGACAGCCTGGTGCCCGAACGCGTGTGGCAGGAACTGCGCCGCGCGCTGACCTGCGCACAGCCGGCCGCGTTCTTGCGCACCTTGCACGATACCGGTGCGCTGCGCGTCATCCTGCCCGAGCTCGATGCGCTGTACGGCGTTCCCCAGCGCGCCGAATTTCATCCGGAAGTGGATACCGGCATCCATCAGGAGATGGTCAGCGACATGGCCGCGCGGCTGGCACCGGGCGATGCGCTGATCGGCTTTGCCGCGTTGACCCACGACCTGGGCAAGGCGCTGACTCCGCAGGAGCAATGGCCGCGCCACCTGATGCACGAACAGCGCGGCGTCGCCCCGCTGCAGGCGCTGTGCGAACGGCTCAAGGTGCCGCAGGACTATCGCCAGCTCGCCGTCACCGCCTGTCGCGAGCACCTCAACATTCACCGTCTGGCGGAACTGCGCAACCGCACGGTGCACGAGCTGCTGGTGCGCTGCGATGCATTCCGTCGACCGGAACGCATCGCGCAACTGGCACTGGTCTGCGAGGCCGACAAGCGCGGCAGGTTGGGCAGCGAAGAGGCCGCCTATCCACAAGGCGAAGAACTGAAGCGGCTACATGCCGCCGCCCTGGCGATCAACGCACGCGACCTGGCAGCCGAAGGTCTGCAAGGCCCGCAAATCGGCGAGGCATTGACCAGGGCGCGCATCGCGGCGATTGCCGACGCACGTCACCGCAACACGCACAACGATGGCGGCAGCAGCGAAGATGCTTCTGCACTTTGCTGATCGGCATTTTTAGCGCGCAACGCGCTATCGATGCGTCTCAGGGACACGTATGCGCAGCTGATGTACAGCCGTGCGGCATTGCAGTTGCACACCTGCCCGGGCCGCCGTCTCGATCAAGCAAGCATCCACGCGCTGTCGTGCCGTGCTGCCATACCCGGACAACGCGGCCTTGATGGACACCCCAGGGTGCCGACTCCAGGCGTTCTCGCCCGCCGCCCACTCCTTGGCAACGAGCGACTGCATCGCGCAGCCGCCCGGCATCCCTCACATCTTGAAATTCAGGCTCAGCATGAAGGAGCGACCGTTCTTGTAGATGTAGTACGGCTGGTTCTTGTTGCCGATGTAGCTGAAGTAGGTTTCGTCGAGCAGGTTGGTGGCTTCCAGCGCCACCCGTAGCCGCTCGGTGGCCTGATAGCCGAACGAGGCATCGACCTGGGTGAAGGCATCGGTCATCTGCTGGCCGTTGAGCCGACCGATCTGGGTGAAGTACTCCGAGCGCCAGCCCAGATTGACGCGCGCGCTCCACTTGCCCTGCTCGTAGTACGGGCTGATGTTGTAGGCGTTGCGCGAGTTGTACGGCAGGCTGTAGTCGCCGTCGGTGTTGGAATCGGAATACGTGTAATTGGCGACCACACCGAAGCCGTTGCCGAAGTTGTGCTGCAGATTGAGCGCCACGCCCTGCACCTTGGCGTCGCCGGCATTGGTCGGCACCGAGGTCTGGTATGTGCTCGACCCACCGGTGGCGTTGTTGAAGAACACGCGGTCCTGCACCGTGGTCAGGATGTAGTTGGAGATATCGCGCGAGAAGAACTCGCCGCTGAGCAGGCTGCTGTCGGAGAAGTACCACTCCACCGACGCACCGAGGTTGGTCGACTCGTAGGGGCTCAGACCGGGGTTGCCGGTGGATGCGGTCAACGTGGTGTCGTCGGTGGCCACGTACGGCGTCATGTTGGTGTAACGCGGTCGCGCGATGACCTTGGAGGCGGCAAAGCGCAACATCAGATCCTCGCGCAGGTCGTAGGCGATATTGAAGGCCGGCAACCACTTGCCGTAGCTGCTGAGAAAATTCACCGGCGTGTAGCTGCCACCTGGTGCATAGCTGAAGCCATCGGTGGAGTCGCGCGTGTGCACGTAGCGCACGCCGATGTTGCCGCGATAGCGCTCGCCGGAGAAGTTGCCCTGCAGGAACCATGCACGGTTCTGCTCCTCGATGCTGTAGTTGCCGGCGTAGCTGATCGGCAGGCCGTCATCGCCTTCCAGCCCACCGATATAGCGGCCGATGGCGCCGCGATTGATGGTGGACCAACGTTGCATGTCGGCGCTGGTGGAGAGTCCGTCCAGATAACCGGAGGGTGTGGTGCCCGGCGAAAAATCCGCCAGCGTACTGCCATCGTTTGGGGCCCAGGTGCGGCTGTACGACGACTGCCCGGTGGCATGATTGGTGAGCTTGATGCCGGTGAGGATCTGCGTGAACGGGCCCCACTCCACCGCATGATCGAAGTCCAGCTGCAGATAGCGCTCCTTGTCGTACTGCGGGCTGTGGCTGGCCGAGGCGTTGTTGAGTTGCATCGCTGCCGCATTGGTGGGGTCGGTGCTGTAGTCCATCGCGGTGCGACGCCCGTCGATGTTGTAGCTGTACCCGGCAAGATTGCGGAACTGGATGCCGTAGATGCGCTCGGCACCGCCTTGCGAGCTGGTGTAGCCCACCTGGCTCGAGGCATTCCAGCCATCGCCATGCCAGTCGGCACGCAAATGGATGCTGCCGGTGGTGACATCGCTGTTGCGCAGGTAGCCGTCCAGATAGGTGTTGGACTGGTCGCCGAAGGTACCCGACGTGGCCACGCCGTTTTCGAAGCCCAGTTCCTGCGCGTCGCCGGGATTGGAGCCCCAATAGCCGTAACGGCTCTGGTTGTAATTGTCGAAGCTCTCCTTGACGTACAGGCCGGTCAGGTTGAGCTCGAAATCGCTATCGGGCTTCCATTGCAGCGCTGCGCTGACGCCATCGCGCTTGCGCGTCTGCTGAAACAATGCGGTGTTGATCGAGGTGGGAAACACACCGGTGTTGTTGCCCACCACTGCAGGCGGAAACGCCGCGCCCGCGACGTTGTCGTAGCCAAAGATTTCCACACCGTCGCGGCGCAGCACGCGCTGGGAATGCATCACCGAGGTGAGCACGCCCAGGGTTTCGTCCTGGTTCTTCCAGCTATACAGCGCCGATGCGTTGGGCTTGCCTTCTTCAGACCGGTCGTTATAGCCGTAGCTCACCGTACCGGTCAGCGTATTGCGCTCCAGCTCCAGCGGCTTGCGCGTATGCACGATCACCGTGCCGCCGATGGACCCTTCGTCGATGCGCGCTTCCGGCGTCTTGTAGACCTCCATCAGCCCCACCACTTCCGGCGCCAGCGTGCTGTAGTTGAACGAACGGCTGTCCGGGTCGTTGGGGTCGCCGCCCCAACTGGTGGAGGCAATGGTCTGGCCATTGAGCAGCACGCGGTTGAGCGCCGGGTCGGTGCCGAGAATGCTGACCTTCTCGCCTTCGCCGAACTGGCGATCGACGGTGATGCCCGAGAGACGCGACAGCGACTCGGCGACATTGGTGTCGGGGAATTTTCCGATGTCTTCGGCGCTGATCGCATCGACGATCGCATCGGCATTGCGCTTGACGTTGAGCGCCTTGCCCAGGCTGGCCTGATAGCCCACCACCTTGATTTCGTCCAGCGTGGACACCGAAGGATTGGCTGGTGCCTGTTGCTGCGCGGGTGCCGGCTGTTCCTGCGCGAATGCCGGAAGCACCGCAGTGCTGGCAAAAGCCGCGCCCCCCAACAGCAAGCCACGTACCGCTGCGCTCAGTGACGAGCGACGCGGTGCACGCGCGTGACAAAGGACATGGCCGGACAACTCGAACACACGGGGATACGCCATTGCATGGACCTCTCAAACTGATACGTCGCAACCGGCTGGTTGCGCAAGAACGCGCGACGCGCGTGCCATACCCGTCATCCGTCCCCTGTGCCGGATGCGAGCAGCGTCCCGCATCGCCATTGCCTGGGCTTGCCGTTGCAATCGCAGCGATGCGGATCAAAGCGCCGGATCAATGCATGATCGGCGGCACCATTTGCATGATTCGGAGTGGGCTCCTGTTCGCTGACAACGTTATCAGTGAAGTTGCCCGCAGCAAGCCGCGCTGTCAACTCGACGACACAAACAGCCTGATGTATGTGGAATTCGTCGAATTCAACGCAGATAACGGGATGACGACGTGATCGCCATCGCATTCTTTTTTGATGCGCATGCAGACCACTGCGCATCAACACCTAGTGCTGGCAGGCTGCGCATGCAGATGTTGCGATGCAAAGTGTTTTGCGTGCGTGCGCAGATGGAGTGCGCATGCGCAGATAACGCGCTTGTGAGGCAGGCAGGTGCGCGTATGCAATCGCGCCTCGCCGCCTCAAGGACGTCGGCGCACGCCATTGCAACACGACGACGGTAGCGTTCCAACCACCAACAGCGACTCGCCGCGCGGCGAAGATCCACGCGGCGACAATCACGCTTACTCGCGCTGTCCGGCCACCCAGGTGCCCAGCACCTGCACATCCGCATCCACCAGCACCAGGTCGGCCTGGTAGCCGGGTGCGATACGGCCCAGGCGTTCGCCCAGGCCGATGCATTGCGCGGGGTAGGTCGAGGCCATGCGTGCGGCTTCGGCCAGATCCACGCCCAGCCATTGCACGCTGTTGCGGACTGCGGTGGCCATGTCCAGGGCCGAGCCGGCGAGTGCGCCGTCGGCATTGCGCACCACGCCGTCCACGGCGGTGATGGTTTCGCCATACAGATCGAAGCTGGGGCTGTCGGCGCCGACCATCGGCATGGCGTCGGTGACCAGCAGCACCTTGCCGCGCGGTTTGGCCGCCAACGCCACGCGCAGGCTGGCCGGGTGCACGTGCACGCCATCGACGATGACACCGCACCACACCTGCGGGTCTTCCAGCGCGGCGCCCACGGCGTTGGGCTCGCGCCCTGCCAGCTGCGACATCGCGTTGTAGACGTGGGTAAATCCGCTCACGCCGGCAGCGATGCCGTCGCGTGCCTGCTCGTAGGTCGCGGCGGTGTGGCCGGCGAACACGATCGCACCACCGGCCACGAACGCGCGGATGTCATCCAGCGGCACGCGCTCGGGCGCAAGCGTGATCAAGGTGACGCCGTTGTCCAGCGAGGTGTCGACGGCAATCTCGTGCGCGTCCGGCAGACGGAACTTGCGCGCGTCGTGGGTGCCCTTGCGTGCGGGGCTCAAGTACGGGCCTTCCAGATGGATGCCGAGCACGCCGGGGACGCCTTGCGCGATGGCCGCACGGGTGGCATCGATGGCTTCGGCCATCACCTGCGCGGTGTCGCTGATCAGCGTCGGCAGCATGCCGGTCGTGCCGAAGCGGCGATGCGCCGCGGCAATCGTGGCCAGCGCCTGCGGGTCGCGCGCATTGTTGAACAGCACCCCGCCGCCGCCATTGACCTGGATGTCGATGAAGCCGGGCAGCAAGGTCGCACCGCCCAGATCCAAGCGCGTGGCGGCCTGCGCAACGCGTACGTCGTCGGCCGGCACGATCGCCTGGATCTGCGCACCGTCCAGCAGCACGGCCAGGCCATCCTGCAGGCCGTCATCGGTGAGTACGCGCGCATTGCACAATGCCTGAGTGCAGGAAGCATCCATGTTCAAACGGTTTCCGTGACCTTGTTCAAGTGCGGCGGTAAATCGGGATTGTTGCCACGCTGCAGCGCCAGCGCATTGATCGCGCGGTAGAAGCTCTGCACGGTCAGCAGCGGCGCACACGCCGGATGCGCGGCATCGGCAAGCGGCAGATCGCCATCGGGTGCGGCCAGCCACACCTGCGCGCCGCGCGCGCGGAATTCTTCGGCCAGTGCGCGGGTGCCGGCACCGGTTTCGTCGGGCTGCGCAAAGACCAGCACCGGAAAGCCCGGGCCGACCAATGCCATCGGCCCGTGTTTGACCTCGGCCGAGCTGTAGGCCTCGGCATGCAGGCCGCAGGTTTCCTTGAATTTCAAGGCCGCTTCCTGCGCCGCACCCAGGCCCAGCCCGCGGCCAAGCACGAACAGGTTGTGCGCGGGCGTCAAACCGGTGGTCAGCGCGGACCAGTCGGCCTGCCAGGCGCTGCGCAACTGTTGCGGCAACGCGTCCACTGCAGCGAGCAGTGCGGGGTCGTTCTTCCACACCGCACCCAGGTGCAGCACCGCGGCGAGCGAGGCGAGGTAACTCTTGGTGGCGGCAACGCTTTTTTCCGGGCCGGCGCCGAGCGGAATCACCACCTCGGCCAGCTGCGCCAGCGGCGAATCTTCCACATTGACCAGAGCCACCACGCGCGCACCGGCGAGTTTGGCGGCCTCGGCATTACGCAGCAGATCCGGACTCTTGCCCGATTGCGAAATTACGATGTACAGCGCGCCACGCAGTTGCAGCGGCGCTGCGTACACCGAGCCCACCGATGGCGATGCTGAGGCGGTGACGATGCCCAGCTGGGTCTCGAACAGGTACTTGGCATAGGTCGCTGCGTGATCGGAGCTGCCGCGCGCGCAGGTCACCACGAACGGCGGCGGGTTGTCGCGCAACGATTGCGCAAGCGCAGCGATGGTGTCGGCATTGCGCGCGAATTGCGCGGCGACCACATCGGCGGTCTGCGCGGCTTCGCGGAACATCAAGGTCTGCGTTTCGGTGGGGAGGCTCATCGGGGCTCAGGCGGATTCGGGAGGGAGGGGTTTGCCGGTGGACGCGGGCGCCGGCGCAGTGGAGCCGCGTACCACCAGTTGCGGTACGAAGCCGCGGTTCTGCAATTGCGCGGGCTGGTCGTCGTAGGCATCGCTGCGCAGCTGGCTGATCAACAAGCGTGCGGCGTGCCGCGCGATGTCGTCGGTGGCCTGCTTGGCGGTGGTCAATGCCGGCCACGACTGCCGCGAAAACGGGCTGTCTTCGAAGCCGGCGATCGACAACTGATACGGCACGTTCATGCCGGTGGACTTGGCCGCAGCCAGCACGCCGGCGGCGATTTCATCGTTGCTGCCGAAGATGGCCGTGGGCGGCTCGCGCAGCGACAGCAACCGACGCGCGCCACGGAAGCCATCGTCGAAGGTGTAGTCGCCGGGAATCACCAGGTGCTTGTCCAGCGCAATGCCATAGTCCTTCAACGCCGCTTCGTAGCCGGCATAGCGCTCGCCGCTGGAGCGATGCTGCGGGCCGCCCCACAGGAAGCCGATGCGTTGATGGCCGAGCTGGATCAGATGCTCGGTGATTTCATACGCGGCATCGCGGTCGTCGATATACACGCATGGGCCGTCGCCGGGATCGTCGGTGGACGCGATGATGCGCACGCTCTTGATCCCGCGCGCGGCCAGGCCGGCGAGCAGTTCGGGGCGTTCGGACATCGGCGCGGTCAATACCACCCCGGCCAGCCGCGAGCGCTGCACCCATTCGGCGAGTTCTTCGGCCAGCAATGGCGAGGTGGAATCGCAGGGATGGATCTGCAGGCCGAAGCCGGTTTCGCGGCAGGCGGCCAATACGCCGTTCTGGATGCCGATGATGTGATACGGATTGGGGTTGTCGTAGACCAGGCCGATCACGAACGGCGTGCCGCTACGCAGATTGCGTGCGGACGGATCGGGTTCGTAGTCGAGATCGGCGATGGCGCGCAGCACGCGCGCACGCGTGGCCTGCATCACCGAGGGCTCGTTGTTGATCACACGCGACACGGTCTTCAACGAGACCTTGGCGCGCTCGGCGACGTCTTTGATGGTGGGCCTGCGCATGGAAGTGCCTTGGTCGTCGGAACGCATCATGCCGCGTCGCTCACTTGGCCTGGGCCGGCAGGCCCAGGCGATGACCGCGCAGCGAATAGAACAGGATGTACAGATAGCACGGCACCATCAGCGCAGCGAACACGACCTGGAAGTCGTAGTGCTGTTTGAGAATGGCAAACAGCTGCGGAATGATCGCGCCGCCGGCAATCCCCATCACCAGCAAGGCCGAACCGATCTCGGTGAAGCGGCCGAGGCCGCGAATGGCCAGCGGAAAGATCGCCGGCCACATCATCGCGTTGGCGAAGCCCAGCGCGGCGACGAAGCCCACCGACACGTAGCCGTGGGTCAGCAACGCACCCAGCGAGAACAGCACGCCCAGCACTGCCGACACGCTCAGGTAACGCGCCTGCGAAATGACGGTCGGGATCAACGCCAGGCCCGCGAGGTAGCCCAGCAGCATCGCGCCCAACGTGTAGGAGGTGAACAGCTTGGTGCTGTCCAGCGGCAGGTTGAAGCCATGCCCGTAGGTGCCGATGGCATCGCCGGCCATCACCTCCACGCCCACATACACGAACAGGCACAACACGCCCAGCCACAGATGCGGGAACTGGAAGATGCTGGATTTCTGCACGCCGGCAGCGCCGGGGGTTGCGTTGGCCTCGGAGGCCTTGAGTTCGGGCAATGGCGAGAACAGGACGCCGATGGCCAGCAACAGCAGCACGCCGGACATCACCAGATACGGTGCATGGATCTTGGCGGCAAAGGCAGTGAGCAGGGTTTCCTTGGTCGCCGCATCGGCACTGGCGACCTGCGCGGACAGGTCGCCAATGCCGTGCAGCACCAGCGAGCCGATCAGGATCGGCGCCAGGATGCCGGCGATCTTGTTGCAGATGCCCATCAGGGCGATGCGGCGTGCGGCGCTTTCGATCGGCCCCAGGATGCTGATGTACGGGTTGATCGCGGTCTGCAGCAGCGCCAGGCCACTGCCGATCACGAACAGCCCGCCCAATGCGCCCGGATACCAGCGCTGGGTGGCGAACTGGCCGAATCCGGCCGCGCCCACGGCCATCACCACCAGACTCAACGCCAGGCCCTTCTTCATGCCGGTGCGCTTGAGAATCCACGACGCCGGCAGCGCCAGAAAGAAGTACGACAGGTAGAACACCATCAGCACCAGAAACGCGTTGACCTCGTTGAGGTCGAACGCCAGCCGCACGAAGGTGATCAGCGGCCCGTTGATCCAGGTGAAAAAGCCGATGATGAAAAACAGCACGCCGACGATGGCGATCGAGACAACGGGATTTGCGGGCCTGGCGGTAGTCATGGATCGGCTGGCTCTGAGGTTGTCGTAGGGAATGCCGTTGGGGTCAGCGGCGCAGTTCGGCGACGAAGTCGTAGAAGTCGTTATGGCAATAGGTGTCGGTCAATTCGATCGCGCTGCCGTCGCGGGTGTAGCCCACGCGCACCACATGCAGGATCGCCTCGCCGGTCTTCATGCGTAGATGTTCGGCCAGACGCGCCGGCAGGTTGATCGCGCGGAAGTACTGCAATGCGCGCACCACCGGCGTGCCCTGCGCATCCAGATAGCTGTACAGCGAATCGCCCACCTGCTGCGGGTCGGCCACGATGCGTTGCGGCAGCACCGCATGCTCGTAGGCCATCACACGGTCGTCGGCGCTGCGCAGGCGGGTCAGCGAAGCCACCGCCGCATCCGGCGACAGGCCCAGCCGCAGGATTTCTTCGCCATGCGCCGGGCGCAGGCGCCGCTCCAGCCAGCGCGTACCCGGCTCGTAGCCCTTGATGCGCAGCGTTTCGCTGAAACTGGTCAGACCACTGAGCTGGTGCTGGATCTGCGTGGTGACGAAGGTGCCGGCACCCTGCCGACGCGAGACCAGGCCTTGTTCGACCAGCACATCGACCGCCTGGCGCAGCGTGACCCGCGAGATCTGCAGGCGCTCGCACAGCTGGCGCTCGGCCGGCAGCGCTTCGCCGGCCTTCCACTGACCGCCACGAATGGCGTCGGTGAGCTTGCCGGCCAGCTGCAGGTACAGCGGGGTTGGCGCGGACGCGTCCAGGTGCAGGTCGTCCAGTCGCTTGTCGGCGTCCGCCTTGGCCTTGGCCATTCGTTAGTCCCGCCTGCCCGAATTCGATAGGTCCAATATAGTACCAATCCACGGCAACGTACCAGCCCTGCGCTGCGCCGGCCCGCCTGGACCGGTCGGGCCGGCGCTGGCGAGGCCTGCCGGCGCGCCCGGCGATTGGCCGGTGAATATCGGCGCGGCGGGCAATGGTCTGCGTTGCACGGGGTGCCGTATCGGCAGCAGCCTCGGCAAGGCGTGGTGGCGACCGGCCGATGGGTGGCCAGGTAGATCAGACCAATTTGCCGGCACTGGAGGTCTGGGCCAGGCCGCCAGCGGGCAGCTGAAACCGCTGCGCCATGCAACCTGCCCGCTCTCTGCGCCAGCAGTGATCTGCGCTACAGCTGCCCGTGATCGACGCGCACCAGCCAACGCTCCGGCGTCTGGACGAAGCCGAGCAGTTGCAGGCCCAACTGCAGCGCGGTGTCGTTGCCGGGCTCGACCTGGGTGCGCCACTGCCAGCGGCCATCGCGCTGCAGCCGCAGCTCGGCGCCGAGGTCGACGCCGTCGGGCAGGCCGCCATCGGGCGCGAGCGCCAGCACCACGGCATCGTCCACGCAGCGCGGGCTGCCGCGCAGACGCAACGGCAGCAGTCCGGCGGCTTCGCCACCTGCGTTGGGCAGCACCTGCAGGGCGACATCGCCGCCGGCCTGGGAACATCGTGTGGCGTCGAACACTGCATGCACATCGCGCAGATCGATCGACAGGTCCAGCAAGGCTACCCCGCCCGGTTTGCGCAGCAACAGGCGACCGTTGGCCTGCTGCACACCGTCTCGGGCGCCTTGCAATGCCACCAGCTGCGCGGTAGCCGAGCGCAGCTGCACCTGGCGCTGCCCGCGCAACAAGGGCAGCGGGCGCAGACGCACGCCGACATCGCCCACGTCCATGGTGGTCCAGGTCACGCCACGCAAGGTGCCGTTCCAGATCGAGCCCTGTGCTTCCAGCGCGGTGAACGGCAGCGTGTCCATCGGCAGCACCAGTCGCAGCGGCAAGGTGGCGAGCACGCCGACGACCAGCAGCGCGCTGCCCAGCACCAACCAACGCACTGCCCTCATGGCGCGATGCCCGAAAACGTGCAGCGCACCTGCAGCTGCCCGTCGTGGCGGGGGATCTCAAGCGCCGAGGGCGTCAGGCCGTGACGCTGGCGCAGCTGTTCCAGCCAGGCGAACAGGACGGGGCTGGTCACGGTGTCGATCTGCACTGCAAGCGTTCCGGTCGGACTGCGCTGTTGGCGGGTGATGGTGATCGTGGCATCGCGTGCGCTTTGCGCGATGCGCGCCAGCGGGATGGCGGCCACTGTACCGGCGTGTGACGTGCGCGCGACGAGCAGCGCCTCTGCGGCCTGGTCATACCGTGCCTGTGCGCTGCTGCGCCAGTGCCGCAGCGGCACCAGCAGCGCGTACCAGCCGATGAAGGCAGCGATGGCGACAACCATGACCGACACCATGATGCGTTCGCGCGGTGCGCGACCCTGCCACCACACCGGCATCCCTTGCAACATGTTCATCGCGGCGGCTCCAGTTCCAGCGAAGTGGCGAGTCTGTCATCGCGGGGCTGGCCCGCGCCTGCGCGCAGCTGCCAGCCGGCGCGGCCGAGCTGGGCCGTGAAGTGCTCCAGTTGCGCGGCGTCGCTGTGCAGCAAGGTGACGCGCAGCGGACCTTGTGGCTGGTAAGCGAGCGCATCCAGTTCCGCACCCGGTACCGCTTGGACTGCGGCGAACACGGCGGCCAGTTGCGTTGCGAATGCGTTCTGCGCGGCACCGGCCTGACGTGTCTTGTCAGCGCCGGGGGCGATGCCATGCGTACCCATCAGTTGCGCGCTGCGCCGCTGCAGGAGCTGCGCGCCGATGTCGTAACGCAGGCTCTGCGCCACCATCACAAGCGCAGGCGAGAGCACCAGCAGCGCAAGCAACCACGCAAGCGTGCGTGGCCGCAGGCCCGCCCGCTGCGGCGTTGACGCGGCAAAGCCTTGCTGACGCAGATTGATCGGCGCGGTGGCGGCATGCCGCGCAAACTGCGCGATGGCGTGCAGTGGATCCGGCTCCGGCGGCAGCGCCGTTGCAATCGGAAGCGATGCGACCAGCACCTGCGCAAGCTGCGGCTCCAGGCTGCAGGCGATGCGCGTGCCACGCAACAACCAGCGTCCATCCCAGTGCAGCAGCGTCGGCGGCTGATCCGGCGGCGCGTCGGCCAGCAGCAGACAGTCGGGCACGACCGCATCGGGGACGACACCCAGGGCTGCCGCACGGTCGAGCCACTGCCGCATCACCGAGCCATCCACTGCGGCCACCAGCCGCATGCCATCGCTCTCTGCCTGGTCGGCGATCACCACATGCAGCGCCTGTGCATCGCCTGCCAGATGCTCGGCCAGCTGCAGCCGCGCCGCAGCCAGCGATTGCGCAATACTGCGCCCGGGCAAGGCCATCCAGCGCAGATGCACATCCACGCCGGGCACCACCAGCACCGTCTGCGTTGTTGGCGCGAGTCGCGCGTTCAACGCATCCTGCGCCAACACGTGGCCGTGTGCATCCACGCGCACGGTGGTGGGCTGCGTTGTGGCATCGGCCGGCAACAACAGCAGGATGCTACTCATTCGTCGGGGCTCCATTGACGTGCCACCAACCGCACGCGGCCGGCAGGGTCCTGTTGCAGCAATGCCTCCAGCAGAACCTGCGCACCGGCATGGTCGACCTGGCTGTAGAGGGAAAAATAGGACGTGCGCAATTCGATCTGCTGAAACACCGCGTCGGGTAACTGCGCCTGCAGGAATGCGGGGTGCTTCCAGAACACCGCTGCATCGCGCCAACCGCCGACCGGCCGCGCGGCGATGATGCGACGTGCGGCCGGCAACTCCACGGCGCCTTCGGTCACGGCCACCAGCACCGGTGCATCGTCGGGGCGCAGCGTGTTGACGTTGATCGGCGACAGCCGCCCTTCGGGCAGTGCACAGACATATGGCTGGAGCTGCTCCACAAGCGCTGGCGTGTAACCGACGATGGCGCGCAGCTCGCTGACGCCAGCCAACAAGGTCGCGCCGGTGCGTAGCGGCACCGCCGCTTGCAGATAGCGGTCGTCTTCGGCCCCCTGCGCGCCAGGCTGTGCGTCGCTATCGAGCCAGTCCACCAGTGCATCGGTGAGCGCCTGCGCCTGTTGCGGGGCGATACCCAGCACGTCCAGCAAGGCCAGGTATTGGTTGACGCCATCGTCGCTGCGTTGCCATTGCTCGGGTGCGCCCATCACCACGCTATTGAGGTTGAAGCAGCCGCCGCGATCGCGCAGCCGCACGCTCACCAGTCCATCGTCCAGCGGGAAGCTGATCGGTTGGTCGTTCCAGCTGCCCTCCAGCGTGGTGCGCATCGGGTCGCGCCTGGCCAAGGCCTGCAAGCGTTGCCGCGCCACCGTTTCGCTGCCCAGCGCATACCACTGCGCCTGCGTCATCGCCTCTGCGTTGCCGCTGCGGCGTAAGCCAAAGCGCAGGTCGTTCAAGACCGCAACCATCAGCAGCGTCATCACCGCCACCAGCAACAACACGGTCAGCAATGCGACGCCGCGTTGTTGCGCAGGGGCACGCAGCGCGCTCATGCGCGCCCCTCCGGCAGCAGGAACAACTGACGGACGTGGCCCCATTGCTCCAGATCCAGCTCCAGCGACAGCGCATCCGGCAGCGCCTCCAGCCCGCCGCTCCAGCCATCGCTCCACTGCGCGCGATAGTGAAACGCCACCTCGGCCGAACGCACACCGCGCAGCAGCACCTGCGGCGCCCCGGCCACCGCGCCATCCAGCGCCGGCCGCGCACTGCGCTCCAGACGTCCGTCGACGATGCGGTACTCGACGTATTGCAGCGACGCACGCGGCGCCCGATCCGGATTGCTCCAGCCACGCCGCACAAAGCCGAACAACGGCCCTCGGGTTCCGGGCGCACCTGCAACGAACGCGGTGCGCGCAGCGCTGCCATCGCTGTTGCGTGTGCGCCGTACCGCGGCCTGTTGCAGATCGCTGCGCAGCAGGCCATGGACCAGTTGCAGTTCGCGCACCTGCTGCAGGCGCACACGCACCGCATCGCGCTGATCGATACTTTGCCGCATCACCACCACCGCGGCGCTGGCCACCAGCGCAAAGACCGCCAGCGCCACCAGCAGTTCGATCAGGGTAAAGCCCTGCATGCGCTGCGGGCGGCTCATTGCACACTCCGCAATGTGCTCAGGCTGGCAATCTGCTGTGCCTGTCCTGCGGCGCGCACACGCACCTCGATCCGCACCATGCCAGCGCTTGCCGGCACCGCCTGGCGTTTCCAGTCCCAACGACGGCCACCCAGCGTGTCCTGGCCTTGTGCAGGCGCCACTGCGGCGTTGGCCGGCGCCAGCATCGCCTCGATCGCCTGATTTTCCGCAACCAATGCGGCAAGCGTGCGTTCTTCCAGCACCACTGCCGTGCGCGTGCTCTCGCCCGACAGATTCAACAACCCGACCACCGCCATGCCGAAGATGGCCAATGCGACCATCAGCTCAAGCAGCGAAAATCCGGCGCAGGCGCGCTGGTTACCGAGCCGGCGCATCGACCCGCACCACACCGGCCGCATCCACCATCACCTGCAGCTGTTGCTGCCCGTCACCCAGCGCGATGCGTTGCGGCGTGGCCGCACCGGTCGGGTCGAAGCGGACGCTCAGCTGTGTACCGCCGCCCGGCACCTGCGCCTGCACGCCCGCAGGCCAGCGCGTGGCGGCGAACGGCGTCTGATCCAGCGCAACCCAGCGTTGCTGCGCCTGGCGACGAAACGCATAGCCGCCCGCATCGATGGTGACTTCAACCATGCGCAGGCTCAGGATCGCCTCGTCGCGCGCATTGGCCAGCGCACTGGCCAGCATGTCGGCCTGATCGTGCAGATCCTGCCGCGTGTCCGGCAAGGTCATCACCACCAGGGTGCTGGCAAGTGCGGTGATCACCAGCACCGCCAGCAGCTCGAGCAAGGTGAAGCCGCGCATGCGTACGCGATAGCTGCATATCGCCATCCGCTGCGCGCTGGCTGATGCAGTCAGCACGGCGGCACCTCAGCGCCAGTTGCCGATGTCGGCATTGTCGGCATCGCCGCCTTCGGCGCCGTCGGCACCGAAGGAATAGACGTCGAAGCCACCGGTTCGGCCCGGGCGGCGGTAGTGATACGCGTGGCCCCATGGATCTTCAGTCAACCGGCGGATATAGCCGCCCTGCCGATAGCGCTCGGGCCGGGCCAGGCCGCCCGGCGGGCTGAGCAAGGCCTGCAAGCCCTGCTCGGTGGTCGGATAGGTGAGGTTGTCCAGGCGATAGGTTTCCAGCGCCTGTTCCAGCACCGCAACATCCGCGCGCGCCTTTTCGACCATGGCGCGGTCCTGGCTGGGCATCACGTTGATCATCACCACGGTGGCCAGCAGGCCGATGATGACGATCACCACCATCAACTCGACCAGGGTGAAACCGCGCACGCCACTGCGCGAGACAGGCGAGCCGGCAAGTGCACGAAACTGGGTGGACTGCATGGGGATCTCCGGAGAAAGCGGCCGCGCTCAGCCAAGCGCGAGGGTGTTGAATTGCAGGATGGGCAACAGGATCGACAGCACGATCACCGCCACCACGCCGCCGAGCAGCACGATGATGGCCGGCTCCAGCAGGCTCATCGCCGCGGTGGTGAAGGACTCGAACTCGCGCTCCAGGTAATCGGCGGCGCGTTCCAGCATCGGCGCCAGGCGCCCGCTGTTTTCGCCGCTGGAGGCCATATACAGCAGCGTCGGCGGAAACACGCCGGCGCGCTTCATCGCCGCAGCCAGGCTCCCGCCCTCGCGGATCGCGGTGACCATGCTGTCGGTGGCCAGGCGCAAGGCGCGGTTGTCGACGGTGCGCGCGGCGATCATCAGGCCTTCCATCAGCGGCAGGCCGCTGTTGACCATGATCGCCAGCGTGCGCGCCATGCGTGCGGCGTGCAGGTCGCGGATCAACCGGCCGAGCAAGGGCGCACGCAGGATGGCGCGATCCGCAGCCAGCCGCAGTGGCGGGCGTTTGAGCAGACGCACCGCTGCGATGACCGCAATCACCAGCGCAACCAGTAGCGGGATGCCGGCATGCAGCAGGACGTTGGACACGCCGATCACCGCGCGCGTCAGCCATGGCAAGGCGCGGCCCATCGAATCGAACTGGTCCACCACCTTGGGGACGACGAAGGTCATCAACACGATCACCACCGCACCGGCCGTCAGCGCCAACGCGGCCGGGTAGACCAAGGTGGACTGCAGCTTGCTGCGCACCTGCGCCTGCAGCTCGAGCAGATCGGCCAGCCGCTCCAGCACCTGCGGCAAGGCACCGGCGCTTTCGCCTGCGGCGACCATGGCGCGATACAGCGACGGAAATGCATTGCCCTGGCGTGCCATCGCATCGGACAGGCGGAAGCCCTCGACCACCAGCCCATGTGTCTGGCTGGTGACGCGGCGCACGCCACGACGCTCCGATTGCGTGGCGATGGTGCGCAAGGCTTCTTCCAATGGCGCGGTTTCCACCAGCGTGGAAAGCTGACGCGTGAACAACACCAGATCCTTGCCGCTGAAGCGTGCCGCACGCACCGCGGTGGCAGCAGCGGCAGCGGCATCGACCCGCACCGGCACCCACTGACGCTGTTCCAGCTGCGCACGCGCGCTGTGCAGGTTGTCGGCGCTGATCACGCCCTGGCGGCTGCGTCCGTGCAGATCGAGCACGGTGTAATCAAACCGCGGCATGCGCATCGTCCTGCTGGCGGGTGACGCGCAAGGCTTCTTCCAGCGTGGTGCGCCCTTGCAGCACGGCGGCGCGTGCCGCATCGCTCAACCGCGGCGCGCGTGCGAAGGCCACTGCCGCAAGCGCATCCTCGTCGGCGTTGTCGCCGATCAGGCGGCGCATCGCATCGTCCACCGCAATGGCTTCGTAAATGCCCACGCGCCCGGCATAACCGCTGTGATGGCACACCGCACAGCCGACCGCGGCGTACACCGTCGTGCCGCCATCGTCACCGACCGCAAGCAGCTGCCGTGCGGCTGCGTCCGGTGGCCGCGGCGCGCGGCACTGCGGGCACAGCCGCCGCACCAGCCGCTGCGCCAGAATCAGCCGCAGGCTCGACGCCAGCAGAAAGGGTTCGATCCCCATATCGCGCAGGCGCGTGACCGCGCCCACCGCATCGTTGGTGTGCACGGTGGACAGCACCAGATGGCCGGTGAGACTGGCCTGCACCGCAATCTGCGCGGTCTCGGCATCGCGGATCTCACCGATCATCACCACGTCCGGGTCCTGGCGGAGGATGGCGCGCAGACCGGCGGCAAAGGTCATGCCCACGCGCGCGTTGACCTGGGTCTGGCCGACGCCGTCGATGGCGTATTCCACCGGGTCTTCGACGGTGAGGATATTGCGCGAGCCATCGTTGAGCAGGCTCAACGCAGCGTACAAGGTGGTGGTCTTGCCCGAGCCGGTGGGGCCGGTCACCAGCACGATTCCATTGGGTACCTGCAATGCGCGCTGCACGGTGTGCATCACTGCCGCGGGCATGCCCAGCTGCGTCAACGACAAGGTGCCCTGCTCCTTGTCCAGGATACGCAGCACCACCCGCTCGCTGTTGCGCGTGGGCAAGGTGGCCACGCGCACGTCCAACGCTTTGGCCCCCATCACCAGCGACACGCGGCCGTCCTGCGGGACGCGTTTTTCGGCGATGTCCAGCCGTGCCATCACCTTGACCCGCGACACCAGCAGCGGCGCGATGCGCCCGGGCAAGGTGGCCGCTTCGCGCATCACCCCATCCACGCGCAGGCGCACGCGCAAGCGCGATTCGTAGGATTCCAGATGCACATCGGAGGCGCCCAGGCGCGCGGCTTCGGCGATGATGCCGTTGATCAGGCGGATGATCGGCGCATCGTCCTGGCTGTCGAGCAGATCGGCGGCAGGAATATCGTCGATCAACGAATCCAGGCTGCCGTGCAGGTCCAGCGCTTCGACCTGCACGCCCTGCTCCAGCCCGGCATCGGCGTAGATCTCCGACACATGCCGGTCGAACACCGACGGCGCCAGCGTGCGCACCTGCAACGGCATGCCCAGCGCCCGACGCAACTCGATCAAGGCCTGCACAGCGGCGCCCTCGCGCAGGCCGATCTGGGCGACCTCGTCGGCGCCAAGCAACACCACGCCATGGCGTTTGGCGAATGCATAGGAAATACTGGCGCGCGCAGTGCTCATGGCATCAGCGCTGCACGGGACGTGCGCCGGGCGCAGGCGTTGTTGCCGGTGCAGGCACGGCCGACGACGGTCCGGCCGGCAACTGCGGCGGCTGCGCGCGCAGGTAATCGCGCACCAGGGCATCGAGCGCGGCTTCCGGGTCGCCGTCGGCCAGCTGGCGGTCGCGCAGATAGGTGTAGCGCGGCGCGGTCATGCGCTGCGCGTCGGCCGCGTCGCGGATGATGGTCGGGCGGATGAACACCATCAGGTTGGTCTTGTCGCGGTTGCGCGACTTGTGCCGGAACAGTGCGCCCAGGCCCGGCACATCGCCCAGCAACGGCACCTTTTCCACGGTCTGGCGGTCGTTCTGATCGAGCAGGCCGCCGAGCGCGACGATGGCGCCGTTTTCCACCACCACGCGCGTTTCGATCTGACGCTTGTTGAACACCAGCTCCGACGATTGCGCGCTCACCGGCCCGGCAATCGCCGAGACTTCCTGCTTGATCGCAAGCGTAATGCCGCCGGCGGTATTGATCTGCGGGCGCACTTCCAGCTCCACGCCAACGTCCTGGCGCTGGATGGTACGGAACGGGTTGTCGTTGGCCGCGCCAAGCACCTCGCCGGTGGTGATCGGCACTTCCTGGCCCACCAGGATGCGCGCCTGCTCGTTGTCCAGCGTCATGATCGATGGCGTGGACAGCAGATTGGAGCCGGTATCGCTCTTGACCGCATCGATGATCATGCCGAACACCGCATCGTTGCTTTGCCCGGCCAGACCGATCAAGCCGCCACTCAGCCCCAGCAACGATTGCGCAGCCACATTGCGCGCCTGTTCCAGCACCGAATCGTCATCGTCGTTGCCGCTGCGCGTTCCTGCCGCCGCGGCGGCTAGCGGCACGATGCCCGGCGATGCACCGCTGTATTGCGTGGCGATCAACGGCACGGTGCCGTTGCGGCCAGCCAGCAGCAGCTGCACGCCCAGGCGCTTGGCTGCCGTGTCGGAAATCTCCACCACGATCGCTTCCACCAGCACCTGCTCGCGATGCACATCCAGCTGGCGGATCACATCCATCAAGGCGCGTTGGGTTTCCGGGTCGGCATTGATGATCAAGGCATTGGAACCGGGGTAGCGCACGATCACCGGGCGCTTGCCGGCGGCCGGCGCAATCACCTGGGTCTGTGCGGTGCCCGCGGCTGCCGCCACATCCACGGCATTGGAACGCGTGTCCTGCCCGGCTCGCGCCTCATTGCCCGGGGTCTGCCCGACCAGCTGCTGCAAGACCGGCAGCAGCTGCTCGGCGCTGGCGTGTTGCAGCCGCACCACGCTGACATCGCCGCGGCGCTCGGCGCGTCCGTCCAGATCCACCGCGGTGCGTACCACGCGCTGCACCAGCGCCGGGTCGCCGCGCACGATCAACGAATTGCTGCTGTCCACCGGCAACACCGACAGCACCGCACTGCGTTCGCCGGCCTGGCCAAACAGCGAGGTCAATGTGCGTGCCAGCTCCTGCGCGGAACTATTGCGCAAGGTCACCGTGTCGATGGCCGCGCGGTCGGTATCGATCTGCGTCACCAGCCCGCGAATGCGGCGCAGGTTGTCGGCGTAGTCGGCTATCAACAGGCTATTGCCCTGCGGCATCGCCATGATCACGCCGCCACGCCCGATCAGCGGCTTGAGGATCTCTGCCGCACTGCGCGCATCCACGCGCTGCAGCGTGAACACCTGCGTGGCAAACCCCAGATTGCCGCTGGCGGCACTGCCCGGCTGTTGCGCGGCGGTCTCGTCGGGAATGATGCGATAGGTCGACGGACCACTGGACACCGCCATCAAGCCGTTGGCACGCAGCACCGCCAGCAGCATGCCGAGCAGGTCGGCTTCGGACATCGCCTGCGCGCGCGCCACGTTGACCGTGCCCTGCACGCGGGTGTCCACGATGAAGGTGATGCCGGTGGCGCGCGAGACATCCTGGATGAAGGCGCGCAGGTCCACGTCCTGCAGCCGCACTGCCGGCGCATCGGCGGCCCGCAGCGAAACGACCGGCGTGACGGCGCACACGCACAGCAACGTGGCCGACAACAGCCATAAGGGGCGAGCAGCAATCATTGCGGGCGCTTCAAGGTCATGGTGTGGATCTGGCCATCGCGGCGGTAGGTCAGCGTGGCCGCCTGGCCATCGCGCAGTTCGTCCTGCAACTCGTGCAGGTGTTCGGCATCGAGCGTGCGGCCGTTGATCTGGGTCAGCACATCGCCTGCTGCCAGGCCTGCCTGACGCAACAGCGCGCCATCGCCGCGCGGCATGATGGTGAAGCCGCTGCCGTCCGCGCTTGCACGCAGCCCGGCGCTGCTCAACAGGTGTTGCGGGTCGACGGCGGTTGCGCCTGCAGCTGCCGTTGCGTTGCCCACGTTGGACATCACGCCGGAGACGGAACCTGCTGCCGCCGTGTCCGCTGGCGGTGGCGCTGTCGCAAGCGTCTGCGGTGCGGCATCGAGCAGTGCCAGGCGGCGCACGCCGCTGCCGGTTCGCAGCAGCACATGGTCGGCGGCGACCGCTTGCAACACCACACCTGGCACCACCGTATCGCCGACGCGGTAGGCGCCTTGACGACCATCGCCAGCACTCAGGTAGGCCGCTGCCTGGGCAACATCCGCACGCACACCATGCAACACGAGACCTTCGCTGGTGCTGTCGGCAACGCTGCGATAGAACACGTCGCGGCGTAATGCAGACCAGTCCGATGCCGTGCCTGTGGCCGGCTGTGCGTGACCAAGCGGACCGACCGGTGTGATCAGCAACCACAGCAGGCGCAGCCCTTGCAGTGCCAGCAACCCGACCAGCGCACAGCCCAGTGCCGTGCGTGCGGCATGCGACGACATGACGGTAGTCAACGAGGGCAAGGCGCGGTGCAAAGCAGACATCCGGCTGAAGGATTGCGATCGGATGACAGAATGCGGCAGCAATGTGTCAGTTCGAAGAAATCGATGACACCAGACGACACAAACCGACATGCGGCAAAACGCAAACGCCCGCCATGGCAAGCACAGCGGGCGTTTGCGATCCGACCGACGCCGGGTGGATCAGAAACGCGCTGTCACACTGATGTCATAGCTGATGCCGGGTTGGTAGGTGTACAGATCGACCCGGCTGCTGCCCTCGCGCTGGAACTCCTGGTATTTGGTCTTGAGCAGATTCCGTGCGGCGAAGTTCACCGAGAGCGTATCGCCCGACCACACCAGGCCCTTCTTGATCACCAGATCCAGCGACGTTCCAGGCTTGTCGATGTAATCCGGCTGACCCGGGCGACCACGCGCAGAAATACGCTCGCCGACGTAGTTGGCGATCAAGGTCGCCTGGCTGTGCGTGCTCTCGCTTTCCACACCGATCTGCAGGTTGGCGATATCGTCCGATTGTCCCTGCAACGCCGAGCCGTCGCGAATGAACAGGTTGGCCTGCACCGGTGCGCTGAAGCCGAACGGCTGCACGCTATCGCCGGCACTGGCGCTCACCTCGGAGGTGGTGCGCGTGTAGTTGCCGGACACGAACAGGCGCTTGTCGCCCCACCAATCGGCCGCGACCGGCACGTCCAGATACTTCTTGGCTTCCAGCTCGATGCCGTACAACGTGGCCTTGGGGGCGTTGATGAAGCTCTGCACGATGCCGCCACCGGGCGCGTCGTTGACGATGGCTTCGATCGGCTTGTCGATGTTCTTGTAGAACGCGCCCACGGTGACGTACTGGCCCGGCTCGAAGAACCATTCGTAGCGTGCATCCAGATTGACCAGTTCGCTGTCGATCAGGAACGGGTTGCCGAAGAACTGGCGGTCGATATCCGGGTCCAGATACTGCTGTGGTGCCATCTCGCGGAATTGCGGCCGCGCGATCGTCTTGGACGCACCGAAGCGCAGCTGCTGGTTGTCGGCAAAGTTCCAGGTCACCGTGGCCGATGGCAGCGCATAGCTGTTCTGCAACGGTGCCACGCTGTCCTGGCGTGCGCCGCTGAAGATGTCGTACGGATGCACCGCCTGGGTGGCGTCTTCATAACGTACGCCGACGGTGGCGCGCAGGGTCGGCACGATCTCGCCCTCTGCCTGCAGGTACGCCGCCTTGACCTTCAGCGTCGCGTCGTACGCGGCCGCACCGAAACTGCCGGTGGTCTCGCGCAGCCGCAGCAGATCGTTGCTGAGGTTGTAGTCGGAGATCAGGTAATCCACGCGCTGATACTGGTTCAGGAATGGCAACGGGCCGTCCAGCGCCAGGAAGCGGAACTCGCGGCTCCACGCGGTCCGGTCGTTGTCCAGATACGCCAACCCGCCCTTGACGGTGAGGTCGTGCTCGATCGGCAGCCGCCAGGTCACGTCCACGCCACCGCTGGCGACGCTGTCGTCGACCTTGCTGAAGCGCGTGTAGTTCTGCACCCGCGAGGCATCGTGCGCCCAGTAGCCATCGAGCAATTCGTAACGGATGCCGGTTTCGTACGGCACATCGCGGCTGGCATTGGCCACCGCCGCGCGCCACTCGATCTTGAGATCGTCGTATTCGCCGAACGCATGCGAGCCGAGCAGCTGATTGTTGATCAACTGCCGCGCATACCACTCGGTGTTGTCGTCACGCACATCGAATCCGGCCAGCTCGTCGCGGCCGGCGCGGCTGCGCGCCACCTTGAGGGTGTCATGCACATACAAGGTGGTCCAGCCGATGGTGTGGCGGCCATATTCCCAACCCAGGCCCAGCATGCCGTTGGTGCGCACGTTGTTGCGCGTGGTCGCAAAGTCGTAATTGGAATTGAACTCCACGCCATCACCGACAAAGATGCCGTCCTGCTGCTTGCCGGTACGTGTGCGCCATTCGTTGTCATAGCTGGCCACCGCAAGAATGCCCAGCTTGGCCTCGCCGATGTCCATGCTGTAGCCGGCGCTGCCGCCGACATTGACGTCCGGATCGATGCTGTCCTTTTCCTGCAGCACATACAGGTTGGCGTTGTTCATGCTGCGGCCGATGCGGCGAATGTCATCGCGCGAAAAATTGCCCAGGTCCACGCGCCGCCCGGTACGGATGGCATCGCGCAACGCGGCAGGCTGCTTGCGCGCACCGTTGTCATAGCCCCACTCGTCATCGCCGGATCCGTAGTAGGTCAACCCCTTCTCGCCGGTACTGACGCTATTGGCGCCGCCGCCCACGGTGAGCGACAGGAACGGTTTGTCCGGCACCGTCATCGATTGCAGATCGATCACGCCGCCGCCGAATTCGCCCGGATAATCGGCCGAATAGGTTTTTTGCACGGTCACGCTTTGCAGCACGTCGCTGGGAAACAGATCCAGCGGCACCACGCGCTGCATCGGCTCGGGGCTCGGCAGCGGCGATCCATTGAACAACGCCGACGAGTAGCGCTCGCCCAGGCCGCGTACATAGACGTACTTGCCGCGCGACAGGCTCAGGCCGGTGACACGCGTCAGCGCCACCGCGGCGCTGCTGTCGCCGGTGCGCTCCATGTCCTCGCGGGTGACGAACGAGGCCACTTCGGAGGTCTGCAGCATCGGCTCGGGAATGTACTCGCCGCGCACCACGACCTGGTCGAGTTGCTTGGGCGCAATGGCGGCAGCACTGGAACTGCCACTGCCGCCGGCGGCATCGCTGCCGGTCGACTGCGCCATGGCGGCGCCGGACAGCAGCAAGGTGGAAATGGAAAGAGACAGGCCCGTCCGCGAAAGACGGGCAACAGCGAAGGTTCGCATCGTGGGAGCCCTGACAACAGAAAGATGAAGCTGGACGCATCGCACGGCGGCGCGCTGGCCGCCGTGCGATGCCGTGCCTCAGCAGGGGCGATCGGCGGTCAGTCCGCAGGTCCAGCCCTGCCACCAGGTGTCGTTGGCATCACGCACGCCACCGATGTAATTCACCTGCTGGAAGAAACTGCTCACCCCGTTCAGGCCCTGGAACGCCGGCACTGCGGTTTCGTTGGCGCCATTGATGAAGGTGTTCTGCAAGGTCGACACGCCGTTGGCGACATTGTTGGTACCGGCGGCGAACTGGCTGGCCGCACGCGGGTCGCTGCCGAACGCCGTCGGGCAGGCGAAAAACACCGAGTGGAACGTGCCCGTGGTATCGGTATCGGCCATGTTCAAGCACACCAGGCCATCGCCGGTGCCGCCGGCAGGACGGGTGAACACCGAGTTGTAGAACGCGGCTTGGGTGCCCTGATTGAGCATGATCGCCGCACCGGCGCGCGCATTGCCCACGTAGGTGAAGTTGGCCACCTTCGGGCGCGAATACGGCTGGCGACGCAGGCTGCTCCACTCGTTCATGCGGTCACCGCCGCCGGCGCGCTGCACCACGATGCCGAACTGCAATCCGCCACTCCAACCGGCGTCGGTATCCAGCGAATCGTCGTCGGCGCCGGTGATGACCAGGTGGCTGCCGTTGACCGTGCCACCGAACCACTCGATGCCGTCGTCGGAACTGTTGTGGATCTGCACGTAGTCCAGCCGCGTGCCGCTGCCCACACCGGCCAGGGTGATGCCCTGCAGCTCGTTGTTGGGCGAGATTTCGAAGCCCGAATACATCACGCGCAAATAGCGCATCGAACCGCTGTTGTCGGTGGCGCTATTGCCGCCATAGAACGCGTTGGTGCCTTCGACCTGCGCCTGGCACTGCGGCGTACCGGACACGGTGGTGCCCGGGCAATTGTTGATCGCCGCACGGCCCAGCACCACGATGCCGCCCCACAGGCCGATGGTGTTCGCGTTGACCTGGCCTTCCAGCGCCTGACGCGCGGTAAACACGATCGGCGCACTGGCGCTGCCTTCGGCGAAGATCTGCGAACCGCGATTGACCACGATGTAGTCGCTGCCCGACGAACCGTACAGGGTCGTGCCCGGCTCGATGGTCAGCACGCCCTGCGCGCTGCCGGCCGCCGGCGCGGTGGCGTCGCCGCCGCGGTCGGTACCGACGTTGACGCGGCCGCTGATCGAATACGCGGTACCGGCGCGCGCGGGCACCACCAGGTTGCCGGTGATGGTCTCCGGCAACTGGCAGGCGCGCAGCGTGTTGTTGGCGATGGTGCCGACATTGGAAAAACCGCTCGGGCAATCCGCGGCCGGGCCGGTCGGCGTGGGTGTCGGAGCCGGCGTTGGTGCAGGCGTGGGCGCCGGGGTCGGTGCCGGTGCGGGCGGAAACGCGCCTTCGCCAGGCGAGGCGACGCGATCGGCACCGCCACCGCAGGCGGACAACGCCAATGCGGTGCCAAAGGTCATGAGAAGTGTCTTGCTGCTATTGCGAACGGACATGCGGCTGATCTCCAGGTCAAAGGGTCCGGTATGAAGAGGAGTCGTCAAGAATTGGTAGCGTTCCGCTCACTGCAGTGGCGAGCACGTTCAAGATCCCCGTCACCTTTATAGGTGCCGTCTGTTGCATTTGTCTTACCACGACACATTTGACACATGTCTGCCACACATTGGCATGCACTGTAGCGGGATGACATCGACCGATATCCCCACCGCCCTGGCCGACTGGATCGTGGCGCAGGCGTTGGCCGGCCAACCGCCCGAGCAGGCGCTACAACCGCTGCTGGATCGTGGCTGGGAGGAGCAGGACGCCATCGATGCAGTCGAAGCGCTGGTGCGTGCGCACATCCAGCAGCACGCGCAGACACATGGACTGCCGATGCCGGTTCGCGTGCCGGCGCTGCTGCACGACAGCGATGCATCGCTGCTGGATCTGGGCGATCGTCAGGTGTGCGTGTTGATGCGCATGCGCTTGCCGCGCGTGATGGTGCTGGGTGGTTTTCTGTCCGATGCCGAATGCGATGCATTGATCGCACTCGCGCAGCCACGCCTTGCGCGCTCGCGCACCGTGGACAACGCCAACGGCGCGCAGGTGGTGCATGCCGCGCGCACCAGCGACAGCATGTGTCTGCAACTCGGGCAGGATGCGCTCTGCCAACGCATCGAAGCGCGTATCGCCCGCCTGCTCGACTGGCCGGTAGATCACGGCGAAGGCTTGCAGGTTTTGCGCTACGGCACCGGCGCCGAATATCAGCCGCACTACGATTACTTCGACCCCGACGCAGCGGGCACGCCGATGTTGCTGCAGGCCGGCGGGCAACGCGTCGCCTCGATGGTGATGTACCTCAACACACCCGAGCGCGGCGGGGCCACGCGCTTTCCCGATGTGCATCTGGACATTGCCGCGATCAAGGGCAATGCGGTGTTTTTCAGCTACGACCGCCCGCACCCGATGACACGTAGCCTGCATGCCGGCGCCCCGGTCCTGGCCGGCGAAAAGTGGGTGGCGACCAAATGGCTGCGCGAACGCGCAGCCCGCATGCCCGACTGAGCGGGCAAACGCGCCCAGCAAGGCGCGTGCTCGACGCTCCAAGCGCCTGCCCATAGGACGTACAGAACACGCGTCCCCGCCGACGTCCGCAAGCCGCCAGAGATGCGCGTCACATATGTTATAATATTTCATTCGCTGACACATGGGGTGATCAGCTCTTTCGCATCGGTGTCGTTCGATCCATGAAGATCCAGATTCTCGTGGCGGCAGTTGCTGCCGTCCTGTTTGCCGCCCAGGCACGTGCGCAGTCGTCCGATTCGGCGCTGACGCTCGGCAAGGTCGATGTCCACCAGCATGGCGAAGGCCAACTCACCGCGCATCAGGTACTGACCTCGGTGGACGTGCTGGGTGCCGACCAGATCGAGGACAAGAACGTGTCCTATAGCTGGGAGCTGCTCGGGCAGATGCCCGGCATCCAGCTCACCGAAACCCGGCAAGGCGCCGAATCGGGCAAGGTCAGCTTTCGTGCCTTCAACGGCGAGGGTTACCTCAATGCGATCAAGACGCTGATCGACGGCATTCCCAGCAACGTCAACAGTGGCAACCAGCGCTTCATCGACATGCTGTTCCCGCTGGACATCAGCTACATCGAGGTGGTGCGCGGCACCAATGATCCGCGCTACGGCTTGCACAACATCGGCGGCAACATCAATTTCGGCACGCGTCAGGGCGGCAATTACACCGAAGCGCGCCTGACCTATGGCAGCTTCAACACCCGCGATGGGCAGCTGGCCGTGGGCCGCGAACGCGACGGGTTTGCGCAGAACTATTTCGTCGGCGTGCAGGCCTCCGATGGCTACCGCGACCACGACACCTCCAGCAAATATTCGTTGGGCGGCAAGTGGTTCTACGGCAACCTCGACGACGGCATGCGCATCGGCCTGACCGCACGCGTCTATCACAATCAGGCCGACGAACCCGGTTTCATGACCGCAGCGGAAATGCAGGCAGACCGTCGCAGCTCGGACCTGCGCAACCGCAACGACGGCGACGATCGCGACATGCGCCAGTTCGGCGTCCATCTGGATCTGAAGCTGGCAGAAGGACTGTTCTTTGGCACCAAGCTTTACTACAACCGCTATCTGGACGACCGCCAGGTGACCTTCAGCGACCTGCCCACCGGCAATGCGCCACGCCAGCGCCGCATCTGGGACGAGACCCAGGTCGGCATGCTCAACACGCTGACCTGGCGCAGCAACGACATGCTCACCCTGGAAGGCGGCGTCAACTACGAGCATCAGGACAACGCCTACCGACGCGAGCGCTTCAGCTACGCCGAGCCCACCAATTTCAACGCCCCCCCGGCACGCATCCAGAACGACGACCGCCATACCTTCGACAACTGGGGCGCCTACGTGCAGGCGATCTATCAGCCGATCGAGGCGCTGAAGATCGTGCCGGCCTACCGCGTGGACCGCTTCGATGGCCACACCCAACTGCCGGGCGGCATTCGCGCACCGCTGCAGCGCTACGGCACCATCGAGCAACCCAAACTGAGCCTGGTCTACGCCTTCACCCCGACCACCAACGTCTATGCCAACTGGGGCCGCAGCTTCCAGGTACTGACCGGCTCCACTGCGCCGGCTTACCTCACCGCCGGGCAGCCAGACGTGCGCCCATCCACCAACACCGGCATGGAACTGGGCATGAAATTCAGCCCGTTCCAGGGGAGCCAGGCGCGCATCGCGGTGTGGCAACAGGACGCTGCCAACGAAGTCTCCAACATGCCCGCCACCGGTACCACCGTCACCCTGGGCAAGACACGCAGGCGCGGCGTGGATGCGCAGATCAATGCGCAGCTGGGCGACAGGTGGACGCTGTGGGCATCGCATGCGTACCAGGAAGCGAAGATCGAACGCGACGACCGCGATGCCAGCGTGTCGCTGGCCGGCCGCGAAGTGGCCGCTACACCGCGTTACATCAGCAACATCGGCGTCGAGTACCGCCCGACCGCTGCGCTGCGCCTCGGCATGCAGGGCCGCGCGCAAGGCGATTACTATCTGGAAGAGCGCAACGTGGCCGGCAAGTACGGCGGCTTCGCCACCCTGGATCTCACCGCCAGATACACCCTCACTCCCGCCTGGAGCGTGGATCTGCAGGTCCGCAACGCCACCGGCCGCGAGTATGCCTACGTGTGGTACGACAGTTTTTTCTGGACGCAGGCGCAGCCGATGTTTTCGCCAGCGGCAGGGCGCCAGCTCTATCTTGGCTTGAACATGAAACTGTAACTCGCCCATCCAAAGGCTGGGACTGACGCTTCATCCGACGATGTGCGCATGGCTGCCAATCGATGCAGCGGCCATGCGCAGGATCTGGGACGTCGGGCACCGCAGTCGGCTGCCACAACGACGCGGTGCTCGCTGCCGACGCGCCAGTACGCCATCGCAGGCACATCGCCGAGGGAACGAGCATGCCTGGCGCACGCATGCGTTCTTGCACGCATGCGCTGCGCGCGCAACTCAACGCCGCGCAAACAGGTGCTGATCGATCCGCAACATCACAAAACGCAACGGCGTCCATGCCAGGCACAAGCCGGCAGCGATGCCCAGCGTGTCGGCCAGCGCATCGTAGGGGTCGGCGCTTCGATTGGTCGTCAGTGCGCCTTGCGCGATCTCGATGCCGATGCCTAGAGCCACCAGACCGATGGCTGCGGCGATCTGCGCGCGGCGCGTGGCAAACAACTGCACCGCACCCCAGCACAACAGCGCGAAGGTCAAAAAATGCTCGGCCTTGTCGCTGTTATCCGGCAGCTCCGGAATCTCCGGCGGCGGCCCCAGGCAGACCGCAATCACCACCACGATCGCAGCGATCCATAACCCCACCCACACCCGCGGCCGATGAAACGGGCGCAGCGTCTGCGTTACAGCCGCCATGTGAGATCGCCGGCCAGAAATGCAGGCGCAATGTCCACATCGCGCGCGAAGCCCATCACCTGAAAGCGCTCGCCCATCTCGCTGGGCAAGGTCAGCCGCTTGATCTGCTCGCGCAGGCGCATGCGTCCCACTTCATCGGTGCGCGTATCGGCCTGCGCCAGCAAGCCATCCAGGCCGTTGCCCAACAGGAAACTCGCCTGCGTGCAGTAACCGGCCAGTTCGAAGCCGGCACCGGTGCCCGCCTCCGCAAGCGCGGTGAAATCCACCGACGCCGTCAGGTCCTGCAGACCGGGCCAGCGATACAGGTCTTCATGCATGCGATGGCGATAGAACGCACGCAAGGTGCCGTCCTCGCGCTGCGCGCGATAGAACTCGCCGCGCGGATATCCGTAGTCGACAAACACCATCGCACCGCGTCTCAGACCGCCGGCCACCGCCTGGATCCAGTACGGCAGCTGCGGCAGCAGCTCGGAGCGGTAGCCATCGGCGAATGGCTGCTCCAGATAGCGCTCCAGATGCCGTACTGCCGCGCTCAACAACGCATCGGCCGGCTGCTCGCCACGCGCAAACTGCTGCTGCGCATCGAGCACCACGGTTTCTTCGTAGACCTCGCCCTCACGTATCGCAAAGCGGGGCGTGGGCAGCGCATCGATCACCTCGTTGGCGAACAGCACGCCGTCCCAATCGTCCGGGAACGGGCCATCCAGCCATTCGACCAGATCGAACACCGGCGGGATCAGGCTGCGCCCCAGGCGCTCGCGCTGACGCTCGCGCAGGTCTGCGCTGGGTTCGAGAATCGCGTAGCGCTCGGGCAACGCGTCCAGCTCCAGCAACCGCTTGAGCGTGACTTCGGCAAATGCGCCGCTGCCACCGCCCACTTCCAGCATGCGCGCCTGCGGCCCAAGCTGCTGCAATACCGGCGCCAGCGCACCGGACACGGTGGCCGCAAACAACGGGCCCAGTTCGGGCGCGGTGACGAAGTCGCCGGCCTCGCCGAACTTGCTCGACCCGGCGCTGTAGTACCCAAGACCCGGCGCATACAACGCCAGCTCCATGAAGCGCGAAAACGGAATCGCACCGCCAGCGGCCTGGATCTCGGCGCGCACATGCGCAGCCAGTCGGTCGCTGTGCGCCAGCGCGTCCGAATCGGGGGTGGGAAGGTCGGCGTGCATGCGGGCACCGGTTGCGGGGACAATGCACAGGATAGCCGAGCCCTTGCAACGCCGAGCGAGTACGCCATGACAGACAGTTCCAAGGTGGTGTTGATCACCGGCGCAGGCCGGCGCATCGGCGCACAGATCGCCACCACCCTGCACGCCGCCGGCTACCGGGTTGCCCTGCATGCACATCAGTCCGCCGACGCGCTCGGCGCGCGCGTGGCCGAGCTGTGCGCGCAACGCGCAGGCAGCGCGCAGGCCTTGCACGCGGACCTGCGCCTGCCGGAGGCACCTGCGCAACTGGTGGACGAGTGCATCGACGCGTTCGGCCGCCTGGATGGCGTGGTCAACAACGCCTCGGCGTTCTATCCCACGGCACTTGGTCACGCCACACCGGCGCAGTGGGACGAATTGTTCGCGGTCAATGCGCGCGCGCCGTTTTTCATCGCGCAGGCCGCTGCCGCGCAGTTGCGCCAGCACCGCGGCGCCATCGTCAATCTCACCGACCTGCATGCGCAGCAGCCGATGCGCAACCATCCGCTCTACGGCGCCTCCAAGAGCGCGCTGGAGATGCTGACCCGCTCGCTGGCGCTGGAGCTGGCACCGCAGGTGCGCGTCAATGCCGTCGCGCCCGGCGCCATCCTGTGGCCGGAGCAAGGCAAGTCCGCCGATGCCAGGCAGGCGCTGCTCGCCCGCACGCCGTTGGCGCGCATCGGCACGCCGGAAGAGATCGCCGAGGCGGTGCGCTGGTTGCTGGACGACGCCAGCTTCATCACCGGCCAGACCCTGCATGTGGACGGCGGCCGTCAACTCAGCTGAGAGCCGCCGACAGCACGACTGCGCTCACCCCTGGCGGGCGCAGCCAGTGCTCGGTGCGGCACCTAGCGTGCGTACACTGCGGTTCTCGGTGCGCCGCCCGCACTCGGCTGGCGACTGCTCGCCAGGTTCTGGCCGCACGAGTGCGCGCGTTGCGTGAGGTGCATCGTCAGCGGTTGGCAGACCGATGCACCCCCATCGATCCGCGCCGCTGTGCCGTCAGTGCCGCACCGCAGCCTGGGCTACTGCGCAGCACCCAGCGCAGGCGCATCCAGTTCCACCGTCGCGAACGCACTGCCGTATTGCGGATGCGCCTGCCACAGCGCGACCAAGGTCCGTCCGCTCAGCGGGTCGACGAAGTCCGGCGCGATATCGGCCAGCGGCTTGAGCACGAAGGCGTGCTTGAGCTCGGGGCGCGGGATACGCAGGTGGCCCGGCCCTTCGACGATGCAATCGCCGAAGAACACCACGTCCACATCCAGGGTACGGTCGCTGAAACGCGGCCCGCTGCGATCGCGGCCATGCGCATCTTCCAGCGCATGCAACCAGTGGTCGAGCGCATCCAACTCCAGGTCGGTCTGCAAGGCCACGGCGTTGTTGACGAAGTCCGGCCCATCGAAGCCCACTGCCCGCGTGCGGTACGCCGGGGAGACGTCGAGCTGGCCAAAGCGCGCGCGCAAGGCGGCGACGGCCAAGCGCAGGTAATGAGTCGGCTGGACGTTGCTGCCGAGGCTGAGAAGCACGGTGGTCATGCGGTATTCGCGCATGCGGCCGGCATCAGCGTCAACTGTTGGCGCGCGCCACCGGCCTACCGGCGCAAGCGCAGCGCGCGTGCGTGGCTCAGGCCACTTCCAGCGCATGCGCTACCGCGCGAAACACACGGCGCATTTCCAGCGGTTTGCGCAACACGTGCACCGGGATGTCGGGCGGGAAATGCGCACGCTGCAACGGCGCGCCGACATCTTCCAGCACGATCGCCGGTCCCTGGTAGCCCAGCTCCTGCATGCTCAGCAACACGCTCACCGCCGACAGCAGGATGATGTCGCTGTCGATGATCACCAGATCCGGCATCGCGTGCTGCTGCACCAGTTGCAGCGCAGCGGCGCCATCGGTGGCCAGTTGCGGCTGGTAACCCTGGCTGGACAGGGCATTGCCCAGCAGCGACAGCCGCGTGGCCTCGCCGTCCACCAACAGGACGCGCTGCCCACGGCCCAGCGCCAGCGGCGGCTCGCTATCGGCGATCACCGTCGCTGCCGCACGCATCGGCACGATCATGTCGAAGCGCGTGCCCTCGCCCAGTCGACTGTCGACCTGGATGCTGCCACCGTAGCTTTCCACGATGCGCTTGCACGAAATCAGGCCCAGCCCGGTGCCATCGGCCTTGGTGGTGAAGAAGGGACTGAACAGGCGCGCACGCGTTTCATCGGTCATGCCCACGCCGGTGTCGGCCACGCTCATGCGCACGCGCGTGGCATCGAAGCGATCGGCCGACAGCACCAGGGTGCCGCCGCCCGGCATCGCCTGGATCGCGTTCAAGCCCAGGTTGAGCAGGCATTGCTGCAATTCGGTGTAGTTGGCTTCGATGGTCAGATCCGAGGCGATCGTGTCCATCTGCAATCGCACGCCATCGGGCAGACTGCTCCGCAGCAGCATCTGCACCGCCTGGAACAGGTTGGCGATGGACACCTGTTCGCGCGGCTTGTTGGACCCCCGCACGAACGACAGCATCGACTCGGCCATCTCGTGCCCGCGGCGGCCGCATTCGGCCACCACGTTGGCCAGCTGGCGCAGCTGCGGGTCGTCGGTACGCCCGGCCAGCAGGTCGGGCACGATCAGCAACGGTTGCAGGATGTTGCGCAGGTCATGGCTCAGCCCGGCCGCCAGCATCGCCAGGCTTTCCAGCCGTTGCGCACGCATCAGCTCGCTCTCCACGCGCTGGCGCTCGAGCTCTGCACGCGCCTCGCGGATGGCGCGCATCACCGCGCTCGGCAACCGCGTGGGGTTGTGCTTGATGATGTAGTCGTTGGCGCCGTCCTGCAGCGCCTTGACCGCCGTCTCCTCACCCATGGTGCCGGAGACGAAGATGAAGGGAGTGGCGCCATTCTGACGCACCAGGCGCAGCGCCTGATGGCCCGAAAACCCGGGCATGCTCAGGTCCGACAGCACGATGTCCGGCGCAAACGCCTCCAGCGCGCTGCGCAGCGACGGCTCGCTGTCCACGCGCTCGAACGCCGCGTCGATGCCGGCGTCGAGCAACTGATCGGACAACAGCTCGGCATCTTCCGGCGAATCTTCCACCAGAAGGATCTTCAGCTGCTCCAGTTTGCCACCCTCATGCGGCATGGGTCAGTCCAGCTCCGGTGCCTGATTGATCACCGCCCAGAACGTGCCGAGCGTCTTGACCGCGGTAAAGAACTGATCGACATCCACCGGCTTGACCACATAGGCGTTGACGCCCAGGTCCCAGCTGCGTGCAAGGTCGCTCTCTTCGCGCGAGGACGACAGGATCACCACCGGAAGGCGCTTGAGTGCCTCGTCGCTGCGCACCTGCTTGAGCACTTCCAGGCCATCCAGGCGCGGCATCTTGATGTCCAGCAGCAGCACCGCCGGCAGGCCTTCCTCGCGGTTGGCATAGGCGCCGCGACGCAGCAGGTAATCCATGACTTCAACGCCGTCTTCGACGTGCACGATGGGGTTGGCCAGACGCGCGTCGCGCAGGGCGTCGACCGCCATCTCCGCATCGGCCGGGCTGTCTTCTGCCAGAAGAATGGTACGGATGGCGGTCATACAGTGAACTCTTGGTTGGGCGCTTCATGCGCAGGGGGAAGCTCGAAATAAAACGTGGCGCCTTCGTCGACGACACCTTCAGCCCAGATACGGCCACCGTGACGCGTCAACACGCGCCGCACGCTGGCCAGACCGATGCCGGTGCCGGCGTATTCGCTGGCCTTGTGCAGGCGCTGGAACACGCCGAACAACTTGGCGCTGTACTCCATGTCGAAGCCCGCGCCGTTGTCGCGCACGCTGAACTGATGGCCGCCGTCGGCCATCGGCGTGTAGGTCACCTCGACCCTGGCCACCTCGCGCTTGGCGCTGTACTTGACCGCATTGCCCAGCAGGTTCATCCATAGCTGGCGCATCATGTTTTCGTCGGCCACCAAGACCGGCAGCGGCGCGATCTGCCAGTCCACACGGTGGCCGGTATTTTCGCTCTGCACGTTGGCATCCAGGATCGCACGCGTCTCGGCCACCAGCGACTGCATGTCCACTGCCTGCAATCGCAGCGCGCTGCGGCCCAGGCGCGAATACACCAGCAGGTCGTCGATGAGCGAGGCCATGCGCCGCGCCGAGGAGCTGATCACCTCCATGTAGTGACGCGATTTTTCGTCGGCCGCATCGCCCAGATGGCGCGCCAGCTTGTCCGAAAAACCGGCCACATGCCGCAGCGGCGCGCGCAGGTCGTGCGACACCGAATAGCTGAAGGCTTCCAGCTCGCGATTGACCTCCGACACCTGCTCCACCTTGCCCTCCATCTGCCGGTTGAGCTCCTGGATGCGCAGCTGCGAGGCCTTCTGCAGGCTGATGTCGCTGACCGTCATCAGCACCACGTCTTCGTCGACGGTATCCGGCAATGGCATGCGGCGGGCATTGATCAGCATCGTGCGCAGCACGCCATCGGCGCCGCGCTGCTCATGCTCGAAGTCCCACAGTTCGCGCCCGCGCAGCAACACGTCGGCCAGGCGCTGGTGGATCTGCTGGTCGTGCCAGACTCCGTCGCCCACATCTTCCAGCGCCATCAATTCGTTGCCGCGCTCCTCCAGGCCGTACAACTCGGCAAAGGCAGGGTTATGCAGCACGATGCGTTGATTGGCATCCAGCAACACGATCGGCTCGCGCACGGTCTGCAGCACCGAACTGGCACGGCCGTTGGCGCGCAGGTATTCCTGCTCGGCGGCAAGACGGCGGCGGATCTGCCGCTGCAGCAGCCAGATGACGGTCGCCAGCAACAGCATCTGCACCGCCAGCGCGGCCCAGCTCAGCACCGCGTAGTGCAGGCGCTCGGTGTCTGCACGCCCGTTGCGCACCGCCAGCAACCGCCCCTCGGCACCTTGCAGCTCGTCGATCAGCACACGGATCGGGTTGTTCACCGTCATCTCGTTGATCAACGCACGGATCTGCGCCGGTTCGGTGGTCACCGCAATCCGCTCGGCCAGCAGCAGGCGGCGCTCGATGGTGCTCTGGATGCGCCCCATGCGCACCTGCTGCGGCGGGTTGTCCTTGGTCAGGCTGATCAACCGCTGCACCGCCGCGATCGACTCGCGCCGGCCACGCCGCATGCGCTCCAGCAAGGCGGGGCGCTCCACGCCATGCGAGCGCATCAACGCGGCCGATTCGGTATCGCGCATGGCCGCCTCCAGCCGTTGCGCGGTCTCCTGCACTTCCTGGCTATGCGACACCCACACTGCGGCCTGATTGGCGTTGCGCGCCATCTGCTGCAGCAGCAACGACGGCACCACCACAATCAGGCACACGGCAACCGCCAACGAAGGCAGGCGCCAGCGATCCCATTTGTCTGCTTGGACCGTTGTCTGCATTGCTAGGTCTGTATCCGCTCGCTGCACGTGCTCAGGACGAGTCGGCATTGTCTCCGATCACGCCCCAAGCGAGATTAATGGTTCAGCCATGCCGCGATCGTCGTGACATAGCTGAATGGGCATATCATAAGTGCAGCAAAGGTGAAAATGGCGCGAGAAGGCCGCCGTCTGTCGGCGTCGTGGCCGGCGATGGGCCCCGCGCGAGCCCGATGGTCCTGGCAAATCGGCCCGCCCCCGTGCAGCCAGGTGCCTCCTACGCAATCAAGCATCTACATCCCAGTTGCTCCAGACCGCTCTTTGCGCGCGCCACATATGCGCTCACACAGTGCGACCGCGCGCCGCTAGATACGTGCTACGAAACGCTCCCCGCCAGTAGCTCGGCATCCTTGCGCATCAGCAGATGGCACGCGGTCGTCTTCAACGATCCGAATCGACCCCATCATCAGACACCAACCCAAGGCATCGCTACACGTTGAGCGCCACGTCGATGGATGTCAGTCACCGACAAACAGATAGCCGCACGACGACAAGCGGCGTCGGTGATCAGAGAGAACGTAGCAAGCAAATAGTGGGCATCACCTCGAATCAGCACCTGCCAGCAATACACAGCACGCCATCTGCCGGAGCTGGTCGCGCAAGCGCCGGCGAGAACGCGCCAATAAAAAAGGCGCACTCCGTAGAGTGCGCCTCGTGCTCGGGTCAGCCGCCTCGCCGCAGCTGACCCGGCATTCGCAGCAGCTGCGCTTACTTCTTCGCAGCGACGACCTTCAGGCCGGTCGACTTGACGCTCTTCACGCCTTCGATGCCCTTGGCGACAGCCACGGCCTTGTCATGCTCGGCCTGGGTTGCCACCGAGCCCGTCAACATCACGATGCCGTTCTTGGTCTCGACCTTCACGTCGGTACCCGACACGTTGTCGGTGGCCAGCAGATCGGCCTTGACCTTGGTGGTGATCCAGGTGTCGGTGACCGGCTTCTTGGATTCGTTCATGCCGGCGGCATGGTCTTTGTGCGCGCCCATGTCCTGCGGTGCGGCGAATGCCTGCGAAGCAACCAGGGTCAGGCCGAGCGACAACGTCAGCGCCAACAGCTTACGTGCATGCATCATGGTTTTCATTCGAATCGCTCCTGTTGAATGTGGCTGCAGCTTGCGGTGGCGGTCGTCGAGTACACGTGACCGCTGCATGCAGAGGTTGTGAACCTCACGCACACGGGTGTGTGCAATACCATGCAGACTCTCTCGTTCGTTGCGATGAACCGTTTTCAATGGCTAAACCGTTCAATCTGGCTGTCGTCGGCTACGGCTATGTCGGCCACACCTTCCATGCGCCGCTGATCGCCAGCACGCCAGGGCTGCGCCTGCACAGCGTGGTCTCGTCCAAACCGCAGCAGGCGCAAGCCGATTTCCCCGAGGTCAGCGTCGTTGCCGACCTCGACAGTGCGCTGGCCGACTCCGCGCTCGACGCGGTGGTCCTTGCCACGCCCAACCAGACGCACGCGCCCTTCGCATTGCAGGCGCTGGCCGCAGGCAAGCATGTGCTGGTCGACAAACCCTTTGCGCTGGACGCTACACAGGCGCGCGCCATGGTCGATGCTGCGGCAGCGGCCGGGCGTGTGATCAGCGTGTTCCAGAACCGACGCTGGGACGCCGACTTTCTCACCGTGCGTCGCCTGATCGACGAAGGCCAACTCGGCGAGGTGGTGGAATTTCATTCGCACTTCGACCGCTATCGGCCGCAGGTGCGCGACCGCTGGCGCGAGAGCGATATCCCTGGCGCAGGACTCTGGTACGACCTGGGCCCGCATCTGCTCGACCAGGCGTTGCAGCTGTTCGGCACGCCGCAGGCAATCGGTGCGGATTTGCAACGCCAGCGCAGCCAGGCGCGCAGCGACGATTACTTCCACGTCACCCTGTACTACCCGCGGCTGCGCGCGATCCTGCATGCCGGCTCGCTGGTCGCCGACAACGGACTGCGCTTTGCCGTGCATGGCACGCGCGGCAGTTATCTCAAGCACGGGCTGGACACCCAGGAAGACCAGTTACGCGCCGGACGTCGCCCGGGCACGGTCGGCTGGGGCGTGGACCCGTTGCCGGGCACGCTCACCCGGGTGGATGAAGAAGGCCGCGTCCACACCCATCATCCCGACCACCTGGCCGGCGATTATCGCCAGTGCTATGCGGCCTTCCGCGATGCGTTGGCCGGTACCGGCCCGGCCCCGGTCGCCGGCGCAGACGCCGTGCAACTCATGCACCTGCTGGAACTGGCGCAGCACAGCGCTGCGACCGGACAGGTGCAATGGCTGGATGGCAAACGCACGCCTTGACCCACGGTATCGGCTGCGTGCGCAGGTAACGCGCAGCCGGTGCCCGATGACGATGCTTGCCAACACAGCGCCGCTCATTCGACTGCACGCAACTGCATTGCGCAGCATGTGGGGCAGCAACGCAGCTCGTCCATCGCCGCAACACGCGCCACGCCATGTACCCGGAACCGCCCTGAAACACCGACTGCCGAAGCGAGCGAGGCGCATCGCCAACAGCGGTCATTGATGCGTCAACGCGTGCCCGAGTCGACTGCATCCCAACCCGCCCAACGACCGCGATGCCCTTCGGCAATCGCGGCCATCCGAGCGATCCGTTTACGCGTCCTTGCTGCCGATCGTCGGTGCTGCGGCGGTCGTGCTCATCACTGCATGGCCGCCGAACTGATTGCGCATCGCCGCCAGCAGTTTGTCGGTGAACGAGTCCTTGTCGCGCGAACGCAAGCGCTCCATCAACGACAACGTGATGATCGGCGCAGACACTTCCAGGTCGATCGCCTCGGCCACTGTCCAGCGGCCTTCGCCAGAATCGGCCACGAAGGGCGCAATCCCGTCCATGGCCGGGTTATGCCGCAGCGCATCGGCGGTCAGGTCCAGCAACCACGACCGCACCACGCTGCCGTCGCGCCAGATCTCCGAGACCTGATGCAGATCCAGCGCAAAATCGGTCTTGTGCTGCATCAGCGCGAAGCCTTCGGCATAGGCCTGCATCATTCCGTACTCGATGCCGTTGTGGACCATCTTGGTGAAGTGGCCGGCACCACTCGGGCCCACCCGTCCCCACCCCTTGTCC
>NZ_JPLE01000049.1 GCF_001010415.1 Xanthomonas pisi DSM 18956
AGCCCGCCCCGGCACCGGCGCAGACCGTGGCCGCTCCGCGTGCACCGGCGGCTGCGGCACCACGCACGCCATCGGCGGCCACTTCCCCGGTGAACGCCCCGCAGGCTGCGCCCGGCGCAGCGTCGACAACGGCCGCCAGCCCACCGCCGGCAACGTCGGCAGAGCCGGACGACGCAACGCTGCAAGGCTATCGCCGCGAGGTGTCCAAGACGCTGGCGCAAACGCCGGGCTTGGTGCGTGGCATCTGGATCACCCAGGCAACGCTGGCGGTGGATCGCACCGTGGAAGACAGCGCGGCCTGGCCATTGATCTGCCAGCAGCTCGAACGCTATCCCTACCTGCGCACGGTCCGCGTGCAGCTCAATCCCCGCCCCGGTGTGGACGAGCCGGTGCGCTGGCGGCAATGCACCACGATCTGAGCGGGTATGCCCTATCGTGGGGGACGATCTGACAGATTGCGTCGTGCCATTGAGCGCCGGCGGTTTGATATGGACTCGATGGATCGAGACGGCAGTCGTATGCACGATCGGCGGCGCGCCGGCGATCCCCTGCTGCAGATGGACCGGCTGGCTGCCTGCAGTCCGGAGTCACACCCCGCTGTCAGCCTGATGTCGGGATACACGCATTGGCCGAGCGACGCCTCTTGGGGAGTGCGCGTTCGATGTGCGGCGTGATTGCAGCCGCTGACCCGCTCAGGTGACCCTGCCTGCGGCAGGTCGATGGCGATCACGCCGACATCGTCCACAGCACCGTTACCGACGCCATTCCCACATTCCAGCCCCGCCCCTCAACGCATGCCGGGCGCAAATCGCGCCACCAGATCGTACGAGCCGCCCAGAAACAGTTGCCGCACATAGGTCACCGGCTGATCGCCGCGCCAGGTGTGGCGGTCGATCACCAGGCATGCGGCCCCCTCGTTGACCTGCAGGCACTTGGCCTGCGCGGCGTCGACGCTGACCGCACTGATGCGATGCTCGGCGCGCGTCCACGGCACGTTGCGCAAGAGCCAGCTGCCGGGCGCCACATCGGTGAACGTCTGCGCCAAGGCGTCGGGCACGGTGGTCACATCGATCACGCGCTGCTCCAGCGCAAACGGGCTGCCGTCGGCCAGATGCACGCTGTCGAGCGCCAACAGCTTGCCGGTGCTGCCCAACGCGCGTTCCTGAGGCACGCGCTGACGCACGTTGCGCAGCCGGCGCGACAACAGCGAAAACGCGTAGAGGTGACCGCGCGCGGTCATTTCCACTTCGATATCCGGGATCGAGAGCGCCACCTGCTCCAGATGCGGATGCGGCCGGGCCACGAACGAACCGGTGCGGCGGCGGCGCTCGATCATGCCCGCATCGGCGAGCAGGCCGAGCACCTTGTTGACGGTCATGCGCGAGCAGCCGTACTGCGTCATCAACTCGTGTTCGGGCGGGATGCGATGGCCCGGCGGCCAGTCGCCGCTATGAATGCGTTGCTCCAGATCCTGCCGGATGCGTTGATGCAAGGTGCCGGGTGCGGCGATGGGGGTGGCGGTCAAAGCTGCGGTCTCCGGTCAGACCTGCATTGTGCCCGCATCGTCTCAATTGCCCAGCACTGTGCGCAACACGCCGGCAAAACGCGTGGCAATGCGCGCGCGATCCACATGCCGACCATCGCGCACCACCTGGCGCCCGCCGCGCCAGACGTGACGCACGGCAGTGGCGCGTGCGGCGAACAACCAGCTGTCCAGCAAGGCGTCGTCGCTGCGTGCAAGCAAGGAAGGATGGGCCGTGTCCAGCTCCACCAGATCCGCCGCAGCGCCGGACTGGATTGCGTGCCGTGCCACGCCCAGCGCCTGCGCCGCACCGTCGCCCGCCTGGTCGTACAACCAGCGCCCGCTCGAGACGTCGGCAGGCGCGAGCACATTGCGCGCCTGCCGGTGCAGTCGTTGGCCGTATTCGAGCAGGCGCAGTTCTTCGGCCGCATCGATCAACACGTTCGAATCCGAGCCCACGCCAAAGCGTCCACCGGCGGCGGCGAATGCCTGCATCGGGAACAAGCCGTCGCCCAGATTGGCCTCGGTGATCGGGCACAGCCCGACCACCGCGCCACGTTCGGCGATCGCCCGCAACTCGCTGGCGTCCACATGCGTGGCGTGCACCAGACACCAGCGCGCCGCCACCGGTGCGTTGGCCAACAACCATTGCACCGGACGTTGGCCCGACCACGCCAGGCAGGCGTCGACTTCGCGCCGCTGCTCGGCGATATGGATGTGGATCGGGCCATCGGTGAGCGGCACCAGCGCTTGCAGCTGCTGCGGCGTGACCGCACGCAAACTGTGCGGTGCCAGCCCGAGCACCGCATCCGGCAACGCCTTGAGGCTGAGCCTGCAGTGCTCGAGCAGGCGCGCAAACCCATCGATGTCATGGATCAGGCGCCGTTGCGCCGCGCTCGGCGCAGCCCCGCCGAAATCCGAATGCGCATAGAACACCGGCAGCAGGGTCAGCCCGATCCCGGTGCTGACGGCCGCAGCGGCGATGCGCTCGGACATCTCGCCGGCATGCGCGTAGGGCGCACCGCCGACAGCGTGGTGCAGATAATGGAATTCGCCGACGCGGGTGAAGCCGCTCTCCAACATCTCGACATAGGCCTGCTCGGCAATCGCCTGCAGGCTGTCCGGATCCAGCCGGTCGACGAAGCGATACATCAGCTCGCGCCAGCTCCAGAAGCTGTCGCCACTGCGCCCCCCCACTTCGGTCAGCCCGGCCATGCCGCGCTGGAACGCATGGCTGTGCAGGTTGCCCAGGCCCGGTACCAGCACCTCGGCGCGGGTATCGGTGGCGGCCGCGGCCACCTCGGTCTGCACCGTGGCGATGCGCCCCTGGTCCAGGGTGATCCGGACACTGCCCGCCCAGCCACTGGGCAACAGGGCCCGCGCTGCCCACAACGCCTGTACCGGTTGATCTGCCACTGGACACCCTCGATTGACGACCCTATTGTATATACATATCAGACACCACGAGCCTGCGCCATGCATTGCGACGTCCTCTGGCACAACGCGCAGCTGATGACCCTGGACGCCGCCGATGGTGGCCTGGGCATCGTGGACGACGGCGTGATCGCCTGCCGGGACGGCCGCATCGTGTATGCCGGCGCGGCGGCACAGGCGCCCGCGCTCGAAGCAGACAGCACGCACGACTGCCAGCGGCGCTGGATCAGCCCGGGCCTGATCGATTGCCACACCCATCTGGTGTACGCCGGCAACCGCGCCAACGAATTCGAACAGCGCCTGCGCGGGGCCAGCTATGCGCAGATCGCCGCGGCCGGTGGCGGCATCGTGGCCACCGTGCGCGCCACCCGCGCCGCAGACGATGCCGCATTGCTCGCCGCCAGCCTGCCGCGCCTGGATGCCATGCTCGCCGAAGGCGTGACCACGCTGGAAATCAAATCCGGCTACGGGCTCACGCTGGAGGACGAAACCAAACAACTGCGCGTGGCGCGCCAACTCGCAACGCTGCGCCGGGTCGAAGTCGTGCCGACCTTTCTTGGCGCGCATGCGGTGCCGCCAGGCAGCGATGCGCAGCCGTACATCGATGCGGTCTGCACGCTGATGATTCCGGCCGTTGCCGCGCAGGGGCTTGCCGAGGCGGTCGACGTGTTCTGCGAGCACCTGGCATTTTCGCCGGCGCAGGCCGAACAGGTTTTTGTCGCTGCGCAGGCCCACGGCTTGCGCGTCAAGATCCATGCCGAGCAACTGAGCAACCAGCACGGCGCAGCCCTGGCGGCGCGCCATGGCGCGTTGTCGGCCGACCACATCGAATACCTGGACCAGGCCGGCATCGATGCGATGGCCGCTGCCGGTACCGTGGCGGTGCTGCTGCCCGGCGCGTTCTATTTCACCCGCGATACCCAGCAGCCGCCGCTCGATGCGCTGCGTGCGGCCGGGGTGCCACTGGCGTTGGCCACCGACTGCAATCCGGGCACCTCGCCACTGACCAGCCCGTTGCTGGCGATGAACATGGCGGCCACGTTGTTCCGCATGACGGTGGACGAATGCATCGCCGGTTTCACCCGCGAAGCTGCGCGTGCGCTCGGCCGCAGCGCACGGCTTGGCCAGCTGCGCGCCGGCATGGACTGCGACCTGGCGATCTGGGACATCGACGCGCCGGCCGACCTGGTCTACCGCATGGGTTTCAACCCTCTTCATGCCCGCATCTGGCGCGGGCATTCGACCTGATCGATCGTGGAGTTGTCATGAGTGCTTCTGTTGTCTTGCAACCCGGCCAGGTGACGCTGGCGCAATGGCGTGTGTTGTATCGCGGCGCTGACGTGGCATTGGATGACGCCTGCGCGGCGGCGGTGCTGCGCAGCGCGCAGACCGTGGAGGCAATCGTCGCGCGCGGCGAGCCGGTCTATGGCGTCAACACCGGCTTCGGCAAGCTGGCCAGCGTGCGCATCGAGCGGCAGGACCTGCAGACCCTGCAACGCAATATCGTGTTGTCGCACGCCGCCGGTGTCGGCGAGCCCACGCCGGTGCCGGTGGTGCGACTGATGATGGCGCTCAAGCTCACCAGCCTTGCCCAGGGCGCTTCAGGCGTGCAGCCGGGCACCCTGGCCTTGCTGGAAGCGATGCTGCGTCAGGGCATTACCCCGGTGGTGCCGTGCCAGGGGTCGGTCGGTGCTTCCGGCGATCTTGCGCCGCTGTCGCATCTGGCCGCGGTGATGATCGGCGTCGGTGAAGCCTTCGTCGGCGACCAGCGCCTGCCCGCCGCCGACGCGCTTGCGCAGGCGCAGTTGCAGCCCCGCGTACTCGGCGCCAAGGAAGGCCTGGCGCTGCTCAACGGCACGCAATTTTCCACTGCCTGCGCACTGGCCGGCCTGTTCGAGATCGAAACCGTGTTGCAGGCCGCGCTGGTGACCGGTGCGCTGTCGGTGGAAGCGGCCAAGGGCTCCGATACGCCGTTCGATGCGCGCATCCATGCGCTGCGCGGGCAACCGGGGCAGATCGCAACCGCCGCGGCGCTGCGGGCGTTGATGGCCGACTCGGCGATCCGCGAATCGCATCGCCTGGGCGATGTGCGCGTGCAGGACCCGTATTGCCTGCGTTGCCAGCCGCAGGTGATGGGCGCGGCGCTGGACATCATGCGGCAGGCCGCGCGCACGCTGGAGATCGAAGCCAATGGTGTCTCCGATAATCCGTTGGTCTTCAGCGACACCGGCGAGGCCTTGTCGGGCGGCAACTTCCACGCCGAGCCAGTGGCCTTTGCCGCCGACATGCTGGCGATGGCGGTGTGCGAAATCGGCTCGATCAGCGAACGCCGCACCGCGATGCTGGTCGACCCGGCGTTGTCCGGGCTGCCGGCGTTTCTCACCCCGCGCCCGGGCCTGAATTCCGGTTTCATGATTCCGCAGGTGACCGCTGCAGCCCTGGTGTCGGAAAACAAGCAGCGCGCGTATCCGGCCAGCGTCGATTCGATCCCGACCTCGGCCAATCAGGAAGACCATGTGTCGATGGCCGCGCATGGCGCGCGACGTCTGCTGGCCATGGCGGAAAATGCCGCGCACGTGATCGGCATCGAGTTACTGGCGGCGGTGCAGGGCTGCGATTTCCATGCACCGCTGCGCTCCAGCACCGCACTGGAAGCCGCACGCGCCCTGCTGCGTGCGCAGGTGCCCACGCTGCAGGACGACCGCTACTTTCACCCCGACATGCTGGCGGCCAGCGCGCTGGTGCGCTCGGGTGCATTGGCCGACGCGGTGGCGATCGCGTTGCCGGGCGTGGAGCAGCACGCATGACGCGGCGGGTAACACATCACCTGCGCAGCGCCATGGCGCCGTGCTGCGCGTTGGCGGCTGACGCGGGATCTGCACGCGACGCGGCTGCTTTGCGCGCCCACCCCCACGACGCTCTCCCTGGCCGGCACGACATTCCAGTTTTCATGCATGCAACCGGAGCCCAGCGATGAGCGCCCTGCCCGCCTGGCTGGAGGTGCATCGCGGCGACGCGCCATTGCTCCTCAGCGTCCCGCATACCGGCACCGAGCTGCCCGATACGGTGGCCGACCAGTTCGTGTCGCCATGGCTGGCGCGCCGGGACGCCGATTGGTGGGTGCACCAGTTGTACGACTTCGCACAGGCGATGGGTGCCACCACGGTGCGCACTGCCATCTCGCGCTCGGTCATCGACGTCAACCGCGACCCCAGTGGCGTATCGCTGTATCCGGGCCAGAACACCACCGGCCTGTGTCCGCTGACCACCTTCGACAATCAGCCGCTGTATGCCGACGGGCAGGCGCCGGATCAGGCGCAGATCGATCTGCGCCGCACGCAGTGGTTCGACCCGTATCACCTCGCCCTGTCCGACGAAATCGCGCGCCTGCGTCAGCACCACGCAACCATCGTGGTGTACGACGCGCACTCGATCCGCTCGGTCATCCCGCACCTGTTCGACGGTGAGTTGCCCCAGTTCAACATCGGCAGCAACGACGATCGCAGCTGCGATCCCGCGCTGGCCGACGCCGTAGAACAGCTGTGTCGCAGCAGCGGCTCCAGCACCGTGCGCAATGGGCGTTTCAAGGGCGGCTGGATCACCCGTCACTACGCGCAACCCGATCAGGGCGTGCACACGCTGCAGATGGAACTGGCCTGCCGCGGCTACATGCGCGAGCCGGACACCATCACCCAGGACAACTGGCCCACGCCGTGGCAGCCGGTGCACGCCGTCGCGTTACGCGCAGTGCTGCGACACGTGCTGCTGGCCTGCCTGCAGTTCGCCAATGCGCCCCTCTCCGACACCGCGCCGCACGCGGCCAACCGTTGATTGCAAGGAACCTGGCATGACCCGTCACGATGCAACCCGCGTCATCCGCGCCGCCACCGGCACCACGCTCACCGCCAGGAGCTGGCTCACCGAAGCACCGCTGCGCATGTTGATGAACAATCTGGACCCGGACGTGGCAGAGCGCCCGCAGGAACTGGTGGTGTATGGCGGCATCGGCCGTGCCGCGCGCGATTGGGAATCCTTCGATGCGATCGTCGCCGCACTCATCCGCCTGGACGACGACCAGACCCTGCTGGTGCAATCGGGCAAGCCGGTCGGCGTGTTCCGCACCCATGCCGACGCACCGCGCGTACTGATCGCCAATTCCAACCTGGTGCCGCGCTGGGCCAACTGGGACCACTTCAACGAACTGGATAAAAAGGGTCTGGCGATGTACGGCCAGATGACGGCCGGCAGCTGGATCTACATCGGCGCGCAAGGCATCGTGCAAGGCACCTACGAAACCTTCGTGGAGATGGGCCGCCAGCATTACGGCGGCAGCCTGGCCGGCAAGTGGCTGTTCACCGGCGGCCTCGGCGGCATGGGTGGGGCGCAGCCGCTGGCTGCGGTGATGGCCGGCGCCTCTTGCCTGGCGGTGGAGTGCCGGCGTTCCAGCATCGACATGCGCCTGCGCACCGGCTATCTGGACACCTGGACCGACTCGCTGGACGAAGCGCTGCGCCTGATCGAGGAATCGTGCACGGCCAGGAAGCCGCTGTCGGTCGGCCTGCTCGGCAACGTCGCCGACGTGCTCGACGAACTGCTGCTGCGCGGGATCAAGCCGGACCTGCTGACCGATCAGACCTCCGCACACGACCCGGTCAACGGCTATCTGCCGCAGGGCTGGAGCGTGAAAGAGTGGGACGCAAGGCGCGTCAGCGCGCCCAAGGACGTAGAAGCCGCCGCGCGCGAGACAATGGCCAACCATATCCGCGCGATGCTCACTTTCCATGCGCTCGGCGTGCCCACCGTGGACTACGGCAACAACCTGCGCCAGATGGCGCTGGAGCAAGGGGTGTCCGACGCGTTCGACTTTCCCGGTTTCGTGCCGGCCTATATCCGCCCGCTGTTCTGTCGCGGCATCGGCCCGTTCCGCTGGGTGGCGCTGAGCGGCGATCCGGAAGACATCGCCAAGACCGATGCCAAGGTCAAGGAATTGATTCCCGACGATGCGCACCTGCACCGCTGGCTGGACATGGCCGGCGAAAAGATCGCCTTCCAGGGACTGCCCGCGCGCATCTGCTGGGTCGGCCTGGGCGATCGCCACCGGCTCGGCCTGGCCTTCAACGCGATGGTGCGCAGCGGTGAGTTGAAAGCACCGGTCGTGATCGGCCGCGACCATCTGGATTCGGGCAGCGTCGCCTCGCCGAACCGCGAAACCGAAGCCATGGCCGACGGCTCCGATGCGGTCTCCGACTGGCCGCTGCTCAACGCCCTGCTCAATACCGCCAGCGGCGCCACCTGGGTCTCGCTGCACCACGGTGGTGGCGTCGGCATGGGCTTCTCGCAACACGCCGGCATGGTCATCGTCTGCGACGGCAGCGAAGCGGCCGACAAGCGGATCGAACGCGTGCTCTGGAACGACCCGGCGACCGGTGTGATGCGCCATGCCGATGCCGGCTATGCGATCGCAACCGATTGCGCGCGCGAGAAAGGGCTGGATTTGCCGGCGATTCTTTCCTGAAACTCGCTTGGAAACTTTCACGACATGCCGGATAAATAATCCGGCAGCAGTCATGTCGTGCATCAAGTAGCGGTCGCCTGGCGCGTTTATTTCCGTCAGTTTCCACGAATTCAGTATGCGTCTGCGGCCGAGCCTGCACGTAGGGTGATGCCGGTCACGGCTTTGGATATTGCAACGTGAACCGATGCTGCGGAATCTGCCGATCGAGTAAGCTGGTGCGGCGTCAGATGGCCTTAGGGGAGGCAGCTGACCATTCTGGTTTGAACACGCGCGCATAGACGAAGTCGCACCTCAAGCAGGCGCGACCTTTCGTATCGATCATCCTGAGAGCCCCCTCATGCAGCAGGAACAGCGCATCGATTCGTTGACCGGCATTCGCGGCCTTGCTGCACTGCTAGTCGTCTACGCACATCTGGCCGAAGAAAAATTCTTCACAGATACCCATCTGTTTCCTGGCGAGATGGGTGTCATGGTGTTTTTCACCCTGAGCGGTTTCTTGATGGCATTTCTCTACGGAGAGAAAGAAGCCAATTATCCCTCGGTAGCACGCTACGCCATCTCCAGATTCTCCCGGATTGCGCCGGCCTATCTGACTGTCGTGCTGGCGTCCTATCTCATTTACAACCTGATCGATCCGCAGTTCGTCTATGCCATCAGCCACGACAACCTGCTGCGCCACCTGCTGTTCTCCGGAAACGTGTCGGCGCTCTGGAGTATTCCGCCCGAGGTGCAGTTCTACGTCATCTTTGTGGGCATCTGGTTTGCGTTGGGCGCCTTCCGTACCAACAGCAATGTCACTCTGCTGGTCGCGGTGCTCGGCACCATCCTGATGCTCATCGCCTATCGGGCACAGCTACCCGGGACCTTCATCGGTTCAAAGATCCACTACTTCCTCGCCGGGGTGGTATTCGGGCTGGTGCGCACCCGGGTAGGCGCCAGTGTGGACATGACCACCCTCGCCGTCCTGCAAGCCCTCGTCATCGGACTGGTGCTGGCGGTGATTGCGGGCGTCATCGATGTCGACCTCGGCTCCAAGCGCGAGCTCTACCTCACTCTGGAAACCGCCGGCTTCGCCGGCATCTTCGTCTTCCTGTTCTCCTTCGATACCGGCCTCAGCAAGCGCCTGCTCGGCAACCGCTTCATGATGCTCAGCGGCGAATGCAGCTTTTCGATGTACCTGCTGAACATTCCGATCATCTATGCCGCGCTGGCGGTGATGGATGGCATGCCACCCAGGCCAGCCCTGGCGCTACCGATCATCACGGTCACCGTTGCTGCGGCATGGGCCATGTATCGCCTGGTCGAAATGCCGGGTAACACACTGCTGCGCCGGCTGGGCACGCGTTTGCTGCTGCGGCCGCCAGTCGCTGCAGCGATACCGATCGTGCCGAAGACCATGGAAAGCGTGGGACCCACCCTCATCCAGGCCCCACAAGCCGGACCGGCACTTCCATCTGAGCAGGCCTAGCGGGTAAGTCCAGTTGTCAAACCGATACGTCCCACCTGCTACGGTCAGCGACTGACGGAGCGCGACACCGCCAGCCAGTGCACGCCGGGCCTCTTTTCCATGACAGTACTGTCAGGTACGCTTGCGTCCGGGACAGGACTCATGGGGATTCCTGTCTTTCAGCAACATGACTGCCGCCGTCAAAAGGCGCGACACGTGCTGCCAGCAGATGGACGGAGCAGGGCTTGAATGGATCAGGAAAAACGTATCGACTCGCTGACCGGCATTCGCGGGCTGGCTGCGTTGCTGGTTGTCTACGATCACCTAGGCGAAAAAGGCTTTTTTGTCGGTAGCGGCCTGCATCTTGGCGAAATCGGTGTCATGGTGTTTTTTACCCTGAGCGGGTTCCTGATGGCCTTTTTATATGGCGACAAGGATCCAAGCCGCCGCGCGATCAGCCGTTATGCAATCTCCAGATTCGCGCGCATTGCACCTGCCTATCTGACGATCGTCATCTTCTCGTATTTCATTTACTCGCTGATCGACCCGCATTTCGTCTATTCCATCGACAACAGCAACCTGCTGCGGCATCTGCTGTTCTCGGGCAATGTCTCTGCGCTTTGGAGTATCCCGCCGGAAGTGCAGTTCTATGCAATCTTCATCGGGTTATGGATGTCCCTGCATGCCTTGCGCATCAAGGGCAACGCCGCGTTGCTGATCGTGGCGCTGGCGCTCGTGGTTGTTCTGGTCACTTATCGCGCCCAATTGCCCGGCACCTTTGTGGGCTCAAAGATCCATTACTTTTTCTCCGGCGTGTTGCTGGGACTGGTCCGTAGCCAGGTGACCGCCACGACAGGCATGACGGCCTTGACCTGCGTGCAGGCGGCAGCCGCCGCCTTGGTCCTGCTGGTCTTCAGCGGCGTGATCACGCTCGAACTGGGTACTGCGCGCGAGCTCTACCTGGATCTGGAAACCGCCGGATTCGCAGGACTCTTTGTCTTCCTGTTTTCATTCGATACGCGACTGAGCACACTCTTGCTGGGCAATCGCATCATCCGCATCTGCGGGGACTGCAGCTTTTCGATGTATCTGCTGAATGTGCCACTGATATACGTCGCGCTCTCCCTGCTCGGTAACCGCCCCCTGCAGCCGATGCTGGCACTACCGGTACTGCTGGCGATCGTGGCCGCCGCGTGGTTGATGTACAGATTGCTCGAAGTGCCGGCCAACACCTTGCTGCGTCGTCTGGGAACGCGACTGTTGCGCCAGCCACCAGCCACCCTGGCCGTGCATGCGCCCGCCATTGCAGCAACTTCCATACCGGTTGCCGACCCGCTGCACTGAGCTGTGCCTCACCTGCAACGAGGCCGGTGCATCGCATAAGAATGCGCATTGGCCGCTGCCCGATGATTCCCCTCAAGAGTGGCGGTCACAGGCCGACAATACATGCATCGTTCCGAGGAGCCTCCATGGGCATCCTGATCTACCTGGTGCCTGCTTTCGCACTCTGGGCGCTCATCGCCACGGGGCTGGCGTACGTGCGTGGGCGCCAGCTCAACGCCGAGTACGGGCAGCACGCCAGCACCCAGGACAGTCTTGCGCGCTATCAGGCGGCGCTGTCGCAGCTCAAGGCGCGCGCCGCAGCCACGACGCTGGAGCTGGAATCGCTGCAGCGCAGTTACACCGTGCTCAAGCAGTCGCTGGAGCAGCACGAACAAAGCGCCGTTGAACAGCAGGGCGCGGACGCGCCCGAGCAAGTGATCCCGATGGTCATGGTGCAACAGCTGGATATCGCCAACGAGATCGGAACGCTGTTTGCCCATGTGGCGCGCGTCGCCCGCAGCCTGCGCCGCTACAGCGCCTATAGCCGCGGTCACACTGCGCCCGAGCCCAGCACCGCACGCTACGACCTGCATTGGCTGGCCGACTGCCTGCACAGTTTCGACCAGATCGGCCATGCGTTGGTACGCGGCAATATCGCCGCATTGATCACCGCGTGCCAGGATTTGCTCTCGATGTACGAGCACTATCTGAAGGACGGCTCCGGCTACAACAGCCGCGACACCTTCCAGCGCCTGAGCAGCGACGTGCCGTTGTCGGAGGCCACCGACGCCATCCGCTCGATCATCGTCAAGGCGACGCTGGCGCAGGATGTGCAGGACGCAGTGCAGGACGATGCGGTGGCAGTGGCGCAGTGAATCGGGAATCGGGAATCGGGAATCGGGAATCGGGAATCGGGAATCGTAAGAGCGTGTGTGCCGCTAACCGTGCAGTCAACGCGTGCGCATGGATGGATGGCCTTCAAGCCGCGCTTCGCTGGCGCAACAAAAACGCGCCGTTATCGGCGCGTTTTTGTCTGTGCGTCCAGCACTAATGTTGCGGTAAGGCATAGGCGATCAACGCGTCGCCTGCCGGGGTTTCCATGAAGTGGTGGCCGCCGGCCATGATCACCAGATATTCGCGGCCGCCATAGGAGTACACCATCGGGTTGGCCTGCCCGCCTGCCGGCAAGCTGGCGTGCCAGAGCTCCTTGCCTGTCGACAGGTCGATGGCGCGGATCAGGTCGTCGGTGGCTGCGGCGATGAAGATCAGCCCGCCCGCAGTGACCACCGAGCCACCGTTGTTGGGGGTACCGATCTCGATCGGCAGGCCGGAGCGGATGCCGAACGGGCCATTGCCGCGCGCACTGCCGAACGGGCGGTCCCACAGCGTCTTGCCGCTGGCCAGATCGATGGCGCGGATGCCGCCATACGGCGGTTCCTTGCACAACAGCTTGGTAAACGGCAGCCGCCAGCCGGCGTTGACGTTGATCGCATACGGCGTGCCGGCCTGCGGGTCGCCCGCGCCCTCTGCGCCACCTGCATCGCCGCGCACCTGGTCGCGCGGCGCCCAGCCCAGCTTGTCGGCCTTGGCACGCGGTACCAGCAGGTTGTAGTTCGGCATGTCGTTGTAGTTGGCCACGATCACGCCGCGACGCGGATCCACCGCCACGCTGCCCCAATCGGAGCCGCCGTTGTAACCGGGGTATTCGATCGAATGCCGGTCGGCTTCCGGTGGCGTGTAGATGCCCTTGTAGCTGGCCTTGCGGAACTGGATACGGCACACCAATTGGTCGATCGGGGTCATGCCCCACATATCGCGTTCGGTCAGATCCGGCTTGCGCAACGTGTGATACAGCGAAAACGGCTGGGTCTTTGCGCGCATCTGCGGCTCGACGCCACCGGGGGGCACCGCGCGCTCTTCCACGCCAACCAGCGGCTTGCCGGTGCGTCGATCCAGCACATACAGCTCGCCCTGCTTGCTCGGCAGCAAGACCGCCGGCACGTTGACGCCGTCCTTGGGGAAGTCGATCAGGCTCGGCTGCGAACCCAGGTCGTAGTCCCAGGCATCGATATGCGTGGTCTGGAAATTCCACACCGGCTTGCCGGTGGTGACATCCAGCGCCACCAGCGAGGTGGCGTAGCGATTCTCCTGCGGCGTGCGCGAGCTGCTCCAGTAATCGGCGGTGGAGTTGCCCATCGGCAGGTACACATAGCCCAGCTGTTCGTCGGCCGCGGCGGTGGTCCACATGTTCGGCGTGCCACGCGTCCAGCTCTGGCCCGGCGGCGGCGCGCCATTCCAGTCCGGATGCGTCATGTCCCAGGCCCAGCGCAACGTTCCGGTCACCGCATCGAAACCTTCGATCACGCCGGACGGCTCGTAGCGTTTCTGACCATCGAGCACCTGATGACCGGTGACGACCACTCCGCGCACGATCGCCGGCGGCGAATTGATCGACACATAGCCAGGCGGCGTGGCGCCCATGCCCACCGTGATGTCCACCTGCCCATTGCTGCCGAAGTCCGGGCACAGCTGACCATTGCGTGCATCCAGCGCGATCAGTCGTCCATCCAGCGTGCCTTCGATCACGCGCGTGCGGCACAGCGCCGAATCAGCGCTTGCGGTCTCGGCAGCGCCAGACGTGGCCGCGGCCGGCACCTCGTAATACGACACGCCACGGCACGCGGCGGTATATGGAATCGCCTCGTCCTTGACCTTGGGGTCGTAGCGCCAGCGCTGCTTGCCGCTGGACGCATCCAGCGCAATCACCTGGTTGCGCGCCGTACACAGGTACAGGCTGTCGCCCACCTTCAACGGCGTGGTTTCCGCGCCCCAGCGCTTGCCTGGCAGATCACCGCTGTGGAAGACCCACGCTTGCTCCAGCTGTGCGACGTTGTCGCGGTTGATCTGCTGCAGCGGCGAATAGCGCTGACCTGCCTGGCTACGCCCGTATGCGGCCCAATCGCCATCGGCGGGCGCGTTGGCCGGTTGCACATCGGTCGTTGCAGACGCTGCCGGTGCATCGCCATTGATCAGGCCACCGACCATCCCTGCAGCATGAGCCGGCGCGCCATCGGCCTCGGTCACCCCATGCGGCATGAACGCAAGCGCAAACGCGACCACAAACACTGCCGCCAGCACACTTGCCACGCTGCGCGACACCGCGCGCGATACCGGGCGTTGCAGCTTGGGCAACAGCAGCGCAAGCACCAACGCCAGTCCGACGATCAGCCCCAGGCGCGGTACCCAGCGCCAGTAATCGCTGCCCGACTCCCACCATGTCCAGAGCAGCGAGCCGGCCACCACCGCTGCAAACCACCACGCGCCCGCATTGCGGCCACGCAACAGCAACACGCCTGAAATCAGCATCGCCGCACCTGCCGGTGCGTAGTACCAGGAGCCACCCAGCGCGGCCAACCACACGCCACCGGCCAGCAACGCCGCACCCAGTACGGCAATCACGCCTCCCAGGATCGCGAGCGCCCAATGGCCGCGACCGGAAGGACGATCCACATTCGTCATCAGTTGTTCCTCTTCGACTCAGCGGCGACGCAACGCCGCCGCACCGCCACTTACCTTCGACCCGCACCGGTGAAAGCACCGCGTTTTTCGCGGAGATGACGCGTAAACACTGCGTTGCACATGTCATCGCGTGCAACAAACCGAGCATGCAAAAAAATGAAACGCAAAAAAAACGCCGGCATTGCCGGCGTTTTCGTTCAACTGCAGCGATGACACTACATGATCACTCTTCGGTTGCCGGTGGCAGCGCGACCGACTCGGCGGCTGCGCCCGCGTCTTCCACCACGTCGTCCACTTCATCCAGCGATGCATCCAGGCGTTCGACCGCCTGCAGCTTCTCGCCCTTGGACAGGCGGATCAACGTCACGCCCTGGGTATTGCGGCCCACGCGCGAAATTTCCGAGCCGCGTGTGCGCACCAGGGTGCCGCCATCGGAGATCAGCAACACTTCGTCGGTGGCGCCCAGCAGCACTGCACGCACCAACTTGCCGTTGCGCTCGGTGGTCTGGATCCCGATCACGCCCTGCGTGCCGCGCCCCTTGCGCGGATATTCGGCCAGCGGCGTGCGCTTGCCGTAGCCGTTCTCGGTGGCGGTGAGGATGTAAGCCACATTGCCATCGTCGGCGAGGTCGATCACTGCCGCTTCGGCACCGTCGGCGCTGTCGACGATCTCTTCGGCAGTGTCTTCGTCGGACTCGATCTCGATCCCACCGGCCGGATCGGACACGATCAGGCTGACCACTTCCTCGCCCTTGGGCATGCGGATACCACGCACGCCGGTGGCGGTACGGCCCATCGAACGCACGGTGGATTCGCCAAAGCGCACGGTCTTGCCGTTGGAGGCGAACAACAGCACGTCGCGATCGCCGTCGGTCAGGGCCACGCCGACCAGCGCATCGCCTTCATCGAGATTGATGGCGATCTTGCCGCGCGCCAGACGGAAGGCGAATTCGCTCAGCGGGGTCTTCTTGACCGTGCCGTTACGCGTTGCGAAGAACACGTAGCGGTTGTCGGCGTATTCGCGCACCGGCAACACCGCCTGCACCCGCTCGCCGGATTCCAGCGGAATCCAGTTGATGATCGGGCGGCCACGTGCATTGGAGCCGGCTTCCGGCAATTGATGCACCGGCAGCCAGAACACCTTGCCGCTGCTGGTGAAGGTCAGCAGCATGTCGTGCGTGTTGACCAGCCACAGCTGGTCGATGAAATCCTCTTCCTTGGTCGCTGCAGCAGAACGGCCACGGCCGCCACGCCGCTGGGCGCGATACGCGCTCACCGGCTGACGCTTGGCATAACCGGCGTGTGAAAGCGTCACCACCACGTCTTCCGGCGCGATCAGATCGAGAATATCCAGATCTTCTTCGCTGTGACGGATCTCGGTGCGGCGCTCGTCGCCGTACTCTTCGCGGATGTTGATCAGCTCGTCGCGGATCACCTGCAGCAGCACGTCCGGGTTTTCCAGGATGCGGATCAGGCCCTGGATGACCTCGAGCAACTGCTTGTACTCGTCGGTCAGCTTTTCCTGTTCCAACCCGGTCAGGCGATGCAGGCGCATTTCCAGGATCTGCGCGGCCTGCACTTCGCTGAGCTGATAGAACCCATTGGCCAGGCCCACGCCCGGCGCCAGGTCTTCCGGCTTGGAGGCCTCGGCACCGGCCGCACCCAGCAGCGCACCGACCAGACCCGGTTCCCAGGTCTTGGCCAGCATGCGTTCGCGCGCTTCCTGCGGGTTGGCCGAGGTCTTGATCAACTCGATCATTTCGTCGATGTTGGCCAACGCAACGGTCAGGCCTTCCAGCACATGCGCACGCGCACGCGCCTTGCGCAGTTCGTAGATGGTGCGGCGGGTGACCACCTCGCGCCGGTGGCGGATGAACGCCTCCAGCATCTGCTTGAGGTTCATCAACTGCGGGCGGCCGTCGATCAGCGCCACCATGTTGATGCCGAACACCGACTCCATCTGGGTCTGCTGGTACAGGTTGTTGAGCACAACCTCGGCCGACTCGCCGCGCTTGATTTCGATGTAGATCCGCATGCCGTCCTTGTCGGACTCATCGCGCAGCTCGCTGATGCCTTCGAGCTTCTTTTCCTTGACCAGCTCGGCGATCTTTTCGATCAATCGCGCCTTGTTGACCTGGTACGGGATCTCGGTGACGACGATCGCCTCGCGGCCGTTGTCGGCCACTTCCACATCGGCCTTGGCACGGATGCGCACGCGGCCACGGCCGGTGCGATAGCCCGCGGCAATGCCGGCGGTGCCGTTGATGATGCCGGCGGTGGGGAAATCCGGGCCCGGGATGTATTCCATCAGGCCTTCGACGTCCAGCTCGGGCGTGTCGATCAGCGCGATGCAGGCGTTGATCGCCTCGGTCAGGTTGTGCGGCGGGATGTTGGTGGCCATGCCCACCGCGATACCGGCCGAACCGTTGACCAGCAGGCTCGGGAACCGCGTCGGCATGACCGTCGGTTCCAGTTCCTTTTCGTCGTAATTGGGCTGGAAATCGACGGTTTCCTTGTCGATATCGGCCATCAGTTCATGCGCCAGCCGCGACATGCGCGACTCGGTGTAACGCATCGCCGCGGCCGAATCGCCGTCGACCGAACCGAAGTTACCCTGGCCGTCCACCATCATGTAGCGCAACGAGAACGGCTGCGCCATGCGCACCAGCGTGTCGTACACCGACTGGTCGCCGTGCGGATGGTACTTGCCGATGACGTCGCCGACGATACGCGCCGACTTGAAGTAGGCCTTGTTGCTGTGGGCGCCCAGCTCGTGCATCGCGAACAACACGCGGCGGTGCACAGGCTTGAGGCCATCACGGGCATCGGGGAGTGCGCGGCCCACGATCACGCTCATCGCGTAATCGAGATAGCTCTTGCGCATCTCGTCTTCCAGGTTGACCTGGATGATTTCCTTGGCGGTTTCTGCCATTCGGGTTCCGTATGTGAGGTGGCGGGCGAGCCGGAAAGCCGCGTCGGGGGCGCCTTAGTCACAGGCTGCCGACCCCACGCTCCCGCCGATCGATTCAAGCCCCGGATTGTACCACGAAGGGGCTTCCCGACACCGTCGCTTTACGGCCAGAAACAAGCACTTGCGGGGATTTTGGCGGGACGTTGGCGGCAACCTTGCCGCCGGTCCGGCTCAGCTGCCGAACGCGGCCTGCATTCGGGCCGGATCGGGGTGCTCGATCACCCCCCGCTCGGTGACGATGGCATCGATCAGCGCCCCCGGGGTGACGTCGAACACCGGGTTCCAGGCATGGATGCCCTCGGCCACCGTCCGCACCCCGCCCACGCCGAACAACTCGGCTGGATCGCGCTGTTCGATATCGATCTGATCGCCATCGCTGGTGGCCATGTCCACCGTCGACGACGGTGCCACCACCATGAACTTGACCCCGTGGTGGCGTGCAGCAATGGCCAGCTGATAGGTGCCGATCTTGTTGGCGGTATCGCCGTTGGCGCAGATACGGTCCGCACCGACGATCACCCACTGCACCAGGCCGGATTTCATCAAGTGCGCGGCCGCCGAATCGGCGATCAGGGTGGCATCGATGCCGTCCTGCTGCAGTTCCCACACGGTCAGGCGCGCGCCCTGCAGCCAGGGGCGGGTTTCGCCGGCAAACACCTTGGCAATGCGTTGCTGCGCCATGCCGGCGCGGATCACGCCCAGCGCAGTGCCGAAACCGGCGGTGGCCAGCGAGCCGGTGTTGCAGTGGGTGAGCACGCCGCTACCCGGCGCGATCAGCCCGGCACCGAGCGCGCCCATGTGGCGATTGGCGGCCAGGTCTTCGTCGGCGATGGCCTGCGCTTCGCGTGCGAGCACCGCGCGCCAGTCGGCACCGGCTGCGCCCAGTACCCGGCGCATGCGCATCAATGCCCAGGCCAGGTTGACCGCGGTCGGGCGCGCGGCATTGAGCCGCAACAGCGCCGGCTCGAGTTTCTGCAAGGCCGCACCGCCATCGTCGGCAGCGATATCGCGCGCAGCCAACACCACGCCCCACCCGGCCGCGATACCGATCGCCGGCGCACCGCGCACGGCCAGCGAATGGATGGCTTCGGCCACTGCATCGCTGGTGTCGCAGCGCACATGCTCCACCACGAAAGGCAGCTTGCGTTGGTCGAGCAATTCCAGGGCATCGCCGGTCCACAACAGGGGGCGAATGTGGTCGTAGCGGGCGTAATCGATATGGGCGCTGTCGTTCATGGCCCTATTGTAAGGCGCGCGGGCAGCCCAGTCAGTGGACCGGCCTTGCTCAGCCCGTCGTCCTGGTGCAGCAAAGCGTCAAGTGCAAGAGCCTGGTTGATCGAGGGAGCGGTGCCCTCGCCACGCCGCAAGTACGTCCATGTGGGCTCGGTGGCGGCATCCATGCCGCCACACGGTCCCGCAAGCGGCCAGGGCACCACACCAGACAGTGCTGGTTGTTTTAGAAAGCCATGCGCGCGGACCATCGCGACAGGCCCTTGTCCGCCCACCGTCGCGAGACCTAAGCGCAAGGACGTACTTGCAGCGTGTCCCGCGACGGTGGGCGGGCAAGAGCCTTGCAGCCAAACCACAGATCAGCCGCCATGTGCGGCGAACGCCGAGATTCTTCACCCGGCAATGGACCAACACGCAGCAGCTTCGACAGCCGCTCAGTCGACGATGAACTCGGCGCGACAGCCGTCGTTGACCCACACCCCGTCGCGGCTCCAACCCCAGGTCTGGCCCTCAACGCACGGCGTCCGGGACATCTGCCGGCCCAGGCGCACCTTGCGCTCCACCGACACCCCGCAGGTGCGGCGTGCGCTCTTCTTCGATTCGCAGGTGACCATGCGCGGCACCGCCACGAAACCGGACCCATCTTCGGCACCGACTTCGAACTCGCCGTCGCAACCGCGCGACACCCAGATTTCGTTACGGCGCGTGCCCCAAGTGCGGCCTTCCTTGCACGGCCACATCGAGCGCTGACGCAACAGGCGTACCGGCGCGCCGCGCAGCACCACCGGGCACGCCACCTTGCCGCCATTGGAATCGCAGCGCACGACGCGCCGCATTAATGCCGCAACCGGCGCGGTGCTGGCGAATTCGGCACGGCAGCCCTGCTCCACCCACACACCATCCCGGTCGACATCCCATTCGCTGCCGCGGATACAGCTGGTTTCGGAGAGCTGACGGACCAACTGCACGCCGCTGGCGACCTCCATCGCGCAATGCACGCGGGCCATGTCCTTGGATTCGCAACGCACCACGCCCGAGCCCCGCTCGGCGGCACGCGCATCAGCGAGCATCAGCAGCGGCAGGCACCACAAACCGCATAAGCTGATCAGCCACTTCATGCCAACAATCCTCACCCGAAACGATCGACGTCGCGCCCCCGTGGACGTGAAGATGAGAGCATCATCGATGTGAAGATAGCAATACGGCGGCGATGACAACGGCATGGCAGCATCACGCCGTCGTCCTTGTCGCGTTGCCGGGCGCGGGCGGTCTTGCCTGCACGGAATGGGTTGCACCGGACTGGATCTGCGCCGTGATCGGTGCCGGCCCACTGCGGCCTACCGCAACGCGACAACTGCATTCGCGCATTGGATCAGGAGCGACCAAGAATGCCTGGCAAGTCGTCGTCCGGTGGGCGTGGACAGTGCGCTCGAACCGGGGTGACGCGCGCAGCGGGCAATACGCACCGCGCCGAGGACCACCTACAACCCGCCTGACGATGGGCGCAACCCGTTCATTGGCCGCTCTCGGCGCCTGCTACGCCGCCACTGCCTGCCAACACATCAAGCGCGGGCGAAGTCGAATGCCAGCACGTCGGCAATCTGCGCAGTGCCGCGCAAGGCCATCAACAGCCGATCCACTCCCACCGCCACGCCGGCGCAATCGGGCAGCTGCGGCAACACCGCCAGCAGCTGCTCATCCAGCGGCAGCTGCGGCAAGCCGCGCGCCGCACGCACGCTGTTGTCGCGGATGAAACGGGCCCGTTGCTCCTGGGCGTCGTTCAATTCGTGGTAGCCGTTGGCCACTTCATAGGCGCCCAGATACAACTCGAAGCGCTCGGCCACCGGCGGGTCGTCGTGACGGATCCGCGCCAGTGCGCATTGGCTGGCGGGCCAGTCGTGCACCACGGTCAAGGTATCGCTGGCAAAGCCCGGCTGGATGCGATGGGTCATCAGCAGGTCCAGCCAATCGTCGCGCGTCAGCCCCTGTGGATCGATGGCAACGTCATGCAGTGCTGCACGCAGCGTGTCGACCGGGTCCAGCAACGGGTCGATGCCCAGGCGTTGCACGAACAGCTCGCGATAGCTGAGCACCTGGACCGTCGCTTGACGCTGTACCAGGGCCAGTGCGCGCTGGACCAGCGCGACGGTTTCCTGGGCCAGGGTGCGGTCGTTCCAGCCCACCCGATACCACTCGAGCATGCTGAATTCCGGATTGTGCCGGCCGCCGGCTTCGCCATTGCGAAACACGCGGCCCAGCTCGTAGCAATCGCCCAGGCCGGCGGCAAGCAATCGCTTGAGCGGATACTCCGGCGAGGTGCGCAGCCAGCGCAGCGGCGCGCCGGCATCGACGTGCCCGCTGAAGCGGGTGCTGAAGCTGTCGATATTCGGCTCGGTGTTGCCGGCCTGCGACAGCATCGGCGTTTCCACTTCCAGCACGTCGCGCTCGGCAAAAAACCCGCGAATCGCGGCATTGAGCTGCGCGCGCAACTGCAGCGCGGCCAGATCCAGCTGCACTGCCGTCACGGCTGTTGCCCGTGCTCGCCCAGGAAGGCCAGCAGCCGCGCTTCGTCCCAGATCTCCACTCCCAGCGATTGCGCCTTGTCGAGCTTGGAACCGGCCTCTTCGCCAGCCACCAGGAACGCGGTTTTCTTGGAGACGCTGCCGGCGACCTTGGCGCCCAAGGCTTCGAGCCGCTGCTTGGCGGCATCGCGCGTCAATGCGGCCAGGGTGCCGGTGATCACCACGGTCTGCCCGTCCAGCGGGCCGGCCTGCACGGTCTCGGCTTCCGGCAAGCGCGCCAGCACCGTTTCCATCGCCTGTTGCGCCGATGTGGCGAGTGCCGCATTTTCAGGGCGATCCAGCCATTGCAGCAGCGCGGCGACCACCGGCGCGGGCACGCCAGCCTGCAGCAAGGCGTCGCTGCCGGCAGTGCGCAGCGCATCGAACGACGGCACCGCCGCAGCCAGTTGCTGGGCGCGCACCGGCGTCACCTTGGGAATGTCCATGTCTTCCAGCACGCTGGCAAAACTCAAGGCGTCGCGCAGCTTGGGCGATGGTGGGTGCGCATCGCCGATGCGCACGCCACGTTGCAGCAAATCGTCGATGGCCTGCTGATTGCCCGGCTGATCGAGAAAGTGCCCGAGCGAACGAGCTACTTCGCCACCGATATCGGGCACGCGCTTGAACAGTGGCCACGGCAGATGGCGGATCAGCTCCAGATCGCCGAACCAGGCCGACAAGGCCTTGGCGGTGCTCTCGCCCACATGCTCGATGCCCAGCGCGAACAGGAAACGCTCCAGCGTGGTGTCGCGCGATGTTTCGATCGCCTCGATCAGGTTCTCGGCCCATTTGGTGGCGATCTTGCGGCGGTTCCAATCGAAGCTCGGCAGCCCCGCACGTAGCAGGTCGGCCTGCCAGCTCTGCGGCGCCTCGCGCTCGCCGGCCAGATCCACGCCGATGCTCACCACCGTGGTTTCCAGCTGCGCATACGCACCGGTGGCCAGATGCTCGCGCGCCTCACGCAAGAACGCATGCGGGCTGTCGGCGGTGCTGATCAGGCGCAATTGCAGCAGTTGATCGACGGTGAGCAGGTACAGATCTGCCACGCCCTGCACCAGCCCGCTATCGACCAGCACCTCGATGAATTTTTCGCCCAGGCCGTCGACATCCATCGCACGGCGTGAAACGAAATGCCGGAAGGCTTCCTTGCGCTGCGCCGGGCAGGTCAACTCGCCCGAGCAGCGCCACACCGCCTGGCCTTCTTCGCGCACGATCTCCGACCCGCAGACCGGGCATTGGGTGGGCATCTGCCACGCCTGAGTTCCGGGCGGGCGCTGGTCGGCCACCACACCGGCCACTTCAGGAATCACATCGCCGGCGCGGCGCACGATCACCGTATCGCCCACCCGCACATCCAGCCGCGCGATCTGGTCGGCGTTGTGCAAGGTCGCGTTGGTGACGATCACGCCCGCCACATGCACCGGCTTCAGTCGCGCCACCGGCGTCGCTGCACCGGTACGGCCGATCTGGATCTCGATCGCCTCCACCGTGGTGGATTGCTCCTGGGCCGGGAACTTGTGCGCAATCGCCCAGCGCGGTGCGCGCGAGACAAAGCCCATCTCGCGCTGGCCGGCCAGATCGTCGAGCTTGTAGACCACGCCGTCGATATCGAACGCCAGCCCGTCGCGCGCTGCGCCGATGCGTTGGTAGTACGCCAACAGGCCGTCGCCGCCCTGCACCACCTCCACCAGCTGGCTGACCGGAAAGCCCCATTCGCGCAGCTGCGCCAGGATGGCCGAATGCGTCTGCGGCAAGGCACCGTCGCGCACCTCGCCCACGCCATAGGCAAAAAAACTCAACGGGCGTTGCGCGGTGATGCGCGCGTCCAGCTGCCGCAGCGAGCCGGCCGCGCCATTGCGCGGATTGGCCAGCACCTTGCCGCCTTGCGTGCGCATCTGCGCGTTGTATGCCTCGAACGCGGCGCGCGGCATGTAGACCTCGCCGCGCACCTCCAGCACCTTCGGCCACCCCTGCCCGCGCAGGCGCAACGGAATCGCCTTGACGGTGCGCAGATTGGCGCTGACATCCTCGCCGGTGGCGCCGTCGCCACGGGTCGCACCTTGTACGAATTCGCCGTCTTCGTAGCGCAGGCTGATCGCCAGGCCATCGAGCTTGGGTTCGGCCGAGAACGCCGGTCGTTTGAGCTCCAGCCGCTCACTGATGCGTCGGACGAACTCGTTCACCTCCTCGTCGCTGAACGCATTGCCCAGCGACAACATCGGCATGGCATGCCGCACTTCGGCAAAGCGCGACGCGGCCAGATGGCCCACCCGTTGCGTTGGCGAATCGGCACTGGCCAGTGCCGGGTGCTCGGCTTCCAGCGCCTCCAGCTCACGCATCAGGCGGTCGTAATCGACGTCGGCCATCTGTGGCTCGTCGAGCACGTGATAGCGGTAGTTCGCGTCTTCGATTCGACGACGCAGGGCATCGATGCGCTGAGCGGGGTCCGGGCTGACAGTCATACGATCGCTGGGCTGGCACTGGGCCGCCCATTCTAACGGGCCGTGCCGATGCGCAAGCGATGGCGGGCGTGACCTGGATGCCCAGGCAGACCGACCGCCGCAGACAATCGCGCCAGGCCAGCTGCGGTGACGCCGCCAGCGCCTGCAGCGCAATGGCCAGCAAATCCGGCAGGATCTGCCAGAGCGCGGCCGGGCGCGACCGGCTTGCTGGGCCACCGGATCTGCCCGCTGACGGCCGACAGCTTACCGCCCGGGCATTTCCCGATAGGCAGACCGGCACAAACCCGCTAGCGTGGCGCCCTCTTCGCCGCCCCCGTCTGGAGCTCACCCGTGTCGTTGCCCGTCTCGCGCCGTTCGTTTCTCAGCCTTGCCACCTCTGGCGTGGCGGTTTCCGCATTGGGGCTGGCACCCGCGGCCGAGGCGGCCCGCAAGCGCGCAGCGGCGCCGGCAACGCCTGGCGTGGCCGCTGCGGCTGGCACGGTGTACCTCAATCTCAACGAACACCCGCTTGGGCCCGCTCCGGCGGCGCTGGATGCCGCAACGCGGTCGCTGGCGCGGTCGGGCCGCTACCTGCTGGAGATGGAGCAGGACCTGCGCAATCTGATGACCGGCGAGCTGCAGCTGCCCAACGACCACCTGGCGTTGTTTCCCGGCTCCAGGGATGCGCTCAACCGCGCCAGCAACCTGTTCACCTCTGCGCGCGCCGGCCTGGTGGTGGCAGACCCGAGCTTCGACCCGGCGATCGAAAGCGCCACTGCCCGCGGCGTACCGGTGCGCAAGGTGCCGCTGCGTGCCGACGGCGCGCACGACGTCAAGGCGATGGCCAAGGCCGACCCCACCGCCGGCCTGATCTATCTGTGCAACCCCGGCAATGCCACCGGCAGCATCACCCCGCGCAGCGACATCGAATGGCTGCTGGCCAACAAGCCGGCCAGCGCGGTGCTGGTGGTCGACGAGGCGTACATCCATTACAGCAACGAACCGTCGGTGGTCGATCTGGTGCGTCAGCGCCAGGACCTGATCGTGTTGCGCAGCTTCTCCAAGCTCTACGGCATGGCCGGTCTGCGCCTGGGCGCGGCGCTGGCCCCGCCGGGCCTGCAGACCAAGCTCGCCAGCTTCGGCAGCAACCCGTTGCCGGTCCCGGCGATGGCCGCCGGCATCGCCAGCCTGCGCGATCCGCAGCTGGTGCAGACCCGGCGCGCCGACAACGCGCGCGTGCGCGATGAGACCGTCGCCTGGCTCAAGAGCAAGGGCTACACCTGCCTGCCCACGCAAGCGAACTGCTTCATGCTGGACGTCAAGCGCGACGCCGGCGTGTTTGCCGATTCGATGCAGAAGCAGGGCGTGATCGTCGGCCGCAGCTGGCCGATCTGGCCCAAGCGCGTGCGCGTGAGCGTCGGCACCGAGGCGGAGATGATGCGGTTCCGCGAGGCGTTTGGTAAGGCGAAGCGTTGATCGCGTAGTAAAACGAAGCGCGCTCCCTTCTCCCTTCGGGAGAAGGTGCCCCGCAGGGGCGGATGAGGGTACGTGCGCAGCCTGGTGTTGTCCGGCTGCACGAGGGCTACGCCCCGTACCCTCACCCCAACCCCTCTCCCGCAGGAGAGGGGCTTGAATCAGTCGCATTGCATGACGCTGCTCTGAGCGCGCACTGCATTACTCCCTTCTCCCCTCGGGAGAAGGTGCCCCGCAGGGGCAGATGAGGTTACGCGCGACGCCTGGCGGTGTTCGGCTGCACAAGGGCTACGCCCCGTACACTCACCCCAACCCCTCTCCCGCAGGAGAGGGGCTTGAATCAGTCGCATTGCATCACGCTGCTCTGAGCGCGCAACGCATTATTCCCTTCTCCCCCCGGGAGAAGGTGCCCCGCAGGGGCGGATGAGGGTACGAGCGAAGCCTGGTGTTGTTTGACTGCCCGAGTGCTTCGCCCCGCACCCGTACCTTCACCCCCAACCCTAACCCTAACCCCAACCCCCGCAGCGCGCACCAGTCCACACTTGCGGCGCGGGCGCTCCAAGACACACGCACCAGTGGCGCACAAGCAATGCCTTCTTGCCCCACGGAAAGCGGAGCTTTGGATTCCGAGCGGATCAGCGATCCACCACCTCAGGCTCCGGCGCACGCAGCGTGCGCCTGATCCACAGATAGCTGATGACGAAGGTCAGCACCATCGAGCCCGCATTCCACAGCAGCAGCTCACGCAACATCGGCGGGCCTTGCAGGAGATGCGCGTAATAGCGGCGATCCAGCAACGCGATCGCATGCGGCAGGAAGACGCTGATGAAGGGCGTCGGCACCGGGGCGACCAGCAAGGTGATGGCAGCGGCGAAGCTGCCCACTACCCATGGCGAGTTTCGCGGGCGCTTGCGCAGGCGCGCGGTGATCAACGAAAAGATCCACAACAACGGCATTGCCAGAATCGCCCACAGCACCAGCAGCAAGGCCACTGCCAACACGCCCTGCAGACTCAACATCGCTTAACTCACCAGCGCGGGGATTTGGTCAGCGGCGGTGCCTGGTGCTGACGATCATAGGCACGCAGTTCGTCGCGGATATGCGCCACGCGCTGGCGGCCCAGCGCATTGCGGCTGTCGTCCAGCACCACGCCGTCCAGCAACTCGGCCATGCGTTGTACGGTCGGCAACATCTTTTCCCAGGCGTCCAGCGCGGTCATCGGCGCCGGCAGGGTGAGGAAAAACGCGATCGCCGGCGTCTGCATCTCGCGGATGTTGGCCATGTCGAAACTGCCCGGCTTGAGGATGCTGGCCATGCTGAAGATCGGCCCGCGTTCCGGGTGCCCTTCCACCAGGCGGTGGAACACATTCATGTGGCCGAACACCAGGCCAGTCTTTTCCGCGGCAACCACCACATCTTCGCCACGCAGGATCTGGCCCGCCTTGGCCGCCACGAACAGCGACACGATCTTGTCGAAGTCCTGATTCGGGCGCTTGCCGACGTCGTTGCCGCCGGCCGCATCCTGCTCGTCCAGGTCGAGCTCGCTCTGTTCGGCGCCGCCTTCGCCGCGCTCGAACGCGTCTGCGTCAATGCCCGCATCGCCGGAAATCACCGGCTCGCGGCGTTCGCGCGGCTGGTTCTCGTCCTTGTCGACGCGCCGTCCCTGCGGCGCTTTCTTCGGGCGGCCGAACAGAAAAATTGCAGCGACCAGCAGCACTCCCGCGATCAGGATCCCGATCCGGATCATGGCCATGTCGGACATTCAGCGTGCCTCCGCATAAGAGTGACAGGTGTCGATATTCCAGCAAGCATGGCACGTCATGCCGCACCCGCCAAACGCGCGGCTTCTTCCAGATCCACGCTGACCAGGCGGCTGACGCCCGGCTCGCGCATGGTCACGCCGGACAACTGGCGCGCCGCTTCCATGGTCGCCTTGTTATGGCTGACGAACAGGAACTGCACCTTCTCGCTCATCTCGCGCACCATGTTGGCCAGGCGGCCGACATTGGCTTCGTCCAGCGGCGCGTCCACCTCGTCCAGCAGGCAGAACGGCGCCGGGTTGAGCTGGAAGATCGCAAACACCAGCGCCACCGCGGTCATCGCCTTTTCGCCGCCGGACAGCAGCGAAATGCTGGACACGCGCTTGCCCGGCGGACGCGCCATGATGGTCACGCCGGTGTCGAGCAGGTCTTCGCCGGTGAGTTCCAGATACGCGTGCCCGCCGCCGAACAGGCGCGGATACAGCGCCTGCACCCCAGAGTTGACGCGATCGAAGGTGTCCTTGAAACGGCCACGGGTTTCGCGGTCGATCTTGCGGATGGCTTCTTCCAGCGTTTCCAGTGCGGTGTTGAGGTCCAGGTTCTGCGCGTCCAGATATTCCGAACGCTGCGCGGCCTCGCCGTATTCCTGGATCGCCGCCAGGTTCACCGGTTCCAGGCGCCGCATGCGGCCGTCGATCTGGTTCACCGCCGCTTCCCATTCGGCCACGTTGGCGGACTCGGACAGGCCGTTGACCACGTCTTCGAGCACGAAGCCGGCCTTGACCACTGCGGCAGACAACTGTTCGGCGTTGAGCACCAGCGCCTGTTGATCGAGCTTGCGCTGGTTGATGCGTTCGCGCTGCGCCAGCGCCTGTTCGTCGCGCTGCTGGCGGGTCTGCTCGAAGCTGCGCAGCTCGCCGTCGATGCTGTCGAGCAGCGTGCGCGTTTCGCTGAGCACACGCTCGGTGCGGACGCGCTCGCTGAGCGCGGCCTGATGTTCGTGCTCCAGCGTTTCCACCGGCGAGTCGCCATCGCTGAGCTGGGCGACCAGATCCTCCAGACGCGTGTCCAGCTGGCCGCGCTGGCTGTCCATGCGCTCCAGGGTCTGGCTGAGCGAAGTGATCTGGGTGCGCTGCGATTCCAGCGTGAGCGCCAGCGCATGCATTGCGTCGCGCACGCCGCGTGCGGCATCGCGGGCCTGGTCACGGCCATCGGTGAGCTGGCGGCGTTCGTCCTCCAGCGCCTGACGCGTGCCTTGCAGATCGCCCATCAGGGTGACCGCGTCTTCGAGTTTCGCACGGGCCTCGCGGGCCTGTTCGCGGCTGGTGTCCAGCGTTTCCAGCAACTGCGACAACTCGCTTTCGATGCGCTCGATGCGCGTGCGCGCGGCATCGACCTTGCCCTGCTGGCTCTGCAACTGGCCGGCCAGTTCCGACACGCTGCGGTGCGCCATGTACAGCTGGCGCTGCGCATCTTCGCGCTGCTGTTCGGCGGCCAGGGATTGCTCGCGGAAGCTGCTGAGGCGCTGCTCAAGTTCGGCTTCGCGCTCCTGCAGCGTTTCGATCTGCGCACGCAGTTCCTGGATTTCGCGCTCGCGCAGCAAGGCACCCTGCTTGGCCGCGCCGGAGCGCGATACGCGCACCCAGCCCTCGCCCAGGCGCTCGCCGTTGCGGGTAATGACCGAGTCGCCCTCCGGCAACGAGACCTGCAGCGCGCGTGCGGCCTGCAGATCGTCGGCGGCGTGCAACCGCGCCAGCAGGCGACGAATCGCGATCGGCCCCTGTACTTTCGCCGCCAATGAGGTCGGTGCGAAGGTGGCGGCATCGGCGGCACTGGACACCAGCGCGATGCGGCCTTCGCCCAACTCGCCCAGCGCGTCGACCAGTTGCTCGGGCGCATCCACCAGCACGCCTTCGATCAACTGTCCCAGCGCGCTTTCGACGGTATTTTCCCAGCCGCTCTCCACGCTGATACGCTCGCCCACGCGCGCTGCCGAATCCAGCCCGCGCGACTTCAGCCACGCCACCGCCGCGCCCTGCTCCTGGCCGAGGGCGGCCTGCTGCAGGGTTTCCAGCGACGACAGCCGGCCACGCGCGGCCTGCGCCTGCTTGCGCACTTCGGCCAGCTCGCCCTGGCTGGCGCGCTGCTGCTCCTGCAGCCCGGCGAGCGCGTGCTTGCGCGCTTCGACCTGCTCGGTCAGCCCGTCCAGCGAGGTCTTCTGGGTTTCGTGGCGCAGCTCGATCTGTTCGAACGCCTCGGCCAGCGCGTCCAGATCCAGCCCGGCACGTTCGTTCACCAACGCTTCGCGGCGGCGGTCGGCTTCCAGCGACTGGCGGTCCAGGTAATCGACACGGGTACGCTCCACCTCGCCGGCGCGCGAGGCTTCGCCGGTGTCGCGGTTATGGGTTTCCCAGCGTTGCTGCCAGTCGGCCAGCCGCGCTTCGGCTTCGCGCAGCGATTCCTGGCGGAACTCATGATCCTCGCGCAGCTGTTCCAGCTGCGGCTCGGCCGCATCCACGGCCTCGCGCAGCACCGCCAGTTTTGCCGAGTCGCCGCTGATGTGCTGGGTCAGTTCCTGCAACTGGCTTTGCGCCTCGTCACGGGCCTTGTGCAAGCGATGCGAGAGTTCGCGCTGATGCTGGATCTGCTGCTCGATGCGCGCCAGCGCGCTGCCCACCTGGTACACATCGGCTTGTGCCTTGGCCACCGCCTCGGCGGCTTCTTCGCGGCGCACGCGCCCGGTTTCGATCCGCGCCTCGGCATCGCGCTGGTCGGCGATCAGCTGCTGCAGGCGGGTTTCTTCCTGATTCAATTTTTCGCGCAGGCCCTGCAATTGCCCGTCCAGGCCGCGGTACTCCAGCGCCTTCCACTCGGCATCCTTGATCCGCCGTTCTTCCTGCAAGGCCTGGTACTGCTCGGCCTGGCGCGCCTGGCGCTGCAGATGCGCCAGCTGCTTGGTGATTTCTTCGCGCAGGTCGCCCAGGCGGTCGAGGTTTTCACGGGTGTGGCGGATGCGGGTTTCGGTTTCCTTGCGGCGTTCCTTGTACTTGGAAATGCCGGCGGCCTCTTCCAGATACACGCGCAGGTCTTCCGGGCGCGCCTCGATGATCTGGCTGATCATGCCCTGCTCGATGATCGAGTAGCTGCGCGGACCCAGGCCGGTCCCCAGGAACAGGTCGGTGATGTCGCGACGCCGGCACTTGGTGCCGTTGAGGTAATAGGCGCTGTTGCCGTCGCGGCTGACCAGGCGCTTGACCGAGATCTCGTTGAACGAGGCGAACTCGCCGGTGATGGTGTGATCGGAGTTGTCGAAGATCAGTTCCACCGTCGCCTGCGACACCGGCTTGCGCGCCGAGGATCCGGAAAAGATCACGTCGGTCAGCGAGTCGCCACGCAGCCGGCTGGCCGAGCTTTCGCCCATCACCCAGCGCACCGCATCGATGATGTTGGACTTGCCGCAGCCATTGGGACCGACGATGCCGGTCATGTTGGTGGGCAGGTGCAATGTGGTCGGGTCGACGAACGACTTGAAACCGGACAACTTGATCGTGGACAGGCGCATGGAAACAGGGATCTCGGTCAACGGCGCGGGGCACGCCATCGGGTCGGGGTTGCAAAGGCGTCGCGCTGGCCGACAAGACGCCAGCAACACGGGCCACGCGAACGATTGACGTTGAGTATAACGGCCGGGCACGGCGGACACCGGCAGGCTCGCCAGCGCCGGTGCCGGGAGGCCGCGTCGATTCAGACCCTGCGCTGTGCCCGGCCCCTTGCCGGCAACCCGACCACCTCCCGCAAGACGGCCCGCAACGACGCCTGGAACACCGGCGCATGGTGCAGCGCAGGGAACTCGCGGTAACGCACATCCAGCCCCTGCAGCGCCATCAGGCGCCGGCCAAGCTGCACTGCGGCATCGGCCGGCGCGCCCTGGATCGCGGCCAGCAGCGCGACGCGATCGGAGTCATCGCGGCGGCGCGCATCGATCTGCCCGGCCCGCTCCGCGCCGCCAAGAAACAGCCACAGCCGCGCGGCATGACGCAGTCCGCGCGCGGCCAGCGCGTGTTCGGGCGTGCCCAGCAGGGCGCCCTGCCCCCACCAGAGCGACGGACTGGCGGCCGCAAAATCGGTAAACCAGCCCTCGTCGGCATACAGCGCGTGCAGGACGAACAGGCCGGCCAGCGAGTGACCCCACAGCGCCTGCCGCCTGCGATCCAGTCGTACGCGCTGCGCCAGCGCGGGCACCGCCTTTTGCAGCAGCGCAGCGTGCAGCGCCTGCGCGCCGCCGCCCACCAGCCCCGCAGCGGCACCGGGAGCGGCAAGGAATGGATGATCGGCCGGCTGGAACGTGTAATGGCGAGCCCGGGTGGGCAAGTCGATCAGCAGCGCGTGGTCGGCGTCGACAAAGACCAGCACCGGCGGCACGGGCAGGCGCGCCAGGCGCCACAGCGTCACAGGATCGAACAGGCCCAGCGCCCGGTTGCCGTCCAGCATCCACAGCGCCGGAGCGCCACGCCTGGGCGTTGCCGCGTGCGGAATCGCGAAACGGATGCGCCAGCGACAGGCGTCATTGTCGCCAACCGGCACGCTGACGCTGCCGAAGCGATACCCGCGCGCCAATGGCGAACGACCGCTTGTCAGCGCCGCGCCCAGCCGTAACCGGCCATTGCCCGGCCTGGGGGATTGCGCATTGATTCCGCGCCATGTCGTCGGGCTCATCGGTCGCGGCTCGCCACCGCCGTACAGCGCTTGAGAACGATCGGCAGCATGCCGTGCCCAAATGCACAACGGGCGCCCTGAGGCGCCCGTTGTTGTTGCCGCAAGCGAACTGTTCCGTTAGGTCAGCGTCGCCCAGATGCCACTGACCAGGATCAGGCGTCGGATTCGACGATGACCTTGACGGTGGTTTCGACATCGGCATGCAGGTGCAGCACAACGTCGTACTCGCCGACATTGCGGAATGCGCCTTCGCCAAGGATCACTTCGCTCTTTTCCAGCGGCAGACCGGCGGCGGTGAACGCCTCGGCGATATCGCGCGGGCCAACCGAGCCGTACAGCTTGCCTTCGGTCGACGCGTGCGCGCCGATGGTGACGCTGGCGCCTTCAAACTTGGTGGCGCGGCCCTGTGCATCGGCCAGGATGGTATTGGCCTTGGCTTCGTACTCGGCGCGCTTGGTTTCGAACGCTTCGACGTTGGCAGCGGTGGCCGGGACGGCCTTGCCCTGCGGCACGAGGAAGTTACGGCCGTAGCCCGGCTTGACGCTGACCTTGTCGCCCAGATTGCCCAGGTTGGTCACTTTCTGCAGAAGAATCAGATCCATGGTGGTGCTCCGTTATTCGTTAGCGCGGGCGCTTTGGCCGACGCAACGTTTGCTGTCCGAATAGGAGAAGCCGGGAATCGGGATTGGGGAATCGGGAGTCGTAAGAGCCCGACCGGCACCGCACCTTTAATTACCGGACTTCTATCAATTTAGTAACCCGCACATGGATGTGCGGGCTTTTGTGAGGGACTCACATACAGCCGTGCGGCTTCTGTGAGGGACTCACACAAAATCGTGCGTATCTTGCGAAAGGAGCCGCGCAAATGGCGGACTCCTAACGCGGGATTACTTAGACGTCGTGGTTGTCCGTGTACGGAATCAGCGCCAGGAAACGCGAGCGCTTGACGGCCGTCGCCAGCTGACGCTGGTACTTGGACTTGGTACCGGTCACGCGGCTCGGCACGATCTTGCCGTTCTCGGTGAGGTACTGGCGCAGGGTGTTGAGATCCTTGTAATCGATCTCTTTGACGCCCTCGGCGGTGAACTTGCAGAACTTGCGACGACGGAAGAACTTGGACATGACAGCGCTCCTTAAGCGGCTTCGGCGTTGTCGCCGTCGGTATCGGTGGCAGCGGGGGCTTCGCCCTCTTCATCGTCACGACGACGACGCTCGCTACGCTCGGGCTTGTCGCCCTTCTCGTCCTTGCTCTTCATGATCAGCGACTGCTCGGTGTCCGGGCCATCGCGCTTGACGACCAAGTGACGCAGCACCGCATCGTTGAAGCGGAAGCTTTCCACCAGCTCGCTCAGCACGGTCTGGTCGACTTCGATGTTGAGCAGCACGTAGTGCGCCTTCACCAGGTTCTGGATCGGGTAGGCCAGCTGACGACGGCCCCAGTCTTCCAGACGGTGGATGGTGCCGTTACCGCCCTCGATCAGCGACTTGTAGCGCTCGATCATGGCCGGGACCTGCTCGCTCTGGTCCGGATGGACCAGGAACACGACTTCGTAATGACGACTCATGTTGTTTTACCTTTCGGATGTGGCCACGTGGGCCGGACAGCTCCCCGGTGGTCCGCGCAAGCGGCCGGTGGAGCAAGGGTTCCCACCCGGAATCGGGCAGGAAGCAGGAAAGTATGGCAGTTCAGGGGTTTAGCCGCAACCGGGCACTGCGACGGAGGCTTTGAAGCCCCTCTCCCGTCGGGAGAACAACCGTCTTGATCGACTGATGACGCCAACTGCCAGTTGGGTTGGGATGAAGGTACGGCCAAGCTTTCGTGTCGTTCAACCTGCGCCGGGCTTGGTACGTACCCTCATCCGGCGCTGCGCGCCACCTTCTCCCGCCTTGCGGGAGAAGGACAAAAGGACAAACAAGTCGAGCTGCCGCTTAAAGCCTCTCTCCCATCGGGAGAGGGGTTGGGGTGAGGGTCCGGGGGCGAAGCCCGCGCTGAATTCGACGGCTCATGGCTTCGCCCCGCACCCTCATCCGCCCTTCGGGCACCTTCTCCCGCAGGGAGAAGGGACAGCGCGCGCCGGCGAGCTCAGCGATGCTCGGCTTCGGTCGTAAAGCTCTCCCCGCAGCCGCACTCGGCGGTGGCATTGGGATTGCTGAAGGTGAAGGTCTCGCTCAGCCCGTGCTTGCCGAAGTCGATGCAGGTCCCGTCTACCAGCGGCAGGCTGGTCGGATCGACGAAAATGCGGACCCCACCCTGCTCGAACACTGCATCGTCATCGCGCTTCTCGCGCGCCAGGTCGGTGACATGGCCCCAGCCCGAACAACCGGTCTTGGTCACGCCAAAGCGCAGACCCAGCGTCCCCGGGGTCTGCTGCACGAAACGCTGCACGCGCTCCAGCGCGGCGGGGGTAAGGCTGATGGCCATGGGAGTGCTCCAGAAACGATGGTGAAACGATGGCGGCAAGTATAGCGAGGCTGCAAGCGCCAAGGACTGCACCCGCCGATACGAGTGTTCCCCAGATGGGGCCATGCCGGGCCTTCGACAAGCGCGTCCACCCGCAAGCGGTTCAGACGCTCGCGCCAGCGCGCCCGCAGCCAGTAAACTCGCAGACCATTCAAGGTCGCTACGGCGAGGAAAAGTCATGACGGTGGTCAGCGTTGAACATGCGCTTGCGGGCAAGCTCCCCGAAGGCGGCGAAGTCACGGTACGGGGGTGGGTGCGCACCTTGCGCGGATCTGCCGGACTGGCCTTCATCAATGTGACCGACGGCTCGTGCTTCGCTCCGATCCAGGTGGTGGCCAACGACACGCTGCCCAATTTCGACGAGATCAAGCGCCTGACCAGCGGCTGCTCGCTGATCGCCAAGGGCGTGCTGGTGAAGTCGCAGGGCAAGGGCCAGTCGTTCGAGATCCAGGCCAGCGCGGTGGAGATCGTCGGTTGGGTCGAAGACCCGCTGACCTACCCCATCCAGCCCAAGCCGATGACGCCGGAGTTCCTGCGCGAAGTGGCGCACCTGCGTCCGCGCACCAACCTGTTCGGCGCGGTCACCCGCATCCGCAACTGCCTGGCGCAGGCGGTGCACCGCTTCTTCCACCAGAACGGTTTCAACTGGATCAGCACCCCGATCATCACCACCTCCGATGCCGAAGGCGCCGGGCAGATGTTCCGCGTCTCCACGCTGGACATGGTCAACCTGCCGCGCGATGCCAAGGGCAACGTGGATTTCAGCCGCGACTTCTTCGGCAAGGAAACCTTCCTGACCGTGTCCGGCCAGCTCAACGTGGAGGCCTACTGCCTGGCGCTGAGCAAGGTCTATACCTTCGGGCCGACCTTCCGCGCCGAGAACAGCCACACCACGCGCCACCTGGCCGAGTTCTGGATGATCGAGCCGGAAATCGCCTTTGCCGACCTGGCCGAAGACGCGCGCCTGGCCGAGCAGTTCCTGAAGTACCTGTTCCGTGCGGTGCTGGACGAGCGCAGCGACGACCTGGCGTTCCTGGCCGAGCGCGTGGACAAGAACGCAATCAGCAAGCTGGAAGCCTTCATCAATGCCCCGTTCGAGCAGATCGACTACACCGAGGCGGTGAAGCTGCTGCAGAACTCGGGCAAGAAGTTCGACTTCCCGGTCGAATGGGGCCTGGACCTGCAGACCGAGCACGAACGCTGGCTGACCGAAGAACACATCGGCCGCCCGGTGGTGGTGACCAACTACCCAGAGCACATCAAGGCCTTCTACATGCGCCTGAACGACGACGGCAAGACCGTCGCGGCGATGGACGTGCTGGCGCCGGGCATCGGCGAAATCATTGGCGGCAGCCAGCGCGAAGAGCGCCTGGACGTGCTGGATGCGCGCATGGCGCAGTTCGGTCTGGATCGGGAGCACTACGGCTGGTACCGCGATTTCCGTCGCTACGGCTCGGTGCCGCATGCTGGCTTCGGCCTGGGCTTCGAGCGGTTGGTGGTGTACGTGTGCGGGCTGAGCAACATCCGCGACGCCATCCCCTACCCGCGCGCGCCGGGCAGCGCCGAGTTCTGAGTGAGCGCGAAGGCGGCCACCGTCACGATGTATCGTCCGTTGGGGCCGGAGGAATACGCACTGGTGCGTGACTCCGGCTTCCGACGCTGGCCGCCGCGGTTGCCGGAGCAGCCGATTTTCTATCCGGTCACCAATCGGCGCTACGCCGAGGAAATCGCCTCACGCTGGAACGTCAAGGACAGCGGCGTCGGCTATGTGGCGCAGTTCGATGTGCTTGCTGCGTTCGTCGAGCAGTACGCTATTCAAAAAGTCGGCGGCGCACATCACACCGAGTGGTGGATTCCGGCCGAAGACCTGGACAACTTCAACCAGGCGATCGTCGGCCTCATCACGATCATTGCCCGTTTCGATGCTCCGCCTGCTGAGCCCCGCACATGACCCTGTTCTTCGCGCTGTGTTTCGTCGGTGTCGCCGTTGCCGGGCTGACCGCGCTGCTGATCTTCTGGCCGCTGACCCTGGTGCACCTGCGCGACCGTCATCCGGATGCGTTGGACAGCTTCGGCGACCCGGCCTTCATCAGCCCCACCGCGTGGCGCTGGTTGTTGGCGCGCCGCTACCGCAGCTACCGCGACGGTGCACTGTCCGGTCTGGCCACGCCCGCCTGGCTATCGCTGCTGACCATTTTTTTCGGCCTGGGCATGGCGGCCCTGCTCGGGCTGCTTTCCAAGGTACTGGCATGAACATCATCGACACCGACGCAGCGCACAGCTCCGACAACCGCGACCAGTGGTGGCTGGCGACCATCGGCCGTACCCTGATCTGGGCGCGCCTGCGCATCAAGGAAGCCGGCACTGCCGAAGTGCTGGACAGCGATGGCAAGACGCTGCCGTACGACAGCGAAGACACCGCGCGTGCGGCCTTGTTCGATGCCGAATTCGTGGCACTGGACGGGCTGGACGAAGAAGACGCGCTGATGCGCGGTTTCTCGCTGCACGACATCTCCCCGCCGCGCGGCGACAGCGATGCCGACCTGCGTGCGCGCATGGTGGTGAGCATGGGCGGCCGCGCCTGAGATGTACGCACCGCGCGCGTTCGCACAGACCGATCTGGCGCTGCTGGACTGGCTGCTGGCGCGCGACCCGTTCGTCACCCTGATCAGTCAGGGCGAGGACGGACAACCGGCCATCTCGCACCTACCGGTGCTGTACCGGCGCGACGACCAGCAGGTGCTCATCGAAGGCCATTGGGCTCGCCCCAATCCGCAAGCGCGCCATGTCGGCGATGCGGTGATCGTCGTGCAGGGGCCGCATGCTTACGTATCGCCCGGCTGGTACCTGGACAAGGAAGCGGCCGCGCGCGTGCCGACCTGGAATTACGCCATCGCGCATCTGCATGGGCAGTGCACCGAGGTCGCCGATGAAGCGGCGGTGGGCGATCTGATCGGCCGGATGAGCACGCACTTCGAGCAACGCGTTGGCAGCGACTGGCAGTTCGAGATGGAACGCGACAGCCATCGCCGGCAATTGCGTGGCCTGGTCGGCTTCCGCTTCGTGCCAAGCCGCATCGCGCTCACCTTCAAGCTCAGCCAGAACCATCCAGCCGGTAATGTTGCGGCGGTGGCCGATGCACTGGAGCAACAACGTTCAAGCGATGCGCAGGAAGTGGCCGTACTGATGCGCAACGCGTTGCGTGCGCGCCAGAGCTGATCGCCGTGTCATTGGGTTCGCGTTGCTGCACCACCGCTTTATGTCCTACCCCCCGCTTGTTTCCTCCCCGTCGTCATCTGGAATACTGCGCGCATGAACGAGCTCAACCATCTACTTGAAAACAACCGCGCCTGGTCCGAGCGTATCCGCCGCGAAGACCCGGAATTCTTCTCCAAACTGTCGACGCAGCAGACCCCGGAATACCTGTGGATCGGCTGCTCCGACTCGCGCGTACCGGCCAACCAGATCATCGACATGGCACCGGGCGAAGTGTTCGTCCATCGCAACATCGCCAACGTGGTGGTGCACACCGATCTGAACTGCCTGTCGGTGATCCAGTTCGCCGTCGACGTGCTCAAGGTCAAGCACATCCTGGTGGTGGGCCATTACGGCTGCGGCGGCGTGTTCGCCAGCCTGACCCAGAAGCGCATGGGGCTGGTCGACAACTGGATCCGCCACGTCACCGATGTGGCCGACAAGCACGAGGCCTGCCTGCACGACGCGGGCGACCTGCCGGTGCAGCATGCACGCCTGTGCGAGCTCAACGTGCTGGAACAGGTGGTCAATGTCTGCCGCACCACCATCGTGCGCGACGCCTGGGACCGCGGCCAGGCATTGCAGGTGCATGGCTGGGTCTACAGCCTGCGCGACGGACGTGCACACGACCTGGGCATGTCCATCGACCGCGCCGACCTGCTGCAGGAGCGCTACGACGCGGCGCTGGCGAAAATCCAGGCCGATCACGCCGAACGCTGAGTCGGCGCTGCATGTTTGACCGACCGCGACGCCCATCGGCGTCGCGGTTGGCTATGCTGGAGGCCTTCTGCGCCGAGGAACGTCGATGCTGGTCCCGCCGATCAACCTGCATGCCTGGATCGAGCAATACCGCGACCTGCTCAAACCGCCGGTGGGCAACAAGTGCATCCAGCAGGATGGCTTCATCATCATGGTCGTCGGCGGTCCGAATGCGCGCACCGACTATCACTATGACGAAGGCCCGGAGTGGTTCTTCCAGCTCGAAGGCGAGATGGTGCTGAAGGTGCAGGATGCGGGCGTGCAACGCGACATCCCGATCCGCGCCGGCGAGATCTTTCTGCTGCCGCCGAAGGTGCCGCATTGCCCGCAGCGCGCCGCCGGTTCGATCGGCCTGGTCATCGAGCGCGAGCGCCTGCCGCACGAGCAGGACGGGCTGCAGTGGTACTGCCCGCAATGCAATCACAAGCTGTACGAGGCGATGTTTTCGCTGGGCAATATCGAAACCGACTTCCCGCCGGTGTTCGATCACTTCTATCGCTCGCTGGCGCTGCGTACCTGCACGCAGTGCGGGCACCTGCATCCTGCGCCGGAGCGCTACGGTGCGGTCGAGGCCTGAGTTGCGCTGGCGCCAGGACATCGAGCGCACACACCGGTCGAACCTAACCAAGCACGCAGCATGCTGCGCGCACTGATCGACCTCAAGCCGCGCGATGTGCCGCTGCGCGTGGCCTTGCGCAATACCGCTGCGGTGGTGCTGCCGCTGGCGATCGGCGTGGCCACCGGGCACGTCGCCGCAGGCCTGGCGGTGTGCAGCGGCGCGCTCAACACCATGTTTTCCGACCAACCCGGCCCCTACCGCGCGCGCCTGCAACGCATGCTGATGGCGGCCCTGGCCGCCGGCCTGGCGGCCTTGTTGGGCGTGTGGGTCGGCCACGACACCCCTGCCCTGGTGGTCGCCGGGCTGCTGCTCGGCCTGGGCGGTGGCCTGCTGGTGGCGCTGGGCCCGGTTGCGGCGCGGGTCGGTCTGACCAGCATGATCCTGCTGGTGGTCAGTGCAGACATGCGGCTACCGGTGGAACAGGCGCCCGGCGTGGCTGCGCTGATCTTTGCCGGTGGCCTGCTGCAGGTCTTGCTGGCCCTGGCGGCCTGGCCCCTGCAACGCTATCGCCCGGAACGCTTCGCGCTGGCCGACCTGATGCGCCAGCTGGCAGGGATTGCGCGGCAACGGCCGGAAGCCGGCGCGGCGCCGCCCGCAACGCAGGAAGTGCTCGATGCGATGGTGATGCTGCATGGCGAACACCGCTCGCGCGCGATCGCGGTGCAGAGCTTCCGCATCATCGCCGAGCTGTGCGATCGCGTGCGGCTGGAGTTGTTGTCGCTGGCCGATGCCCATGCCCGCCTGACCGACTCGCAGGCACGCCCGGCGATCGAGCGCGTGCTCGAACGCAGCGCCATCGTGCTCGAGCAGCTGGCCCACGCGATGACGGTGGGCGAGGACCCGGTGGCGGCCACTGCGTCGATGACCGGCTTCGACGATCTGGTCGGCGCGCTGGCGCAGTTTCAGCACGACAACGCCGATACCCGCGAGCGTCGCCTGGTCCGCGTGGCGGTGGCCCGCGCGCAGGGGTTGGGCGGGCAATTGCGCGCCTTGATCCGCAACGCGCACTGGGCCAGCAGCCGTGGCGAAATCCAGGCGCAATTGGCCGAAGCGCGGCTGCCGGCGGCGCTGCGCCCGGCCGCGACCTGGGCAACCCTGCGCGCGAACCTGGATCTGTCATCGGTGGCGTTCCGGCATGCGCTGCGCTGCGGCGTGTGCCTGGCCCTGGCCATCGCGTTCCAGCGCTGGCAACAGATACCGCATGGCTTCTGGATCCCGATGACCACCGCCATCGTGCTCAAGCCGGATTTCGGCGGCACCTTCAGCTTCGGCGCCCTGCGCGTGGCCGGCACCTTCATCGGGTTGTTGGTGGCCACCCTGCTGGCCCATTTTGCGATGGATGGCGCCGGTATCCGCATGGCCTTGCTGGCGCTGTTCTGCCTGGGCTTTCGCTTGTTGACCCAGGTGAACTACGGCATCGGCGTGGCGTTCCTCACCGGCATGCTGGTGTTGTTGCTGTCCTTCGAAGGCATGACGCCCGGCGAAGCGGTCGGCGCGCGGCTGCAGGCCACCGTGGCCGGCAGCGCGCTGGCGCTGATCGCCTACGCGCTGTGGCCAACCCGCGAGCGCCGGCATATCCGCGCCTCGCTGGCGCAGTTGCTCACTGCCTATCGCGAGCATCTGCACAACCTGTTGCTGGGCGAGATGGACCGGCTGAGCGACAGCCGCGCCGCCGCACGCGTGGCGCGCACCAATGCGCAGGCGTCGATCGAACGCCTGCGCGGCGAGCCACGCAGCCGCCGCAATCTGCACGAACTCAAGCTGGCCGAATCGCTCCTGGCCAATGGCAACCGTCTGATCCGTGCCACCTTGCTGCTGGAGGCGGTGTTGCGCGATGGCCACCCGTTGCCCTCGCTGGACGCACTGCCCGCCTTTGCCGATCACGCCGACCAGGCGCTGGCCGAGCTGATCGAATGCCTGCGCAACGGCGGCACGCCGGCTGCGGCCACGCTACGCAGCGCCGAGCGCAAACTCTCCGATGCACTGGCCGCGCTGCCGGACGGCTCGCCCACCGCCGCCGCGCTTGCCGACACCGTCGACCGGGTCACCGACAGCATCGGCACGCTCACCCATCTGCTGCGCCCTGCCCGACCGGCCTCGAGCGGAACGCCAGCGGTGCATGACGGCGCGCAAGGTGCCGGCGGGTAAACTGCCGCATCGATTCAGACCCTGCGAGCCCGATGAGCACCGACCCGCTGTCCCGTCCCCACGCCGCGGCGCTGGATGCCGCCGACCCGCTGCGCAGCCTGCGCGAGGCCTTTGTGTTCCCGCAGCACGATGGCCAGGATCAGACCTATTTCGTCGGCAATTCGCTGGGCCTGCAGCCGCGTCAGGCCCGCGCGATGGTGAGCGAAGTGCTCGACCAGTGGGGCGCGCTTGCGGTGGAAGGCCACTTCACCGGCCCTACCCAATGGCTGACCTACCACCAGCTGGTGCGCGACGGTCTGGCGCGCGTGGTGGGCGCGCACCCTGGCGAAGTGGTGGCGATGAACACCCTCAGCGTCAATCTGCATCTGATGATGGCCAGCTTCTATCGCCCCACCAGCGAGCGCGGCGCGATCCTGATCGAAGCCGGCGCATTTCCTTCCGACCGCCATGCGGTGGAATCGCAGCTGCGCCTGCACGGGCTGGACCCGGCCACGCAGCTGATCGAGGTGGACGCCGATGCGCCCGATGGCACGTTGTCGATGGCAGCGATTGCCGATGCCATCGCACAGCATGGTCCGCGGCTGGCGCTGGTGCTGTGGCCCGGCATCCAGTACCGCACCGGCCAGGCCTTCGACCTGGGCGAAATTGCGCGACTGGCGCGCGCGCAAGGGGCGGCGGTGGGATTCGACCTGGCGCATGCGGTGGGCAATATCCCGCTGACCCTGCACGACGACGGCGCCGATTTTGCGGTGTGGTGCCATTACAAGTATCTCAATGCCGGCCCCGGTGCGGTAGGTGGATGCTTCGTGCATGCGCGCCACGCCACCAGCGATTTGCCGCGCATGGCCGGCTGGTGGGGACATGAGCAGCAGACCCGCTTCCGCATGGATCCCCAGTTCGTGCCCACCCCTGGCGCGGAAGGCTGGCAGCTGAGCAACCCGCCAGTGCTGGCGCTGGCGCCGCTGCGTGCATCGCTGGACCTGTTCGACCAGGCCGGCATGGCCGCGCTGCGCGCCAAGTCCGAACAGCTCACCGGGCATCTGGAACAGCTGATCCACGCACGCCTGCCGCAGGTGCTGCAGATCGTCACCCCGGCCGAGCCGGCGCGGCGCGGCTGCCAGCTGTCGTTGCGGGTGGCCGGCGGACGCACGCAAGGACGCGCGTTGTTCGACCATCTGCACGCAGCCGGCGTGCTTGGCGACTGGCGCGAACCGGACGTCATCCGCATCGCGCCGGTACCGCTGTACAACCGCTTCAGCGATCTGCACACCTTTGTGGAACAGGTGGAAGCCTGGGCCGCCCGCTGAGCGCGGCACGCTGACTGCAACACCACCGATGACGCGGCAGGCACACGCGAAACCCGCGCAGGCCCACGTACACTCCCAGCCCGCCTGCGACACCGCAGGTGGCCGCTTTCGCCAGCGGCTTCTTCCCCCACCTTTGCCGGCTCCCGCATCCGGCCGCTGCCGGACATTGCATTGAGCCCAGTCTCCCCCCGCTCCCTGACCCTGATCGGCGCCGGCCTGGCCGGCTGTCTTCTGGCCATCTTGCTGTCGCGTCGCGGCTGGCAGGTCACCGTCTACGAACGGCGTGGCGACCCGCGCATCAAGGGCTACGAGTCCGGCCGCTCGATCAACCTGGCGCTGGCCGAACGCGGACGCCACGCCTTGCGTCAGGCCGGTGCCGAAGAGGCGGTGATGGCCAAGGCGGTGATGATGCGCGGCCGCATGGTGCACCCGATCAACGGTGAACCGCAGCTGCAACGCTACGGCCGCGACGACAGCGAAGTGATCTGGTCGATCCACCGCGCGGCATTGAATGTCGCGCTGCTCGATCTGGCCGAACAGGCCGGTGCGCGCGTGCACTTCTATCGCCGCCTGCACACGGTGGACTTCGACGCCGGCTACGCGCGTTTCATCGACGACCGCGACGACCAGCCGCACGAGATCCACTTCCAGAGCCTGATCGGCAGCGACGGTGCCGGCTCGGCGCTGCGCGCGGCCATGCAGCGCAAATCGCCGCTGGGCGAACGCACCGAGTTCCTGGATCACTCGTACAAGGAACTGGAAATCCCGCCGTTGCCCGATGGCGGCTTCCGCATCGAACGCAACGCGCTGCACATCTGGCCGCGGGGACGCTACATGTGCATCGCGCTTCCCAACGACGGCGGCACCTTCACCGTCACCCTGTTCCTGCCCAACGCAGGCGACCCCAGTTTCGCCACCACCCGCACCGGCGAGGAAGCACATGCCTTGTTCGCGCGCGATTTCCCGGACGCGCTGCCGCTGATTCCGCAGCTGGAAGAACACTGGGAAGAACATCCGCCCGGCCTGCTCGGCACCCTCACCCTGGAGCGCTGGCATCTGGACAGCCGCGCATTGCTGATCGGCGATGCCGCACATGCGATGGTGCCGTTCCACGGCCAGGGCATGAATTGCGCCTTCGAAGATTGCGTGGCGCTGGCCGAGCAGATGGACGCACACGACGATATCGGCAGCGCATTTGCCGCGTTCGAAGCCGCACGCCGCGACGACGCTGCCGCGATCCAGCAGATGGCGCTGGAAAACTATCTGGAAATGCGCGACCGCGTCGGCGATGCCCAGTTCCTGCTGCAACGCGAACTCGAGCAGCAACTGCAGGCGCGCTGGCCTACCCGCTTCGTGCCGCATTACACGATGGTGACCTTCCTGCGCACGCGCTATTCGATCGCCCTGGCGCGCAGCGACATCCAGCGCGAGATCCTGGTCGAGGCCACGCGCGGGCACAGCGATCTGTCGCGGATCGACTGGGCCGCACTGGAAGCGGTGGTGCATGCGCGCCTGGAGCCGCTGGAAGGCGCGCACTGAGCGTGGCATCGCAGCCTGCGCACCAGTGCGCGCAGACGTGCACGCCGGTCCGTGGCGGGCGCCCGACCCGGCCCACAGCTGCGCCTCAGCGAGCCGGCGCCGCGATGAGGGATACTAGCGGGCACTGGCGGCGCATACGCCGTGCGCCGCGCATCTGGATGTCGCAACCGCATGCCTGACAGCTTTCTCTTCTACGACCTGGAAACCTTCGGCCAGGACCCGCGCCGCACCCGCATCGCGCAGTTCGCCGCCGTGCGTACCGACGCGCAACTGCGCGTGATCGACGAGCCGATCAGTTTCTTCGTGCAACCGGCCGACGATCTGCTGCCCTCGCCCTACGCCACCATGGTCACCGGCATCACCCCGCAGCACGCCTTGCGCGAAGGCGTGACCGAAGCCGAAGCGTTCGCGCGCATCGCCGAGCAGATGAGCCGCCCGCAGACCTGCACGCTGGGCTACAACTCGATCCGCTTCGACGACGAGTTCGTGCGCTGCGGGCTGTTCCGCAATTTCTACGATCCCTACGAGCGCGAATGGCGCGGCGGCAATTCGCGCTGGGACCTGCTCGATGTGCTGCGGCTGGTGCACGCATTGCGCCCGGACGGCATCACCTGGCCGCAGCGCGAAGACGGCGCCACCTCGTTCAAGCTCGAACACCTGGCCGACGCCAACGCCGTGCGCGAAGGCGATGCGCACGAAGCCCTGTCCGACGTGTACGCCACCATCGGCATGGCGCGCAGATTTCAGCAGCATCAACCCAAGTTGTGGGAGTACGCGTTACGCCTGCGCGACAAGCGTTTTGCTGCCAGCCTGCTCGATGTGATTGCGATGGAGCCCGTGCTGCACATTTCGCAGCGCTACCCGGCCTCGCGCATGTGCGCTGCGGCCGTGCTGCCGCTGACGCGGCATCCGCGCATCGACAGCCGCGTGATCGTGTTCGATCTGGAGGGCGATCCGGAGGTGCTGTTGCGGCTGAGTCCGGACGAGATCGCCGACCGGCTGTATATCCGCGCGGCCGATCTGCCAGACGGCGAACAACGCATCCCGCTGAAGGAAGTGCATCTGAACAAGTCGCCGGCCCTGGTGGCATGGCAGCATCTGCGCGCGCCGGATTTCCAGCGCCTGGGCGTGGAACCGGATGCGGTGCTGGCCAAGGCCGTACGGCTGCGCGAACTGGGCCCGGAGCTGGCAGAGAAGGTGCGCCAGGTCTACGGCAACGAGCGCGCTGCGGCGCCGGCCGTCAACGATGCCGACGCCTCGCTCTACGACGGTTTTCTGGCCGAAGGCGACAAGCGGCTGCTGGGCCAGGTGCGCGCCAGCGCGCCGGACGAACTGGGCGCGCTGGAAACGCGTTTTCGCGATCCACGCCTGATCGAGCTGCTGTTCCGTTATCGCGCGCGCAACTGGCCGCAGACGCTGTCGTTCGACGAGCAGGAACGCTGGAATACTTACCGCCGCAAGCGCCTGCTCGACGACCATGGGTTGGGCGAAGTCACCCTGGACCAGTACAACGCGCAGATTGCCGATTTACGGCTCGCTCACCCCGACGATGCTACCAAGCAAGCCCTGCTCGACCAGCTCGCCGCCTGGGGTTCGGACCTCCAACGCACGCTATGACCACCTATTTTTCAGACGCCAGCTTCAAGTTCCTGCGCGCCCTGGCCCGCCACAACGACAAGACCTGGTTCGCCGATCATCGTCACCAGTACGAGGCGCACGTGCGCCAGCCGTTCCTGCAGCTGATCACCGATCTGCAGCCGGCGCTTGCCGAGGTCAGCGAGCATTATCGCGCCGACCCGAAGACCCAGGGCGGCTCGCTGTTTCGCATCTATCGCGATGCGCGGTTTTCCAACGACAAATCGCCCTACAAGAACTGGCAGGGCGCGCGCCTGTTTCACGAGCGCAGGCGCCAGGTACCGGCACCCTCGTTCTACATCCATCTGCAACCGGGCGAGAGCTTTGTCGGGGCAGGTCTGTGGCATCCGGAGCCGGACACGCAGCGCAAGTTACGCCAGTTCATCTTCGAAAATCCGGGCAGCTGGAAGACTGCCGCCTACGAGCCCAAATTACGGCGCAAGTTCGCCCTGGACGACAGCGAAAAACTGGTCCGCGCACCGCGCGGGTTTCCCGGCGATTTCGAGTTCATCGACGATCTCAAGCACCGCAACTGGGCGTATCTGCGTCATCTGGACGACGCCGTCATGACCGGGCCGCGCCTGCGCCAGACCATCGAGGCGGACCTGGTGACGCTGGCGCCGTTTGTCGATTATCTGTGCGCGGCATTGGACCTGGAGTTTTGAGGCCAGCGGCGGCGCAGGTACCTCGCGCCACGGCGTTGCCGCGCCGTCGACCGGCGGTCGCTGCCGTTTGGCTGCTGTCGAACATCCTGCCCACACAACCCATGGCAACGGAGTGCGAACGATGAGCAAGCGCTGGTGGATCGTGCCGTTGCTGGCCGTGGTCATGCTGGCCAGTTACGTGGTGGCCGGTCCGTATCTGGCCATCCGCGGCATCAGTCAGGCGGTCGCCGATCGCGATGCCGCGCAGCTGGAAAGCTACGTGGATTTCCCTAGCCTGCGCGTCAACCTCAAGGCGCAACTGGACGATTACCTGATCCGTCAGGCCGGCAGCAGCATGCAGTCGAGCCTGCTCGGCGGTTTTGCGCTGCAACTGGCCAGCGGCATCAGCGGCGCCGGCGTGGATACCCTGGTCACGCCGCTGGGCATCGGGGCCTTGCTGCAAGGCCACAGCGTGTGGAACCGCCTCATCGGCGACACCGTCAGCGCCGACACCTATGCGGCACCGGCGCCGGCGCGCCCGCTGCAAGGCGCCACGCAGCGCTTCGAATCCACCCGCCGCTTCACCGCCACCACGCGCACTGCCAATGGCGCGCCGGTGACGTTCGTGCTGACCCGCCAGGGCCTGCGCTGGCGTCTGACCGATATCCAGTTGCCGTTGCCGGCCACACCCAGCGAGCGCACGCCGTAATCGGGTAGCGCCGAGGTCCAGGGGCGTCGAGGCACAAGCCTTGAGTGGCCAACAAGACCAATGCGCAGCCTAGGGCTGGCGCAGCCGCTGCTCGACAGCGGCCTGGTGCACTCGTGCACTGCTGTTCCGAGCATGCCGTCCCCACACCGCCGACGACTGCTCGCTACGTGTTGTCAGCCGCTCTTGGCTGGACCTGCGCTCCGCATCGCCTCAGGAAAACCGCCAGGCCCGTTCTAGCCACGCCGCCTGCAAGCGCAGCATCGCCGGCCGCAACTGCCGGCGTGCCGACCATGCCAAGCCGGCCAGCGCTGCGTCCGGCGTGCCCGGTGTGCGTCGGTTGTTCCAGGCGAACACCACCTGGTTGCGCAGATCCGGTTCGGGCAGCAGCAACACCAATCCGTCGAACAGCTCCCGCAGCTGCGCCAGATGATCGGCCATCGGCACCTGGTAGAGATTCAGCGCCAGTACCCCGCCCTCGCGCAAGGCTGCGCGGCAATCGGCGTAGAACCGGGGCGTGCACAATGCCGGCGGAATGCCATCGGCATCGTAGGCATCCAGCAGCAACAGGTCGTAGCGTCCGGCGCGGCTGCCGATCCAGTGGGCGCCGTCCCCCAGCGTGATCTCCAGCCGCGCGTCGTCGCGCGGAATCGCGAATGCATCGCGCAGTGCCAGCACCTGCGGGTCGGCCTCCACCGCTTCCAGACGCGTGGTGCGCAGGTAGCGATGGCAGAACTTCAGCTGCGCGCCGCCGCCTACCCCGATCAGCCCGATGCGTTCCGGGCGCGGTTGCAACCACAGCGCGGCCAGCATGCTGCGCGTATACGGCAACATCAGCCGATACGGTGCCCAGCGCGACATACGGGTCTGCACCGTGTCGTCGGTGAAGGTCAGCTCCAGCTTGCGCCAGGTCCGCAGTAGCCCGGCACGCGCTGGCGCCTGCGGCGCCTCGCTCATCGGCTCGGCGGATCGTTGGCCACGCCATGCGGAACGTGGCCGGCCGCCACATGCTGATGCTGGCGTGCGCTGTCGATATTGTGTTGCGAGTCGTCGAAGAAGATGTCTGCGCCAAACGCTTCCAGAAACGGCCCCTTGTGCCGGCCGCCGAGAAACAGCGCTTCGTCCAGGCGCACGCCCCACTCGCGCAAGGTGCGGATCACCCGCTCATGCGCAGGCGCCGAACGCGCGGTGACCAGCGCCGTGCGGATCGGCGACGCTTCGCCCGGCGGGAACGCCGCCTGCAAGGTATGCAACGCCGACAGGAAATTGCGGAACGGCCCGACCGACAACGGCTCGCGTGCGCGCTCGCGCTCGTGCCGCCCGAACGCTTCCACCCCCTGCTCGCGCGAAATGCGTTCGCTCTCATCGCCGAAGATCACCGCGTCCCCGTCGAAGGCAATGCGCAGCTGCGTGGACAGCCGGCTCTCGTCGTTGTCCACGATCGCTGCGGCCGCCTCGGCACGTTCGCCCGGGGCGCGCGGCATGATGGTGGCCGCAGCGATCCCGTGGGTCAGCGCACGCCGCACCGAGTCCGGGTTGGCCGACAGAAACAGATCGGTGCCGAACGGTTTGACGTACGGCCAGGTCGGTTCGCCGGAGGTGAAGGTCGCACGCACGATGCCCAGGTTGTAGTGCTGGATCGAATTGAAGATGCGCAACCCGGTATCGGCAGAGTTGCGCGACAGCAGAATCACCTCCACACGCGGGGTTTCTTCGGGCACATCGTGGTTGAGCGCCAACAGCTTGCGCACCACCGGAAATGCCACGCCCGGCTGCAGGATGTCGTCTTCGTGCTCGCGTTGGAACGCCGAATACGCCTCCACCCCGTTCGCCTCGAACAGCGCATGGCCCTCTTCGAGATCGAACAGCGCGCGCGAGGTCACCGCGACGGTCAGGAGCCTGGGGGAGTTATCGGTCATTGGGGCGGGGATTCGGAAGTGGGGATTCGGGATTGGTTTAAAGCAGGAACTGGGTCGGGATTTGATCGCCCATCTGCGCAGCATCGTAGCGCGTGCGCGTGATTCTAAAGACGACGTGGCCCGCTGCTGCCATTGCCAATCCCGAATCTCGACTCCCCAATCCCCGCTCCTCACACCGCAAACTGTTCGCTGAAGATGCGCTCTTCCAGGTTGTGTTCGGGGTCGAACAGCAACGTCACCTGGCGCTCGGTGGATTCGCGGATGGTGACTTCCACCACGTCGCGGATCTCGTGCGAGTCGGCGGTGACGCTGACCGGACGCTTGTACGGGTCGAGCACGCGAAAGCGCACTTCGGTATCGGCCTTGAGGATGGCGCCACGCCAGCGGCGCGGGCGATACGGCGCGATCGGCGTCAGTGCCAGCGTATGCGAGCCCAGCGGCAGAATCGGCCCGTGCGCGGAATAGTTGTAGGCGGTGCTGCCGGCTGGGGTGGCGACCATCACGCCGTCGCCGATCAGTTCGGCGATACGGGTCTGGCCATTGAGATCCACGCTCAGATGCGCGGCCTGGCGGGTCTGGCGCAACAGCGAGACCTCGTTGTACGCCAGCGAGCCGGCGCTGGTGCCCGATTCGGTCTGCACCAGCATTTCCAGCGGCCGCAGGTGCGCAGGTTCGGCGCGTTGCAGGCGCGCCAGCAGATCGTCTTCGTCGTCGCGGTACTGGTTCATCAGAAAGCCGACCGAGCCCAGCTTCATGCCGAACACCGGCTTGTCGGCGGCACCGTGGCGATGCAGCGTCTGCAGCATGAAGCCGTCGCCGCCCAGGGCGCAGACGACCTCGGCGGTCTCCAGCGGATGATCGCCGTAGCGCTGCACCAGACGCGCCCGCGCGTTCACCGCGGGCTCGGTGTGGCTGGCAAGAAAGGCAATGCGGGGTGATGCGGTCATCGTTGACTCCAGAGCATGCGAATCAGCATACCGCAGCGCCGTGGCGGGCTTGTCGGCCGCGCGCCCCTGCCCTCGCACGCGCGGCCGCCGCTGCGCAACGGCGACCGCGACGCACGCAGCGGGCGCCGCACCGGCTTGCCGGCACTCAGGCCGTCAACCGCCACGCGCGATGGATGCGTGCATGGCGTTCGAAATCCGGATCGATGGTGCGGGGGCTGATTTCCTCGCACTGCGCAAACTCGGCCACCGCCTCTTCATCCAGCTTGAAACGACGGAAGTTGTTGGAGAAATACAGCACCCCACCCGGCGCCAGGCGCGCCACTGCCGCACGCAACAGCCGCACATGCTCGCGCTGGATATCGAAATCCTCGGCGCGGGCGGAGTTGGAGAAGGTCGGCGGGTCGCAGAAGATCACATCGAAGTGCGCACGCTCGGCCTCCAGCCAGGCCAGCGCGTCGGCCTGCACCAGCTTGTGCTTGTTGCCGGCCTGCCCGTTCAAGGCCAGGTTGTCGGCGCACCACTGCAGGTAGGTGCCGGACAGATCCACGCTGGTCGTGGCGCTCGCGCCTGCCACCGCCGCCTGCACGCTGGCCACGCCGGTGTAGCAGAACAGGTTGAGGAAGCGCCGCCCCCTGGACTGCTGCGCCATGCTGCCGCGCAATGGGCGATGATCCAGAAACAGGCCGGTGTCGAGGTAATCGAACAGATTCACCCGTAGCAGCGCGCCGTGCTCCCGCACGTTGACAATTTCGTTGCGCTGCTCGAAGCGGCCGTACTTGCTGCCGCCCTTGCCACGCTCGCGCGACTTCAATGCGACCCGCTCGGCGGGCACGTCGAACACCTCGCGCGCAGCCGCCAGCAGCTCGCCCAGGCGACGGCGCACATCCGCCTCGGGAATGGTCGCCGGCGCGGCATATTCCTGCACATGCAGGAACAGGCGCCGGTCGCCATCGGCTTGCTGGTAGACGTCGATGGCAGCGGAGTACTCCGGCAGGTCGGCATCGTAGGCGCGGTAGCACTCGATGCCTTCGCGGGCGCGCCACTTCTTGAACTTCTGCAGATTCTTGCGCAGGCGGTTGGCCACCATCTGCGCGCCTTCGCTGAGCGCAGTCGGCGCCGCCAACGGGGTGCGGCGCGGCACCGCGATCGGGTCGCAGACGATCAACGCGCACTCGATGGCGCCATTGAACAACTGGTACTTCTTGCCCGCGCGCAGACCGGTGGCGTACGCCAGCTCGGCATTGCCGCATAGCAGGCTCGCCCGCCACTGCGGCACCACGCGCTGCAAGGTGTCGCCCAACTTGCGATACAAGGCCGCGTCGGCGGCCAGGCGCTCGTCGTACGGCGGGTTGCAGACCACCACGCCGGTGGCCTGCGGCGGGGTCTGCAGATCGCCCACCTCGCGCACACCGAACCAGATCGCCTCGGCCACGCCGGCCACGTGCGCATTCTCTTTCGCCGCGCGGATCGCATGCGGGTCCATGTCGCTGCCGTGGATCACCTGCTTCAGGGCGGCACGGCCTGTGCTGTCGCGCTCGCGCGCTTCCTCGACCAGTTGCTGCCAACCCGCGCGGTCGAATCCGCGCCAGCGGCTGGGCACATCGCTCCCATAGCGTTGCAGGCCAGGCGCGACGTCGGCGGCCATCAAGGCACCTTCGATCAACAGCGTGCCGCTGCCGCACATCGGGTCCAGCAAGCCGCCGCCGTCGGCATACACGCGCGGCCAGCCGGCGCGCAGCAGGACCGCGGCAGCCAGGTTTTCCTTCAGCGGCGCCTCGTTCTGCGCCATCCGCCAGCCGCGCCGATGCAGCGGGCCGCCGCCCAGGTCGACCGAGATGGTGGCGCGGCCCTTGCGCAGCGACAAATTCAAGCGCAGATCGGGGCTTTCCACATCCACCGACGGGCGTTCCAGGCCCTGCCGGCGCATGGTGTCGACCACCGCATCCTTGATGCGCTGCGCGGCATAGCGTGCATGCGTGATCGCGGTGCCGGAGACATGCGCGTCCACCGACAAGGTGTGTCCCACCGACAGGTGCTCGTGCCACGGCAGCTCGGACACCCCGGCATACAGCGCGTCCTCGTCCGGGCAGTCGAACTCGGTGAGCGGCCACAGCACGCGGCTGGCCAGGCGCGACCACATGACGGCGCGCAGCGCGTCGCGCGGTTCGCCTTCGACATTGACGCCGGAGATGGTGGCGGTGGCCTTGCTGGCGCCGAGCGCCAGCAGCTCGTCGGCAAGCAGGTATTCCAGGCCCTTGGCACAGGATGCGAAGAATTTCACGTAGGCAGGTATCGATAGGACGCTGGCGCGGCGGCGAGCGTGGGAGCAGGACAGCGGGCCGGCGCCCGGGTGGGCAGTGCCGTGGTCGCCGTGGATGGGCCGCAAATGGTCGGCCATCGCGGCCGGCATTACCACCCCCGCAGGCTGCACCGCCCACCGCACGGTTCACCAGGGCGCCAGCCGCCACTGCGGCTGCCCGGTGTCCAGCCGCTGCTGCAGGGCCAAGCGGTCCAGGAAGGCCGCATCGTGCGAGGCCACCAGCAACGCGCCGGTGTAGCTGCGCAGCAGCGTCTCGATCGCTTGGACGGACGCCAGATCCAGATGATTGGTGGGTTCGTCCAGCAACAGCAGCTGCGCCGGCCGGGCCCGATACAGCGCGCAGGCCAGCGCCGCCTTGAGCCGCTGGCCGCCGCTGAGCTGACCGGTGGGCAGGTCGGCGCGCTGCCGGTCCAGCCCCAGCAACGCCAGCCGCAGCCGCTGGACGTGCTCGGCCGTGGCCGGGTGAGCATCGCACAGCTGCGCGACGGCCGAGCGGGCCGGGTCGAGCAGGGCCAGGTCCTGATCCAGATAGGCCACTGGCACATGCACCTCGCACTGACCGGACTGTGCCGTCAGGCGCCCGCCCAACAGCTGCAACAGCGAGGATTTGCCGCTGCCGTTCGGGCCGACCAGCCCGATGCGGGGTTGGCCGTGCAGCAGCAGATCCACGCGTCGCCCACCCAGCCGCCCGTCCGCGAGTTCCACCTGCTGCAGGGTCGCCAGGCGGTGCGACGCGCCCACCGGCATTGCCGGTGCAAGCAGTGCAATGGCCTGCGGGGCCTCCACCTGGGCGGCGGCCTGCGTCACCGCCTCCGCCAGGCGCGCCTGTTCTGCCTGGCGCTGCTGCTGCAGCCGGCCTGCACTGACCTCGCTGCGCTGCCGCTGGCCCCCGAGCAGGATCGGTGCCTGATTGGCCTGCGCTGCCGCCCGCGCACCGCGCGCCTGGCGTTGTTGCTGACGCATGTGCTGCTCGCGCAGTGCCTGTTCGCCGCGTGCGCGCGTCTGTTTGCGCTGCGCAAGCAGCTCGCCGGCCGCCTGTTGCTCGCATGCGTGCTGCTGCGCGTAGTGGGTGTAGTTGCCGCCATAACTGCGCAGCCCGTGCGCGGACAACGCCAGGATGCGCTGCATGCCGTCCAACAGCACCCGGTCATGACTGATGATCAGCAATCCGCCAGTCCACGCCTGCAACTGCGCCATCAGCCGCTGTCGCTGCGGGCCATCCAGATGATTGCTGGGCTCATCCAGGATCAACATGTCCGGCTGCATCAGCCAGGCACCGGCAAGCACCACCCGCATGGCTTGGCCGCCACTCAGATGCGCGGCGGGAGCAGACGGATCGCGGCCACCCAGCCCCTGCTGATCGAGCGCTGCGGCGAACTCGGCGTGGGCGTTCCAGCGCTCGCCCACGCGCTCGAAATCGGCAGGCGCCGCGTTCCCGGCGGCGATCCGCTTCAACGCATCCAGCAGCGGCGCCACACCTGCCAGATCGGCGATGCGCTGCCCCGGCGTTGCGCTCACGCGCTGCAGCAGGTAATGCACGCTGCCACCGCGCACGCAGCGCCCGCTACTGGGGGCCAGCTGGCCGGCCAGCAAACGGCCGAGCACACTCTTGCCGACGCCATTGCGCCCGACCAGGCCGGTGTGGCGCTGATCGAGCTGCAGGGTCAGATCGGAAAACAGCGTACTGCCATCGGGCAGCACGAATGCGACGCTTTCCAGCGTCACCAACGGACAGGTCATCAGTGTCTCCATTGCATGCCAGGACACGTCGCGCTCCAGACGGAACGGCAACGGGTATGGCCGTCATCGCGACGGCGGCATCAATGGCGCATTGGACCAATCCTCGAATCGGGGGTGCGGCCCAAGTGTAGGCCGGTCTGCGGCTGCGGCGAAACCCTCGAGCCCGGATGCGCCGCAGGGCCGCTCGCTGCAGTGGGTTGGAGCGGCTAACAAAAGCTAGCGAGCAGTCGTCAGGTCGGTGTGGACGGCGCGCAGGAGCCGGAGTGTACGGGTGGTACATGCCGATGCCGGGCACCGGCCGCGCCCGCCTGGCGGGGAGCACAGTGGTTTTGTCAGCCACTGCTGGCCGCAGCAAGCACCTGCCTGCGCGGTGGATCCCCTGACTGCCACCTTGCCGGCACAGCAGATCAGTGCAGTTGCGACCAGCGGCGCCCGCAGGCCCGCGCCGACGCAGCGGACACGCGCCGGGAACGCAACAACACTCCATGCGGCGGGAGCGGCAATGATTGGCCGCTGCCGTCAGTGGCCCATCGGCTTTTGCGCAATGACCGTGGGAAAAATGCTCGCGCGATCGTCGATGAAGCGCACGCTCGCAAAGCCGGCGCTTTCCAGCTGCGCGCGTGTCTGCGCATGGGTGCGAAACGATGCCCAGCGCGCCTGCACGATATCGATGAAGACCTGGCTCTGCAGCACAAGCGATGCCTGATCCAACAGCGCCAGTTTCCACGGGGATTGCGCACACAGGCTGGGCGGAGGCGTCAGGAAACTCGCCACCAGCGTACCGCCCGGCCGCAGCCTGTCGAAGAACGCGCGATACAGCGCGACCACGCGCGCATCGTCGGGCTCATAAAGATTCAGGCCGTTGCTGGTCACCACGTCCACAGTGGCCGCATCGCCCTGCGCCCAGGCATCTTCCAGACGCAGCGACAGCTGCTGCTCCAGGCCGTACCGACGTGCCAGCTGCAGCGCACCGTCCAGCGCCTGCGGGTCCAGATCGATGCCGATCAGACGCACATCCGGGCACTGCCGGTAATCCAGGCTCAGCACATCGCCCATCCAACCGCACGGCACCGACGCGATGGTCATCCCGGGCCGCAACAAGGCCTGCAATTGCGCACGGAAGATCCCGAACCGCTCGCGGGTCGCGAGCACGGCCGGCGTCTTTTCGAAAATTTCGTATTCCAGTGCCGGCGTGGTGTCTTGCGGCAGGGTGCCGGCCTGATAGGTGACCAACCGATGCGTCCACTCCGCATTGAGCCCGCGATTGCGTAACAGGAACCGGCCCAGTTCCATCGCCCACAGCGCATCGACCAATTGCAGCAAACGCTCCACGTCGGCAGCAGAACGGCTGGCGTCCTGTCGCAGTCGCGACCTGATCGACGCGAGCAGGGTCGCATCATCCTGCAAGGTGTCGCCCGCGTGCGAAATCAGGCGCGCATGCAGTGCGGCTGGCGGCACCGGTGGCTCGTCACGTTGCATCTTTCACCTCGGCAAGCGTCGATCGCTGGTGCCGACCATGGTGACGATGGCGGCGCTGCGCTGCGGCCGGAAGCGCGATGCAGGGTGCGGCTGAGCGAACGGGCGCGGCGTGCGCGCAGGGTCGCGACGGCACCGGGCACGCGTGTGCGGCGCAGCGCGACTCAGCCCAGACCGAATGCCGGGTGATAGGCCACATCGGCCAGCGGCAACAGCCGGTCCCCGAACGCCAGCGCCTGCAGTTCCGATATGGGGGCATCGGGCACGCTCAGGCCCGGCTCCACGGCAAACCCGAACCGGCGGAAAAAGCCGGGTTCGCCAAACACAACGCATCCCGCCGCACCGCGCTCGCGCAAGGTGGCCAGGGCTGCGTGCACCAGACGGCTGCCCAGGCCCTGGCGTTGGTGGCCCGGGCCCACCGCCAGCGGCCCCAACGCGAACCAGCCGGACGAACCGTCGGACACGCTCACCGGCGACACTGCCAGATGGCCGACCACATACCCATCGTGGTCGGCGACCAATGACAATGCCAGCGCATCATCTTCGCGCAACGCGGCGATCACATGCTGCTCGTCATGGCGGCTGTGCTCGGCGCGCATGAACGCCACCATGGTCAATACCTCGATGGCCGCCGCGTCGCCGTCGCTGGCCTCGCGGATCAGCACCGCCATCGGCGGCTCGGACTGCGCGGGCGGCATGTCGTCGGCCTCGTGCATCACAGGCGCTGCAACAGCTCGGCAAACGCGCTCGCTGCCGTCTCCACATGCGCGGCAAGATCGTGCTCATCGTCGACCAACAACAGCCGCGCCCGACGCGCCTGCGCCCAGGCGATGACATCGGCGGCAGGAATCAACGCATCGCGCCAGGCATGTACCACCGAGATCGGCACCGGCGCAGCATCCAGCGCCGGCAACGGGCCCATCGTGGTTGGCGGCACCATCAGGAACAGTCCGCGCGTCGGCACCTGCAGCGACACCTGCGCGGCGATATAGGCGCCCAGGCTGGACCCGACCAGCACCAACGGCCCCTTGCCCGCGGCGTCGCATGCGATCTGCAGCAGGCGCTGCAAGCGTCCACGTACGTCGCCGAGCGGACTGACCTCGCGTTGCGCATCCAGATCGGTGAAATCCGGGCGTTCGTGGGTCCAGCCCAGGCGGTCGGCAACCTCTGCCAATGCGCTGACCTTGCGTGCGGCAGGGCCGCTCTCGAACCCGTGCGCCAGAATGCAATGGCCGCGGCTCATAGCGCCTGCACCGTATCGCCAACACGCAGCACGCCGCCCCGCAAGACACGCGCGCACAGCCCGCCATGTCCACGCATCGCGTTGTAGCCGCCCGCGCCCAGCGCGTCTTCCATGCGCGAACACGGGTCGCACGGGTCGGTGCCTTCCAGCTCGACATCGCCGATGCGAAAGCGCCGCCCTTTCAACGCGATCAGCGCAATGCCCGACACCACCAGATTGCGCCGCAGCGTGGCCGGCGCGATCGTCGCATGCCCTGCCAGCGCCGCGATCACCGGCAGATGCTCGGCCTGGATCAAGGTGATCCCACGCTTGCCGCTGCCGCCCTTGTAGCGATCGCCGGCCAGGCCGATGCCGGTGGTGGCCTGCGCGGCTTCCACCTCCAGCATGTCCACATCACGCGCAGGACGCACGCCGATCCAGGTCACCTGACCGGTCTGCGGCAGCGTCGCCATCAATTTGCCCAGCGGGCTGTCGGGATTCAAAGCCATCGGGCAATGCTAGCATTCGCGTCATGTCCGATGCCGTCCTGCCGTCGCCGCCGATCACCTACGCGCCGTTGCCTTACGAATCGCGACTGGCCCGCCGCCGGCTCGAGCACATCGACATGGTGGTCATCCACTGCACCGAACTACCGGACATGGCGATGGCGCGCGACTACGGCGAGCGCGTGCTGTACGACAGCGGCACCGGCAACAGCGGGCATTACTACATCGATCGCAACGGCAGCATCCAGCAGTACGTGGCGCTGGAGCGCGTGGCGCATCACGTGCGCGGCCACAACCCCCACACCTTGGGCATCGAACTGGTCAACAGCGGCCGCTATCCGCACTGGCTGGACTCGCGCCATCAGGTGATGCACGAACCGTATCCGGACGTGCAGATCGCCGCACTGGTCACCTTGCTGCAATGGCTGCAGCAGCAATTGCCATCGGTGCGCCGCATCGCCGGTCATCAGGAGCTGGACACCACCCAGGAAGCGGCCAGCGACGATCCCGCACGCAAGATCCAGCGCAAGCTCGATCCCGGGCCGTTGTTTCCATGGCCACGGATCGAAGCGGCGACCGGCTGGGCGCACGCAGTGCGTTGAGCGCGCAGCGCACGCGTCGGCAACGCTCCCAACTACTCGATCGATCAGGGATCCAGGGCGCGATAGGTTTTTTCGCCGGCATTCACCGCCACCGCCAGCCGGTTTTCCGGTGGCGCGATCGGGCAGACCACGTGCGGGGTGAACGCGCAGGGTGGATTTTCGGCGAGATTGAAATCGAGCAGCACACGGCCATCGCGCGGCATCGCCGTGAACAGATAGCGCGCACCACCATAACTTTCCTTACCGCTGGTGCGATCGGTAAACAGAAAGAACAGCCCGCTGCCATCGTCCTGCGCGATCGCCTGCAGATGGTATTGCTGACGACTGCGGGTAAAGACCGCCTCGCCTGGAACCTGGACCGTCAATGGCGTGCCGATGGATGTCAGCAAGGTCACCGAGCGCGGCGTGGCATACGGCTGCCAGCGTGCATCGACCCGCCACTGCGGATCGATCGGAAAATACTCAAACCCCTGAAATGCGGTCAACGCCGGCGCTGCCTGGTCGCGAAAACGCCAGCCGAACAACGTGCCGGTCTGCACCAGGTAGAACTGACGGTTGCCCACGTCGAGCCGGTCGCCGCGCTGGTCCGCGCGCTCCGGTTTCAGGCTGACATCCTCCACAGGCTGTCCGTTCAACCGCACCGCCGCTCCGGCCGCCGCCTTGAAGCGCGCCTGCCCCTGCGCATCCAGGCTTAGCTCGCCCAGCTGGACAGGGCCGGCAGGCAGGACGAGATCGCTGCGCGGATCGCTGCCCACCTGATACCGACCTGCACGCACGCGACCGGAGCCGGTGTAGCTCAGCCAGCCATCGGGCGCGCGCACCTGCGCCAGCCGCTGCGCGCGCGCACGTTCCAACGCGAGCTGATACAGCTGCTTATCGTTCGTCGAACGCTTGGAGACACGCACATCGCCGGCATCACCAGAGCTTGCCGAACACGCAGCCATCGCCATCACCGCGACGCACAAGGCGCCCTTCTGCAACTGCAACCGCATGCATCCACCCACCACTGCAAGAAACTGCGCTCCGCGCAGCGAGCCTGCGTCCCCACAGACCACCCTTCCTGCCAGTATTGTGCCTGATCAGGAAGCGGTCGCGACCGGGCGCGCAGGATCCTGCAGCCAGCCGCTCCAGGAACCGGCGTACACGCGCGCACCCGACAGGCCAGCCACTTCCAACGCCAACAGCAGATGGCAGGCGGTCACGCCCGACCCGCACATCACCACGGCCTGCTCGGGCGGGTACGCGCCCAGCAAGGCAGACAGCTCGGCACGCAATTCGTCGGCCGGCTTGAAACGGCCATCGCGGATGCTCAGACCCAGCGGGCGACTCACCGCACCCGGCACGTGCCCGGCAACCGGGTCGATCGGCTCCACCTCACCCCGAAAGCGCTCGCCTGCGCGCGCATCCAGCAGCCAGCCCGGAGCCTGCTCCAGCCGCGCCAGGATCTGGTCGGCCTCCACCACGGCATCGGCGTCGAAATTGCCGGGGTACGCAGCGCCATCATGCACTGCCGGCGGCTCGGTGGTGAGCGCCAGACCGGCGGCGCGCCAGGCGGCCAATCCGCCATCGAGCACCGCCACGCGGCGATGCCCCATCAGCCGCAGCATCCACCACGCGCGCGCGGCGGCCATGCTGCCGTCGCCTGCGTCGTAGACCACCACCTGGCTGTGCGGATCGATGCCCCACGCGCCCAGGCGCCTGGCGAAGTCGACGCTCTGCGGCAACGGATGCCGCCCTTGATCGGCACGCGACAGGTCGGCCAGGTCGTGATCGAGATCGACGTAATGCGCACCGGGCAGATGCCCCTGGGCATACGCCTTGCGCGCCGCCTGCGGGTCGGGGGCGGTCGGCGGCGCGGCGCGCGCGTCCAGCAGCCGCAGCTGGGGGTGCGTCAATGCTGACGCCAGGGTGGCGCTATCGACCAGTGTGGTCCAGTTCGGATCGGCACTCATGCAACCTGCTCCAGGCGACGACGAAGATTGAGAAGAATGGCCGCGGTGGCGCCCCAGATGCGCTGTCCGGGCCAGGCGTACTCGAGCACGCGACGTGGACGGCCGCGGAACTCAAGCTCCACGCTGCGCAGATTGTCCGGGTCCATCAGATAGGCCAGCGGCACTTCGAAGATCTCGGCCACTTCCTCCGGCTGCGGCACGGCCACGAACGCGGGATCGATCACCGCCACCACCGGCGTCACCCGGAACCCGCTCACGGTCAGGAACGGATCCAGATATCCCAGCGCGTGCACCTGCTGTGCACCCAGCGCGATCTCCTCGCAGCTCTCGCGCAACGCCGCCGCTGCCGCGTCGGCATCGGAAGGCTCCATCCGCCCGCCCGGGAAGCTGACCTGCCCGGCATGGTGGCGCAGGCTGTCGGTGCGCCGGGTCAGCAGCACCATCGTGCCCTGCTCGCGCGGCACCAGGCCGCACAGCACCGCCGCTTCGGCGGATGCGCCCCCTTCGCTCAGGTCGATCAGTTCGGCATGGTTCCAGCCTGGGCCGTCGGGTGCGGTGTCCAGCGGATACAGCGCCCGGCGCAACTGCGCGTACTCGGGCAGCGCCGCCATCAGCCCACGTGCAGGCAACACGGTATGCAACAACTCCTGGCGTTCGGCGTCACTCATGCTCATCCAGCGTGCGATTTCATCCAGGCTGCGCAAGCAGCCGACACAGTGCGACTGCGCGTCCAACGAACATACACCGATACACGGGCTGGGCAGATCCCCGCGATTGGAATCGGTGTCGCTCATCGCTCGTTTCCGCAGACGCGGCGTGGATGTTTCATCGGTCTCTTCGGGCGAGTCGGCGACGCCAAAACGACAACGCCGGCCTGGTGGCCGGCGTTGTCAGTGCAACAGCAAACGCAATTACTTGACGCTGACCAGCTTGATCTCGAACTGCACGGCCACGTTCGGCGGGAACGGCGTACGCGGGTCGGCGCCATAGGCCTGATCCGACGGCAGGGTCACTTCCCACTTGGAGCCGGCCGGCATCTGCAGCAGGGTCTCGCGCATGGCCTTCATTTCGACTTCGCTGACCTTGATGGCCGGGATCTGCTGGGCCGGACGCGCCTTCTCGCGGTCGCCGAAGGGGAACGGACCGGCCACTTCCAGCTGCACGGTGCTCGCCTGGGTCGGCTTGGCGCCCTTGCCCGCCTCGATCACACGGTACTGCACGCCGCTCGGCAGCGTCTGCACGCCTGCGGTGCCCTTGTTCTTGGCCAGGAACTGCTCGCTCTTGGTCTTGTTGGCAGCGGCGGCCTTGTCGTACTCGGCCTTGGCCTGCTGGGCACGGCCCTGCTCGCGCTTCTGGAACGCTTCGACTGCCGGCTTGAGCTGGTCGGCGGTGATCGCCGGCTGCTTCTTGGCATAGGCGTCCTGCAGACCCTTTACCACCGCGTTGATGTCGAGCTGCTCGCCGCGACCGGTGAGCTCGGCAAGGTTATTGCCGTAGTCGTAACCGAAGTAATAGCTCAACTTGCCCTTTTCGGACGTCGTGTCCTGGGCCAGTGCATTGCCCGTCAGGGCCAGGGCCGCCACAGCGACCGCGATAGAACGCAACTTCATCAAACAATTCTCCAGGGTGGTGGCACAGGACGGGTCTGCCGCCTGAGATGACGCGCTAGGATAGCGGCCGCGATACCGAACCGCTACTTATCACGAAAGCTATGACCAGCAAGGCTTTCGGAAGTTCCGTATTTACTATTTTTTTACGTTCGCAAGGGTCTGCCATGTCCAATGACCTCATTCTGATCGCCGATCACGCCAGTGTCCGGACCATTACGGTCAATCGGCCGGACAAACTGAACGCATTGAACCGCGACACCATGCTGGCGTTGGACCAGGCGTTCGTGGACGCGGCCAATGCCGACGATGTGCGCGTGGTGATCCTCACCGGCGCCGGGCCCAAATCCTTCGTGGCCGGTGCGGACATCGCGGAAATGAGCGATCTGTCGGCGATGGACGGCCGCGAATTCTCACTGGTCGGGCAGCGTTTGATGCGCCGGATCGAGCGCATGCCCAAACCGGTGATCGCCATGGTCAACGGATTTGCGCTTGGCGGCGGGCTGGAGCTGGCAATGGCCTGCCACCTGCGCATCGCCGCCTCCACCGCCCGCCTGGGGCAGCCGGAAATCAATCTTGGCCTGATTCCCGGCTTCGGGGGCACCCAGCGCCTGTTGCGCCTGACCGGCCGTGCCGCAGCACTGGAGCTGTGCCTGCTCGGCATGCCGATCGATGCGGCGCGCGCCGCGCAACTGGGCCTGGTCAATCGCGTCGTCGAACCGGACGCCTTGCAGGAACAAACCCAGGCCTTGGCCCAACGCCTGGCCAGCGCCGCGCCATTGGCGTTGCGCGGCATTCTGGACGCGGTCGTGTTCGGCGGCGAATGCGGCATCGAAGAAGGCCTGCAGCTGGAAACCGCGCAATTTGCGCTGTTATTCGCTACCGACGACATGCGCGAAGGCACCCGCGCATTTCTCGACAAGCGCCCTGCCCAATTCAATAACCGCTGATCATCGCCATGACGCTCGACCCCATATCGGCACCGCGTCCCCTGCCCTTGCAACTATTCGACTGCGTGCAGGCCGATGATCTCGATCGTGCGCTGGCACTCGGCTTGATGGCGTATCTCCCCGACCCGCAGCACGACGCACTGGACGTCGATAGCCCGCAGGTGTGCGCCACGTTATTGGCTGCACAACGGCGTCTGCGCGATGCCTGGGCCGCGCGCGAACGCTATCGCGCGCGCGCCGCGCGCCTGCAACGCCGCGCCGCCGAACGCGACGCACGCAGGGCACCAGCTCCGACACCCAGCCAACCGGCAACGCCGGCATTGCCGCCACTGGCTGCTGCCATCCTGGCGCGTGCCAAGGCAAAAGCCGCCGGTGGAGCGCAGCCATGAACGCGACACAGGCAACCGCACCGGCGCGTCGCGGCAGCACCATGCGCAAGCCTGAAATACAGGAAATGTTCGAGCGTCTGCGCGAACTCAATCCGCACCCGACCACCGAGCTGGAATACACCACGCCGTTCGAACTATTGATCGCCGTGTTGCTGTCGGCGCAGGCCACCGATGTCGGCGTCAACAAGGCCACCCGCAAGCTGTATCCGGTCGCCAATACGCCGCGCGACATTCTCGATCTTGGCGAAGAGGGGCTGAAACGCTACATCGCGACCATCGGCCTGTTCAACGCCAAGGCCAAGAACGTCATCGCCACCTGCCGCATCCTGCTCGAGCAATACGGCGGCGAGGTGCCGCACGATCGCGCAGCGCTCGAAGCCCTACCCGGCGTCGGCCGCAAGACCGCCAACGTCGTGCTCAACACCGCATTCGGCGAACCGACGATGGCCGTGGACACGCACATCTTTCGTGTCGCCAACCGCACCGGCCTTGCACCGGGCAAGGATGTGCGCGTGGTGGAGGACAAGCTGGTCAAGGTCATTCCCGCGCAGTTCCTGGACGATGCGCACCACTGGCTGATCCTGCACGGCCGCTACGTCTGCAAGGCGCGCAAACCCGATTGCCCGGGCTGCGTGATCCACGACCTGTGCCGCTACCGGGACAAGACCGCGGCGCCACCCGAACGGCCCCCAGCTTCGAGGCGCTGACCCGGTCCAAGCGCAGCTAAAGAACGCCTGCGCTCACCACCCGCGGGCGCGGCCAGCGCTCGCTGCGGCTGCAGCCGTACGACTCATACATTCCGGTCCTGAGCACGCCGCCCACATCCCCCCGAGACTCTCGCCACGTCTGGTGAGCCGCTTCAAGACAACATGGCTGACATGCTTTAGCACAGCCATCACATCCAAAACAGGGACAGGCAGATCCGCGTTCGCCCCCCTGGTGCCGTCAACACGCAAGCCGTTGCGCTTGCCATTGCCGAATCCCGATTCCCCATAAAAAAAAAATCGTGACCGGATGATGCGTCTTTCGGCGCCATGCATCATCCGGTCACGACAGATGTCACCCGGCGCGAACGCCGGGCGTTTGCCACTGATTACGCCGCTTTGCGCGGTTCGTCTACCGGCACGCTTTCCACGGTCGGCTGACCTTCGACGCGTCGGTCCAGTTCCTTCCAGTCCACCACGAGCTCGCATCCGCGCGACGCCGCATTCCGACTCCAATCGCGCAGCAATTCGATGCAGGCGTGGTCGACGTGATGCAGCTTGGCCACGTCCAGATGCAGCGCGGTGTTCGGCGGCACGCTTTCCAGCGTCCGCGCCATTGCCGGCACCTTCAGGAACGTTGCCGAACCCTGCAGGGTCAGGTGCATTTCGTCCTTCTTGTCCGCGTGCTCGCGCACCTCGACCTTCAGACGCGAGGAGTGCAACGCCAGACGGAACAGCGACAGGCCGAAGCCGATCAGCACGCCGGTCAGCAGGTCGGTCGCCACGATCGCGAAGGTGGTCGCCAGATAGATGGCCGCAGTTCCACGACCGTAGGTCGCCAACTCCTTGACCTGACCGATCTTGATCATCTTCACGCCGGTATAGACCAGGATGCCGGCCAGACAGGCCACCGGCGTCATCCGCAGCAGCCATGGCAGCAGCATTGCGAACACCAGCAACCAACCACCATGCAGGATCGTCGACGCACGCGTGGCCGCACCGGCCTGCACATTGGCCGCACTGCGCACGATCACGCCGGTCATCGGCAACGCGCCCAGGAAGCCGCACAGCATATTGCCCACGCCCTGCGCCGCCAGCTCACGGTCGTACTGCGTCCGCGCACCCTGATGCATGCGATCCACCGCCGCCGCCGACAACAACGTTTCGGCACTGGCGATGAAGGCGAAGGTCACCGCCGACACCAGCAAGGTGTGATTGAACACGCCAAAGATGTCAGAGATGCTGGGGATGCTGATCGCCGAGAACAGGTTGCTCGGGACGTCGACACGATTGACGTCCAGACCCTGCAGCTGCGCCGTCGCGGTGACCGCGACCACCGCGATCAAGGCTCCCGGCAAGAAGCGCAGACGCTGCGGACGCAGCTTGTCCCAGGCCAGGATGATGCCGATCGTCGCCAGACCCACGAACAACGCCATGCGGCCGGTGCCTTCGCTGACCGCCTGCCACAACACGGCAGGCAATGCGGCGAAGTTCTCCAGGCCACGTGCCTTGGGCGCGGCGTCCATCAGCACATGCGCCTGCGATGCCACGATCAGGATGCCGATGCCCGACAACATGCCGGCCACCACGGCCGGCGATGTCATGCGGAACCAGACGCCAGCCCGGCACAGACCGGCCACCAACTGAATCGCACCGGCCACCAGAATCACCGGACCAAGCGCGGCAGCGCCATGCTCACGCACCAGTTCGAACACCAACACAGCCAGGCCGGCGGCCGGACCGCTCACCTGTAAAGGAGAGCCCGCCAGGAAGCCAACGACCAGCCCACCGACGATACCGGTGATCAGACCTGTGGCCGGCGGCATTCCGGACGCGATCGCAATACCCATGCACAACGGCAGCGCGACAAGAAAGACCACGACAGACGACAACAAATCACGCCCGAACAGTCCCTGACGGAAATATCCGCCGATACCTGATGTGTTCATGATCGACTCCGTCAGGCGAGTTCAGCGCGAACGACTTGTTGCAGTCGCGGGCGCGGGGTGGCTTCGGGAGTGTTCTCGCCCAGCAACGGACGGAAGCCACCCTTCTCTGCATCGAAGGCGCGGATATCGCCATGGGCGATGTCGTAGATCCAGCCGTGGATGCGCAAGGTGCCGGCCGCAAGACGCGCGGCGACCACCGGCTGCGTGCGCAGATGGTCCAGCTGCGAGACCACGTTCTCTTCGGTCATGCAGCTGAGCGCATCCGGGCTGGCCGGGTCGTGGCCGTGGTGGGCAGTGACATGCCGCGCGGCATCGGTGTGCTTGAGCCACGCCGCCACCGACGGCACGTCTTCCAGCGATTCCGGCTTGAGCACGGCCTTCATCGCGCCGCAGTCGGTGTGACCGCAGATCACGATGTGGCGCACGCCCAGGACGGCAATTGCGTATTCGATTGCCGCAACCACGCCGCTGACATGCTGGGAATACGGCGGCACCACGTTGCCGATATTGCGGTAGACGAACAGTTCGCCCGGCTGCGCGGAGAAGATCAGCTCCGGCATGACGCGCGAGTCGGCGCAGGTGATGAACAGGGTATGCGGGCTCTGACCGCCGGCCAGCTCCTGAAAGAGCGCACTCTGGCGCGGATACACTTCCTTACGGAAATGACGAAAACCTTCTAGCAAACTTTCCATGGGAGATTCCTCTAGGCAACGAATGGCCATCCGCGGCGCAAACCGCGAATTGCAAAGACAAACAAATCAGTAGGAAATCCGGCGCGCAACGCACCGGGTACAGCGACAGCGTGGATCAGCCAAGCAATGCGTTTGGAGGACGCAGTTGCGGGATCAGGTCGCGTTTTTGATTTGCCGGCGCATGGTGCGCGTGCCAAGAAGGGGAATACCGCGCCAGCATCGGCCATGCTTGGGAGAGCAAGGGGATATCGTCTGCAGGATGTGTATCGACTTGGCTCTGTGTATCGCCTTCGTCCTGCGGATCTTCTGCTGCATCGCGTTCTTCGCCAGCATCCACCATCACCGCCAAGCCGTCACCCATCAACGCATCGTGGATGCGCGTGTGTGCATTGGCTGCCGACCACGCGGTGAGCGCGAGCAGACAGACCAGCAGCAATTGGAGGAATCGAGGAAACATGGCCTCGAAACTAACAATTTAGAAGCGGCATGCGCAAGTGGTGCGTTGCACAAGCTGACACATACGTTCAGCAGGAAGGCGCTGCGGTTCAGGTCGCCACGCCAGGCGATCGCAACAGCCGCCAATCCAGCGTGATGCAGCGCACTGTCACATGGCTGCCCCGTTCAGATTTTTGACACACGACGACACAGTCTAAACACTCGTAAACTCTTGTCTTTAATGGCAAAAATCATTTATGACGATTCTGTGGTTTTGTCACATTAACGCAACTTTCACGCCATAGCCTGCGCCCACTTTCTCAGGTCGCAAGGCATCTATGAAACTCGCTCCCACCCTGCTTGGCTCGGCCCTGTTGCTGGCACTGACCGCGCCCGCCGCGCATGCCGAAATCGCCATCGATATGATCGGCGGCTCGGAGGTCTCGTTGGAAGGCCTGGTCCAGGCCGACGGCAACTGGTTCCACAACGATGTGCAGGACCTCAATGGTCCGATCGGCGCCAATGGCGACAATTCCGAATTCAGCATCCGCCGCGCCGAGCTGGTGCTCAAGGGCAAGGGCCCGGGCAACTTCGAATGGGTAGCCGGCTACGACCCGAGCGTGCTGAAGGAAGTGACCATCCGCGGCACCACCATCCGCAGCACCGGTCGTTTTCTGGACAACAACATCAAGTACAAGTTCGGCGGCAACGCCAACAACTATCTGCAGATCGGTCAGTTCAAGCAGCCCAACAGCCTGGAAGAACTGTCCAGCACCAAGAACAACGACTTCGTCTCCAAGGCGTCGGTGACCAACACCTACGGCATCTCGCGCCGGCTGGGCGTGGCGTACGGCATGGGCGACAACAACTGGAGCGTCACCGCCAGTGCGTTCGGCCGCGAACTGACCCGCAACCAGGCGCATGGCAGCGGCTACGGCGCACGCGGCACCTGGGCGCCGATCAACGAAAGCGGCAATGTGCTGCACTTTGGCCTCAGCTACCTGGGTTACGACACCGATGACGACACCCTGCGCCTGCGCGCACGTCCGGACGCCGACCTCACCACCATCCGCCTGATCGACAGCGGCGCCATTACCAACGTCGATCGCGTGGGTGTGGCCGGTGCCGAGGCGATGTGGGTCACCGGGCCGTTCAAGCTGCAGAGCGAGTACTTCCAGGAAAACGCCAAGCGCATCGGCAACAACGCGCAGGACTACAAGAGCGACGGTTGGTACGTCAGCGGCGTGTGGAACATCACCGGCGAAACCTGGGGCTACAAGGCTGGTGTGCCGACCACCCCGCTGCCGAACGAACCGGCATCGGGCCTGTGGCAGCTGGCCGTGCGCTACGACACCCTGGACCTCAACGATGGTCACCTGATCGCCAACGGCAACACCCCGTTCGTGGACGGCGTGCTGGGCGGCAAGATGAACGTGTGGACCGTCGGCGCCAACTGGTACTGGCGCTCCAACTTCAAGTTCGCGCTGGACTACGCGAAGGTGGAAAGCACCCGTTACAGCAGTGCCACGCGCGGCCTGGTCGATGACAACCCGTCGATCATCGAGGCGCGCGCGCAGTTCTATTGGTAAGCGTCTTCGTCCCTGGCCACCGTATGCGCTCGCCAGAGCGCATGCGGTGGACGGATCCGCTTCGACGTGTCCCGGCGCGCGTTTGCATGGCGCCATCTTGCTTCTGTCATCTCTCCGACACCTCGCGGTCATGTCCTTGCCCTGCAATGGCGCGACCGCGGGACGTCGCGATCCCTACCCTCTCTGGAGCTGTTCCGTGACCCACTCCTTCAAGACCCGTCTGGCCGTCGGCATGCTCGCCGCTTCGCTGGCTTTGTGCGCCCAGGCTGCCGATGTCACCGGCGCCGGTGCGTCCTTCATCTACCCCGTCATGTCCAAATGGTCGGCCGACTACAACGCCGCCACCAAGAAGCAGGTCAACTATCAATCGATCGGTTCGGGCGGCGGCATAGCCCAGATCAAGGCGGCCAGTGTGGACTTCGGTTCCTCCGATGCCCCGCTGAAGCCGGAAGAACTGGCCGCTGCCGGCCTGGCGCAGTTCCCGTCGGTGATCGGCGGCGTGGTGCCGGTGGTCAACGTCCCGGGCATTGCCGCCGGCACGCTCAAGCTCGATGGCAAGACCCTGGGCGACATCTTCCTGGGCAAGGTCAGCACCTGGAACGATCCGGCCATTGCCGCGCTCAACCCGGGCGTGAAGCTCCCCGAGGGCAAGATCACCGTCGTGCATCGCTCCGACGGCTCGGGCACCAGCTTCAACTTCACCAACTACCTGTCCAAGGTCAATCCGGACTGGAAAAGCAAGGTTGGCGAAGGCACCGCCGTGCAGTGGCCGACCGGCATCGGCGGCAAGGGCAACGAAGGCGTGGCTGCCTACGTGAAGCAGATCAAGGGCGGCATCGGCTACGTCGAGCTGTCGTACGCGCTGCAGAACAAGATGGCCTACACCGCGATGAAGAACGCCGCCGGCAAGTTCGTGCAGCCGTCCGATGAAACCTTTGCCGCCGCCGCCAACAGCGCCGACTGGGGCAACAGCAAGGACTTCTACTTGGTGATGACCAATGCCGCAGGCGAAAACGCCTGGCCGATCACCGCCACCAACTTCATTTTGGTGCAGAAGAAGCCGAAGAACGCCGCTGGCCTCAAGAACACCCTGGAGTTCTTCCGCTGGGTCTACAGCAAGGGCGACGCGCAAGCCAAGGCGCTGGACTACGTGCCGCTGCCGGACAGCCTTGTGACGCAGATCGAAGGGTATTGGGCCAAGAACCTGCCGCACTGACCGCGTGCAGCGAGGCTGCCGCATGCATCGCCAGGTGCATGCGGCTGCCGTCGAAGACGGTGGTTGCGCGCGAGCACAGGCTTGGCGTGCTCCACCCGGCCGGGCTGACACCTGCGTGTCACGTTGACTGGCCACTCTCAGCACGACAGGAACGACGCCGTCTCTCTCCCCGGCGTCGGAACCGGGACGCGGATCCCGGGGGGTGCGATGCCCTCCGCGATCCGCGTCTTTTTTTGTGATGCCCCTCCTGAAAGGCGCTGTCATGCGGGTGTAACAAAAACATCATTTCATAGCGTGGTCTGCCGGACACCCGGCCAATCCAGCCTCGGAGCTTCCATGAAATTGCAGTCGGCCAGCCTGACCGCCCTGTCCCTCACCATCGCCCTTGCCCTGGCCGCGTGCTCGCCCGGCAAGGATGCGCAGTCCGGCGATGCCGCCAAGGGCGCTCCCAGCGCAGGCGCCACTGCCAGCGACAGCAAGGCCGCGGAAATCTCCGGTGCCGGTGCGTCCTTCATCTACCCGCTGGTGTCAAAGTGGTCGGCCGACTACAACGCTGCGACCGGCAACAAGGTCAACTACCAGTCGATCGGCTCCGGCGGCGGCATTGCCCAGATCAAGGCGGGCACGGTGGATTTCGGCTCGACCGACAAGCCGCTCGATAGCGCCGAGCTGCAGCAGGCCGGCCTGGGCCAGTTCCCGTCCGCCATCGGCGGCGTGGTGCCGGTGGTCAACCTGGAAGGCATCGCTCCGGGCAAGCTGCGCCTGACCGGGGCGCTGCTGGGCGACATCTTCCTGGGCAAGGTCACGATGTGGAACGACGCGGCGGTTGTCGCGGCCAACCCGGGCGTGACCCTGCCGGCGACCAAGATCAATCTGGTGCATCGCTCCGACGGTTCGGGCACCACCTTCAACTTCTCCAACTACCTGTCCAAGGTCAGCCCGGAGTGGAAGAGCAAGGTCGGCGAAGGCACCTCCGTGCAATGGCCCGGTGGCGTCGGCGGCAAGGGCAACGAGGGCGTGGCATCGTACGTGCAGCAGATCAAGGGCTCGATCGGCTATGTCGAGCTGGCCTACGCGCTGCAGAACAAGATGCCGTACACCTCGCTGCAGAACGCTGCCGGCCAGTGGGTCGAGCCGAATGCAGACAGCTTTGCCGCCGCTGCCGCCAGCGCCGACTGGGCCAATGCCAAGGACTTCAACCTGGTGATCACCAATGCGCCGGGCGAGAAGGCCTGGCCGATCACCGCCACCAACTTCATGCTGATGCACAAGCAGGCCAAGGACGCGGCGCGCAGCAAGGCGACGCTGGACTTCTTCAAGTGGGCGCTGGAGAACGGCCAGGCCCAGGCCAGCGAGCTGCATTACGTGCCGCTGCCGCCGGAGCTGGTGAAGCAGATCCAGGCCTATTGGGGCAGCGAGTTCAAGTAATGCCTGCATCCCGCCTGCGCGGCGGGCTGCGCGGCGGTGAGGTGCCTGTGGGCGCCTCACCGTTCCTGATGTCTCACGCTCCCGCCAGTGCGCGGGTGACGAGTTCAATCGAATGAATGCCACCGCCCTTCCCGAAGCGATGACCGCCCCCCGCGGCCGCGACCTGCGCGATGCGCGCGCCGATCGCCTGTTCAAGCTTGCGCTGGCCGCCACGGTCGTGTTCGTGCTGTTGGCGCTCGGCAGCGCCGCGCTGTCGATGTTGTGGGGCGGACGCCACGCACTGCAGATGCAGGGCCTGAGCTTTTTCTATTCCGCCGACTGGAATCCGGTCGAAAACAAATACGGCGCGCTGGCGCCGATCTACGGCACCTTGGTCACCGCACTGATTGCGATGGTGATCGCGGTGCCGGTGAGTTTTGGCATCGCGTTCTTTCTCACCGAAGTGGCGCCGCGCTGGTTGCGCGGCCCGGTCGGCACCGCCATCGAACTGCTGGCCGGCATCCCGTCGATCATCTACGGCATGTGGGGCCTGTTCGTGCTGGTGCCGGTGATGACCGAACACGTGACGCCCTGGCTCAACGATCACCTGGGCACGCTGCCGGTGATCGGCCCATTGTTTCAGGGCCCGCCACTGGGCATCGGCTTGCTGACCGCAGGATTCGTACTGGCGATCATGGTGATCCCGTTTATCTCCTCGGTGATGCGCGAAGTGTTCCTGACCGTGCCGACACGCCTGAAGGAATCGGCGTACGCGCTCGGCTCGACCAAGTGGGAAGTCAGCTGGGACATCGTGCTGCCGTATACGCGCTCTGCGGTGATCGGCGGCGTATTTCTCGGGCTGGGACGCGCCCTGGGCGAAACCATGGCGGTGGCCTTTGTGGTCGGCAACACGGTGCGGCTGTCGCCCTCGCTGCTGGAGCCCGGCACCACCATCGCGGCGTTGATCGCCAACGACTTCGGCGAGGCCACCGAAACCTATCGCTCGGCCTTGCTGCTGCTGGGCTTTGTGCTGTTCATCGTGACCTTCATCGTGCTGGCGATTGCGCGCTTCATGCTGATGCAGCTGTCGCGTCGGGAGGGCAACTGATGTCTGCATCTTCGGTCTCGCAATCGCTGTACAACCGGCGCCGCATCACCAATGTGGTGGCATTGTTGTTGTCGTGCATCACCGCGCTGTTCGGGCTGTTCTTCCTGGCCTGGATCCTGTGGACCTTGTTGTCCAAGGGCGTGCCCGGTATCGATCTCAATCTGTTTACCAAGATGACACCGCCGCCGATGCAGGAAGGCGGCCTGCTCAACGCCTTCTTCGGCAGTGCGGTGATGTGCGGGCTGGCGCTGGCGATCGGCACGCCCCTGGGCGTGGCAGCCGGCACCTGGCTGGCCGAGTACGGCAATGCGCGCAAGGCCGGCATCGTGGTGCGCTTCGTCAACGACATCCTGTTGTCGGCGCCGTCGATCGTGCTGGGCCTGTTCGTCTACACCTTGTACGTGATGCAGACCGGCGGGCGGTTCTCCGCGTTTGCAGGCGCGTTGTCGCTGGCCTTCATCGTGCTGCCGGTAGTGGTGCGTACCACCGACGAGATGCTGCGGCTGGTACCGGCGCAAATGCGCGAAGCGGCGTTGTCGCTGGGCATTCCGCAGTGGAAGGTTACCGTGCAGGTGCTGTACCGCGCGGCTTCGGCCGGCATCCTCACTGGCGTATTGCTGGCGCTGGCGCGCATCAGCGGCGAAACCGCACCGCTGCTGTTCACTGCATTCGGCAATCAATACTGGAACAGCAACATCTTCCAACCGATGGCAAGCGTGCCGGTGATCATGAACCAGTTTGCAGGCAGCCCGTACGAATCCTGGCAGACCCTGGCCTGGTCCGGCGCACTGGTGCTGACCGTGTTCGTCCTGCTGGTAAGCCTGGGCGCACGTGCGTTGCTGTTGCGTAACAAGATTTCCAATGACTGACCTTTCTTTCCGGACACCCGACATGAACGATCTCCAAAACGCCAAGCCGATGCATCGCATCGCTGTTCCGGCCGCCAAGGGGGCGCCGACGGCGCAGGCGCCGGTGAAGGTGGCCGCACGCAATCTGGATTTCTATTACGACAAGTACCACGCGCTCAAGAGCATCGACATCGAGATTCCGGAAAAGCGCGTCACCGCGCTGATCGGTCCGTCCGGTTGCGGCAAGTCGACCCTGCTGCGCATCTTCAACCGCATCTATGCGCTGTACCCGAAGATGGAAGCGCGCGGCGAAGTGCTGCTGGATGGCGAAAACATCCTGTCGCCGAAGTACCCGATGAACCGCCTGCGCAGCAAGGTGGGCATGGTGTTCCAGAAGCCGGTGCCGTTTCCGATGACCATCTTCGAAAACGTTGCCTACGGCATCCGCCACCACGAAAAACTGTCCAAGCCCGACATGCAGAACCGCGTGGAACAGGCCTTGCGCCAGGGCGCGCTGTGGGACGAGGTCAAGGACAAGCTGGGGCAAAGCGCGCTGGGCCTGTCTGGCGGTCAGCAGCAGCGCCTGTGCATTGCGCGTGCAGTTGCGCTGCGGCCGGACGTGCTGCTGCTGGACGAACCCACCTCGGCGCTGGACCCGATTTCCACCAGCCGTATCGAACAGTTGGTGGAAGAGCTCAAGCGCGATTACACCATCGTGATCGTGACCCACAACATGCAGCAGGCCGCGCGCGTGTCCGATTACACCGCCTTCATGTATCTGGGCGACCTGATCGAGCACGACCGCACCGAAACCATTTTTTCCCAGCCGTCCAAACAGCAGACCGAGGACTACATCACCGGCCGTTTCGGTTGATGTAAGGCGGGCCGTCGCAACGCCGCACTGACGCAGCGCCATCGCATAAACCGGCACGACAATTGCATCACGTGCCATACCGCCAGGGTCAAGGCGGACATCCACCACTGCCAAGAATCGAGAACACGATGAACCAGCACCTCAACGACCACATCGTCAAAAGCTACGACGAGGAGCAGCACCGTCTTGTTGCCGAAATCGTGCGCATGGGCGACACGGCGGTGGCGCAGCTGGAAGCGGCGCTGGATGTGGTGGAGCGTCGCGACGACAATGCCGCCCATCGCATCGTGGTCAACGACGAGGCGATCGACGCACTGGAACACGCGATCAGTCACGACGTGATGCGCCTGGCACTGCGCGGCCCGATGGCGCGCGATCTGCGCGAGATTCTGGCCGGCCTACGGATTCCTGCGGATATCGAGCGCATCGGCGACTACGCGGCCAACGTCGCCAAGCGCTCGATCGCACTCAATTCCGCGCCGCCGCTGCCGCAAACGGTGGGCCTGCGTGCGCTTGGCCAAATGGCGGCCGATGCAGTGCGCGAAGCCGTGCAGGCGTATCGCGACAAGGATGCCGATGCGGCGATCCGTGTCCGCGACGAAGATGCACGCCTGGATGCACAGTACACCGCACTGTTCCGCGAGCTGCTGACCTACATGATGGAAGACCCGCGCAACATCACGCCGTGCACGCACCTGCTGTTCATGGCCAAGAACCTGGAACGCATCGGCGACCATGCAACCAACATCGCCGAGAACGTGTGGTTCCTGGTGCACGGCGAACAGCCGCTGCCGCCGCGTCTGAAGCGCGACGAGACCAGCACCACCGGCGTGATCTGATCGCAGCCCGATGCCGGCACAGCGCGTCGACATCGGGCGACAGACAGTCTCATTGCGTATTCAGCTTCACATCCCTACGGTGGGGGTGCACAGGCTGTTCCTGTGGTGCAGGAGTACGCAGATGAAACGCCTCATTGGATCCTTCATGGTCGTGTCGCTGCTTGCCTCGGGTGCCGCGTTCGCCGCACCCCAGCAGCATGACGACCGCGATCGCGACCGCATCGAGCAGCGTCACGACGATCATGGCCCGGCCCGGCATGACGATCATCGCAACGACAAGCGCGATGACCGACGCAGCGCACACCACGATGATCGCAACGGTCGCCATGGCCCGCCCTTCCATCGCGGCGAGCGTCTGGCGAAGGATCATCGCGGCAGCCACGTTGCCGATTACCGCAAGCATCATCTCAAGCAACCGCCACGCGGGCACGAGTGGCGGCGTGTGGACAATCAGTATGTCCTGATTGCCATCGCAACCGGCGTCATCGCCAGCGTGGTCGGCGGAAACTGATTCCGACGGATCCGTGGCATCTTCAGGCCCGGTCCGTGGCAACGCGGATCGGGCCTTTTGTTGCGTGCAGTTGTGCTCTGGATGGCGGAGCGAAGCCGCAGCGGCCGGTGGCACATCGAACGAGGGCCATGCGATGCATCTGGAGCGGCTAGCAACACGTAGCGATCAGTCGTGAGAGGGACACGAGTGACCGGCGTGTATGTGTGGTCCATGCCGCACCGAGCACCAGCCGCGCCCGCCTGGCGGTGGGCGCAGTGGTTTTGTTGGCCGCTCCGAAGCGATGCTGGTTTATTGGTGTAAACGCGTGCGGACGGCTGGGCGCCAGGCGACGTTCTGATCAGGACGCGGCTTCATTCTGGGGCAGCCAACACCACGGTCTGAGCTCCCCTCCGGATGGACGTAGCCGTTGCTCGGCGCGAGCGAGTACCACGCGTGCACGGCGCTTCTGCCAGGACCTGTTCAGACCCTGTTGACGACTGCTCGTCCGGGCTGTCCGCCCTGCTGAGCCCCGCCGCTGGCCGTCATTGCCCCCGCTGCCTTGCGATCCAACCGCCTCGTCACTGCACCATCGGCGCGGTGGTCTATGGCGATGAGCGGCGATGCCTGGCCCGTCGACCGGCTCGCCGGACCGACGGCGCAGAGACCGAGTCTGGTGCACCGGCCGAGCCCGGGGTGCGACCTGCTAGGCTATGCGGATGAACGAACCGGTCGACCCGCAGCCTGCCCCCTCCTTTTTGCCCATGTCGCGGCGTTTCCGCGGCTATCTGCCCGTGGTGGTGGACGTGGAAACCGGTGGGTTCGACTGGAACAGGCACGCATTGCTTGAAATCGCCTGCGTGCCGATCGAAATGGATGCCGACGGGCGGTTTTTCCCCGGCGAAACCGCCAGCGCGCACCTGGTGCCGGCACCGGGCCTGGAGATCGACCCCAAGTCGCTGGAGATCACCGGCATCGTGCTCGATCACCCGTTCCGTTTCGCCAAGCAGGAAAAGGACGCGCTGGATCACGTGTTCGCGCCGGTGCGCGCCGCAGTGAAGAAGTACGGATGTCAGCGCGCGATCCTGGTCGGGCATAACGCGCATTTCGATCTGAACTTCCTCAACGCTGCGGTGGCGCGCGTGGGGCATAAACGCAATCCGTTTCACCCCTTCAGTGTGTTCGATACGGTGACCCTGGCCGGTGTGGCCTATGGGCAGACCGTACTGGCGCGTGCCGCGCAGGCCGCCGGCCTGGACTGGAACACCGCCGATGCGCACAGCGCGGTCTACGACACCGAACAGACCGCGCGGCTGTTCTGCACGATCGCCAATGCCTGGCCGGGGCCTGTCTAGGGGCGGGATTGGGGATTGGGG
>NZ_JPLE01000005.1 GCF_001010415.1 Xanthomonas pisi DSM 18956
GCTCCAAGGCACGCGCGCCAGTGGCGCGCAAGCGGTGCCTCTTCGCCCCGGCGGGAGAGGGGCTTTGTTGCATGGTTTGGGAGGTGATTACTTATCGGTGACGGTGAAGCGTTGTTTGCTGCGGATGTCTGCGCTGGAAGCGCCGATCTGTACTTCGTAGTCGCCTGGATCCACTGCGTACGCCTTGCGCCGCTCGTCGTAGATGCGCAGGGCGTCTTGCGCCTTGAGGGTGAAGCGCAGCTGCCGTTGTTCGCCGGGTTGCAGGGTAATGCGCTGGAAGCCGCGCAGTTCCTTGCCGGCGCGTTCGCGTTGCGGCTTGAGCGGATGCAGATACAGCTGCACCACTTCATCGCCCGCGCGTTGGCCGGTGTTCTTCAGCGTGACCGTTGCCGTCAGCGTGCCATCGGCGGCCACGGTGCTGCGGTCCAGTTGCAGATCGGAATAGGCGAACTGCGTGTACGACAGGCCGTGGCCGAACGGGTACAGCGGCTTGCCGGCGAAGTAACGATAGGTGCGCCCGCGCATGGCGTAATCGTCGAAGGCCGGCAGGCGCTCGTCTTCCTTGTAGAACGTGACCGGCAGCCGGCCGCCAGGATTGGCCTGCCCGAACAACGCATCGCCCACCGCGCTGCCGCCGCGCTGGCCGGGATACCAGGCCAGCAGAATGGCGGGAACGTGCTGCTGCGCCCAATCGATGGCCAGCGCCGAGCCGGTGGTCAGTACCATCACCACCGGCGTGCCGGTGGCCTGCACTGCCTGCAACAACTCGCGCTGCGGTTTGGGCAGGCGCGTGTCGGTGCGGTCGCCACCGGCAAAGCCGGGGTAGTTGACGTCCATTTCCTCGCCTTCGACATCGCCGGTGAGGCCGCCGACGAAGACCACCACCTCCGCGTTGCGCGCGGCGTCCACCGCTTCCTGCAGCGGTGGCTTGGCGCCGGGCATGCGCCAGGCCAGGCGCACACCGGCATCGCGGGTGGCTTCGTAATACTCCACGCGCAGGTCGTAGGCCTTGCCGGCGTCCAGGCGCACGTTGGCGTTGCCGCCGCGCATGCGCGGTGCGTCGCTCCACTGGTCGATCAGCAGCTTGTCGTCCAGAAACAGCCGCACGCCGTCATCGGCGGCGATCTGCAGTTCGTAATCGCCGGTGACCGGCGGCAACAACTGGCCGTGCCAACGCACGCTGAAATCGTCCTTGTCCAAGGCCTGCCCGGGTTGCAGTTCGCCGCGGCCCAATGCATCGTCGGTCGGCGCATTGCGGTCCCAGCGAAACGCGATACGCGGGTCGATGCGGGTCAGCACCGGCTGCCCGGCCAGGCTGCGTCCCTTGAAGTAGTCGCCGGTCAATCCGTTCTGCGTTGCACCGGCGGCCGGGCGCAGGTAGCGCGTGTCGATCGGTGCGGCGGCGTTGGGGTCTTCGCGCCCTTCCACCAGATCGCTGCCGCGTGCATACACGACCTGCGCCTGCGGCGCCGCATCGCGGATACCCTGCAGGATGGTGACTGGCGCGGCGGGCGTGCCGTAGTAATTGCCCAGCAGCGACATCGGGTCGTCGGCAGTGGGGCCGATCACGGCGATGCGCTTGAGCGTGGATTTGAGCGGCAGCAGGCCATCGTTCTTCAGCAGCACCAGCGACTCGCGTGCGGTGCGGCGGGCCAGCGCATCGTGCTGCGGCGATTGATTGCTTGAAGCGGGAATCTGCGCCCACGGCACCTTGGCCGGCGGGTCGAACATCCCCAGGCGCATGCGCGTGGTCATCAGGCGCTTGAGCGCGGTATCGATGGTGGCCTCGTCGATCAATCCGGCGCGCACCGCCTTGGGCAGGGCCGCATAGGTGTCCCCGCAATCCAGGTCGGTGCCGTGCCTGACGCCGAGCGCGGCGGCGGCTTCGGGCGTGGGCACGATCTTGTGGTTCTGCCAGATATCGCGGATCGCCGCGCAATCGCTGACGATGTAGCCATCGAAGCCCCAGTCGTGGCGCAGGATGCCTTCCAGCCGTGTGCTGGCCGATGCGGACTCGCCGTTGACGCGGTTGTAGGCGCCCATCACTGCGGCCACATGGCCTTCCTGCACCAAGGCCTGGAAGGCCGGCAGGTAGGTTTCATACAGATCGCGTTCGCTGGGGTGCACGTCGAAGTGGTGGCGGTCGGCTTCCGGGCCGCTGTGCACCGCGTAATGCTTGGCAGTGGCATCGAGTTTGCGATACGGGCCTTGTTGCGCCTGCAGGCCCTGCACGAAGGTCACGCCCATGCGCGCGGTGAGAAACGGATCTTCGCCGTAGGTTTCCTGGCCGCGGCCCCAACGCGGGTCGCGGAAGATGTTGATGTTGGGCGACCAGAAGGTGAGCCCCTGATAGCGCTTGTGCTCGCCGCGCGCCAGAAAGGCGTGGTGCTTGGCACGCGCTTCGTCGCCGATGGCGGTGGCGACCTCGGCCATCAGCGGGGTGTCGAAGGTCGCTGCCAGCCCGATCGCCTGCGGAAACACCGTGGCGCCACCGGCGCGTGCCACGCCGTGCAGCGCTTCGTTCCACCAATCGTATTCGGGCACCCGCAGGCGCGGAATGGCCGGGGCAGCGTTCTGCATCTGCGCGGCCTTTTCGTCCAATGTCATGCGCGACACCAGGTCGGCGGCGCGCGTTTCGAACGGCTGTTGGGTGTCCAGATACAGGGGCGGCGGCGGTGCAACCGCCTGTGTGTTGCCGGCGGCCAGGGCGATGGCCAGCAGCAGGCCGGCAAACAGGATGCGGCGCGGGCCGGGGGCGAAACGGGCAGGGTGCGAAAGCATGGTCAGTCCTCCTTGGTGCGGTCCGGTTGCAACCGGGCGAAGGGCCCGATCATGCTGCCGACGAAGCCGCCGGCCTGTGCGGTGCTGAGCATGCCGGCGTCGTCGTCGCGGCGTAGCGATTGCCAGCCGGTACCGGTCGCGTCGTAGTCGAAGCTGTAGGCGCCACCATCGCCGCTGATCTGCAAGCGCAGCTGCGTGGTGGTGGACGGGATGCGGGCGTGCGCCAGCGTGGTGGTGGTGGCGCCATCGCGCTTGTCGATAAACACTTCCAGTGCGGCGCCGTCGCGTCGCACGCCCAGCGCATACCACGCGTTGGCGTTCTGGAACGCGGCCAGCCCGGCCTGCACGCCGGCCTGGGTGGGCACCGCCAGCGCGGTGCTGGCGTAAAAGCGCGTGTGTTGCTGGCGACGCGCAAGAAACGCAGGCGTGCCGCTACCTTCCAGCCCCTGCGTCGTCGCATGCAGGGTCAACCAGCCGGCACGTGCCTGCGCGTCGGCCACCGCGCGTTTGGGCACGCGCAGGGTGAGCCATTCGCGTTGCAAGGTCGCGCCAGTGAAATCGTCGTGCCAGCGGAAGTTGCCTGATAGCGGCGCCTGATCGACAGGCGTCCTTGTCCCGGCAGGTGCGTTGACGATGTACGGAATCGGTTTGCCCGCGGGCAGGATCGATGGCCAGCCATCGCGCCACTGCACCGGCAACAGGAAGGTTTCGCGTCCGGTGTTGTAGCGATCGCCGGAATACGGCCTGCTGGCCAGAAACACCGCCCACCAGTGTCCGTTCGCTGCTTCGACAAGATCTGCGTGGCCGGCGTTGCTGACCGGATGCGCGCGCTCGGCCGGCAGATCGCGCTGGGTGAGGATCGGATTGTGCGGTGAGGCGACATACGGGCCCCACAGGTTGCGGCTGCGCAACACCACCTGCGAATGTTGCGGCCCGGTGCCGCCTTCGGCGCACGACAGGTAATACCAACCGTCGCGTTGATACAGGTGCGGGCCCTCGATCCAGATCGGTTTGCTGGCCAGGTCCACGCCGCCATTGAGCAGTACCTTGCGCGGGCCGATGGGCTGATTGGTGGCGATGTCCAGGCGCTGCATCCAGATCGCGCGGTGTCCTTCGTACAACGGCGTGCCTTCCGGTGGGCCGTTGTTGAGCAGATACGCGCTGCCATCGGTATCGAAGAACAACGACGGGTCGATGCCATCGATGCCGGGCAACCACGTCAGCGCCGACCACGGGCCGGACGCGCGCTCGGCGCTGGCGATGAAATTGCCACCGCTGTCCACCGACGTGCCGACCACGTAGAAGCGCCCGTCGTGATGCCGAATGCTGGCGGCGAACATGCCGCGCGACACGCCCAGGCCGTCGTAGTTCAGCTGCTCGCGCCGCTCGACCACGTTGCCGACCTGTGTCCAGTGCACCAGGTCGGTACTTTCCAGCACCGGGATTGCCGGGAAATACGCGAACGTGGAATTGACCAGGTAATAGCGCTCGCCGACGCGGGTGATGCTGGGGTCCGGATAAAAGCCGGCCAGGATCGGGTTGCGGTATTGACCAGCCGCCAGTGGCGTGGCGAACACCGCATCGTCGCCGCGATAGTCGAACCAATCGAAGGTGACATCGGCCCGGGCGCTGCGCTGCGCTTGCGCCATGGTGGGCACAAGCGCAGCCATCAGTGCTCCCAGCGCGGCCGGCAACAGCCGCATCACCAGTCCCACATCGCGCCGTCTTCCAGGCGTGCAATGGGCAGCTGCTTGGGCACATAGGGATACTTGGCGGCAAGCGCCTCGTCGATGTCCACGCCATGCCCGGGCGTTTCGCCGCAATGCAGGCGCCCGTCGCGGAAGACGTAGTCGTGCGGGAACACCGCATTGGCCTCGTCGGAATGGAACATGTATTCCTGGATGCCGAAGTTGGGCACCCAGGTATCGAAGTGCAATGCCGCGCCCATGCACACCGGCGACAGATCGGTGGCGCCGTGGAAGCCGGTGCGCACCTGATGCAGCGCGGCGAAATCGGCCAGCCGGCGCACATGGGTGATGCCGCCGGCGTGGACAATCGTGGTGCGGATGTAGTCGATCAGTTGCTGCTCGATCAGGTGCTTGCAGTCCCAGATCGAATTGAACACCTCGCCTACCGCCAGTGGCGTCACCGTGTGCTGGCGAATGATCTCGAAGGCGCGCTGGTTCTCCGCGGGCGTGGCGTCTTCCAGCCAGAACAGCCGGTAGGGCTCCAGATCGCGGCCCAGGCGCGCGGCCTCGATCGGCGTGAGCCGGTGATGCGCATCGTGCAGCAGTTCGATCTCATCGCCGTGGTCGTTGCGCAGTTGCTCGAACAGTTTCGGCACCACCCCCAGATAGCGCGGCGTGGACCACACGGTTTCGGTGGGGAGTTCGCTCTCGGCCGGCTCGTAGGGCTTGCCGCCGCTGGAAATGCCATAGGTCTTCTTGATGCCGGGCACGCCGCATTGCGCGCGGATGGCGATGAAGCCCATCTCGCGGAAGCGGCCCACTTCCTCGCTGGTTTCGGCGATATCGCGGCCGTTGGCGTGTCCGTACACCAGCGCACCTTCGCGCGAGCGCCCACCCAGCAGCTGATACAAGGGCAGGCCGGCCATCTTGCCCAGGATGTCCCACAGCGCCACGTCCACGGCGGCAATCGCGCTCATCGTCACCGGGCCACGGCGCCAATATGCACCGCGATAGAAAAACTGCCAGATGTCTTCGATGCGCCCGGCATCGCGGCCGATCAGGTTCGGCGCCAGGTGTTCCTGCAGATACGCCGCCACCGCCAGTTCGCGGCCGTTGAGCGTGGCATCGCCCAGCCCGGTGATGCCCGAGCGGGTGCGGATCTTCAGCGTGACGAAGTTGCGGCCCGGGCAGGTGACGATGACGCGCGCCTCGACGATCTCGCGATCGCGGGCCGAGCCTTGCAGCGGAGCAGGGGAGTCGGGGGTCTGTGACATCGTGGTCTCGCTCATGGGGAAGAGGCGGCAGTGATGGGGAGTTCGAACGGGCCGGCTGGCAGGCCGCTGCGGTCGTATAGCGTGCACACGGGGCTGTCGGCCCAGCAGTAGCGCACGCGGGTGGCGGCGATGCCCGAAGGCAGGCGCAGGCTGACATCGCGGCCCTGCAGCATGGCGTTGGTGTAGCGGCAACTGTCGGCTGCCGCAGCGCAGACTTCGAAGCCGATCGGTGCGTCGTTGCCATAGCTCAGCAATGCCGCATCCACGTCGTCGAAAGCGATGCGGATGGCATCGCCATCGCGACGCACGCTGCGCGGCACCGGGCCGGAGGGTGCAACCGCCTCGCCATACACCACACGCCGCGCGGCGCGTGCCAGGCGTCGCCCAAGTTCCTGCTTGTTGGCCGGATGGATGTCGTAGCGGTCGCCGATGTCGATGGCCACCGCCAGGCCGGCATGCGTATCGTCGGCAACGAAGCGGCGCTGCGCCTCGCGTAGCTGCGCCCACCCGCTTTCCACCGGTTGCGTGGGTGGGACGCCGTAATTGGCCAGCTGCACCACCAGCAGCGGGAGCTGCGCACCGAAGCGTGCACGCCAGTCGCGCTGCCACGCCTGCAGCAGCGCCGGGTAATGCAGCGCATCGCCTGCATTGGATTCGCCCTGGTACCACAGCACGCCCCGCAGCCCGAGCTGGCCGAGCGGGGCGATCATGCCGTTGTACAAGGTGGTCAGCCCGGCCGCCGACGACCATGGCGCGCGCGGCGGTGTGCCCAGGCGCGGGGAGACGATCTGGTACTGCCAGGGCGCATCCAGCGGCACGCGGCTGCCATCGGCGAACTGCAGCGCACGCGACGACGCATCGCCCAGCAATCCACCACGGCGATAGGTATTGAGCACGTTGAGCACGATGCTGTTGCGCCCGGCATGCAGGTGGCCGCGCGGCAGCGTGTAGCGGCGCGGCTGATCGGCGCCATAACTGCTGCCCACGCCGCGTCCGTTGACCCAGGTCTGGTCCAGTTCGTCCACCGGCCCCAGCAACAGGCTGGCCTGCTGCGCGGCTTGCGCGGCGGTCAGCTCCACGCTGGTGCGATACCAGACCATGCCATTGAAGCCGACCAGCTGCGGCACGCCCCAGTCGTCCCATGCGCCCAATGCCGCCGGTGCGGTTTGCCAGGCGCCGGGCGCATCCGCCTGCCAGGGCTCGCCTTCGCCGTGTGCATGCCACCAAGCCTCCCATAGCGCGCCCCAGCGTGGCGCAGCATCGGTCGGGCTGGTGGCATAACGCGCCAGCACGTCCAGCGCCGGACCATCGTCGCCTGCCGCACGCAATGCCTTGTCGCCGATCCAGGCCTGCAGCTGCGAGCCGCCCCACGAGGCATTGATCAGGCCCATCGGAACATCGACGGTCTTCTGCAATTCGCGTGCGAAGTAGTAACACGCCGCAGAAAACTCCTTCACTGTCTCCGGGCTGGTGAGCTGCCACGCCGCCTGGCCACCGAAGCGTGTCTGCGGCGTGGGGCTGGATTGCGCCGGCACCTTGAACATGCGGATGGTGGGGTGATCGGCATCGGCAATTTCGCTGCGTGCATCCAGCGTGCGATGCACCTGCAATTCCATGTTCGACTGGCCCGAACACAGCCACACATCGCCGATCAATACATCGCTCACCTGCTGCGTGGTGCCATCGGGCGTGCTGGCCTGCAAGCGGTACGGGCCGCCGGCCGCGTGTGCGGGCAGGCGTGCCTGCCAATGCCCGTCACGGCCGGCGCGTGCCTGCACCTGCTGCGTGTGGAGCTGCACGGTGACGCGCGTGCCCGGTGCCGCATCGCCCCAGACCCTGATCGGCGCATCGCGCTGCAGCACCACATGGTCCTGGAAAAGCGCATGCAGCAATGGCGCATCGGCGGCCTGCACAGCGCCGGACACCATCGCTACAGACAGCAGCACCGCCAGGGTCGTCATCACGCGTGCGCTCATTTCGGATTTCCTGGTGCGTAGGGAAACGTCAAGGCCTGGTAGTACGCCAGCGGATGCGCAGGCGGTACCACGCCGGCCGGCAGGTCGCGCCCGGACACGCTCTGAAAATAGGCGATGCTGGCATCGCGCCACCACTGCGCCTCATCCTGCTGGATGGCCAAGAAATCGCTTACCTGCCGGTAGCGTTGTGCATCGATCCTGGTTGCCAGGCCCTGCCAGGTCGCGCGCATCGCACGCACCTCGTCCACACCATGGTCGTAGTGCCAGACCAGCTCTTCCCAGAGTGGCCGTCCGGAGGCCATGCGCCGGTCCCACGGCACATGGTGAAACCACAGCAGATACTGCTCGGGCACGCGCTGCGCATCGCCGAATACGCGCGCCACCGGCGCTGCGTATTGCGCCACCGCATTGCTGCCGCTGGCGCTGCGATCGAAGCCAATGCCATTGCGATCGGCACGGTGGTAGTACACCGGGTCCCAGTCCGGCCGTTCGCTGCCGGCATCCCACGGCGCCGGCCCGTAGTGATGGCCGCGCCCCATCAGGTGATGCAGCCCGAGCGGAGTCATGTAATCCACCACTGCCTCGCGCGAGCGCAGCATCATGCCGACCACCGGGGTGACCACGGTGGCGTCGTTGGACAGGGTCATGCGCACCCAATCCTGTGCGATCGCCTCTGGCGACAGCGCCGGATTCCAGGCCAGCCGCCCGTAGACGTACCAGTTGGCCTGATCGAAGATCGAGCCGCTCCAGTTGCGATCGGCACCGATATTGGCCACTCCGGCAATGCCGGTGAGCCGCGGACGCTTGCCGGAGTTGAACAGCGTGCCGTCCACTGTCTTTGCCACGCTTGAGCCCTTGCCGCGCACATAGGTATCGGCCTGCAGGGTTTCGGCAAACAGCGTGCCCAGGTATGCCAGATGGGTGGAAAAGCCCAGGTATTCCTTGGTGATCTGAAACTCCGGCATCAGCGGTGTCTTGCGCATCGCGCCGAACAGGGGATGAAACGGCTCGCGCGGCTGGAAGTCGATCGCACCATTCTTGACCTGCACGATCACGTTGTCGCGAAATGCGCCATCGAGCGGAACGAACTCGCTGTACGCCTGTTTGGCGCGGTCGTCCGGCTGCTCATGCGAATACACGAAGGCACGCCACATCACCACACCTCCATGCGGGGCCAGCGCGTCGGCCAGCAGGTTTGCGCCATCGGCATGGGAGCGCCCGTAATCCTGCGGGCCGGGCTGGCCTTCGGAGTTGGCCTTGACCAGGAACCCGCCAAAATCCGGGATACGTGCGTAGATGTCGTCGGCCTTGGCACGCCACCAGTGTTGTACCTGTGGGTCCAGCGGGTCGGCGGTGCGCAGGCCGCCAATCTCGATCGGTGCACTGAAGCGTGCACTGAGAAACACGCGGATGCCGTACGGGCGAAACACCTTGGCCAGCGCCGCGGCCTTGTCCAGATACTCCGGCGTCAGACTCCAGGCCTTGGCGTTGACGTTGTTGAGCACGGTTCCGTTGATGCCCAGCGAGGCGTTGGCGCGTGCATAGTCGGTGTAGCGCGGGTCCAGATAGCCGGGTAGCGTCTGCCAGTTCCATAACGATGCACCGGCATAGCCGCGCTCCACCACGCCATCCAGGTTGTCCCAATGGTTGAGCATGCGTAGCTGCAATCGCGGCGATTCGCGCACGTTCAGCGCGATCATGGGCTGGCCGGTCTGCAGCAAGCGCAGGAAATGAAATGTGCCGTACAACGCACCGACATCGCTGCCGCCCACGATGGCCGTGGCGCGATGCCCATCCACGTGCAGCGTCTGGATCAGATACCCCTCACGGCCAAGATCGCCGGTGTTGAGCTGCAATGCGGCAATCTGCGGCGCATTGGCGGCGCCCAGCACGATCGCGCCATCGGCGGTCACCGTGGCAGCACTCTGCAGTGCATGACCGAGCAGGCCCTGCACCCCGCGCGTCAGCTCATCGCGTGCCGCATGCAGGGTGGACGAGTCGCCGGCAATCACCAAGGTCCGCGCGCTTGTCTGCAGTTGCGCGGCGTCGGCCACCGTGTGGTAGCGCAACCATAGCTCGTAACCATCTTCTGCCCGTGCCGGTGCGACCGGCAGCAGCACGCCACCCAGCAGCACCAGCCACATCAGTGCCAACGCACGCACGCTTGTGCGATTGCGTCCCATTGGCCATGCGCTCATGCCGTACGCTCCGCTGCGGCAATGGCGTCTGTGCGCATCTCCCCGCTCTGTCTGCTTCCCGGTACCATGGCTTGCATCCTCATGCCCGCACCTGCTGCAGGTTTACCGGCAGCAGCACGCGCGCTTCCGCCAACTTTCGCTCGTATTTGAAGAGGCCATGCTTGGAGAAGGTCAGGAAATCGGTCCGCCGCACCAGCCGCGCGACCACCATCGACGAGGTGGCGGCGCTGGCCAAGGTGTCGCCGATGACGGTTTCGCGTGTGGTCAACAACAACGGCAGCGTGCGCGACGCCACCCGCGAGCGCGTGATGCGCGCAGTCGACAAACTCGGTTACACGCCTAATCTGGCCGCAAGCGCCCTGGCCGCTGCGCAGAGCACGCGCATTGCGCTGATCTACAGCGACCCCAGCGGCGCATATCTGCGCGAATTGTTGCTGGGCGTGCTGCGGGTTGCCTCGCGCACGTCGATCCAGTTGGTGATCGATTGCTGGGACGACCTCGATGCCGATGCCGAACGCCGTGCCGCGCGCAAGCTCGCCAAGGGTGTGGCCGGGGTGATCCTGCCGCCGCCGTTGTGCGAATCCCGTGCTGCGGTGCTGGAACTCGTGCGTGCCAAGGTGCCGGTGGTGGCGATCGCCTCCAACCATTTCAGTCCCGACGTGGCCTGCGTGCGCATCGACGAATTCGCTGCGGCCAAGGAAATCACCGAGCACCTGATCGCGCAGGGACATACCCGTATCGGCTACATCGCCGGGCACCCGAATCTGTCGGCCAGCACGCGGCGTTTCGAAGGATTCCAGGCTGCGCTTGCACAAGCCGGGCTGCGCCTGGACAGGCATCTGGTACAACCGGGCGACTACACCTACCGCTCGGGTCTGCTTGCAGCCGAAAAACTGCTTGCACGCAAGCGTCGCCCCAGCGCGATCTTCGCCAGCAACGACGACATGGCCGCGGCGGCCATTTCGGTGGCGCACCGGCGTGGGCTGGATGTGCCACGCGATCTGTCGGTCGTGGGTTTCGACGACACTTCGGCAGCCACTGCCGTCTGGCCCGAACTCACCACCGTGCAGCAGCCCATCGCCGCCATGGCCGATGCCGCGCTGGACATCTTGTTGAAGACGATTCGCGCCAAGGAACGCACGTCGAAGATGGTCGATCATGTGGTCGCGCACCTGCTGGTCAAGCGGGATTCGGTGGCCGCACCGATCGCAATCGGTCCGGCCGAATAAGAGCGGCTGGCGCACCAGGATGTCGCTGTGGGGTGGGCGCCAGCTGCGTGTTCCTGTCGCACGCATGCCGTGCGGTGGTCGGCGCAGCGATCCCCTGATCGCAGCGCCAGGTTGTCAGCCCGTTCGAGCACCTCACGCGGTCGCGTGCAGCGCGCCGTGGCACTGCACGCGGCTGTCATCGCACGCGCGGCGTCACACGCCGTGCGTGCGATGGACACATCAACGCGTCAGATACTGGTTGATCAGGTTCTCATACGCTTCCTGGCGCCCGCTGACCTGCTTGGGCGCATGGCCGGCCGCGTAGCTGGCCAGGTCCGCCAGCGTGCTCTTGCCGGACGCAAACGCCGCACCGGCGCCGCTGTCGAAGCTGGCGTAGCGCTCGGCGCGCCAGCTTTCCAGCGGCGAGGAGGTCAGCAGTGCGTTGGCCACTTCCAGCCCGCGTGCGAACGCGTCCATGCCGCCGATATGGGCCAGGAACAGATCCTGCGGGTCGGACGACTCGCGCCGCACCTTGGCATCGAAGTTCAAGCCGCCCGGTGCCAGCCCGCCCTGCCGCAGCACCACCAGCATCGCGCCGACGGTGTCGTACAGGTCGGTCGGGAACTGGTCGGTATCCCAGCCGTTCTGCGGATTGCCGCGGTTGGCATCGATGCTGCCCAGCAGGCCGGCGTCGGAGGCCACCTGCAGGTCGTGCTCGAAGCTATGGCCCGAGAGGGTGGCGTGGTTGGCTTCGATGTTGAGCTTGAAGTCCTGGTCCAGGCCGTGCTGACGCAGGAAGCCGATCACCGTGGCGCTGTCGAAGTCGTACTGGTGCTTCATCGGCTCCATTGGCTTGGGCTCGATCAGGAAATTGCCGGTGAAGCCGATCGCACGGCCGTAGTCGCGCGCCAGGGTCAAGAAGCGCGCCATGTTGTCCTGCTCGCGCTTCATCTGCGTGTTGTGCAGGCAGGCATAGCCTTCGCGGCCGCCCCAGAACACGTAGTTTTCGCCGCCCAACTCGACGGTGGCATCGATGGCGGCCTTGACCTGCACGGCCGCACGCGCCACCACGTTGAAGTCCGGGTTGGTCGACGCACCATTCATGTAACGCGGGTGCGAGAACAGGTTGGCGGTGCCCCACAACAGCTTGATGCCGGTGTCGGCCTGGCGCTGCTTGGCGATGCCGACCATGTGCTTGAGGTTGTTCTCGTACTCGCCGATGTCGTCGGCATCCGGTGCCAGGTCCACATCGTGGAAGCAGTAATACGGCACGCCAAGCTTGGTGAAGAACTCGAACGCGGCATCGGCCTTGGCTTCGGCGCGACCCAGTGCGGTGTTGCCCGCATCCCACGGATACGCACGCGTGCCCGGGCCGAACGGATCGGCGCCGTTGCCGCAGAAGCTGTGCCAGTAGGCCACGGCAAAACGCAGATGCTCGGCCATGGTCTTGTCGCCGATGGTCTTGTTGGCGTCGTAGACCTTGAACGCGAGCGGGTTATCGGAGTCGCGGCCTTCGAAGCCGATCTTGCCGATGCCGGGGAAATATTCCTTCGCGCCGATGAAAACGGTGTTGCTCATGGGGGTGGACTCCTGCAGAAAGGGGATGTCACGGGGGAGAGGGATGCATCGACACACTGCGGCGCTGGCACGCGCAACGATCGATGGCGCCGCGTCGCTGCAGCGCATCTGTGCATGCGTGTACTGCTACGCAATGCGCAGAATGTTAGCGCTACCAAAAATCCGACTGAAAAAAGCCGCGCCATACAGCGAAGCCGAAGGTGTCATGCCGATCCCAGCTGAAACGGTCCTGCGGACTTTACCCAGCCCGCCGCCGAAAGGCTTGCTGCGCTGCGAGATGCGAGCTGTTGCGTAGCGGCGGGGTGTGGTGATGGCTGGCGGTTGGTGGGTTGGGGCGTACGGCCCTCACCCGCCCTTCGGGCACCCTCTCCCGCATGCGGGAGAGGGGAGCATCGAGAGAAGGGGCCATCAAGAGAGGGAGTCGCCAGGAGAGGAAACTGCCGGGAAAGGGTTGGGGGAAGGCACTCCCCGTAGACGTAGGCTTGCTTCCTTCCCCCGTTCACGGGGGAAGGTGCCCGAAGGGCGGATGGGGGCAGCCACCTCTGGCCTCACGACCCAATCCCAATCCCAATCCCCCCGGCCGCTACAATGGGCGGCTTATGACTGCTGTCCTGCCGCTGCCGCAACCCCTGGCCGACCCTGCGCCGCGCGACCCGCGCCAGCGGTTGCAGCGTGAGCAACTGCGCCTGGGCAAGCGGTTGCAACGCCAGGTGGGCCAGGCCATTGCCGATTTCGGCATGATTGCCCCAGGCGACAAGATCATGGTGTGCCTGTCCGGCGGCAAGGACAGCTACACCTTGCTGGACATGCTGCTGCACCTGCAGCGCAAGGCGCCGGTGCCGTTCACATTGGTGGCGGTGAACCTGGACCAGAAGCAGCCGGACTTCCCGGCCCACGTGCTGCCGGCCTACCTGCGCGAACTGGGCGTGCCGTTCGACATCGTCGAGCAGGACACCTATTCGGTGGTCAGCCGGGTGATCCCGGCCGGCAAGACCCTATGTTCGTTGTGCTCGCGGCTGCGGCGTGGTGCGCTGTATGCCTATGCGCAAGCGCATGGGGTCACCAAGATCGCGCTCGGCCATCACCGCGACGATATCGTCGCCACCTTCTTCATGAACCTGTTTCACCACGCGCGCCTGGCCGCGATGGCGCCCAAGCTGCGCAGCGACGACGGTGCGCATGTGGTGATCCGCCCGCTGGCCTACGTGCGCGAGGCCGACATCGCCGATTACGCGCAGGCGCGGCAATTTCCGATCATCCCGTGCAACCTGTGCGGCAGCCAGGAAAACCTGCAGCGCCAGCAGGTCGGCCGCATGTTGCAGCAGTGGGACCACGAGCAGCCCGGCCGGGTCGAGCAGATTGCGCGCGCGCTCGGCGACGTACGCCCCGAGCAGCTGGCCGACCGCACGCTGTTCGATTTCATGCGCCTGGGCCTCGCGCCGGACGCAGCCACGGTCGCGCATGCGTCCACCGCCTGGGTCGCCGCCGGCGACACCACACACGATAGCGACTGACGCGCCCGCCCGGTCGCCATCGGTCTTCCACCTCCACGTTTCTCTTCTTCGGTCTTACGCATGTTCTTTCGCAATCTCACCCTGTTCCGTTTTCCCACCACGCTGGATTTTTCCGAGATCGAGACATTGCTGCCGCAGGTGCAGCTCAAGCCGGTCGGCCCGCTGGAAATGAGTTCGCGCGGCTTCATTTCGCCATTCGGCCGCGACGAGCAGGAAGTGCTCTCGCACCGTCTGGAAGACTTCCTGTGGCTCACCGTCGGTGGCGAGGACAAGATCCTGCCCGGCGCGGTGGTCAACGACCTGCTCGAGCGCAAGGTCGCCGAGATCGAGGAGAAGGAAGGCCGTCGCCCCGGCGGCAAGGCCCGCAAACGCCTCAAGGACGACCTGATCCATGAGCTGCTGCCGCGCGCCTTCGTCAAGAGCTCGCGCACCGATGCCATCCTGGATCTGCAAAACGGCTACATCGCGGTCAACACCTCCAGCCGCAAGAGCGGCGAGAACGTGATGAGCGAGATCCGTGGTGCGCTCGGCAGCTTCCCGGCACTGCCGCTCAATGCCGAGGTCGCACCGCGCGCCATCCTCACCGGCTGGATCGCCGGCGAGCCCCTGCCCGACGGCCTGAGCCTGGGCGAAGAATGCGAGATGAAGGACCCGATCGAAGGCGGCGCGGTGGTCAAGTGCCAGCACCAGGAACTGCGCGGCGACGAGATCGACAAGCACCTGGAAGCCGGCAAGCAGGTCACCAAGCTGGCGCTGGTGCTGGACGACAATCTGTCGTTCGTGCTCGGCGACGATCTGGTGATCCGCAAGCTCAAGTTCCTCGACGGCGCACTGGACCAGCTCGAACACAGCGAAGACGACGGCGCACGCGCCGAACTCGATGCGCGCTTTGCGCTGATGAGCGCCGAAATCCGCCGGCTGTTCCTGCTGCTGGAAACCGCGCTGAAGTTGAGCAAGGCAGAGTAATCCACGCGCCG
>NZ_JPLE01000050.1 GCF_001010415.1 Xanthomonas pisi DSM 18956
AGCAAACGATCAAGGCTGAAGACCCCGACCGGGCTCAGTGGCAAGAGACCAAGCCAAAACCGCGGCATCCCTTGCACCACCACTTACAGCCAAGCACAACTCCGATTCCCGATTCCCGATTCCCGATTCCCGATTCCCGATTCCCGGTTCCCGATTCCCCGCTCCCGGCACCAGCCCCTGCGCTCTACCGATTCCCCACTCCCGATTCCCCATTCCCCGCCGCATACGCCTGCGCCTGTCCCATCACCCGCAGCAAATTGCCGCCCCAGATCCCGGCGATCTGCGCTTCGGTGTAGCCCTTGCGCAGCAGCCAGGCGGTGATGCGCGGGAGCTTGGAGACGTCTTCCAGCCCGACCACGCCACCGCCGCCGTCCCAGTCCATGCCGATGCCCACATGCTCGGGCCCGACCACCTTGAGTACATGCTCCAGATGGGCGAAGAAGTCCTCCTCGGTGGCGCGCTTGATCGGGTAGCGCGCATCCAGCTCCTTGAGCGCGGCGCTCAGGGCCGTGCCGTCGGAGATCTTGATGTGCTCCCAGCCGCCGTATTGCTCGGTCAGCGCCTTCTCGGCGGCCTTGCGCTCGGGGCTGGCGCCGCTGTCGACCAGATAGCCGCCGTAGGAATTCACCTGGATCACGCCGCCGTGCTGGGCCAGCACTTTCAAGCGCGCATCGTCGATATTGCGCGGATGGTCGAACACCGCTCGCGCGCCGCTGTGCGAGAGCACGATCGGCACCGGCGACAGCGCAATCAACTGGTCGAACACCGCATCGGAGGCATGCGATTGGTCGATCACGATGCCCAGCGCCTGTGCCTGCTGCACTAGTTGCTTGCCGGCCGGGCTCAGGCCCTTCCACTCCGGCCCCTTGGGGTCGGTGGCCGAGTCGGCGAATTCGTTGTTGAGAAAATGCACCGTGCTCATCAGGCGCAGGCCTTGCGCGTAATAGAACCGCAGCAGCGTGGGGTCGGCCACCAGCGGGCTGGCGTTTTCCATGCTGATGTACACCACGCGCTTGCCATCGGCCTTGATGCGCGCGGCATCGGCCGGCGTGGTGGCGAAGGCGAAGCGCTGCGGTTGCGCGGCCAGCAGCGTGTGGATCTTCAACAAGCGCTGCAGACCGGCATCGCGGTCGTCCAGATGCGCGGCCGCACTGCGATTGCCCTGCCCGGTGTAGACCGCCCAGAAGCCGCCATCGAGCGCGCCTTCGACCATGCGCGGGTAATCCACCTGCGACAGCCGGTTGCCGGCATGCGCCTGCAAGACGTCGAAGTCGGGGCGCTCCAGATTGGCCGGCGTATCCAGATGCGAATCCAGCGTGACCAGGCGCTTTTGCAATGCGGTGGCGCGCGCCAGTTCGGCCTTGGAAAACTCCAGCGCGTGCGCCGAGCCAGCCAGGCTCAGCAACACGGCGACACACAGCAGTTGCAGGTTCATGCGTCCTCGCAGACAGGTGGGATCTGCCGATCATAGCGGCCGCGCGCGCGCAGACTCCGCGCGCGGTGCGCAATGGCATCGCCGGGCAACGCACGCAAGTCCAACCCGCGCCACATCACGAGCGGCGAGTTCGTTGCAGTTCTGAAAAATACATACACAGAGCAATTGCGCCACGTTCGCCGCTGCGCACACTTGCGCGGCCGCCGCATCCAGCGCGCGGCGCTCCCCCTCCCGGGCCCGACAGCGCCGCAGCTTCTGCGGGCGTTGCGGGCGTGTGTACCCCATCCGTCTATGGCGAGACCCCCATGTCCATCGCATCGCGCGCGCTGTCCCGACGTCTGCTGAGTGTTGCCCTGATCGCCACCGGGCTGGGCGCGGCCTCCAGCGCCAGCGCGGCCTGCACCGCCGGCAGCTGGATCGCGCGCGTCAATGAAGTCGGCATGCCGCCGGTGCGCTACGAAACGGCGCACTTCGCCTTCCGCTGGAATGGCAACGGCGTCTCCGATGCGGACGTGCGTGCCGCCGGCGAGCATCTGGAAATGGTGTGGGACACCTTCCTCAATCGCCTGCAGTTTCCCGAGCCGTTCTGCAACGTGGCCACCAAGTACAAGGCCAACCTGCATATGGACCCGAGCTTCGGCCTGAGTGGCGGTGCCACCGGCAGCGGCGGCATGGGCATGTGGATGGCACCGGGCGGCCTGCGCGACCATTGGGGTCTGGCGCACGAACTCACCCATGCACTGCAGTACCAGGCCGGTGGTTTGCAGGAGTCCGAATACACCGGCTGGATCTGGGAATCGCACGCCAACTGGATGACCCATCAGCTGCCGGAATTCCACAGCAGCGACGTGCATTGCTCCAGCATGCTGGTGAATTACCCGCATGTGTATCTGGGCTCCACGCGCGACCGTTATTGCAACTGGCAATTCATGGAGTATCTGAAGAACCGCTACGGCTACGCCATCATCAACGACATGTGGAGCAAGGCGCCGCGCATCGACAACCCGGCGCGGCGCACCGCCGATCCGTTCTCGGTGATCAAGGCCAACATGGGCTGGACGCAGTCGCAGATGAACGATGTATTCGGCGACTGGGCGCTGCGCAACGTCAACTGGGACTACACCAATCCCGATGGCAGCGACCAGGGCGTGCTGTATCGCGCGCGCTACGGCAGCAATCTGTCGTTCGACCCGCAGCGCACCCAGGACTGGGACAACCGCGACCGCGCCCTGCGCATGACCGTGCTCGACCCGGTGGCCGGCCAGGCCAACCGCTATCGCGTGCCGTTCGAATGGGCGCCGCAGCGCTGGGGCTACAACCTGGTGCAGCTGATCCCCGCCAGCGGCGCCACCACGATCCAGGTCGCCTTCGAGGGCCAGGTGCAGAGCGCACCTGCGGTCACCAGCCTGCCCGGCCTGCTCAACGACCCGCCCAGCATTCCCAACCCGGACTCGGACTGGCGCTGGGGCGTGGTGGTCATCGACAGTGCCGGCAAGGCGCGTTACAGCACGCTGCAGCGCGGCGCCAAGGCCAACCTCAGCGTGCCGCTGAAGAGCGGCGACCGCGCCGTGTACCTGATGGTGATGGGCGCGCCCAGCACCATGCAGAAGATCAAGTGGGACCAGTCCTACTACGCGATCTACCGCTACCCGTGGAGCGTGACGCTCACCAACGCCGCAGCGGCCGGCAGCCAGCCCGGCGCGCCCACGCCCACCCCGGTGGGCCGTCGCCACGCCAATGGCGGCGGCTGGGTCGCCAACACTGCCAACGTCGCCGCCACTGCCTACGTGGGGCCGCGCGCACGCGTGCTGGCCGGCAATGTGCTGGGCAATGCGCGCATCGATGGCCGCGCCACGGTGATGGGCGGCACGGTGCAGGGCAACGCGGTGCTCGGCGGGCTCACCGTGTGGCATCCCGGCGCCACCATCGGCGCCAATGCGCAGGCGCATACGGTATTCATGGGGCCGGGCGCGTTCGGTGCCATCAACGTCGGCGGCACCGCGCAGCTGCGTGGCGATGTCGAAGAACAAGGCGCCTCGCCGACGCAGGGGGTGTTCTACGGGTTTATCGATCCGGCCACGATGACCAACCCGGAGTTCGGTGCAGACCTGCGCCAGGCGGTGCCGGAAATCACCGCGCGACCGGCCGGCTGGTGATCTGGCGCAGCTGCGCAGCGGCTGCACATCAGTCCGACAAGACGCTACAGACAGGCCAGGGACGGCCATCGGTGGACGCGCGCAATGCACGCCGCTTGCGCGCGTCACTGGCACGTGCGGGTTGCCTGGCCCGGCACGTCGGCGATGACCTGCGTCTTGCAGTCGCGTCGCCGCATCACCGCAGCCACCGGTTCGAATCGGCGTGCGGTCGTGCGCGATGGGTGGGGTTGCCTGCGATCGCATGCAGGCCTGCGTCTGCTGCAGCGCCAAGGCCGCATGCGCACCAGCGATGCAGGTTGGCGCCACCATGCAGCGCTGCACGTTCGACGCAGGCTCAGTCCTCGAGTTCGGCCAACCGCGTGCGCACGCTGTCCACATCGACGTGCTCGCGGAGATGCATCCACTGCCGCGCCCACACCGAACGCAGCACGATCCATGCACCGAACACCCCCAGGCAGGTGGAGCCCAGCGCCAGCAGCAAAGGGTGCAGCGGCGAGCCGGTGCCGGTCTGGAACAGATACATGAAGGCGCCGGAAAACAGCAGCCACACGCCGAACACCGGCCAGTTGCTGGCCAGCAGGCTGGCATTGGGCCGCTCGATCTCGCGCAGCAAACGGCGCAGGGCCTTGCGTTCGTCTTCGTCGCTGGACGTCATCGGCTGCCGCTCCCTAGTGAATGTCTAGCTTGAATCCCGGCTGCAGCGCGCTGCGATCCACCATTGCCGTCGCGCACGGGTTGCGCCTGTCGCACGCTGACGACGGCCGCATCGCGTCATCTGTGCCGCATGCACCATCACACGCCAGGCGATGCGGCGGCTACTTGCCAGTGCCCGCCCTGCACCGCTTGCCGACAGCCGGCGCCGCCACGTGTGGCGTCGTCGTGGCGGCCACGCCTGCAATGCCCTGTGACCTGCACAAGCACGCAACGGGCGGTACGCATCGCCCGCTGCCTTAGGCCACCGCCATCACACCACGCGGCAGAACACCGCCTTGAGATAGCGCGATTCCTGCACGTGCGCCATGAACGGATGGTCCGGGCCGGCGCCTGCCACCTTCAGGATCTGGATGGTGCGGCCGGAGAAATACGACGCGCGGCGCAGCATGTCCAGAAACTCCTGCTCGGCCACCAGCCCGGTGCACGAGAAGGTGGCGAACAGGCCGCCGGGCTTGACCACGCCCAACGCCAATTTGTTCATGTCCAGATACTTCTTCAGCGCCGGAATCACCTGCTCGCGGTCGCGGGTCATCTTGGCCGGGTCCAGGATCACCACATCGAACTGCTCGCCGCGATTGGCCGCATCGCGCAGCCAGGGGAAGATGTCGGCCTGCACGAACTTGGGGCGCACGTTGTTGAGCTTGGCGTTGCCCTTGGCGATGGCGATGACGTCCTCGTCGATGTCCACGCCCAGCACCTCGGCTGCGCCGCGTGCGGCCGCATACACCGCAAAGCCGCCGGTGTTGCAGCACAGGTCCAGCACGGTCTTGCCTTCCACCTGTTCGCTCAGCCACTGGCGGTTGTCGCGCTGATCGGCAAAGAAACCGGTCTTGTGCGCGCCGGCCGGGTCGGCACGGAACTTGATGCCGTGCTCGGTGATGACGGCCGCTTCGGTGGTGGTATTGCTGTGGAAGTCGAAGCTTTCCTGCTTCTGCACGTGTTCGTCGGCAAAGCTGTGGAAACGGCAGCCCGGGAACTGCTCGCGCAGCGCCTCGTAGATCCATTCGCGGTGTCGGAACATGCCGGCGGCGAAGAACTCCACCACCACCAGGTCGCCGTAGCGGTCCACCACCAGCCCGGACAGGCCGTCGCCTTCGCTATGCACCACGCGCCAGGCATCGGACACACCGTCGAGCTTGAGCCAGTCGCGGCGCAGGCTCACTGCCGCGGCGATCTTGCGCGAGAACCAGCCCGCATCCACCGGCACCGACTGGTCGGTTTCCAGGATGCGCACGGCGATGCGCGAGTGGCCGTTATAGAAGCCGCGGCCGATCCATTCCCCATCCACGCCGACCACATCGACGATGGTGCCGGGTTTGGGCTTGGCGGCGGGCTTTTCCACCAGCTTCTGGAAGATCCACGGGTGGCTGGAGCGCCACGCATTCTTGAGTCGGACGACGGGGACAGGAGTATTCATTCACCTATTGTATCCGGCTGGATTGACGTGCCCGGCCCCTGCCCGCAGAATCGGCACCAGAAGGGGAGTAGCTCCCAGCGTTGTCGCCGTCATTACGAGTCCTGTCCGTCAGGCGCTCCGGTGCAACGGCAACCGGCCCAGCCGGTTGCGAGCGAGACCTTCGCCGCGCAGGCGAAGGTCCGTCACCCGGAATCCACGATTTCCGTGTCACAAGGCCTCAGCCCACCGGCTGTCCAGGTCGTTTCACTTTTCGGGATTCTTTATGCAAACCATTGGCAATGTCTGGTTATGGGGCGGTTTCGGGGTCGTGGTGATCGCCGCGCTGCTGATCGATCTGGTGCTGATGCGCCATGGCGGCGCCCACAAGGTCACCTTCAAGGAAGCCACCTGGTGGAGCATCGGTTGGGTGCTGCTGGCGCTGGCCTTCAACGCCGGGCTGTGGTGGTACCTGCAGGGCACGCTCGGCGATGCGCAGGCCGACCAGATCGGGCTGCAGTTTCTGACCGGCTACCTGGTCGAGAAATCGCTGGCGGTCGACAACATCTTCGTGTTCCTGATGGTCATGACCTACTTCGGCGTGCCGGAGGAACAGCGCCAGCGCGTGCTGATCATCGGTGTGCTGGGCGCCATCGTGCTGCGCGCGATCATGATTTTCGCCGGCTCGATGTTGCTGGCCAAGTTCCATTGGCTGCTGTACGTGTTCGGCGCGTTCCTGCTGCTGACCGGCATCAAGATGTGGTTCTCCGCCGGCAAGGAGCCGGATCTGGAAACCAACCCGGTGTTGCGCTGGATGCGCAGCCATCTGCGCCTGAGCCCGCAGTATCACGGCAACCTGCTCAGCGTGATCAAGGATGGCAAGCGCTGGTTTACCCCGCTGTTTGTGGTGTTGATCCTGATCGCGGTGATCGATGTGATCTTTGCGGTGGACAGCATCCCGGCGATCTTTGCGATCACCACCGACCCGTTCATCGTGCTGACCTCCAACGTCTTCGCGGTGCTGGGCCTGCGCGCGATGTTCTTCCTGCTGGCCGGCATGGCCGACCGCTTCCACCTGCTGCCGTATGGCCTGGCGGTGATCCTGGTGTTCATCGGCATCAAGATGATGATCATCGATCTCTACAAGATCCCGGTGCTGGTCTCGCTGGCGGTGGTGGTCACGATCCTGGTTGCCACCATCGTGCTGAGCCTGCTGCGCCCGCCCAAGCCGGCCGGGCACTGACCGGCCGGGATTCGGGATTCGGGATTCGGGATTCGGGATTCGGGATTCGGGATTCGGGATTCGGGATTCGGGATTCGGGATTCGGGATTCGGGATTCG
>NZ_JPLE01000051.1 GCF_001010415.1 Xanthomonas pisi DSM 18956
GTCAACACCTCATTTCGAGGTGGTTGACGCTGCTTCGTTTCGACCCGAAGGTTTTCTGCGAAGCGAGCCGGCCATATTAGCAGGCTTTTCATCCTCGTCAACCCCTCGCGAAGAGGAAGTTGCCGCCGCTGCACCTCAATCCGCCGTAGCGTCTTTCCGTGTAGCGAGCCGCCCATCATAGCCGGCTTTTTCGTTTCGTCAACACCTTAATTTCAAGGAGTTTTCGAACCCTTTCGCTCTGGTTCCGCGTTTGCGGAGTCCGTTGCGTCGGGGGAGGCGAACTATATGCCCGCGAAAGGATTTTGGGAAGCTTTTTGTGAAAAAAATTTCACGACGTTGCCAAATGCTTGCGTTGGCACTCACTTGGTCTCGCAGGACATGCACGCAGACCGACCCGGCTGCTGCAGCGCTCTATATAGAGCGTCACAACAGCGAGCCGGCGTTGCCTCTATGCAGCAGCAGCCAAGACTCAACCAGTGATCAGCAACACACGGGCGAAATTGCGTCTGCCGACCTGGATGACTGCCTCGAATCCTGGAGCGAACACGCGGCCGGCATCCTCGATCACCTCTCCGTCGATCTTGACTGCGCGCTCCTTGAGCTTGCGATTGGCTTCCGAATTGCTCGGCGTGAGCCCGGCAGCGGTCAGAAGATTTGCAATCCGCAGTCCTTCCACCGGGACCACGACCTCCTGCAGCGGCAACAGACTGGTGTCGCCCTGCCCCGTCACCACGGCGTGCCAGCCGGCGATGGCCTGTTCGGCGGTCGCCGCATCGTGGAAACGCGTCGTCAGTTCGCGGGCCAGGCGTAATTTGACATCGCGCGGATGTAGCTCACCGGAGGCGACCTGCTCTTTCAGGCGAGCCGCTTCGGCCACGCCGATGTCGAAGGACAACAGATCGATCCAGCGCCAGGTCAGCTCGTCGCCGATCTTCATGGTCTTGGTGACGATGTCGATGGCCGGCTCGTTGATGCCGATGTAGTTGCCCAGCGACTTGGACATCTTGGCAACGCCGTCCAGACCTTCCAGCAGCGGCATGGTCAGCACGACCTGCGGTGCCTGGCCGTAATGCTCCTGCAGGCCACGGCCCATCAACAGGTTGAATTTCTGATCGGTGCCGCCCAGCTCGACGTCGGCCTTCAAGGCCACCGAGTCGTAACCCTGCACCAATGGATAGAGGAACTCGTGAATGGCGATCGGCTGCTGGCCGGCAAAGCGCTTGGCGAAATCGTCGCGTTCGAGCATGCGCGCCACGGTGTGCTGGGCGGACAGCTTGATCATGTCGGCAGCGTTCATCTGGCCGAACCACTCGGAGTTGAAACGCACCTCGGTGCGCTCGCGATCCAGGATCTTGAAAACCTGCTCTTCGTAGGTGCGGGCATTGGCCAGCACATCGTCGCGACTGAGCGGCTTGCGGGTGGCGTTCTTGCCGCTGGGATCGCCGATCATGCCGGTGAAGTCGCCGATCAGGAAGATGACCTGGTGACCCAGCTCCTGAAACTGCCGCATCTTGTTGAGCAACACGGTGTGGCCCAGGTGCAGGTCCGGCGCCGTGGGGTCGAAACCGGCCTTCACCCGCAGCGGCACACCCGACTTCAGGCGAGCCTCGAGCTGATCGAGCTTGAGAATCTCGTCGGCGCCACGGCCGATGAGAGCGAGGGATTCTTCAATAGTGGCCAACCACGGACTCCAGCGGCATTTGCCGTCAACAACGTGAATGATGTTAAACGCGGGTTAATTCCGCGCCAAGTGAAAATAATGAACAGGCTCAATGGTTTGACGCGCTGTTACAGGCTGTCTATGGTACCGGCGATTGGGCTCGCACTTCGAGCCAGCGAGGAAATCCAACGATGCAGAACTCAGAGCAGGGCCGTGCACGCAAGCGGCGCTTCCAAGAACGCCTCCACGTCCTCCACGACACTGCACTGCATCGCAAGCTCAAGCAGCATCTGCCGGCCGCGTTCAACGACCGCTGGACGCGCCGTCACTGGATCCACGCCAGCCTGTTCGCGACCATCGGCGCGATGGTCGCGACGATCGTGCCAGGCTTTTCCAACGCCATAGACACCCCGCTCTCCAGCCATTCCACTCTGGCGTTGCCGTTGCCGCCACTGGTACCCAGCCGCAAGCAGTTGGCGCCGAGCACGGAGTGGGAAATCCTGCAGGTCAAGTCGGGGCAGACGCTGAGCACGTTGTTCGGGGAGTTGGGAATCCCGACCGCGGTGATGTATCAGGTGCTGGCGCATCCTGGCACCAAGGAGGCGTTGACCAAGCTGCGTCCGGGGACCGAGATTGCGTTCGACATGCCGACGCCCGGTGAGTTGCGGGCACTGCGCTTCGATCGCGACGACAGTCATCGGGTGGAATTGCGCCTGTTGGGCGACAGCGTGCGCGAGAAGGTGACCGAGCGCGCGACGACCACGCGCACCGTGGTGGCCAGCGGTGAAATCAGCAGTTCGCTGTACGCATCGGCCGGCAAGTCGGGACTGTCGCCGGCCGCGGTGGCAATCATGACCGACGAGATCTTCAAGTACGACATCGACTTCGACAAGGATCTGCAGCCGGGCGACCGCTTCAGCGTGGTGATGGACGAAACCTGGCGCGAGGGCGAGCGGATCAGCACCGGCGACATCCTGGCGGCGACCTTCACCACCGGTGGGAAGACCTATACCGGATTCCGCTTCGAACGCGCCGGCAAGCCGGCCGAGTACTACGACATCACCGGCCGGCCGTTGAAGAAGAGCTTCATCCGCATGCCGGTGGCGTATAGCCGCATCAGCTCCACCTTCGGGGCACGCAAGCATCCGGTACTGGGCACGATGCGCATGCATAAAGGCGTGGATTACGCGGCCGCATCGGGCACGCCGATCATGGCGGCCGGCGATGCGCGGGTGGTGTTTGTCGGCACCCAGCGCGGCTACGGCAATGTGGTGATCCTGGATCACGGCAAGAACTACAGCACGCTGTATGGCCACATGTCGCGCTTCGGCAAGATCAAGGCCGGGCAGCGCATCAATCAGGGCACGGTGATCGGCTATGTCGGCATGACCGGCCTGGCGACCGGCCCGCATCTGCACTACGAATTCCGCGTCGCCGGGCAGCAGCGCAACCCGATGTCGGTGACGATGCCGCCGCCGGAGCCGCTGCGAGGCGCCGAGTTGGCGGCCTTCCGTGCACAGACTGCGCCGGCCATGGCACGCATCGAAGGCATGGAAAAGATGATCTATGCCGATGCCGGCAAGACTGCCAAGAGCAAGCCCCGCGGTTGAGGGCGACGGCGGGCGCGGATCGCCTTGATCCGCGGGGTGCCGCGCCTGGCGAATGCAGGTGCGCCAGGGTGCGGGAGTTCGCTTGAGATGCCAGGCGCTCGTGGCAGTGACCGTGGAGAGCACGACTCTCCGCACCCTCCACGTCAGCAAACTGTTGCATCAGCGCGAAGCGGTGCAGACGCAAGGCGACGCATCCGGAGCAGCCAACAGTACTGCTCTGCAGCCATCATGCAGAGCGCTGCCGGTGCTCGGTGCGGCATGGACACTGGTTCGCTAGGTTCTGCGGGCGCCGTCCACACACAGCTGAGGCCTGCCGGTGACGCTTTGCCGGCCGCACTGAAATAGTCGCGCGGATCCCAGGCGAGTGACGGCCTCGGTTTGTTGAGGGGCGCCGTCCTTTCGGCCAGATCCATCGGCGGCCAGTTGACGGCCCCGCCCAGGCTGCACAAGCTGCATGACCGCTGCGCATCTGGCTCTGGCATGACCGTTCTGGAACACGAAAACTCCCCGCTCTATCTGGGCCTGATGTCGGGCACCAGCGCCGATGGCATCGATGCCGCGCTGGTCCGTTTTGCCGATGACAGCCACCGACGCTGCGAACTGGTTGCAGGCATGACGGTACCGTGGGCACCGCAGCTGCGCGAGAGGTTGGTTGCGCTGGGCCAGGGCGCCGAGACCATCGCCATCGATGCGTTGGGCCAACTGGATGCGCAGGTGGGGCTGGCTTTTGCGGCTGCGGCCAATCAATTGATCGATACCAGTGGCATCGCGCGACAGCGCATCCGCGCGATCGGCTCGCACGGGCAGACCATTCGCCACCGGCCGACCGCTGACCCGGCGTTTACTTGGCAGATCGGCGATGCGAGCCGGATTGCCGAGCACACCGGGATCACCACGGCAGCGGACTTCCGCCGCCGCGATGTGGCAGCCGGAGGTCAGGGAGCGCCGCTGATGCCGGCGTTTCATCTGGCGATGCTGGGGGCCGGCGATGAAGACCGCGCCGTGCTCAATCTGGGCGGGATCGGCAACCTGACCTTGATTCCGCGCGATGGCACGGTGCTGGGCTTCGACACCGGCCCGGCCAATGCGCTGCTCGATAGCTGGTGCCTGCAACATCGCGGTACGGCATTCGACGCTGAGGGTGCGTTTGCTGCGAGCGGGCGGGTCGATTCCGAGCTGCTGCAGGCATTGCTGGACGACCCCTGGTTTGCGTTGGCGCCGCCCAAGAGCACTGGCCGCGAATACTTCCATCTGGCCTGGGTGCTGCAGGCGATGGGCAGCACACCGCTGCGGGCCGCCGATGTGCAGGCGACCTTGCTCGAACTCACCGCGGCCAGCGTGGCCGAGGCCTTGTTGCGCCTGCAGCCGCAGACCCGCCGCGTGCTGGTGTGCGGAGGCGGCGTACGCAATCCGGTGCTGATGGCTCGTCTGGCGGCGCGCCTGCCAGGCGTGGTGGTGGAATCCAGCGCGCGATACGGGTTGGACCCGGATTATCTCGAGGCGATGGGGTTTGCCTGGCTGGCGGCCGAACTGCTCGCCGGGCGCCCGGCAAATCTGCCTTCGGTCACCGGGGCGGCGGGGCCGCGGCTGCTGGGGGCGATCTATCCGGCGTGAATCGCCGCATGGCCCCGCGCTGGCGCCACGTGCCAGGTCGCCCAGGCAACCTGAGGCGCTGGTTCTCAGCTAGCCGGCCGCCATCGCGCCGGACTACCCGGCGAGTGATGCATCGTCGGTCATGAATGGCCACTGCATGCATCACGCCTGGCCTGGCCTGCGCAACTGGATGCATCGATCGAGCTGAGGCTTGACGACGAACGCCTTGCGCGACGCGCAGGTTGAAAGCTTGGCCGCTTGAGAGCGGCTAACACGACGACTGCGCTCACCGCCAGGCTTGCTGGGCAGGGCCGGCAAGCCTCGGCATAGCGCTCACAGGCCCCGATTCCGGGCGCGCTTCCCACACCGACCCGACCACTCTTCGCTCTGTCCTGTCGGCGGCTCTAAGGCGTATTGCCTGCCGGCAATGCCTTGAGCGCGGCGATGGCTTCGGCCAGGGCATCGACCTCCGGGTGCTGCAGCCCGCCGGTCACTTCGTATTCGCTGGCGAACAGGCCCTGTTCGAGCAGATGCATGACGGTCTGGTGCTGGGTCCAGCCGCGTGCGACGGAAATGCGGCGGATGCGGTCTACCAGCAGCGGATCGATATCACGCAACACCAGATCGGTCATGCCCTTCCTCGTGCGATGGATTGCCCCGCAGGCATCATCGGCAACCTGGACGGACGTTTCAATCCGGACGCCGGTCGTGCGCAAGCAAGCGCGGCCATAGCCAGGCCAGCAGTGCCAGGGTGGGAATCACCGTGAGCGCACTGAGGATGAAAAATGTGCTGTACGAGGTGGCCTGGACCAGAAACCCGGACACGCCGCCGGCGAACTTGCCCGGCAGATTGGCCAGCGAGACCAGCAAGGCGTATTGGGTGGCAGTGAAGTTACGGTCGGTCAGCGACGACATGAAGGCCACCAGCACGGTAGCGGCAAATCCCTGGAACAGGTTATCGGCACTGAGCGCGGCATAGAACGCCCACAGCTTGCCCGGGTTGTGCGCCATCAGCAGGAAGGCCAGGTTGGACAGCGCCACTCCCAGCGCGGCCACAAGCAACATGCGGCGGAAGCCGAACGCGGCCACTGCGGCGCCGCCGGCGAAGGCACCGGCAATGCCGATCCAGACACCAAACAGTTTGGAGACAGTGGCAATGTCGGCCTTGGTGTAGCCGGAGTCCAGATAGAAAGGGCCAGCCATCACGCCGATCACCTGGTCCGGAAACTTGTAGAGGCCGACAAACAGCAGCAACACGATCCCCAACGCCAGTCCATTGCTGGAAAAGAAACTGGAAATTGGCTGCCAGAACGCACCGGCAACATCGACGCGGCGTACCACGGTCGCTTCGGGGCGGTCAGGCTCGCGGCATACCAAGGTGGTGATGATCGGCAGCACCATCAATGCCGACATGCCCAGATAGGCCCAGGTCCAGCCAAGGTATTCGGCCATGTACAGCGCACCCGCGCCGCCCAGGATCAGGCCGACGCGATACCCCAGCGTATAGGTCGCCGCCAGTGCGGCCTGTGCCGTCTCCGGGGCGATTTCGATGCGATAGGCATCCACGACCGAATCCTGGGTGGCGCCCCAGAACGAAGCGAACAGCACCCAGCTCACCAGCCCGGTCACGCTCAGGTCCGGCCGTGAAAACGCCAACGCGACCAGGCCGATGGTGACGCCGATCTGCGCGACCAACAGCCAGGACCGGCGACGGCCCAGGAAGGCGGTCAGCGGAAACGCGTAGCGGTCGATCAGCGGCGCCCACAGGAACTTGAGCAGGTAGAAAAAACTGGCCAGGCTGATCAGGCCGATGCTGCCCAGGTCCAGGCCGACGTCGCGGAGCCGGGTCGACAGGGTCTGCGAGGCAATCAGCAGAAATGGCAGACCGCTGCCAAACCCCAGCAGCGCCATCGTCGCCGCCGACGGCGTGGCAAATGCCTGCTGGATACCGCGCAGCCCTTTGTATCCTGATGCAGGCTTGGTCATGCGTGCAGCCGGTGGAAGCGATTGGCGAACGATCCGGCCGGTGGATTGTCATCGACCGTCGCGCAGGCTGAGCTGCCGGAAGCGAACAGGCCGGTCCAGCGAGGCTGGGCAATGCCGGCGTTGCCCAGCCCGCTGCAGCCATATGTCGCCCACCTGCCGATCTTCGTCGCAGCCACGTCTTCATTGGTTGCAGGGGCCGAACGCATCGCCCGAACGTCCTTGCCCGGCACCGCGTTAGCCGGCTGCAGGCGATGACTCACAACGCGTAATCCACGATGTACGGCGCATGGTCGGAGAAGCGCTGCTCGCGGTAGATCGCGCAGGCCTGCAGCGCGTCGCGCAGACCCGGGGTGACCAGCTGGTAGTCGATGCGCCAACCGACATTGTTGGCGCGCGCGGCGCCGCGATTGCTCCACCAGGTGTAGTCCTCGCCCTGCGGATGCAGGACGCGGTAGCTGTCGACCCAGCCACGGCCATCGGCAGCGCTGGCGTCGCTTGCGGCGTCGGCGCACAGGCCATTGAGCCAATCGCGCTCGGGCGGCAGGCAGCCGGAATTCTTCTGGTTGGATTTCCAGTTCTTGATGTCCAGCGCCGAGCGCACGATGTTCCAGTCGCCGCACAGCACGTACTGGCGGCCGCTGGCCAGCCACTCGTCCAGGATCGGCCGCAGCCATTCCATCACCTGGAACTTGTAGCCTTGGCGCAGCTCGCCGGAGGAGCCGGAGGGAATATAGAAGGACACCACGCTGAGGTTTCCAAAACGCGCTTCGATGTAGCGGCCTTCTTCGTCGAACTCCGGCCAGCCCAGCGCGGTGCGCACTTCGTCGGGCGCCTGTTTGGCGTAGATCGCCACGCCGCTGTAGCCCTTCTTGGTGCTGGCGTCGCGAAACCAGGCCTTGTAGCCGGCAGGCAGGAACTCCGGGCCGGCCAGCTGATGTTCCTGCGCCTTGGTCTCCTGGATACACAGCACGTCCGCGTCCTGGGTGGCGAACCAATCGAAGAAGCCTTTGCTGGCGGCCGAGCGCAGGCCGTTGGCGTTGAAACTGATGATGCGCATGAATGAAGAGCCGGGATTCGGGAATGGGGATTGGAGATTCGTGAAAGCGTACCGCATCAGCGGATGCCGCAAGGCGCGACCGGCTATGCTTTCCAATCCCGAATCCCCACTCCCCAATCTCGTCACCATGACCGACCACCGCACCCGCTTCCTGCAGCTGGCCCTGGGCGCCGATGCCCTGCGCTTTGGCGAGTTCACGCTCAAGTCCGGGCGGCTCAGCCCGTATTTTTTCAATGCCGGGCGCTTCGATTCCGGGGTCAAGACCGCGCAGCTGGCGCAATGCTATGCCGATGCGATCGATGCGGCCGGGGTGGACTTCGACCTGCTGTTCGGCCCTGCCTACAAGGGCATTCCGCTGGCGACCGCGCTGGCCTGCGCCTATGCCGGGCGAGGACGCGATCTGCCGCTGGCGTTCAACCGCAAGGAGGCCAAGGACCATGGCGAGGGTGGCAGCCTGATCGGTGCGCCGCTGGCCGGGCGCAAGGTCCTGATCGTCGATGACGTGATCACCGCCGGCACTGCGATCCGCGAGGCACTGGGCATCATCCGTGGCGCCGGCGGCATCCCGTCCGGGATCGTGGTGGCGCTGGACCGGCAGGAGATCGCCTCCGAGCAGGACCGCCGCTCGGCCGCGCAAGCGGTGGCGGCCGAGGCCGGCATCCCGGTGATCGCGGTGGCCAACCTCGCCGACCTGCTTGCTTTTGCGGCAGGAAACGCCGACCTTGTCGACTACCGGGAACCGCTGCTGGCCTATCGTGGCCGCTACGGAACCGACACCACAGGCTGACGGCAGGCGACAGGGGGCTGCGATGATGCCGAAACACCAACGTTTGGCGTTACTCGCCGCCGTGACGGCCGCTGTCATGGCCGTGCCGGTCGGCGCGCAGGACAAACCTGCCGCCAAGAAGTTGTACTGCTGGAACCAGAACGGCGCCCGGGTGTGCAGCGACACGCTGCCACCGGAGGCGGTGAATCAGGCGCGCGACGAGTTCAACGTCAAGAGCGGCATGCGCAGCGCCGAGGTGCAGCGCGCGTTGAGCAGCGACGAGCGTGCTGCGGCCGCGGCCAATGAACAACAACGCCAGGCCGACCTGGCCGCCGAGCAGATGCGCCAGCGCACCGACCAGGCCATGCTGATGTCGTACCAGAGCGAAGACGACCTGCGCCGGGTGTTCAACGAGCGCATCGCCATCGTGGACAACAACATCCACACCGCGCGCTTCAATGTGACCAGCCTGCGCGAAGGCCTGGCCAGCATGTTGCGCGCCGCCGGCGACCGCGAGCTGGCCGGCCAGGCCGTGGCCGACAAGCTGGCCGGCGACATCCAGCTACGCCATCGCGAACTGATGGCGCAGTTGCGACTGCAGACCAGCTTCGAGCAGCAGCGCACCGCGCTGGATGGCGAGATCGCCGATATCCTGCAGCGCTACCGCGCCATGAAGGAACCGCCCGGCGGCGCCTCGCCCGCCGGCTGAACCGCACGGGCGTCATTCCCGCTCGCCCGATGCGCCGCTGCGGGCGGCATTTCCCGATCCGACGCCCTGCCCGCATAATGGCCGGTCTTACTCCTTGCCCACGAGGCTCTCCCGCATGGCCCGGATCATCGCCATTGCCAACCAGAAAGGCGGCGTCGGCAAGACCACGACCGCAGTCAATCTGGCGGCCGGCCTGGCGCGCGCGCCCAAGCGTGTGCTGCTGGTGGATCTGGACTCGCAGGGCAACGCCACCATGGGCAGCGGCATCGACAAGCGCGATGTGGCTGCCTCCACCTGCGACCTGCTGCTGGGCGAAAACACTGCCGCCGAGATTCGGGTGACCGCACCGGAGGGCTTCGACCTGCTGCCGGGCAACATCGATCTGACCGCTGCCGAGATCCAGTTGATGGACCAGGGCGAGCGCGAGCAGCGGCTCAAGCGCGCGCTGGCGCCGATCCGCGACGAGTACGACTTCATCCTGATCGACTGCCCGCCGGCGCTGTCGCTGCTGACGCTCAATGCGCTGACCGCCGCCGACTCGATCATCGTGCCGATGCAGTGCGAGTACTACGCGCTGGAAGGGCTGACCGCGCTGCTGGAGACGATCGAAGCGCTGCGCGCCAACCTCAACCCGGCGCTGGAAATCGAAGGCGTGCTACGCACCATGTTCGACATCCGCAACAACCTGGCCAATGCGGTGTCGGCGGAGCTGACCGAGCATTTCGGCGACAAGGTGTTCCGCACCATCGTGCCGCGCAACGTGCGCCTGGCCGAGGCGCCCAGCCACGGCCAGAGCATCGTCGGGTATGACCGCACCTCGCGCGGTGGCGTGGCGTACCTGGGGCTGGCCGGCGAGATCGTGCGCCGCCAGAACGACCGCAACAAGGCCGTCCGGCCCGTGGAGACCGTCTGATGAGCAAGCCGCCCCTGGCAAAGAAACGCGGCCTGGGCCGTGGCCTGGAAGCGCTGTTGGGACCGAAGGGCGCAGCAGCGGCAGCGGCACCTGAGGCAACCAGCGAGGACGCGCTGCAGCCGGGCGATACCCTGCGCCAGTTGCCGGTGGACCAATTGCAGCCGGGCAAGTATCAGCCGCGCCGCGAAATGGACGAGGTCAAGCTGGCCGAGCTGGCGGAGTCGATCAAGGCACAGGGCGTGATCCAGCCGATCGTGGCGCGCGCGCTGGCGCCGGGGCAGTTCGAGATCGTGGCCGGCGAACGCCGCTGGCGCGCCTCGCAGCTGGCCGGGCTGACCGAGGTGCCGGTGGTGGTGCGCGAGCTGGACGACCGCACCGTCATCGCGATGGCGCTGATCGAGAACATCCAGCGCGAAGACCTCAACCCGCTGGAAGAAGCGCAGGCGCTGCAGCGGTTGATCGACGAATTTTCGCTGACCCATGCCGAGGCCGCCGAAGCGGTGGGCCGCTCGCGTGCATCGGTGTCCAACCTGCTGCGCCTGCTGGAACTGCCGGTGGCGATCCGGGTGCTGCTGGAAACCCGCCGCCTGGAAATGGGCCATGCGCGTGCGCTGCTCACCCTGGCACCGGAGCTGGCCAGCAAGCTGGCACAGGAAGCGGCCGACCAGGGTTGGTCGGTGCGCGAGGTCGAACATCGCGCACAGCAGTTCGCCGCCGGCAAGGTGCCGGGCTCGCTGCGCAAGGGCAAGCCGGTGACCGCTGCGCCGCAAGCCGATATCGCCTCGCTGCAGACCGAGCTGTCCGAATCGCTGGGCACCAAGGTGGTGTTCAACCATGGCCGCGGCGGCAAGGGCAAGCTGGTGATCCATTACACCGACCTGGATACCCTGGAAGGCGTGCTGGAACGCTTGCGCACCCGCAAGGGGTGATGCAGCCAGCGCAGGAGGATCAGCGATGCATCCCGCCAAAGTGGACCGCGCGCACCTGCTGCGCCTGACCGACTTGCCCAACGTCGGGCCGGCCTGCGAAAAGGATCTGCAGCGGATCGGCATCCGCATGCCGGCGCAGCTGCATGGCCGCGATGCCTACGACATGTACGCACAGCTCTGCCTGTGCACCGGCGTCACCCACGACCCGTGCGTGATCGATGTCTTCCTGTCGCTGGTGCGTTTCATGCAAGGCGAGCCGGCGCGCAACTGGTGGGATTTCAGCGCCGAGCGCAAGGCAACGCTGGCAGCCGAGCGCGTAGGGCCGCCTGCAACCGCACCGCAGCCGGCGCGCCGTGTCGTCCATCCCGGCGCCGGCAGCGACGGCAAACGCCGCTCATGAGCCACGCTGGCGATACGATGTCTTCGGAGCAATGGCGTTGAAGCTGAGCCAGGGCAGCGATGCACTGCTGGAGCGCTTCGATGCCGGCAACATTCGGGACGGCATTGACCTGCGCCGCCGCAACGTGGCGACCAAGCGCTCTTCTGGCTGTTTTGAGCCCTGCTTCCCCACCTCCCTCTGACGTTTTCAGGACCACTGCCATGACCATCCTCGTCACCGGCGCCGCAGGTTTCATCGGCGCCTATACCTGCCGCGCACTGGCTGCGCGCGGCGAGGCCGTGGTGGGCCTGGACAACTACAACAGCTACTACGACCCGCAGCTCAAGCGCGACCGGGTGGCGGCGTTGTGCCCGCAGATCGACATCCGCACGCTGGATCTGACCGACCGCGATGGCCTGGCGGCGCTGTTCGACGAGATCCAGCCCACCCGCGTGGTGCATCTGGCCGCGCAAGCCGGTGTGCGTTATTCGCTGGAAAACCCGGCTGCCTATGTCGACAGCAATCTGGTCGGCTTCGTCAACATGCTCGAGCTATGCCGGCACCGCGGCGTGCAGCACCTGGTGTATGCGTCCAGCAGTTCGGTCTACGGCGATTCGGCCACCCCGCCGTTTTCCGAGGACCAGCGGGTGGACCAGCCGCGTTCGTTGTACGCAGCCACCAAGGCGGCCAACGAATTGATGGGCTACACCTATGCGCAGCTGTACGGCCTGCGCACCACCGGGCTGCGCTTTTTTACCGTGTACGGCCCGTGGGGCCGGCCGGACATGGCGCCGCTGATCTTCAGCCGCGCGGTGCTGGCCGGTCGCCCGATCGAGGTGTTCAACCACGGCAGGATGCAGCGCGACTTCACCTTCGTGGCCGACATCGTGGCCGGCGTGCTGGGCGCGCTGGACACGCCCAGCGCCGAGGCGATTCCGCACCGGGTGTTCAATCTGGGCAACCACACCCCGGTGGAACTGGAATATTTCATCGACGTGATCGCCCAGGCCGCAGGCCGCCCGGCCGAGAAGGTCTACCGGCCGATGCAACCGGGCGACATGATCCGCACCATGGCCGACACGCAGCGCGCGCAGGCCGCGTTCGGCTTCGATCCGGCCACGCCGGTGGAGCGCGGCCTGCCACAGGTGGTGGACTGGTGCCGCAGCTATTTCGGCGAGCGCGCCTGAGCCTCGCCGCCGCAGTGCCTGCAGGCCACGCGGCGGCTTGCCGTGTTCGTCTCCTGCGATGTCGCCGATGTTCGGCCAACGCGGGCCTGCCCCGGTCGATCGCCGCTGCTGATCGGATGCGCCCCTCGCTACAGGCGGCTTTACCATCGCTCCACTGCACATAACGCGCGTCGGCTTCATGCCTGGCTCAGACGCTCAGGGCACAATGCGCGATCTTTTTCGCACAGCCATCATCGGGCCACCACGAATCCATGAGCCAACCTCAGCTTTCCGTCGTCGTCCCGGTGTTCAACGAGCGCGATAACGTCGCCGCGCTGGTCGGCGAAATCGTCGCCGCCTTGCGCGGGCTGGTGGCGTTCGAGATCGTCTATGTCGACGACCATTCGCGCGACGACACCCTGGCGGTGCTGCAAGGTCTGAAGACCACCACACCGGAACTGCGGGTGCTGCATCACGTCACCCAGAGCGGGCAGAGCACGGCGGTGCGCAGCGGAGTGAAGGCCGCGCGCGCAAGCTGGATCGCCACGCTCGATGGCGATGGCCAGAACGATCCGGCCGACATTCCCAAACTGCTGATCGCGCGCAGCCAGGCCGACGCGCAGGTCAAGTTGTTCGCCGGCTGGCGCGTCAACCGGCAGGATTCCGGGTCCAAGCGCTGGGCCAGCAAATGGGCCAATGCGATCCGCTCGCGCATGCTGCAGGACAACACGCCCGACACCGGTTGCGGCATCAAGTTGTTCGAGCGCGAGGCGTTTTTGGATCTGCCCTATTTCGACCACATGCACCGCTACCTGCCGGCACTGATGCAGCGCGCCGGATGGCGCACGGTGAGCGTGCCGGTCAACCACCGCCATCGCACCGCCGGCGTGTCCAAGTACAACAATCTCAATCGCGCGTTGGTGGGCATCCGCGACTTGCGCGGGGTGGCGTGGCTGATCACCCGCAGCAAGCGCACTGCGGTGGAGGAACGTTGATGGAAACGAGCCTGCTGGATCAGCAACTGACCTGGCTGTACTGGACCGGCATCCATGTCACCGGCTGGAAGTTGATCGGCTATGTGGGCGCGTTGATGTTCGGCGGGCGCTGGCTGGTGCAGTTCGTCGCCTCCAAGCGCGCCGGCAAGCCGGTGATTCCGCGGCTGTTCTGGTACATGAGCGTGGTCGGCAGCCTGATGACGCTGAGCTACTTCGTGTTCTCGGCCAAGCAGGATTCGGTCGGCGTGCTGCAGAACCTGTTCCCGGCGTTTACCGCGTTCTACAGCCTGTATCTGGATGTGAAGCATCGCGGCTGGAAGCGGGACCGGGCGGAGCATTGAGCGGGGATTGGGGATTGGGGATTCGTAAGTGCGGCACGGCTGATCCAGGTCTCGAGCCTTTGACGTGATGCGGGCTTCGTCACTGAGCCGATGGGGCACGCTGCATCGGCTCTGCTTTGTGGTGGATAACGTCAAGGCCCGATAGCTGGGGGTCAACGCGTTTTTTCGTACGTCGCGATGCGCTGGCTACCGACCTGGAATGAGGCCCGTGGCCGATGCCGCGGCTGTTTGCTCATCGGCATGCTGTGCCTATGTCCAGCGTGCTCCTCCATCGTCCGTTGTCCGGGTTGGCACCGCTTGCGGCGCATTGGCACCTGCGGCTGTACACGCATCAGCAGGTGCCGTTGTTTGCCGACTGGCGTTGCGCGCGGGCGGCAGCGGCCAGCCTTGCGGCGGTCGGCCATTGGCAGGGTGCGCAGCTACTGTGCTGGGTGCTGCTGCCGGACAGTTGGTGTGCGCTGTTGCAGGCACCGGGCAAGGCTGCGCTGCTGCAACTGGCTGCGGTCGCACGACAGGCGGCTGCCGAGGCGGTCAATCGTGCGCGCGGCCGTGGCGGGATAGTGTGGCAGCCGCAGATGCAGGCGTCGGCGCTTGCGCCGACTGAGGACCATCGACAGTTCGCGCGCGCGCTGGTGGCGTTGCCATTACGCGCAGGGCTGGCTGCGCAGATCGGCGAGTATCCGTACTGGGATGCGGTCTGGCTGCTGCAAGACCACGCCGCGCACGGCGCCGCGATTGCAGTGCCGGTTGGTGGTCCACGCATGCCGGGTCCGGGAGACAGATGACCGTGATCGCGTGCATTCGTCCGGCTCGAGCCGGAAAGACTGACGCGCGTCTTCGCCTATCAGCCTTGCGGGATATCTGTGCGAGCGACGTCCGCCTGATCAACGTTGACGTCGAGCGGCGTCTGCTTGGGCGCGTCTGACGTCGGTCGCCTGGGTCGGTCAGGGCGGGCTGCGGTGATCGCCGACATCTGCCGGCGCCGAGCACGGCGTGATCGGCCACTGCGGCGCCACGACCCGCCCTGCCGGCATGCCGGCAGAGCAGTCGCCCGTGACGCACCGGCCGGTCAAAATTCCAGTGGATGGTCCGGCAGCAGGGCCTGCAACTGGCTGCGGAACAACCCGCGAATCCGCTGCAGTGCGTCTTCGGTGTCGGCTTCGAAACGCAGCACCAGGATCGGCGTGGTGTTGGACGCACGCACCAGGCCCCAGCCATCGACAAAATCCGCGCGCAGGCCGTCGATCGTCGACAGGCGCGCCGATTCGAACGGCGACTCGTCCCCGGCCTGGGCACGCTCGACAAAGCGCGCCACCAGCGCATGCGCATCGCCCTCCACCGGCACCTTGATCTCCGGCGTGGACACGCTTTCCGGCAAGGCATCCAGCACCTCGGACGGGGTTTCCTCGCGCTGGGCCAGGATTTCCAGCAGGCGCGCAGCGGCATAGATGCCGTCGTCGAAGCCGTACCAGCGTTCCTTGAAGAAAAAATGCCCGCTCATCTCGCCAGCCAGCTCGGCATCGGTTTCGCGCATCTTGGATTTGATCAGCGAATGCCCGGTCTTCCACATCAGCGGGCTGCCGCCGTTACGCAGCACGTAGTCCGACAGCTTGCCGGTGCATTTGACGTCGTAGATGACCAATGCGCCCGGATTGCGCTGCAGCACATCGGCGGCAAACAGCATCAGCAGGCGGTCGGGGAACACCATCGTGCCTTCCTTGGTCACCACGCCCAGGCGATCGGCGTCGCCATCGAAGGCCACGCCGATATCGGCATCGAAGCGTTGCACCATCCTCACCAGATCGGCGAGGTTGTGCGGCTCGCTCGGGTCGGGGTGATGGTTGGGGAAGGTACCGTCGATATCGCAATACAGCGGCACGACCTCGGCGCCGATCGCCTCCAGCAGACGCGGCGCGATCTCGCCGGCCACGCCGTTGCCGGCGTCCACCACCACCTTGATCGGGCGGTCCAGCTGCACGTCGTCGGCGATGCGCTGGATGTAGGCATCGCTGATGTCGCGCTGTTCCAGCTCGCCCGGCGTGGCGGCGGTATGCAGGCGGCCTTCGTTGATGCGCTGGTGCAGCTCGGCGATCGCGGTGCCGGACAGCGTCTCGCCGCCGATCACGATCTTGAAGCCGTTGTAGTCCGGCGGGTTATGGCTGCCGGTCACCGCCACGCAGCTGCCGGCGCGCAGTTCATAGGCACCGAAATACACCACCGGCGTCGGCGCCAGTCCAATGTCGGTCACGTTGCAGCCGGCACGCCGCAGGCCTTCGATCAGGCCGTTGGTCAGCTCCGGCCCGGACAGACGTCCGTCGCGCCCCACCACCACATCGCGCAGCCCCTGTGCCTGCATCACGCTGCCGATGGCCTGGCCGATCAGTGCGGCAACGCCGGGATTGAGCTCTTTGCCGACCACGCCGCGGATGTCGTAGGCGCGGAACATCTCGGTGGCGATCTGCACCACCGGGACCACCGGTGGCGAAGCAGGCGCTGTCGGCTCATCCAGCGCGCGCGCTTCGTTGGCAAGGCTGGCGTCGTGCTGCAGGCTTTGGCTGAAGGTCGGCTCGTCGGTGGCCGCATCGCCGGCAACGCGCCGGCGCGGCAGCGCCACCCGGCCGCGGCTGGCAAGCACCAGCAACACCGCGATGATGGCGAGCAAGCCGGCCACGATGGCGCACCCGAGCGCCCCCAGACCCAGCGGGCCGCTGTCGCTCTGCGGGACCGCAGCGGCCACCCGCAGGCCACTGCTGCCGAGCGGTTTTGCCAGTGTTTCGGCGGCATCGGCCAGGCCCGCATCGCCCTGCTGGGCCACGTTGTAGCTGCCCTGGCGCAACGCCAGATAGGCGCTGCCCGGCACCGCGATCGCATCCAGCGGGCCGGTCAGGCGCAGCAGCGGCAACCGTGCATAGGCCACCGCAGGCTGCGCGCCCAGGCGCACCGCAGCGGCCACACCCAGCCGCACCTGTTTGGCATCGCGCACCACGTGCACCTGCGCACGTTCGGCCACCAGCGCCGATTCGAGCAGGCTCAGCCGCGCGTAGCCGAAGTCCTTGGGATTGGCGTAGGCGGCGGCCAGATCGCCGGGCAATACCTGCACATCCTCGGCGCCCTTGAAGCGCTCGCGGATCGCCGAGGCGGCCGCCAGCGCGTCACCACTGGCCAATGCACTGGCGACCGGCGGCTGCTTGAGCACGGCGTCGAGCTCGGTCGCCTGTGCAGCCATCGCCTTGCCGACGTCCTGCACGGCACGGTCGCGCGCCTGTTCCAGGTCCTGGGAGATCGCATCCTCACGCCACTGCGCGTAGCTGTTCCAGCCGAACCAGGCGGCCAGCAGCAACAACACGCCCCCCAACACCGGACCACTCGTACGCACGCCCGACATCCCCTGCCTGCGCTCGTTCGCCTTGCTCATCGTCAAGCTCCCCCGTCAGCGCACGCCGGTGTGGCCGAATCCACCCGCTCCCCGCGCGCTGTCCACGAAAGTATCCACCACTTGCAAGCCCACGCGCACGATCGGAAGGATCACCAATTGCGCAATCCGGTCGCCCGGCTCGATGGTGAAGGGCTCTCGACCGCGATTCCAGGTGCTGATCAGCAGCGGGCCCTGGTAATCGGCATCGATCAGTCCGGTTCCGTTGCCGAGCACGATGCCGTGGCGATGGCCCAGCCCGGAGCGCGGCAGGATCACCGCGCATACCTGCGGGTCGGCCAGATGGATCGCGATGCCGCTGGGGATCAACGCCGCGTCGCCCGGCTCCAGCGTCATCGGCGCTTCCAGTGCCGCGCGCAGGTCCATGCCGGCACTGGCCTCGGTGGCATAGGCCGGTAGCGGCCACAGATCGCCGAAGCGCGGGTCGAGCAACTTCACCTGCAAGGAGTGGGTCGGGTGGCTCATGCCTGCAATCTCTCCGCGATCAGGGCCAGCAGTTGGTCGGCCAGTTCGGTCTTGCTGCTGGTGGGAAATGCGCGCTCGCCGCCCTGCCAATACGCGGTGGCGGCATTGTTGTCGCTTTCGAAACCGCCGCCGGCGATCCCGACCTGGTTGGCGATGATCAGATCCAGCCGCTTGGCCGCCAGCTTGCCACGCGCGTAATGCTCCACGTCGTGCGTTTCGGCCGCAAAACCGACCACCAGCTTGAGCGCGCCGGTCTGCGCGGCGACCTCGGACAGGATGTCCGGGGTGCGCACCAGTTCCAGGGTCAGCGTTTCGCCGGTCTTCTTGATCTTCTGTGCGACCACCCGCTTGGGCGTGTAGTCGGCGACCGCCGCCGCGCCGATGTAGATGTCGGCCGGGAACGCACCCAGCACCGCATCGCGCATCTGCGCAGCCGAGCGCACGTCGATGCGCTGCACGCCGACCGGCGTGGTCTGGTGCACCGGCCCGCTGACCAGCACCACCTCGGCGCCCTGACGCGCGGCGGCGGCGGCCAGTGCGTAGCCCATCTTGCCGCTGCTGCGGTTGCCGACGTAGCGCACCGGGTCCAGGTCTTCGAAGGTGGGGCCGGCGCTGATGACGATGCGCAGGCCGTCCAGTTCGGCGCTGCTGGGCACGAAGGCCGGCGCAGCAAGGGTTGCAGACGCAGCGGCAGCGGCAGCGTCAGCGGTGCCGGCCAGCGCGGCAATGATGGCCGCCGGCTCGGCCAGGCGGCCGGGTCCGGATTCGCCTTCGGCAAGCGGGCCGTCGTCGGGGCCGACCACTGCCACTCCGCGCGCGCGCAGGGTCGCCATGTTGGCCTGGGTGGCCGGGTGCAGCCACATGCGGTGGTTCATGGCCGGGGCCACGGTCAGCGGCGCGGTCGTGGCCAGGCACAGCGTGCTGACCAGGTCGTCGGCCAGCCCGTGCGCCAGGCGCGCGAGCAGATCGGCGGTGGCCGGCGCCACGATCACCCGGTCGGCCCAGCGGGCCAGTTCGATATGCCCCATCGCCTGCTCGGCGGCGCTGTCCCACAGCGTGGTGCGGGTCGGTTGCCCGGACAGCGCCTGGAAGCTCAGCGGGGTGACGAACTGTTGCGCGCCGCTGGTCATGGCGACCTGCACCTGTGCGCCGGCGTCGCGCAGGCGACGGACCAGTTCGAGCGATTTGTAAGCGGCAATGCCTCCGCCGACGCACAGCAGCAAACGCTGTCCGTCCAGGGGGCGGGCCTGAGTGGAGCCGATCACGTCGGAGTCGTCCTACGGTTACAAGGACAACTAGATTAGCCGATGCCCCCGTCTGGCCTGATGGGCGTGCGCGATAAGCATCGGCAATCTCGCCATATGCACATACACGACTGGCCCACCAACGAGCGCCCGCGCGAGAAACTTCTGGCGCGCGGAGCCGCTGCCCTCTCCGACGCGGAGCTGCTGGCGATCTTCGTCGGCTCCGGGCTGCGCGGCCAGGATGCGGTACAGACCGCGCGCGATCTGCTGCATCGCCACGGCCCCTTGCGCCTGTTGCTGGATCGCCCGGCCAAGGCCCTGTCGCGCCTGCCCGGCCTGGGCCCGGCCTCGGCGTGCAAGCTCAGCGCCGCGATGGAGCTGGCGCATCGCCACCTGATGAGCGAACTGGAGCGTGGCCAGGCCCTGAGCGACCCGCCCAGCGTGGGTCGCTATTTCTCGCAGCGGTTGCGCGCGCGGGCCTACGAAGTGTTCGCGGTGCTGTTTCTGGACAACCGCCATCGCGCAATCGCCTTTGAGGAACTGTTCACCGGCACCATCGACGGCGCAGACATCCATCCACGCGAAGTGATACGGCGGGCGCTGCTGCACAACGCCGCCGCGGTAATCGTCGGGCACAACCATCCGTCCGGCAATCCGGAGCCGTCCGAGGCCGACCGCGCGGTCACCCGGCGCCTGCTGCAGGGCCTGGACCTGGTGGACATCCGCCTGCTCGACCATTTCGTCATCGGCGATGGCCGCCCCGTCTCGCTGGCCGAGCGCGGCTGGCTGGAATGAGTCCGCCGCGCCGACCTGAACCATCGGCCGGACCGTGTGCCGCGCGGTCGGGTAAAATCGCTGGTTTGGTTCCAAGCAGATCCCACGTGAAAGCCCTACTCCGCGCACTGATCGGCCAAGGCATCGAAGCCTTGCGCGCCAACGGCACCCTGCCCGCCGACACCCTGCCGCCGGATTTTGTGGTCGAGCGACCCAAGACACGCGAACACGGCGACTTCGCCACCAATGCCGCGATGCTGCTGGCCAAGCCCGCGCGCAGCAATCCGCGCGCCCTGGCGCAGGCGCTGGTGGCCGCATTGCCGGCCAGCGAGGACGTGGCCAAGGTGGAGATCGCCGGGCCCGGCTTCATCAATTTCCATCTGGCGCCCACCGCGTATCAGCGCGAGGTGGCCCATGTGATCAAGCAGGGCAACGACTACGGTCGCGGTCTGGCCGGCAACGGCCGCTCGGTCGGCGTGGAATACGTCTCGGCCAACCCCACCGGCCCGCTGCACGTTGGTCACGGCCGCGCCGCGGCGATCGGCGACAGCCTGGCGCGCGTGCTCGATGCCAATGGCTGGAACGTCAAGCGCGAGTTCTATTACAACGATGCCGGCGTGCAGATCGAGAACCTGGCGCTGTCGGTGCAGGCGCGCGCGCAGGGGCTCACCCCCGACAGCGACGGCTGGCCGGAGAACGGCTACCGCGGCGACTACATCGCCGATGTGGCCGCGGCCTATCTGGCCGGCGATACCGTGGACCTGGAAGGCCACCTGGTCTCCGGCACCAAGGACCCGGCCGACCTCGAATCGATCCGCCGCTTTGCGGTGGCGTACCTGCGCAACGAGCAGAACCACGACCTGGCTGCATTCCGGGTCGACTTCGATATCTACTTCCTGGAAAGCTCGCTGTACAAGGACGGCAAGGTCGAAGAAGCGGTGCAGAAGCTGATCGCCTCCGGCCATACCTACGAGGAAGGCGGCGCGTTGTGGCTGAAGTCCACCGACTTCGGCGACGACAAGGACCGCGTGATGCGCAAGTCCGACGGCACCTACACCTACTTCGTGCCGGATGTGGCCTATCACCTGACCAAGTGGCAGCGCGGCTACGAGCGCGCGATCACCGAACTGGGCGCCGACCACCACGGCTCGCTGACGCGCGTGCGCGCCGGCCTGCAGGCGCTGGAGCTGGGCATCCCGCAGGGCTGGCCGGAATACGTGCTGCACCAGATGGTCACGGTGATGCGTGGCGGCGAGGAAGTGAAGCTGTCCAAGCGTGCCGGCAGCTACGTCACCCTGCGCGATCTGATCGAGGAAACCAGCGCCGATGCGGTGCGTTGGTTCCTGATCGCGCGCAAGCCCGATTCGCAGCTCACCTTCGACATCGATCTGGCGCGCGCGCAGAGCAACGACAACCCGGTGTTCTACGTGCAGTACGCGCATGCACGGGTATGCAGCGTGTTGCGCCAGGCACAGGAAAAGGGCTTCAAGTACGAGCAGGCCAACGGTCTTGCGCAGCTCGCCCGGCTGGACGACGAGCATTCGCTCAACGTGATGCTGGAGCTGTCGCGCTATACGGAAGTGGTGGAAATCGCCGGCCAGGCACTGGAGCCGTACCAGATCGCGCAGTACCTGCGTGAATTGGCGCATGCCTTCCACACGTGGTATCACAACACCAAGCTGTTGGTGGACGATGCCGCAGAGCGCGACGCCAAACTCACCCTTGCCGTCGCGACCCAGCAGGTGCTCGCCAACGGCCTGGAATTGCTCGGCGTCAGCGCCCCGGAAAAGATGTAGTCACTGAAAGCAACCGGGCAGGCGTGGAGCGCGCGCCTGCCTGCTCGGTCAGCGGCGGTCTCCATCGCCCCGCGCGTGCGTTGCGCCGCCCAAGGCAGACGCAGCGGATGCGATCGCCGCACCAAGCCGGGCGCACCGCCCGCAACGACATGATTCGGAGAAGTGGTAGATGGCAGCACGACGCGGTAAGAGCCAGGCACGACGCAACACCAGCAATGGCACGCCCGGTTGGGTGTGGTTGGTGGCGGGCGCCGCGATTGCGGCGGGGATCTTCCTGGCCGCCCCCAACCTGTTCAAGAAGGATGGCGACGGCTTCCTCCGTGTCGGCCCCCGCGCCAATCCGGACGCGCAGCCCGAACCGGTGGCCGATGCCGACACCGACACGCCGGCCGAGTTGCCCAAGCCCAGCGCGCCCCTGCCAAAGCCGCAGCCCAAGCCGGGCGATGCGCAGACCCAGTACGACTTCTACACCTTGCTGCCCGGCAAGGAAGTGCAGATGTCCGATGCCGAACTGGCTGCCAGCGCGCGTGCCGAAGAGGCCGCGCGCGCGCGCGCCGCGTTGGAAGGCAAACCCGTCGCGCCGGCGCCGGGGGCCGCAGCCAGCGTCGCTGCGGCCACGCCAGCGGCCAGCGTGCCGATGCCCCTGAAAGAAACCGCCGCCAGCGCCCCCAAGCCGTTGCCGGAAGCCACCCAGACACGTCCGGCAGCCACGCCGGCACCGGCCAGCACCGCGGCACTCACCACGCCGGCCGCGACGGCTCCAAAGCCAGCGACAGCGGCGGTGGCAGCACCGGCCGCCACCGACAACACCCGTTACATCCTGCAGGCCGGCTCGTTCGGCGCCTCCGGCGACGCCGAGTCGACCAAGGCCAAGCTGGCGATGATGGGCCTGGCCGCGCGCGTGGAATCGGCCGACATCAGCGGCAAGACGGTCTACCGCGTGCGCATGGGGCCGTACGGCACCGCAAGCGAACTGGCCGAAGCCAAGCAGAAGCTCACCGGCAGCGGGTTGCCTGCCATCGCGATCAAGGCCCAGTAAGCGCGGTGATGCGCAGGCTCGCCAGCACGGTACTGGGACTGCTTGGGCTGATCGGCACGGCGCAGGCCACCGAGCAGATTCCCGACCAGATCCAGATCGATGGTCAGCAGGCACTGCTGCTGGCCGAGCCGCTGTCCGGACCGCTGGACGACCCCGCCACCTGGAAGCGCTTCGTGGCGCAGGCGGGCGACGCCCTGGGCAGTTGCAGCGCCAACTGGCGTGGCTACCAGGCGTTCTGGCGCGTCGACGCGCAGCAGCTGGTGCTCGATCGCGTGGTGCTGGGTGCCTGCGCCGAGGCGCCGCCGGAACTGCCGCTGGCGGTGCTGTTCCCCGGCCAGCGCGCGCCGGTCGCGGCGGTGTGGGTGGATGGCGAGGTGATCGCCGCCCTGCCGGCTGCGGAGAACCTACCGTCCGACGCGCCGGCTGGCTATGTGCTGCTGCGGCTGCGCCGAGGGCATGTGATCGCCCGCGAAGCGCTCACTGCAGACATGCTGCGCGCACGTCAGGACGCAGCTGCCCGCCCGGTTCCTGTGCCCTAAGAGCGGCAAACATAACGACTGCGCTCACCGTCAGGCAGGCGCGGCCGATGCCCGGCGCGGTCCGGACCCCTCGTACACTTTGGCCCCGAGCGCGCCGCACCCACCCGACCATCGCTCGCCACGTTTTCAAGCCACTTCAAGCCCCCCCATTCCTGGAGTTCCCATGTCCAAGACCGTCCTGATCACTGGTGCCACCTCCGGATTCGGCAGCGCTGCGGTACGCCGCTTTGCCGCCGCCGGCTGGAAGGTCATCGCCACCGGCCGGCGTGCCGATCGCCTGGACGCACTGGCGGCCGAACTGCCCGCTGGCCAGGTGCATACCGCTGCGTTCGACATGCGCGATGCGCAGGCCCTGTCGGCGGCCATCGACGCGCTGCCGGCCGCATTCGCCGAGATCGATGTGCTGGTCAACAACGCCGGCCTGGCGCTGGGCACCGCGCCCGCGCAGCAGGCCGATCTTGCGCAGTGGCAGCAGATGATCGACACCAATGTCACCGCACTGGTCACCCTCACCCACCGCCTGCTGCCGGCGCTGATCGCACGCCGCGGCGCCATCATCAACATCGCCTCGGTCGCGGCGACCTACCCCTACACCGGCGGCAACGTCTACGGCGGCACCAAGGCGTTCGTGCAGCAGTTTTCGTTGGGCCTGCGCGCAGACCTGCACGGTACCGGCGTGCGCGTGACCTCGATCGAACCGGGCATGGCCGAAACCGAGTTCACCCTGGTGCGCACCGGCGGCAACCAGGCCGCCTCGGACACGCTGTACCGCGGCGCCACCCCGATGACCGCCGAGGACATCGCCGAGCAGATCTTCTACGTCGCCAGCCTGCCGGCGCATCTGAACATCAATCGGCTGGAAATCATGCCGGTGACGCAGTCGTTCGCCGGATTTCAGGTGGCGCGCGACGCGTAGTGAACAAGCGCCGCCGCGTCTGCGATGACGCGTAGTGAGTGAAGATGCGCTGCCGCATCCGTGGTGTGGCAGCGAAGGATCCAGCCCGCGTCGCGCGTGGCGGGCGATCCCCCATCGCCCTGCCGATCTGCTGCAGACACGCACGCGAGACTCGACAGCCGCGCATTGCGCGGCTTTTTTTCGACGATTCCGCAAGCTGCGCTACGCCGACTCGGCCATCCCGCCCGATCGCGCACGACTGCGCAGCAACACACCACGCAGCCGCAGGAAAGGGCGCTCCACGCTGT
>NZ_JPLE01000052.1 GCF_001010415.1 Xanthomonas pisi DSM 18956
CAAGACAGTTGCTCTCCCGGTGGGAGCCGGGCTTACCTCGCGCCGGGAGAGGGCTTATCTCGCCACGAGACGTGCATGAGTGAGTGAGCCTACGCCCGATCATCCCTTCTCCCATCGGGAGAAGGTGGCGCGAAGCGCCGGATGAGGGTACGTGCGAAGCCTCGTGCAGCTGGGATCCGGCAGGGCTTCGGGATGCGCCGCGCTGGGGGCGCTGGTGATGCACCATCGACTGCGACCCACTGCACAAGGTGGCGCAAAATTTCCTGGTTACTTTTTGCAAACCCATGAATTGCAGACGAATTTAACGCTATCGCGTTGAATCATTTTTTCTATCGTACTTAAGCGGAATAGTGATGAATCATCACTATTTGTGCGATTAACGCACGTGCTGAACGCAAATTTTTCGAGCTGGTAGCACCAGATACAAACGGACCCGACCGTCGCATGAATACAGCGGCGTGCGCGTGTTGCACGGACACGGCAATCGGCGATCTTCACCACGCAGATCCGGGGGGATCCAGCGCTTCCTTCCATCAATGGACATGCCGTGATGACCAACTCCAATCGCCGCTTGCGGTTACGCAGTTTGACGCTCATTCCCTGCCTGCTTGCCAGCGCAGTGGCTTTCGCCCAGCCCGGCGCCGCCACCGCCCAACAGTCGGTTTCATCCCTGGATGCCCAGGCGTTCGCGCGCTCCGGCCAGGTGTGGAGCGCCTTCGGCAGCAACCTCCCGTTCGCGAGCCCCACCAATTGGCCCACCGCCGGTGGCGGTTACTTCAACTCGCGCTTCGCACCGGGTGAGTGGAAGATCAATCGCACCACCGTCAAAGGCCTCAAGCCGGCCTGGACCCTGACCACCACCGGCGACATCTCGGCTACGCCGAGCGTGGAGGGCGGCACCCTGTATGTGCCCGACTGGGGCGGCACCCTGTACAGCGTCGACACCCAGACCGGCAAGCCGAACTGGCAGGCCAAGTTGTCCGACTACACCGGCAACGCCGCCTCGGTGACGCGCAACACCCCGGCCATCAGCGCCAAGAGCATCATCGTCGGCGACCAGGCTGCAGGCACCGTGCTGGCGATCGACAAGAAGACCGGCAAGCTGTTGTGGAAGACCACTGCCGAAGCCAACCCGCAAGCACGCATCACCTCCTCGCCGGTCATCTACGGCAACCGCATTTACGTGCCGGTGTCCTCCGGCGACTGGGGCAATCTCGACCCGACCCATACCTTCAGCTTCCGCGGCAGCGTCGTGGCGCTGGATCTGAACACCGGCAAGAAGCTGTGGCAGTTCTACAACGTGCCCGAGGGCTACACCGGCGCCTCGGTGTGGGGCCAGGTGGCGATCGATCCGATCAGCCGCCGCCTGTATTTCGGCACCGGCAACAACTACAACATTCCGCAGAGCGTGGGCAACTGCGTCTCCAATGCGCGCTCCTACCGCGGCAGCGAGCTCACCGTGCAGGACGAACTGAACTGCATGGCGCCGGATAACTACGTCGACTCGGTGGTGGCGTTGAATCTGGATACCGGCAAGCTGGCCTGGGCCAATCGCGCACAGGGTTACGACGCCTGGAACCTGTCGTGCATCGTCGCACCCACCAACGGCCTTTGCCCGAATACACAGGCAACCAACCTGACCGGCCCCGATTACGATTTCGGTGGTGCCGGCGTGCAGCTGTTCACCGTGTGGCGTGACGGCAAGCCGCAGCAGCTGGTCGGCGCAGGGCAGAAGAGTGGCATCTATTGGGCCTTCGACGCCAGGACCGGCGCCAAGGTGTGGTCCACCCAGGTCGGTCCGGGCGGCACCACAGGCGGCGTCGAATGGGGCACCGCGTTCGACCCGTACAAGTCGCAGGTCTATGTGGCCATCAACAACAGCTCCAACGCCACCTACACGCTGGGACCGGACAACACCGTCAGCCACAACGGCGGCTCGTGGGCGGCACTGGATGCCGCCACCGGCAAGATCAAGTGGCAGGTCAAGGTACCCGGCATCAACCGCGTGAATCCGAACGTGCCGGCCGGCGGCCAGGGCTCGCTGACCGTGTCGCCGAACCTGCTGTACGCCGGTTCGATGGCCGGCAACATGGTCGCCCTCGACACCGACACCGGCGCCACGCTGTGGAACTACGACGCCACCGGCTCGGTCATCAGCTCGCCGGCCGTGGTCAATGGTGCGTTGTATTGGGGCGCCGGCTACGGCCGCTTCAACTTCGGTACTGCAGCGACCAGCAACCAGCTGATCAAGTTCGTGCCGGACAGCGGTGCGGCCAAGTAAGCGGCTAGCACCTGCCCTGCGTTGACGCGCAGCGATGGCAAGACGACGGCGCCACCTTCGGGTGGCGTCGTTGTATCTGCGCTCATCAGGACCCTGACGCAGGACGCGGTGGATGGCGGATGTTTGCGTGCCGATCGGGCACGGCAACAGCGGCGTACCTCCGATTCCCGTCCAATCCAGCTGCGAGGTGGCGCAACAGCGCCACGCCATGCGTTAGCGCCGCGCTTGTGTGTGCGCCCGGGGATGCGCCCAGGCAGTGCGATGGGGTTGCAACTGTCCTGCATGCCGGTCGGGCCAAGCAACCAGGGCGCGCGCGTGATCCACTTAAAATCGGGTGCGCGATCGCCTCCAATGCGCCACCCGGATGTGGCGTCGTGGAATTGGCGCGCGCCAGATCGCGCAGAAGGACAGCGATCGGTGTGCCGAGGTCACACCAAGAGCAACTAACAGAACGACTGCGCTCACCACCAGGCGGGCGCGGCCTGTGCTCGATGCGGCATGTCCCATTCGTACACTGCGCTTCCTCCGCGCCGCCCACGCCCACCTGACGACTGCTGGCTACGTTGTGTTAGCCGCTCTAAATGCCGTGGTGGTCACGCCAGGAAGGCAACGTGTTTCGGTGCCGGCCACGACATCGGTGCACATGCCGGCCACGCTGCGGTAGCGGCATGACCGCTACAAACGCGTGACCTGGCACAGCCGGATCTGCCCAGCTTCCAGCCCATGCGCCTCGGCCGCGCGACGGCGCAAGGCGCACACCAGTCCTGCGGCATCCAGCACACCGTCGGCAGGCACCTCCACGCTATGGGCGAGTTGCCCCCACAGCACCGGCCGACCATCGCAATAGCCTTCGTAGTCGGCGAAATAATGCAGCTGGCGCAGCTCAGGTACCGACGTGGACATCGCCCTGGATCTCCGTGCAGCCCAGATGTTCCAACGCGATTTCCAGCCCGAGCAGATAGCTCTGCGCGCAGTAACCGCGCACCGTCGCAATGCACTCGCCCAGACCCGCCGGCAGGCAGCGCTCCGGCCGGTCGGTGCTGTCGTCATGCGCCTCCACGTAGGGGTAGCGCAACGACGCCAGCACCCGGTGCAGGCGTACGCTGTCCACGCAACTGCCCGGATCGATCAACGCAATTTCCATCCGCGCCTGTCCGGCCACGCGCAAGGCATCCAGCAACTCCTGCTCCGACCCGCAGGCACGCAAGGCCACCGTCTTGCCCGCGTCGCCGGCACACTGCACCAGCTGCCGGATCACGGCCCGCGGCAACGGCTGCGACCCACGCACCAGCGGCGACGATGCTTCCGGCCCACGTACGATCATGATCGACATGCCGGCGTCCTCAGGCAGCCACGCGCAACGGCGCGTGCAACGACGGCAGACAACGCGCGGCAATGCCCAGCGACATCGCATAGGCACGCGGCGCATCGTGCGGCGCAATTACCACCGCCAACGGCGCATGCTGCGGATGCAGCCACGGCTCCAGTTCCTGCGCCGCATCGGCATGCAGCTCGATGTACGGCGTGGGCAATGCATCCACCGCCGCACGCAAGGCCCTGGCACAGCTGCGCTCGGACAGCGGCAGATCGCCCGAGTCCAGCAACACCAGTTCCACCTCGGCATCGCCACCGGCCGCATGCAGCTCGGCAATCAAGCTATCCACATCAGCACACGCCAGCGTGCGCAATGCACGCCCAGCACACTCAGGCAACTGCACCGGCACCAACGGCGCCGGATCGGTCTGAGGACCTCGCAAAATCAGGATACACATCGTTTTTGGCTCAACGCACCACAGTGCGGGAGTGCCAAGGTAGATCTGCGCGGCGTAAAGAGGCTAGGCACGTTCCGGCGTGCTGACATAAAGAGTACGTAATGGCTGCATGTACCGATTCATTCAAAACCCCATCCGCCCTGTAGGACAGCGGCGTAAAGTTCGTCCGCCACCGGTCGATAACGCGTGATTGGAGCCGGGAGCAGGTCAGGATGGAACGCGATCACCCCATCGGGGTTGCAGGATTGCAACGATGAGCTGGGCAATGGAAGCGCTGGGTCTCTCAGCGGATGCCGATGCGCGCGCGATCAAGCGCGCGTACGCCGCACGCCTGAAAACCACTCGCCCGGATGATGATCCGGTGGCATTCCAGCAACTGCACGAAACCTATCAGGCCGCATTGGCGTGGTTAGAAGCAACACCGTGGCTGGACGCCGCAGCGACGGCCGCGGACATCGACGCCGGCACGCCAATGGCATCGAAACAGCAGTCAGTTTCGATCAACGAAGAAGCACGCATCAGCCACCGCCGCGTGCATGCTGAACTCGTGCAGCAGCCGTTGCTGGAAGCCGAACTGACACAGTGGCAGGACGATGCCCATGTGCAGGAAGTCGCCACGCGCATCCTCGCTGCGACCCACTCCATGCCCGCAGCAGACTTTAGCGCCTGGTCGCGCGCCCTGCCCGAACTCTGGTCGCTGGAATTGCGCCCACGCATTGGCTACGACATCGCCAACCGGATAGCACACGATGGCGTGACCCTGTCCGACGCAGCCTTCGATGCCTTGGTCGCCGCTTTCTCCGATGACCCAGACAGCGATTTGCGTTATGCGCTCTGGACCGGCCGCGTGATGGCTATCGTACTTGGGAGGTCGCCGGATCTCCTTGACCAGTGGATGACGCAGCGGGTCACTGTGCTACCCGACGACGAACGCGCCATGCTCGGCACTTACGTCTTGCGTGCATTGCGCCAAAGACAGGCGTCGCTGCCACTGGACGCCATCGACACGCTATCGAGGACTCTATGTTGGAGCCAGTTAGATCACGATCGAGAAGATCGCGCTTGGCTGCACGATGCGCGCAAGTCGGCACAGGTGCAGGAGCGCAGTCGGCGACGACTCGCTGCACTGGCGCCTGGCGGCGATGCGGCCGTTCTGGCCAAGGAACTGGAAGCGGCACACTGGCAGAGGATGACGCCACAATGGGCCGAAGCGCTCAGAGCACGCGTGGTCGGGCCACCCTCACGGTGGGAGTGCTTCCTGTCTGCCTTGCTGCCGATGCGGCCGACCTGGATGTACCGCTTCTGCGGCATCGTCAATCAATGGTTCCCCCGCGGTTTGCCCGCAGTGCTACAGCCGCGACACGTGCGCTTCTGGAGGCAGCTGGGCGACCCGCGACGCCCTCATGGCTGGCAGCTGGCGGTCGATCTTGGACGCGGACTGGTCGTCGCCGCCTTGCTCGCAACCGGGGCGACCTTGATGCTTCCGATTGCCGGTATCGCCGCTGCGTCCTGGATTTTCAGCGCTCTAGGGGCGAGTCTGGCGATCTGGAGTGCGCTGGTGCTGGTCCAGATGGCGGCGCGCTGGCAGGCGCGCACCACGCTTTCGAGCAAGGGTAAGCGCATTGCGCACCGCTGGGCGGTGCCGACAGCCAGCATCGTCATCCTGGCAGGCATGCGCAGCGGCGGTTGGGGAGCCGCCTGTAGCGCAGCGCTTGCCTATATCGCCATTTTTCGCCTCACGGGGCGTATGGAAGCCGATTCACGATCGGCGATCATGCCCATGCTCACGTTTGTGGGACTAGGCACGCCGGTCCTGCTGGTGTCGCAGGCGGGTGCCTGGCCTGGCACGATTTTCGCGCTGCTGCTTTGGGTGGTCTCGCTGATCCAGGATGCGCAGCATCGTCGCCTGCATGGGCACCAATAAAATTTCCGCACTGAATGGACACAAGGATCTGCTCATGATCGTAGGTATCGACCTCGGCACCACACACTCGCTGATCGGCGTGCACGATGCCGAGGGTGGGAGGTTGTTTTCCAATCCGCACGGCAGCCTGCTGACACCGTCGGTGATCAGCATCGGCGACGACGGCAGCCTGCTGGTCGGCCAGCCGGCACGCGAGCGCCTGGTGACACATCCACACCTGAGCATGGCGGCATTCAAACGCTGGATGGGGAGCCCGCGCGAAACCAAGCTGGGCCAGCGCAGCTTCCGCCCCGAAGAGTTATCTGCACTGATCCTGCGCTCGTTGATTGCCGATGCCGAAGCGGCGCTGGGCAGCAAGATCGAAGAAGCGGTGATCAGCGTCCCTGCCTACTTTTCCGATGCGCAGCGTAAAGCCACGCGTGTGGCCGGCGAACTGGCGGGTATTCGCGTGGAACGGCTGATCAACGAGCCCACCGCCGCCGCGCTGGCCTACGGGCTGCAGGAACGTGGCGGCGAAGGCCGCGTGCTGGTACTGGACCTGGGCGGCGGCACGTTCGACGTGTCGCTGCTGGAAATGTTCGATGGCGTGGTCGAAGTGCACGCCAGTGCCGGCGACAATTTTCTCGGCGGCGAGGATTTTCTCGAGGTACTGGTGGAAGGCTTCTGTGCCGAGCATCGCCTCGATGCTGCCAAGCTTGCGCCTGGCGACAGCGCGCAGCTGCGCCGCCGGCTGGAACAGCTCAAGCGCGAACTGAGTACGCAGGCACAAGGCGCGCTCAACGTGAGCATGGCCGGACACAGCTATGCCTGGGAAATCGACGAAGCACGCTTTGCGCAGCTGGCCGAGCCGTTGCTGCAGCGTATGCGTGCGCCGATCGAGCGCGCCTTGCGCGATGCAAAGCTCAAACCCTCTGAGCTGGACGACATCGTGCTGGTTGGCGGCGCAGTGCGCATGCCGATGATCAGCCGCCTGGCCACGCGCATGCTTGGCCGGCTACCGCTGCGTCACGTCAACCCGGATCATGCCATCGCGTTGGGCGCGGTCGTCGCTGCCGGCCTGAAAAGCCGCGACGAGAGCCTGCGCGAAGTGGTGCTCACCGATGTCTGCCCGTACACCCTGGGTACGCAGGTGGCGCGTCAAGGCAACGACGGCAAGGTCCGCTCCGGCTATTTCCATCCCATCATCCCGCGCAACAGCGTGGTGCCGGTGAGCCGCGAGGACCGCTTCTATCCAATGAACGAGCAGCAAAGCCAGGTCATCATCGATGTCTACCAGGGCGAAAATCCCATGGTGGAAAAGAACATCAAGCTGGGAGAACTGCGTGTTGCGCTGGATCCCAAGCGTTCACGCGACGAGCAAGGAGTGCTGACCCGCTTCACCTACGATGTCGATGGGCTGCTGCAAGTCGAGGTGATCGAGGATGCCACCGGCAAGCGTCACGAGCTGGTACTGGAACAGAATCCAGGGCTGCTCGATCGTGAGGAGATCACGCGGCGACTGCAGGCGTTGGCGGCCATCAAGGTGCATCCGCGCGACCAGCAGCAGAATATCGCGTTGATGGCGCGGACCGAGCGCGTCTACGAGGAATACATCGACGCACGGCACATGGTGCAGCAGTGGATGGCGCAGTTCCGTGAGGTGCTCGAGAGCCAGGATCTACACCGTATCGAGCGCCACCGCGACGAACTTGCGCAGGCGTTGGACGAGCTGGAGGCGCGTGCATGAAGTGGGCGCTGGAAGCGCTTGGCCTGGAGGTGGATGCAGATGCGCGTGCGATCAAGCGCGCGTATGCAACACGCCTGAAAGTCACCCGCCCGGACGACGATCCGGTCGGTTTCCAGCAACTGCATGAAACCTACCAAGCCGCGCTCGCCTGGTCGCGTGACCGCGCAGAGAGAGCGATGGTCGATCAGGCCAATGACCAGCATGAAGACACGTCTGAGACCGCGGTGCACAACGACCGGTCTGCCCTGCCACGACAGATCGCCCTCTCTCCAACGCCGGACGCCCAGTACGCCAACGCACAATGGCCCGAGTCGGCGCAGCCGGATGCAGCGCCCCGCACAGCCCCTGCGATTTCTGTCGACTGGATCGCGCCGCCGCAACCGCCGTTGCCCGACGTCGATGTGGAACAAGTGCAGCGACGCATCCTGCGGCAGGCTGCCACAGTGGAGCCGCAGGAACTGCGGCAATGGCTGACCGCGCAACCGGAACTATGGTCGCTGGAGTTCAAGCCGCAGATCGGTAGTACCTTGCAGCGCTGCCTGCTGGCCGACAGCCACGCGCTGGTTGCAGACAACTACGACGTGCTGGCGGACTTCTTTGACTGGGAGCAGTCGCTGGATGCGCCCGACCCTTACGTGGTCGAACAGGCGCGTACACGGATGCATCGCCGGTGGCTGCTGCTACCGGCCGGGCACAGCCAGTTGGCCCGGGAGCTGCAGCGCCGTGGTGATGCATCGGCCTCGCTGCCTCAGGTGCGCAAGCTGCTGGGATGGTTGGCGCCGGCAGAATCGGAGGGCGCCGCACTTGCCGCAATGCTGTGGCCAGGTCGCGCCGACCGCATTCGCCGCCTGCTGGATCTGATCGGCTATCTCCCGGACGGCAGCAAGCCGCCAGCGCCGCTGGATCGGGAAAGTGCACTGCGCTGGTACATAGCCAGCGAGCGGCACCTGTTCAATCCGGCGGCCGCAGTGCTGGGACTGGCGCGCAGCGCGATCGTCGGCAGCGTCTTCTTCCTGCTGTGCCTGTTGCTGGCCATGCTCGACCACAATCCCGCGCCGGCCATGTCGCCAGTCCTGAAGGTTGGCCTGTACGGCGCGGCCATCAGTATCGTCGGCTGGTCCGCCTGGTATTGCTTGACGTCTCTAGGGCGTTGGCAATGTCGGCCCGAGGCCGACCCGCGCGTGAAGCATCCGTGGGTGCAACGCCTGTTCATTCCGGCCATCGGCATGCTGGCAGGCGCATTGATCGTTGCCGGGCTGCAGAGCGCAGCAACCATCGTCGCCTTGCCGCTGCTGTTGATGGCGCTTCTGCGCTGGGCAAGCCGCGAAGGCAAGACCTTCGCGTTTCGCTGGAGCTGGGGATGGATCTGGGCCGCGATCTTCCTCGCCAAGGCCGCCTTCGTCGCGCTTGGCGCACTGATCGCGTATCCAGCGGTCGCGCTGCTGGCGACCGCAATCGCCTGGGGCGCGGACATGATCTCGCAGTGGAAGTTCCGCAAGATCGCAACCCGCTGATCGCTGACGGGGAACCCACCCCAGGCCCTGACGGGATGCGATGACGACGGCGCGCTGCGCGGGGTCGCCCCGCACGCCGCCGGAGTTGCTCCGTGACGTGGCCGATGCGGGAGCCGGTGTTCCCGCATCCGGAAACGGAAGCAACGCGCCTACTTCTCCCGCCGCCAGTTCACAGACCCCTTGGTCTCCACCGTGCTGGATTCGGCTTCCACGTCGAAGCCGCGGCTGAGCAGGTATTTCAGCGTCAGGACCGAACCGCCGCCAATCATCGAGACGCCGTAACCGACATAGAGTTTGGGCGAGAGATACTTGCCAAAGCCCACCACCGAGCCCAGCGTGCTGGATTGGCTGACGCCGGCTTCGTCCAGGCCGAGCTTGGCGCCGATCTGCGAGGCGATCAGGCTGCTGCCAGCCGACAGCGCGGCCGAGGCGGCGCTGACCTGCTGGGTTTCGTCGCTGCTGGCGGTGGACAGGCCGCGGCCGAGCACCAGGTACGACAGCGCTTCGGATTGCGACATCGCCGGCTCGGACCAGACATCGGCGCGTGGCGATTCGGCGCGGCCGCTGACGTCGATACCGGCGGTGACATCGCCGATCTTGCGCTCGGCGCGCAGGCTCACGCGCGGGTCGGAGACGATGTTGTTGTTCCAGGTCAGCTGGCCGCGGGTGATGGTCAGGTCCTGGCCATAGGCCTTGTAGCGGCCGCGCACATCCAGCCCGCCATTGGCGGTCATCTCGCGCCCCGGGCGCGCGCGGATCTGCATCTGCCCGCTCAGGCCGCCCTTCAGGCCGAAGCCGCTCATGTTGACCTTGTCGCCGAGCACGATGGCCAGGTCCATATCCAGGAGCGAGGACGGCGCGGCTTCCGGGTCGACCGGGTCCAGCACCACCACGTCTTCGGACACCGAGGTGCCGCGATCCAGGCGTTCCAGATCGATATCGGCTTCGGGCACGGTGACCTTGCCGCGCAGCTGCATGGTGTTGTCGGTGATGCCGAACTGCATGTCCGGGTTGGCGATGATGCGCAACTCGCTGGTGTTGTACGCCAGCACGTTATTGCCGCGGATATTCAGCAGCAGCGGCGTGCTGGTACCGAACCACGACAACCCGCCATCGACGGTGAGCGTGCCTTCGCCGGATTTGGCCGAGGCGGTGATCTTGGCCGAGCCATCGGGCAGCGCGTCGAAACGGCCCTTGCCCTCGCTCAGGGTCAAACCCATCGACGGGTATTCGGCAGTGAAATCGCTCAAGGTGGCATCGCCGCCGAGCAGCGGCTTGTCGCGGGTGCCGCGCAGGCTCACATGGCCTTCGACCAGGCCCTTGGGCCGCACTACATCGGCCACCACCAGCTCCAGCCAGTACAGACGCGACATGTTGAGATACAGCTCGCCGTTGAGCGGCGCGTATGCGTCCCAGCCGGTGTTGAACTTGGCATCGACAAAGCCGGCGCCCTGGAAGCCGATACCGAGCTTTGCCTGGATCTGCTGCTGGGTGAAATCGGCCTGCACGCTGAACTGGTCGTAGCGCAGCAACTCGCCGCGATTGGGGTTGCCGGCCACGGCGGCGTAACGGGTTTCACCCAGGCGGATGCCGCCTTCGGGCGAAGCGATGCGCAGGCTGCCTTCCCATGCATTGCCGCGCGGCCTGAAACTGCCGTCCAGCGACAATTCGCCACGCAGATAGATCTGCCGGCCTTCCTGCTTGGGCAGCCACGGCTGCACCAGCGACAGCGGCAAGGCATCGCCATGCACCACCATACCCTCGCGCGGCCAGTTGGCGCTGGCGCACAGTGCCCCGCCGGTGGCCGCACCCAGGCAGGTGTCGGACAAGGTGAAGGCCGCGCCGTCTGTGCTGAACTGCGCCGGCTGCCGCAGCGCCCAGGCATCGCCCTTGGCCGGGGCAATCCGCAGCGTGGCGACCTGGCCCTGCCAGCGTTCGCCAGCGCGGCGGACATCGCCCTGCAGCGCGACGCTGGCCATGCTGTTGGCGATATCGGCATCCAGACGCAGCGCTTCCACCGCGCCGCGTGCCTGCACCCGCACGCTGTCCAGCACCACGCCGGCTTCGATGGCAGTGGCCTGCAACGCCAATTGTCCATCGCTGCCGCGCCATGGCAGGCGCCCACGCAGGCTGATGGTTTGCGCGCTGTAGGTGTCCCAGCGCAGGCCGTTGCCGGCGATGTCGGCGGTGATGTCCGGCGCATCGCGGCGGCCGCTGACCTGTAGCTGCCCGCGCACGGTGCCGGTGGCGCCTGGCAGCACGTCGTCCAGTTGCAGCGGCTGCAGTTGCGCGGCGATCTCCAGCTGGTCGCCGACCTTGCCCTTGGCGGTGACGCGGCTATTGCCCAGCGACAGCTGCAGTTCGCCTTCGCCCTGTTCGCCACGCAGGGCGAACTTGCCGTTGGCCGACAGCGCGCGCTGGCGCAGCTGGCCGCTCAGGCCGGGGATGTCGGCAGTGGCCTCGAAACCCGGCGACACGCCACCCGCCGGCGCCGGCAACTGCCGGCCCTTGGAGGCGATCTTGCCGGAGAGGTTGCCGTTCCAGCCCGGCGCGAAATAGCCCGGATCGAACTTGGCCAGTTGCGCGGTGACATCCCATTGCAGCTCCGGCGCCCAGGCCACTTCGCCGGTGACATCCAGCGAGCCGCCCGGCGTTGTGGCCTGCACCTGCTTGAGCTGCGCGCGTTGCTCGTTGCCACGGCTGTCGAATACCAGCGCGGCCTGCTGGCCGTCGCGCTCCACGCTGGCGCGGCCGATCGCCGCCCAGGCTTTCAGCGTGCCGGCAACGCCCAGGCGTGCATCGAGCAATTCCACCGGCACCACCGGCGCATCGGGGGTGGCCGGGTCGGGCGTGGGCGTGAAGCGCAGGCCCTTGGCATTGACCGCAAAGCGGAAGCTCGGATTCTGCGTGTCGCGGAAATCGGCGGTGCCGCGCAGCTGGGTGCGGCCTTCGAAGGTGTCGATCACCAACGGTTCGACCGTCAACACCTGCTCCTGCAGGCTGATGTGCGACGGCTGCAAGGTGGCGCTCAGCTCGCCCTGTTTGACGCTGCCCTGCAGGTCGGCATTGCCGCCCTTGCCGGAGGCAGTCAGGTTCAAGGCGATCGGCGTGGCCGGTGCGGCGGCCGCACCATCGGCGGCCGGCATCAGCAGCGAGGGATCCAGTGCCTCGGTGACGGCCTTGAACGCCCAGGTCGGGTCGTCGCGGCCGGTGAACACCAGGCTGGCCTGCAGCGGGGCCGGTGCACGGCCGGCGATGGCCACTTCCATCTTGTCCAGGTCACCGCGCGCGACCAGGCCCAGGCTGGCCGGCGTGCGACCACGCGCGGCCGGCAGCACTGCGGTGGCGGTGAGATCGGCGTGGTAATCGTCGTTGGGGATGTAATCGCCATGCAGGCGGAAATCGCCCATGTCGGTATCGATCACCAGGCCGCGCGTGCGCAGTTCCCCGGTCGCCACTTCCAGCCCGCCCTGCATCTTGTGCAGCACGATCATCGGCTGCTGCAGCTGGGTGATGCGCAGGTTGTCCACTGCAATCTTGTCGGCCTGGATCGCCAGCGGCACCTCGATCTGCGGCAGCGATTCGGGCCAGCTGGGGAGTTTGAACGGCTCCTCGCTCTTGCCCAGGTTCAAGGTGGCGTTGCTGACCTGCACTGCGTCCAGCTGCAGCTTGCGCCCCAGTAGCGGGCGCAGATCCGGCTCCAGATACACGCGCTCGGCGGTGAAGTGGATGTCCTGATACCTGAAGTCGACATTGCGCAAGGTCAGCGGGCCGGCAACCGGGCCTTCGACGCTGCCGTAAGTGAAGCTGGCACCCACCGGCAGGCGCGCAACCACCTGCGCCAGCAACACGTCGCGCCCGGCCACGGTCTGCAATAACCAATAGATCGCGATCAAGGCCAGCAGCACCAGCCCGAGCACGGTCAGCCCCGAGCCCACCCAGAACCGGCGCCGGCGATAGAAACGCGCACGGCGCGGTGCGGAGGGCGGCGTCGGTGTGCTCACAGGTTGGCCCCGATATCGATATAGAGCTGGAACTGCGAGTCGGGATCGTTCAAGCCGTGTGCAATGTCCACGCGCACCGGTCCCACCGGCGAGCGCCAACGCAAACCGAAGCCGATACCGGTATGCCAGTCGGGGCGGTCGTCGAAGGCGCTGCCGCTATCGACAAACACCGCGCCGCCCCAGGGGCCGCCCTTGAGGTAATGCTCGTACTCGGCGCTGGCAGTGACCACGTTCTTGGCACCGAGCGCGAATTCGTCCGGCTTGGGCGTGCGTGGACCGACTTCGCGGAAGGCATAGCCGCGGATGCTGTTGGCGCCGCCGGCAAAGAACCGCAGGCTGGGCGGCATCGCCACCAGGTCGCTGGTCCAGGTGGTGCCGCCTTCGCCGCGCAGGATGATCCGGCTGTTGTCGCCGGCCCCCAGAAACCAGCGTAGCTGCCCGTAGAGCTGGCCGAAGTTGGTGTCCGACCCCGCACCTTCTGCGCCGCCACGGATCAGCGCCTGGCCCGACACACCGCTGCGCGGGAACAGCCGGTCGTCGACATTGACGTAATTGGCCTGCAGCTGCGGATAGATCAGCGTGGAGGTTTCGTACACCGCACCTTCGAAGTCGTTGCCGCTGCTGAAACGCCAGCGCTCGCGCAAGGCATTGATCGAGGCGATGGCGCTCCAGCGTTCGTTGATCTGGCCGCTGCGGCTGCCGGTGAGTTTGACGTTGCGCAGGTCGATGTACTCGGTCTGCTCGTCGTACAGCCGCGCCGAGGCGGTATACCAGCCGTCGAGCCAGCGGAACGCCGGTACCCGGTAGCTGGTGGTCAGGCTCTTGCGGTTCTGTGCGTAGTCCAGCTGCGTGTCCATCTTGTGGCCGCGCGAATTCACATAGCGCCGCTCCACACCGCCGCGCACACCGGCCCCGCTCTCGCTGCCGTAGCTCAGGCCCGAGGTATAGACAGTGCGCTTGGCGCGGGTGAGCTTGACGTCCACCGGTACGCGGCCATCGGCGTCGGCTTCTTCGGGCTTGGGCTGGATGTCGATGGTGCTGAAGTAATCCAGTTTGGTCAGCGACTCGCGCAGCCGATCCAGCTTGCCTTCGTGGTAGTAGCTGCCTTCGTCCCAATACACCAGCGGGTCGAACAGGCCATCGCGAAAGTAGTCGTAGTCGAAGCGTACCTTGCCCATGTCGTAGCGGCGGCCGCTATCCCAATTCAGGTCGATGTCGGCAGCGTGCTCGGCGCGCGTCACCGCCACCCGGCGCTGGGTGAAATCGGCATCGAAGTACCCGCGCTCGGCCAGGCGCCGTGTGATGCGCACCTTGCTGGCTTCGTATTGCGGGTGGCTGAAGACCTGGCCTTCGCGCGGCTCGAACTGCTTGAGATCCTGCCCCAGATAACGGTCCTGCTCGGCCCAGCCGGTGATGGAGATATGCGAGGTGCGTACCCGGACCGGCTCGCCACGGTTCACGGTGATCACCACCGTCACCCTGTCGCCGTTGCGCGGCGCGGCAAGTTCGATGGTCGGCGAGTAGTAACCGAACGGTTCCAGCGCCTCACGCGTCTGCCGTTCCGCCTGCGCCAGCAGGTACTCCAATCGCGATTCGCCCTGCTCTTTACCGACGGCCTCATAAAGAGACAGGGAAACCTCGATGTTCTCGATCATCTCGGCATCGTCGCCGTCGTCCAGGCCCTTGATCTCGATCTTGTCGATGGTCGCCCGGGCAACCGCTTGCAACGGAACGAACAGGGTACACAGCAGGGAGAGAGCAAACGCGGCTTTAAGCATCGGCAAAGGATACCCAGCCTGGGCGTGAAGGGACAAAAAATCTGAAGAAACACGCCTATACGGCAGCGGACGGAACTGGGTACAGTCGGTACGTTGTTAACGTTTCGTTGACACCCATTGCGTGCGGACCCCCGATTGCCGCGCGCCCGTTCATACCTTTGGAGAGAGAGGTGCGTTTCATGAAGCGTCATTTACTGGTTACCGCGGTCTGCACCGCACTGACCATGCCATCGCTTGCCATGGCACAGGATCAAGGTGAAGTCACTCAACTGGACAAGGTGACGGTGACAGGGTCGCTGATCCCGCGATCCCAGGTCGAAACCGCGACCCCGGTGTTTTCGATTACCGCCCAGGACATCCAGCGTCGCGGCTTCAAGGACGTCTACGACGTGCTGCGCTCGCAACCGATGGCCACCGGCTCGGTCCAGGATGGTCAGTTCAGCAACGGCTTCACCGCAGGCGCCAAATCCTTGAGCCTGCTCGGCCTGGATCCCGGTTTCACCCTGGTGCTGATCGATGGCCGGCCGATGGCCGATTACCCGCTGCTGTACAACGGGCAGAGCAACTTCGTCGATCTGGCCAGCGTTCCGGTGGGCATGGTCGAGCGCATCGACGTGGCGCCCGGTAACCAGTCCTCGATCTACGGCTCCAGCGCAATCGCCGGTGTGGTCAACATCATCCTGAAAAAGCGCATGGACGGCGTGCAGATGAATTACCGCATGGGCACCTATGACGGCGGTGGCGGCAACAACCAGCGCTTTCAGCTCACCGGCGGCAACGAGATCGGCGGCGCCAACATCGTCTGGGGCCTGCAGCTCAACAACCAGGATCCGATCTACGGCTATCAGCGCCGCGATTTCGATTCCACCGACGACAATCCGGACCCGACCCTGCGCTATGGTTCACGCATTGCGCTGCACAACCTCCCCGGCCCCCCGGCCAGCTATGTCGATCCAGGGGCAGACAACTGCGCCGCGTTGGGCGCGCTGTTCAACGGTTCGGTGCAGTACGACAATCGTGCCAACCGCGGCAACTTCTGCAGCAGCCGCACCGTGCCGGGCTATGCCAGCATCCTCAACAAGGAACGCAGCGCCAGCGGCTATGCCAACCTGAGCTATGCGTTCAACGACAACGTCGAGCTGTATTCGACCCTGCTGCTCAACCGCACCAAGGTCGAGGTCAACAGCGGACCCCGCTTCTGGCAGAGTTCTGTCGACACCGGCGGCTTGTTCTACAACGCGGACAGCCAGCAGCTCGAAAGCTATCAACGCGTGTTTGCACCGGAAGAAACCGGCGGCAACGATTTCAACAACAACCGCCAGACCGCCGACTCCTACAACATCGCGCTCGGCCTGAAAGGCGGCCTGGGTGCCAGCAACTGGACCTACGATGCCTATTACGCACGCTCGGAATATCGCATCGACAGTCGTCAGCAGTGGCCGCTGGCCGACCGCATCGAAGATTTCTTCCGCGAACAGTTCCTTGGCGCTTCGCAGGGCGAGTACTACGGCTACCCGATCTATTCGCCCAACGACGCCAACTTCTATCGCGCATTGACTCCGGCGCAGTACCGCAGCTTCAACGACGAAATCCGCACCAAGTCCAGGACCTGGACCCAGAACGTGAACCTGCAACTGACCAACACCGAGTTGTTCAACATGCCGGCCGGTGCGGTCGGCATCGCCGGCGTGTTGCAGGCTGGGAATCAGTACTGGACCAATCCAACCGACCCGCGTGTGATTGCTGGCGACTTCTACCAGCTGACCGGTACCCAGGGCAGCGGCAAGCGCGAGAACTGGGCGGCGGCGTTCGAGATGCGCGTGCCGATCCTGAGCACCTTGACCGCCAATCTGTCCGGCCGTTACGACGACTACAAGAACCAGGGCGGCGGTGGCGACTCCAAGTTCACCTACAAGGCTGCGCTGGAATTCCGTCCGATCGATTCGCTGCTGTTCCGCGGCAACTACGCCACAGCGTTCAAGGCACCGGACATGGCGTTCTCCTTCGCTGGCGACAGCGGCTTCTTCCAGGGCGTCAACGACTACTACCGCTGTGCGGTCGAAGAACCCGGCGTGCCGATCTCCGACTGCACCTATGGCGGCACCAGCATCCAGGGCCGTCGGTCCGGCAATGCGGATCTGAAGTCGATCACCGCCAAATCCTGGGGCGCCGGCGTGGTGTGGTCGCCGAGCGCACGCTTCAGCGTCAATGCCGATTACTACAACATCAAGATCGATGACAAGGTCAGCGACCTGAGCACCGATGCGTTGCTGCAAAACGAATCGGCCTGCCGGCTCGGCGCCCTGGACATCAACTCGCCCACCTGCGTCGACGCGCTGTCGCGCATCGATCGCACCGCCGCCGATGCGCTGGTACCCAATCGCCTGAGCAACATCCGCATCAACCCGGTCAATATTTCCAACGAGGAAATCTCCGGCGTGCTGACCAAGGCGACCTACAACCTGGCCACCGAATCCTGGGGCCTGTTTGTGTTCGACGCGCAGTACAACCTGACGCTCAAGCACGAAAGTCAGCAGTTCCCGCAAGACCCGGTGCGCGACCTGCTGAGCGAGCCGTTCTTCTCTTCCGAGTTCCGCAGCATCACCAATGCCTCGATCACCTGGCAGAAGGATGCGTGGACCACCACCCTGTTCGGCCAGCGTTACGGCCGTACGCCCAACTTCACCGCGGGCCAGAGCACCGATGGCTATGCAGTGGAAGGCGCGCGCAAGGTCGGCGCCTGGACCACCTTCAATGCGACGCTGGACTACGCGATCAACGACGACATCTCGCTCACGGCCACGGTCAACAACCTGACCAATGAGCGTCCGCCGCGCGACCGCACCTACACCGACTACCCGTACTACAACATCTTCAACTACACCGGCTACGGCCGTTCCTACATGCTGGAATTGAACTGGCGCTTCGGCGCGCAGTGAGTCATTGCTTGTGACCGACGACCGGCAGTCAGCATGACTGCCGGTCTTCTTTGCTGCAGGACCATCCACGCAGATGCGCCTGGATTGGACGCAGGAGCAGCGACCAACATCGCCTGGACGTTGTCTGGATGGAGGCCGGGTGCTGGTCGCACTCGCCCTGGCAGACTTGTTGCCAAGAACGCGGGCGGCGCGCGCGATGCCCTCACGCCTGCACGACACACCGTGCGCCCATCCCCATAAATTCCTACGCGGCATCCATCCCGCCACAGGCTCCCGCAAACCGCGAGAACATCGCATCTGCCGACGTGGTGACGTGCCGACGGGGATCAAACAGCAGGCCGCGTCCACCCGACGGTGAGCGCGCGCGTTTGTCAGCCGCTGTTAGGGCGTAGCGCCCGTTTCGATCATGCCTGCATGCAGCAAGGCCTGCCTCAACGGCTCCAGTTGCGTTGCATAGCGGCGCCACGCTTCCACATTGCGGCCATGCACACCTTCGCGCACCTGCACGCTGCTCAGCGTGGCCGACGCTGCGGCATTGCGGGTGATGTCGATCTGCCCTGGCTCTATCGCCAACCCGCAGCGCGTCATCAACTGCTCCAGCACTGCAGACGGATCACGCACCATCTGCGCATAGTCCACATCGATCACCCGGCCCGGCAACGCGGCACGCCAGTGCGCCATCAAGCCGTGATACGCCTGGTAATGCCGCGCCAGGGTCTGCAGGTCGTAGCTATAGGCATAGGAATCGCCGAACAGCGCGCGATAGTTGGAAAAACACACCGCCATCGGCTCGCGCACCAGATGCACGATCACCGCGCCCGGCAGCGCCCGTGCGATCGGCCCGATCGCCACCGCGTTGGCAGGCAACTTGTCGATATACCAGCGGGCCGCCCCCGCACGCCACTGCGTCTGTTCCAGATAACGCTGCCCGACCTGTGCGTAGTCCAGCGTGGGCAGCGCCTGCAACAGGCCTGCATCCAGCAGGCTTCGCCCGGCCTGGTCGGCGCCCCAGCGCAACTGGTGGCCGAAGTCGCTCAGCTCGCCCGCAGAGACAATCTGCGAATGGTTACCCAGCATGCGCTCGAGCACCGTGGTGCCCGAGCGCGGCAGGCCAAGCACGAAGATGGGTTGCGGGCCGTGTGCAGCGTCGGCCGGCGGGGCTGCGAACACGCCCTGATCGGCCAAGCCGCCCAATTGCGCGTACAGCGATGCCTCGGCCTCGGCATCATGGCGCAAGCGTGCGTGCATGACCGCATTGCCCTGTTGCAGCGCATCCCAGGCGGCATCGGTATCGCCGAGGTCCTCCAGCTCCTTGTAGAGCGCGAACGCCAGCCCGGCACGGTCTTCGCTCCCGGGGGCGGAGCGCTGCAACTGCTGGCGCAGCGCCGCGACATGGTTATCGGTCGTGCTCTGGCGACGCAAGCGCGCACGCGTCAGCGCCGCGCGGCCGTAGCCGGGCTTCTGCGCCAAGGTCTGTTCCAGCGCCTGCGCGGCCGCATCCAGATGCCCGTTGAACTGCAATTGCACGGCAAGGAAAAAGCGAAAATCCGCGCCATCGAATCCGCAGGCCTGCGCGCGCTGCATCATCGCCAGCGCTTCGGGATGTTCGCCCAGGGATTGATGCACATGCGCCAGCAAGGCCAGCGTCGCGCCATCGCCACACTGCAGCACCGATGGATGCCGCAACAGCGCATGCAACGGTCGATGTTCGCCGACGCGCAACAGCGCTTGTGCCACACGGCAACGCAGCGTCACATCCTCGCCCAGATCGCGCGCAGCCAGGCGCAGCTGGGTGACCGCCTCGCGCATCCTGCCGCTCGCCAGCACGGTGCCGGCCAACAGCACACGGGCCGACACATGCGTCGGCTCCACGTCCAGCAGCGCCTGCAACGCAGACGCCGCCACACCCAGGTCGCGGCGTGCCAACGCGGCCTGCGCGGTCTGCCAGTGCACCGCGCAGGCGGACGCAGCCATCAGCTGGACAGATGCTCGATGGCGGCAACGCTGCCTAGGCGGTCGCCGAGCTTCTTCAGCAGCGCCAGACGGTTGGCACGCAGCTGCGGGTCTTCGGCATTGACCATCACGCCATCGAAGAACGCGTCCACCTGTGGGCGCAGGCGGGCCAGGCGCGCGAGCACGGCAACGTAGTCGTGGCGGTGCAACGCATCGCCGGTATCGCCGATGGCCGCTTCCACCGCTTCGGCCAGCGCTTCTTCGGCCGGTTCGCGCAGCAGCGTGGTGTCGATGTCGCCAGGGATCTCGCCGTCGACCTTGCGCAGGATGTTGCGGATGCGCTTGTTGGCTGCGGCCAGGGCCTCGGCTTCGGGCAGCGTGGCGAAGATGCCGATCGCATCGATGCGGCGGTCGAAGTCGTAGAGGGAGCCGGGCTTCAGTTCGGCCACTGCGTTGAAATGCGATGCCGGCACACCCTTGTCTGCGTAGTAGCCGCGCAAGCGATCAAGGATGAAACCATAGATCTCCGTATCGATCTCAGGCGTATCCGACCTGAGGATGCGCAATGCGCGGGTCTGCAGCGCGTCCAGGCGTTCGGTATCGACACAGTTTGGCCGGTTGAGATAATCGGCCTCATCTTCAACGAGCTTAAAGAAGAATCCCAGGCTTTCCAGTCGCGCAGCCGAAGGTCGTGCCGCAAGGAGGATCAGTGATTTAAGGATCCATTCTCCGAGGTTGAGATCAAACCCAGACTCAATCACCGTCCGCGCCAATCCCAGCGCATTACGCCGCAGCGCGAACGGATCCTTGTTGCCGGTCGGCTTCAATCCGGCCGCAAAGCCACCTGCCAGGGTATCCAGCCGCTCGGCAATCGCCAGCACCTTGCCCAGCGGCGACAGTGCGATGTCGTCGCCGGCAAAACGCGGCTGGTAGGCCTCGTCGATCGCCAGCGAAATCTCGCTCGGCTCGCCTGCGGCCTTGGCGTAATGACGCCCGGCAATGCCCTGCAGTTCCGGGAATTCGTTGACCATGCGCGACTGCAGATCGTTCTTTGCCAATTGCGCAGCGCGACGCGCCTGCACCGGATCGGCACCGACTTGCGGCGCAATCGCCTCGGCCAGCGCAGCCACGCGCGCGACCTTGTCGGCCACCGTGCCCAGCTTGGCCTGATAGGTCACGCTGGCCAGACCCGCACCCATCGCCTCCAGGCCCTGCTTGAGGTCTTCGTCGAAGAAGAACTTGGCATCGGCAAACCGCGGACGGATCACCCGCTCGTAGCCCTTGGCCACTTCGGCCACGTCCTTGGAGACGATGTTGGCGATACCGATGAACTGCTCGGTCAACTTGCCGCCGTCGTCCAGCACCGGGAAGAATTTCTGGTTGATTTCCATGGTTTCGATCAACGCTTCCTGCGGCACCGCCAGGAACGCGCGCTCGAAACTGCACAGCACCGCCGACGGCCATTCGACCAGGTTGACCACCTGTTCCAGATTGTCGTCGCTGATGCGCGCACTGCCGCCAGCCTGTTTGGCAGCCGCTTCCACTTCTTCAACGATGCGGGTACGGCGCGCATCGACATCCACCAGCACATGCGCACTGCGCAGCGCGTCGATGTAGTCGCTCGGCGCAGACAACGATACCTCGCCTTCATGCATGAAACGATGTCCCCGCGTGACGCGGTCGCCACGCACGCCCAGCAATTCGGCCGGAATCACCTCGTTGCCGAACAGCAGCACCAACCATTGCACCGGCCGTGCGAAGGCATAGTCGTGGGCGCCCCAGCGCATCGGCTTGGGGATCGGCATCGCGGCGATGGCTTCGCGCAGAATCTCCGGCAATAGCGCGGCGGTTTGCGCACCCGGCGTCACTGCGCGATGCACGAAACGCTCGCCCTTGGCATCGCTGGTGCGCTCCAGCGCGGTCCAGTCGATGCCGGCCTTGGCCGCAAAACCGGACAGCGCCTTGGTCGGGTTGCCGTCGGCATCCAGCGCGATGTTGAGGTACGGCCCCAGCACTTCGGAGCGCTGCTCCGGCTGCTCGGTGGCCACGCCCGGCAGCAGCACCGCCAGGCGCCGCGGCGTGGACAGCGGCTTGGCGTCGCCACGGGTGACGGCGATGCCGCGCTTTTCCAGCCCGCTCAACACGCCGTCGAAGAAGGCCTGCGCCAGGCCCGGCAGCGCCTTGACCGGCAGCTCTTCGGTGCCCAGTTCGATCAGCAGGGGGTGCATCTGAGTCATTGCGTCGGACCTTGGTTTTCGCTTGGTTCGTCAACCGACGAAGGTGGCTTGATGATGTCCTTCTCCCGCGTGCGGGAGAAGGTGGCGCGATGCGCCGGATGAGGGTTGCGCGGCGGCGACGGCTGCTGCCCCCATCCGCCCTGCGGGCACCTTCCCCCGCCAGCGGGGGAAGGCAACAGCATCAGCGTTTTGGGAAAAGCATCAGCGTTTGACCCCGGGAAACCCCAGCTTCTCCCGCTGCGCGTAATACGCCTGCGCCACGCTTTGCGACAACGTGCGCACGCGAAGGATGTAGCGCTGGCGCTCGGTCACGCTGATCGCGCGGCGCGCATCCAGCAGATTGAATGCATGGCTGGCCTTGGTGACCTGCTCGTACGCCGGCAACGGCAAGCCGACCTCGACCAGGTGCTTGGCCTCGGCTTCGCAGGCGTCGAAGCGATGGAACAGCTCGGCCACATTGGCATGCTCGAAGTTGTAGGCGCTCTGCTCCACCTCGTTCTGGTGATACACATCGCCATAGCTCACCGGGGTGCCGTCCGGGCCGTAGGTCCACACCAGGTCGTAGACGTTGTCGCAGCTCTGCAGGTACATGCACAACCGCTCCAGGCCGTAGGTGATCTCGCCGAGCACCGGCTTGCACTCCAGCCCGCCAGCCTGCTGGAAGTAGGTGAACTGGGTCACCTCCATGCCGTTGAGCCAGACTTCCCAGCCCAGGCCCCAGGCGCCGAGCGTGGGCGATTCCCAGTTGTCTTCGACAAAGCGCAGGTCGTGCACCAACGGGTCGATGCCCAGCGCCTTGAGCGAGCCCAGGTACAGGTCCTGGATGTTGTCCGGGTTGGGCTTCATCGCCACCTGGTACTGGTAGTAGCGCTGCAGCCGGTTGGGGTTTTCGCCGTAGCGGCCGTCGGTGGGGCGGCGCGAGGGCTGCACGTAGGCGGCATTCCACGGCTCCGGGCCCAGCGCGCGCAGGAAGGTAGCCGGATGGAACGTGCCCGCACCCACTTCCAGGTCCAATGGCTGGATCAGCACGCAGCCCTGATCGGCCCAGTACTGGTTGAGGGTCTGGATCAGGCCCTGGAACGTGATTGGAACGCGGCGGGAATCGGACATGCAGCAGGGGCCGTGCGAAAGGGGTGCGTTAGTATACCGGCCCACCCGCGGCGCTTTGCCGCGGGTGCATCGCGGCAGGGGAATCACCAGCATGGAACAGCGGCGCAACGCCGACCCGGACAGCGCAGCGGCGATCCTGCCGCGTGGCCGGTTGATGTTCGACCCGGTCGCGGCCGCCCTGCTGGCCGATGGCATGGTGGTACCGCACGAACACGAACGCGTGCAGTTCTCCGCTGCGGGCGTACGCAACGCCAGCGAAGTGCATCCGCTGGTGCTGCTGGCCAACCTCAAGCTGCATGCCGCGCAGGCGCCGGCCGGCGAGCTGGGCCTGGAACGGCTCACCGAATGGCTGGCCACCCGTACCGGCCTGCGTTATCTGCGCATCGACCCTACCCGCATCGACGTGGCTGCGGTCACCGGCGTGGTGTCGCATGCCTACGCGCGCCGTCACCGCATCCTGCCGCTGGCGCTGGATGCCGAGCGCGTGCTGATCGCCACCAGCGAGCCGCTGGCGCTGGAGTGGCTGGCCGACGTGCAGCACCTGAGCCGTCGCCGCATCGAACTGGCGCTGATCAACCCGCTGGACCTGCATCGCTACACGATGGAGTTCTTCGGCGTGACCCAGTCGGTGCGCGGCGCGCGTGGCGATGCGCGCGGCGCGGAGTCGAGCTCGGGCCTGCCCAGCTTCGAACAACTGGTGGAACTGGGCCGCGCCGGCGACGTCAATGCCGACGATCACCACATCGTGCATATCGTCGACTGGCTGCTGCAATACGCCTACGAGCAGCGCGCCAGCGACATCCATCTGGAGCCGCGTCGCGAGGCCGGGCGCATGCGCTTTCGCATCGACGGGGTGCTGCACAAGGTGCTGGAAGTCCCGCCGTCGGTGATGACCGCGGTGGTCAGCCGCATCAAGGTGCTCGGCCGCATGGACCTGGCCGAACGCCGCCGTCCGCAGGACGGCCGCATCAAGACCCGCTCGCCGGGCGGGCGCGAGGTGGAAATGCGCCTGTCCACCATGCCCACCGCGTTCGGCGAGAAATGCGTGATGCGCATCTTCGACCCGGATTCGGCGTTCAAGAGCATCGAACAACTCGGCTTCAGCCCCGAAGAAGCCGCCGGCTGGAGCGCGCTGGTCGAACGCCCGCACGGCATCGTGCTGGTCACCGGCCCGACCGGCTCGGGCAAGACCACCACGCTGTATTCAACGCTCAAGCGCCTGGCCACGCCGGATGTGAACGTGTGCAGCGTGGAAGACCCGATCGAAATGATCGCGCCGGAATTCAACCAGATGCAGGTGCAGCAGAACATCGACCTGGATTTCGCCAGCGGCGTGCGCACGCTGCTGCGGCAGGACCCGGACATCATCATGATCGGCGAAATCCGCGACCTGGAAACCGCGCAGATGGCGGTACAGGCTTCGCTCACCGGGCATCTGGTGTTGTCGACGCTGCACACCAACGACGCCGCCTCGGCGATCACCCGCCTGCTCGACCTGGGCGTGCCGCATTACCTGGTCGCGTCCACGCTCAACGGGGTGCTGGCGCAGCGGCTGGTGCGCACCCTGTGCGTGCACTGCAAGCGTCCGCACACGCTCAGCGACGGTGAGTGGGCGGCGATCCGCGAGCCGGGCGAGGCGCTGCCGGAGGTGCTGAACGTGCACGCGCCGGTCGGCTGCCTGGAATGCCGCCGCACCGGTTATCTCGGCCGCGTGGGCCTGTACGAATTGCTGCCGGTGAGTCCGCGCTTGCGCAGCCTGATCCGCGCCGACACCGACCTGGCCAGCTTCAGCCAGGCCGCCCGCGGCGACGGCCTGCGCACGCTGCGCCGCACCGGCCTGGAAAAGATCGCCGCCGGGCTGACCACCATCGAAGAAGTGCTGTCGGTGCTCCCACCGCGCGAATAGGTGGGTCATCGCCCCGACCGCGCTGGTTTGTGCAGTTCGCATGCGATCGCCCCCGATTCTGGGTAGACCCGACCCCGGCGTGGATTGCCTGTGCGAGCGCCAGACGCCGCCTGCCGCGACGCACGCTGCGCCCGGGCGCCCGCACGACCGCCACCTCATACGGCGGCGTCCAGGCCACTGCGCTCAACCGACCAGAACGACCCGCTGCAAACACCACCCGGCACAGGCTCGGCGCAGGGCGCACGGCGCTGGCCAAGACGGTGCCATGCCCTGCGACCAGACGTGACAGCGGCCCGTCGCTCTCCCGTTCAAGCGCCTCAGGGTGTGCCCTGACTGTTTCGGCGAGAACGCGGCGGCGGTCCCACGCGCCCGTCTGCCGCTATCGGTACAACCCCAACCGAGTCGTTGAAGAGCGCACCGCACCCCTGGGGCTGCGTATTGCAGCGCCTCGTCCGTCTCGCATTCGAGCGCCCCAAGGCATGTTCCGACGACTGCAAGCGTGCGTGTGGGGCGGCGGTCCAGTCGCGCACCGCCTGCCGACATCGGTATGGACAGACCACGCAGCCCTGCAGACCCCATTACTGCGCGTTGCAGCGCCCCGTCGCTCTGCCGTTCAAGCATCCCACGGCATGCTCCGACTGCAGGATTGAGGGCGCTGCTGCAGTGCAGACGTGCGCCCGCCTGCCGATATCGGTGATGTGCGACAGCCGTCGGCCACCGTCGTCGCCATTCCATCTACCCGGCCGCGAGGGCATCAGCACATGGCAATCGGCAATCACGCACAGCGGTCGCATTGGGTCCGGACTTGAAAAAAACGCGCCACTGCCGCCTACAATCGGGGGCATCTGTCGTGTCCGGGTTGTCGCGCATGTCCGTTTTGCCGTTCCTGATCATCGAAACCGGCCACCCCGTGCCGGAGATGAAGCGATACGGCCGCTTTCCGCACTGGATCCGCGTAGCGGCCGGGCTGGCCGAGCGCGAGACCGTGGTGATCGATGTCGCCAATGGCGACGACCTGCCAGACCGCGGCCGCTTTGCCGGCATCATCATCAGCGGCTCGGCCGCGTTCGTCACCGACCGCGCGGACTGGAGCGAGCGCAGTGCGCAGTGGCTGCGCGACGCCGCCCATGACGGCAAGCCGTTGCTGGGCATCTGCTACGGCCATCAGCTGCTGGCCCACGCGCTGGGCGGCGAAGTCGACTACAACCCGGCCGGCCGCGAGTCCGGCACCATCGCGCTGGAGCTGCACCCGCCAGCCGAACAGGACCCACTGTTTGCAGGCCTTCCGGCGCAGTTCCCGGCCCATGCCACCCATCTGCAGACGGTGGTGCGCGCCCCGGACGGCGCCATCGTGCTGGCGCATTCGCGTCAGGACCGTTGCCACGCCTTCCGTTGGGGCCGGGCTACCTGGGGCGTGCAGTTCCACCCGGAGTTCGCCACCCACCATATGCGCGGCTACGTCCGCGCGCGCGCTGAATGCCTTGCCCGCCACGGCCACTGCGCGCGCACGGTCGCCCGCGAGGTCACCGCCGCCCCGGTCGCCCGCAAGTTGCTGCGCCGGTTCGTGCATCACGCACGCGGCCTGCAAACAGTGAACGCTCATCCCGCCGCGCACACGTAAAAGCGGCGATAATCGCGTTACGCCGGATGGTCCGGTGCGTATCGATCCGGAATGGGAATGAGCGAAATTCGCAAGGTGCCGGCATCCGCTGGCGCAGAATGGCTGTTGACCGGTTTCTCGCTGTTGAAGCGGGCGCCGCTGGCGCTTGGCTCGCTGGGGGTGATCTGGAGTGTGGCCGCCTCGCTGGTGGTGTCGCTGTCGGTGCTGGTGCCGCTGCTGGGCCCGGCGCTGCAGTTCCTGCTGGTGCTGGCCGGCCCGTTGTTCATGGGCGGCATGCTGTGGGCGATCCGGGAGGTCGACCAGGGCCGCATCGCCAAGCCATCGCATCTGCTGCACGGCCTGCAGGACGGCCGCGCGCCGCATCTGCTGGTGTCGCTGCTGCCGCAGCTGATCGCCGGCCTGCTGTTGGGCGTGCTGCTGCTGGCGATGATCGGCGCCAGCGGGCTGCAGCAGTTGTCCGAGGTGATGCTCAAGATCAACCAGATCAGCCAGTCCGGCGCCCAGCCGGACCCGGTGCAGATCGAGCAGCTTGCGGCCAGCCTGCCGGCCGGACGCATCCTGTTGTGGCTGCTGCTGACCATCGCCACGTTTGCGGCGATGACGCTGGCGCTGTTCGTGATGCCGCCGCAGGTGATGTTCGACCGCAGCACCGGCGGCCACGCGCTGCGCGAAAGCCTGCGCGCCAGCCTGCACAACCTGCCGGCGATGCTGGTGTTCTTCGTGCTGGCCTTCATCGCCATCTTCGCGATCTATTTCGCGGTGATGATCGTGGCGCTGATCGTCGGCCTGGTGGCAGGACAAACGGTAGCGATGTGGCTGGCGCAGCTGTTGCTGATGGCGGTGCTGATGCCGGTGTTCGCCGGCTCGGTCTACGCCGCGTGGAAGCAGATGTTCACCCACGAAGGCGCCACCGCCCAGCCGACCCCACCCTCGCGTCCGGATGTGTTTGCGGCCTGATCCCGAAACCGTAGAAGCGCACCCGGGCGCGATGAAGCTTTCCTGGGAATGCCCGTCGCGCCCGGGTGCGCTCCTACGAAGGCGATTGCATACACACGCACGATCGCGCTGCACACATTGCGCTAGATCGTTCGCCTCCTGCGATGCATATAAAACATGCGTGCCGACAGCGTGATAACGAAGCTTGGCAAGATTAGAAACACAAGACCAAAGATCCAGCCGAACAGGTAAGCAACTGTCATTGCCGCTCCATCGCTGGGGTTGAATGGATGCTCGTATGCCCACGCCACTGACAGCATCGCCAGGCGCCAGCACAGCAACGTACCAAGAGCGAGTACAAGCGCCTGAATCAGCAGACGGAACCTGGCTGCAGAGCGCAGTAACCCTGAAAAAACACCAGTCGCGATGCCGACAATGAGCCAGGGAAGATCATAGGGATTGTCCATGACTGCGAAGATAGGCGCGGATCATGGGGCGACAATGAAGTCCGCGAAAATCTCCGCGCCTGAATCGAAGGTCCTACAAAGCGATGGCGGCTTGAATGAACTGTCAGGTGCCAGGCCGGTTGCTCGCAAGCAGGCGCGCCAGCAAGTTGTAACCAACGTCTGCCAGTTCCACCTCGGGAATGGACGCCAAGTCGTCGAGGCAACCCGCCGGATAGTCCTTGAAGGTAAAAAGGCTACCGCACACCCATGCGCCAGGCTCCTGGTCTTTGCGGGCGTCATCGAGAGTTACCCTCAATGAGCCGTCGGGTAACTCGGCGAGACTGCACAGAACAGCCATGTCTTTCACCGTGGCTTTCTGGGAGCTCTCCATGGCGGTTAGCCTTCCTTCGGCCCCACGGCACGCGAAGCGATGATGCCCAGTTCGTAGAGCAGGCACATCGGGATGGCCAGCATCAGCTGCGAGACCACATCCGGCGGGGTGAGCACGGCGGCCAGGATGAAGATGCCGACGATGGCGTAGCCGCGGCCTTCGCTCAGCTGCTTGGGGCTGACCCAGCCCAGCAGCACCAGGATCACCAACGCGACCGGCAATTCGAAACTGGCACCGAAGGCGAAGAAGATCGCCAGCACGAAATCCAGATAGGAATTGGCGTCCGGGGTAATGGCGATCACGTCCGGCTTGAACGTGGTCAGGAAGTGGAACACCGCCGGCAACACCAGGAAATACGCGAACGCGCAGCCGATGTAGAACAGCGCCACCGCCGAGGCCAGCAATGGAAATGCCAGCTTCTTCTCACGCTGGTACAGGCCGGGCGCCACGAATGCCCAGGCCTGGTACAGCAGCCATGGCACGCTGACGAAGACCGCCACGAAGAAGGTGAGCTTGAGCGGGGCGAAGAACGCGCCGGCCGGGTTCATCGCGATCATGGTCTGCCCCAGCGGCAGCTGCGAGATCAGCGGCGCGGCCAGCCAGGAATAGATCGCACGCGAGAACGGCAGCAGCGCCAGCAACACCACGCCCAGACCGATCAGCGCGCGCACCAGACGCGCGCGCAACTCGACCAGATGTTCGATCAGACTGCTCTCGGCCTGTGCGTCGTCGAACAGGCTCAAGGCGCCTTCTCCCGGGTGCTGCTGCCATCTGCGGTCGTGGGCACGGTGTTGCCCTGCGCATTCACCGGTGTGGACGTCAGGCTGCCGTGCGGTGCCGGCACCAGCGTCTGCCGCGGCGCGGGCGCAATCGGCTGTGCCTGGGCAATGACCGCAGATGGCCCCGGCACGTGCGCGTGCGGCTGCGCGCTGCCCGGCTCCAGCACCACCGGCGCATCGGCAGGCAACTCCAGCGGCGCGGCCACCGGCGTGGCGCTGGCGCGGATGTCGACATCGCGGCCGATCTCGTCGTGCAGGCCGCGCGCCTGCTCATGCAGGCCGCGCGCACCTTCTTCGACCTGCTGCTGGGTGTTACGCAGTTGCCCTTCGGCTTCGCGCAGCGAGGCCTGCACGTCCTGCAGGCTGCGCTTGAGTTCTTCGGCTTCCAGCTCGCGTTCGAGCTCCTGCTTGACCGAATCCCATTGCATGCGCGCACGGCGCACCCACAATCCGGCAAAACGGGCCGCCTTGGGCAAACGCTCGGGACCGAGCACCACCAGGGCGACGATCGCAATCAGCGTCAGTTCGCCAACACCTATGTCAAACACCGACGCTGCTCCGGATCAGCGCGCGTCGCGGTCGCGTTCGGCCTGCGCCTCACGCGCCTGCTCGGCAGTCCGGGAGTCGTCGCCGAGCTTGCCGGCCGGCTTGTCGTCGTCGTGCATGCCTTTCTTGAATTCCTTGACCGCGCTGCCGAGATCCTTGGCACCGCTGGTGAGCCGCTTGGTACCGAACACCAGCAGCACGATCACCAGCACGATCAGCCAGTGCCAAATGCTGAAACCGCCCATGATCCGCTCGCTTGCTGAAAAGAAGGAAGACGCAGGATACCCCAGCGCACCGCGCAGGGGGATGACAGCCGGTCAGCGGTTGCCGTCTAGTGATTCGGTGCGGATTTCGCCATCGGACACCGGCTGGAACCCCTGCTGCGGGGGCGGCGTGGTGCTGGGCTGCATCGGCACCGTGCTGGCCTCGTTGGCGGCCGGCGGCGGCGGGGCCGATTGCGCTGCAGGGGCCGCGCCTGGCGCGCGCGCTGGCGGAAGGGGTGCAGTCTCGTCGCTGTCGCCATCGCTGGTGCGATTGGCGCGCGCGGTGTAGGTGACCTCTTCCAGACGGTCGCGGAAGGCGATTACGTCGGTGGACGGGCGCTCGTTGGTACGGCCTTCGAAGATCATGCGCGGGGTGGCGCCGCCGCCGTAGGCGTTGAGGTCGGCGGCATCGTCGATCTGCAGCACCGCGCCATCCAGCGCCACGCCGGCAAACAAGCCGCGGGCGCGCGACCACGACCAGATTTCGGCCTTGAGCTGGCCGTCGGTGGCGGCGGCGGCATTGCGGCCGACCGGGCCGGCGGCCACGCCGGCATCGGCGCCGAGGGTGAACTTGCCGTTGACGATGTTGTCCAGGCTGCGGTCGTTGCGGAACACCAGCACCACGTCGGAAGACTGCACGCCGGCCTGGAAGCCGATGCTGCCGCCGGTGAGCTTGACGAACACCGGCTGCGACCAGCTGCCGTCGGGGTTCTTCATCGACATCAGGCCGTGTCCGCGGCGGCCGCCGATCACCAGGCCGGCCTTGAGCGTGTCGGGGATGACCACGATGGCGCGTGCCTCGTCGAGCAGTTTGTCCGGAATGGACTGCTCGGGAATCTTCATGATCTCGTTGAGCACCCGCACTGCGTTACGCGCGCGCTGATCCTCTTCCGGGCCGGCGACGGCGTGGCCGGCGGCGAGGGTCAGCGACAACAACAGGGCCAGACGCGACAGACGAGGCATGACAAGCTCCAAAGGACGATCCGTCAAAGATAGCAATGCCGCGACGTTAGTGCCGGCGCAATGAATCGGTGGTGAGCGCAGCCGGCGGCAAGACGCCGCAGATCGGGACGATCGATACGCTGTCCTCGGCAGTGCTGCCCGGCTCTGCCAGAATGGTCGGCATGAACACCCCCCCCGATACCGCCCTGCTGGTCGTCAATCTCGGCACCCCCGAATCGCCCACCGCCCCGGCCGTGCGCCGCTACCTGGCCGAGTTCCTCAGCGACCGCCGCGTGGTGGCGATCCCGCCACTGTTCTGGAAGCCGCTGCTGTACGGGGTGATCCTGCCGATCCGCGGCCCCAAGTCGGCGGAAAAATACGCCAAGGTGTGGCTGCCTGACGGCTCGCCGCTGGCGGTGTACACGCGCCGCCTGGCCGAGGGCTTGAAGGACGCGATGCCCGACTGGCAGGTGGAATGGGCCATGCGTTACGGCGAGCCGGCCCTGCGCAAGACGCTCGATGGCCTGCGCGCACGCGGCATCAAGCGCATCGTGGTGTTGCCGTTGTATCCGCAGTATTCGACCACCACCACCGCCTCGATCCAGGACGTGGTGGATGCATGGCGGCCCAGCGCACCGGAGGTCGAGGTCCGCGTGATCCAGGACTATTGCGAGGACGCCGGCTGGGTGGCGGCGATTGCCGATTCCATCCGCGCGCACTGGCAGGTACACGGGCGCAGCGAGAAGCTGATGTTTTCCTTCCACGGCCTGCCGCAACGCGTGGCCAATGCCGGCGACCCATATCCGCAGCAATGCGAGCGCAGCGCGCAGGCGATCGTTGGCGCGCTCGGTCTGGGCCCGGACGAATGGCAGATGGGCTACCAGTCGCGCTTCGGCGCCGAGCGCTGGCTGCAGCCATATGCCGAACCGACGCTGTGGGCGCTGGCCGAAGGCGGCGTACGCAGCTTCGATCTGGTGTGCCCGGGCTTTGCCACCGATTGTCTCGAAACGCTGGAAGAAGTGGCCCTGGGCTTTGCCGAAACGCTGGCCGAGCGCGGCGCCACGCTCAGTTACATCCCCTGCCTCAACGCCGCCCCGCCGCATGCGCAGGCGCTGGCCGCACTGGCGCGCCGCGCGTGAGGTTGGAGCCGTTTGCGTGCGAGCTGGCCATCGGGTGTGTCACCGGCTTGCGCAGCGCCCAACGCGGGCCTCGCCGGGTGCTGGCCTTGCACGGCTGGCTCGATAACGCAGCCAGCTTTGTCCCGCTCAGTGCGCATCTGCATGCACCCGATCTGGATCTGGTGCTGCTCGACCTGCCCGGTCATGGCCACAGCGCGTGGCTGCCGATAGGCGCCGAGTACACGCTGAGCAGCGCGATCCATCATCTGCTGCAGGTCGCCGATGCATTGGGCTGGGACCGCTTCACCTTGCTGGGCCACTCGCTTGGCGGCGGCGTCGCCAGCCTGATGGCCGCTGCCGCGCCGGAGCGTATCGCCGCCTTGGTGGTGATCGAAGCGCTGGGCGCGTTGGCCGAACCGGTGGAGAGCACCGCCGAGCGGCTGCGCGACTCCGTGCGCTCGACCCGTACCCTGGCGCAGCGGCCGCTGCGTGTCTTCACCTCGATGGAAGCGCCGGTGCGCGCCCGCATGATGGCCAATCAACTGACCGAGCCGGCGGCGCGCCTGCTGGTGGAGCGCGGCCTGCGCGCGGTCGAAGGCGGCTACAGCTGGTGCACCGACCCGCGCCTGACCTTGCCCACCGCCATCCGCATGACCGAAGCGCAGATCGACGCGCTGCTGGCCTCGATTGCCTGCCCCACCCAGGCCATCTTCGCCACGCCGGGGCAGCCGTATTTTTCGCCGCCCCTGCGCGATCACCGTGTGGCCATGGTCCCGGACGCGCGCCTGCACCTGCTGCCGGGCACCCACCATGTGCATATGGAAGCGCCGCAGGCGGTGGCGGCGGTGATCGATGGGTTCTGGGAGACGCTGCCACATGCGTGATGCAGGCCTGTCTGGTGGGCAGACCAGCTAACGCAATGGCAGATCACGCGCGCGTGGTCGCTGCGATTGAATCCTTCGCGCCGTGGAATGCGCCGTGGACGTTTTTCGACACGGTGCACGCGACCGCGGACTTGAATGCGGACGATCGCCTGTTGTTGCAGCAGGTGTGGTCGGTGGCGTGTCGCGCCGATGCGTGGACGTCGGGCCATACGCTGGATGCAGGTGCGGCGGCAGCGAACAGTGCCCTGACAACCCACTTCGCCTGGCTGTCACCGCAGGCCTGCCGGCAACTTGTCAGGGCTGCGTCGTACGCGTGGCGCTGACCACGCTGTGGCCCTTCGCGTGATCGGCATGAGGCAGCCATCGTGCTGATGCTTGCAAGGGCCGCGGCAGCCGTGATCTTGCACAGCCATGCCGGTCTTACTCGGCCTGCAACAACCGCCGTAACTGCGCCTTGAGTTGGCGACCGTGTTCGTGGAAGTAGCTGCGCTCGTCGCGCCAGGCAGGGAAGCGCCGTTCCACTTCGGCCCAGAAGGCGGGCGAGTGATTGGCCTGCAGCAGATGGCAGAGCTCGTGCACCAGCACGTATTCGAACGCGGACGGACGCCCGAGGACCAGCGCCAGGTCCAGCGCCATCGAGCCGTCCGGGGCCAGCGAGCCCCATTGCGAGGACATCACCTTGAGCCGCAAACGCGTGGGCGGGCGCGGCAAGCCGGGCAGATACGTGGGTAACCAGCGGCCAACGTCGGCGCGTG
>NZ_JPLE01000053.1 GCF_001010415.1 Xanthomonas pisi DSM 18956
GGCCGCGATGCCGTCCCGACCAATTCACAGCCACCGGAAGGATCGGGATCGCCGGCCGAGGCGGCACGTCTGCCCTGCCGCAGGCGCGATCGATCCCGGCGGCGTTAGCTGCACCGGGACCGCATCGCGCGCGGCGGTCAGGGCGCGGCGGTGGCGGTGGCGGTGGCGGTGGACTTGGCCTTGACCGGGCGTGCCTTGCTCTCGGCGATAAAAGCGCGTACCTGCTGTTCCAGCACTGGCAAGGTGACCGAGCCCTGCTTCAACACCACGTCATGGAAGGCCTTGATGTCGAACCGATCGCCCAGTTCGCGTTCGGCTTCGGCGCGCAGCTTGACGATGGTGATCTCCCCCAGCTTGTAGCTCAGCGCCTGGCCGGGCCAGGAGATGTAGCGGTCCACTTCGGTGGTGACTTCGTGCTCGCTCAGCGCGGTGCGGTCGCGCAGATAGGCCAGCGCCTGTTCCCGGGTCCAGCCGTCGTGGTGCACGCCGGTGTCGATCACCAGCCGGCAGGCGCGCCACATCTCGTAGGTGAGCCGGCCGAATTCCTCGTACGGGGTCTCGTAGATGCCCATCTCCTGGCCGAGCTTTTCGGTGTACAGCGCCCAGCCTTCGCCATAGGCGGAGATGTAGTTTTGGCGGCGGAACGCCGGCTGCTCGCCCTGCTCCAGCGCCAGCGAGCCCTGCAAGGAATGACCGGGCGAGGACTCGTGCAAGGTCAGCGCCGGCAGGTTGTACAACGGCCGCGACGGCAGGTTGTAGGTATTGACCCAATAGGTCGTGGCGCCGCCGCGCCCGGCGGTCCAGAACGGGGCGATATCGTCCGGCACCGGCTTGATGGTGAAGCGCCCGCGCGGCAGCGTGCCGATGAACCTGCCCACCTGCCCGTCCACCCGCTTGGAGATCCATGCGGCGCGATCGAGCAGCTCCTGCGGCGTCTTGGCATAGAACTGCGGGTCGGTGCGCAGGAAGGCGAGGAACTGCGCGAAGCTGCCCTTGAAACCCACCTGCTGGATGATGGCGTTCATCTGGGTCTGGATCCGCGCCACCTCGTCCAGGCCGATCTGGTGGATCTGCTCGGGCGTCAATTCCAGCGTGGTGTATTCGCGGATCTGCTGCCGGTAGAACGCCTTGCCGTCGGGCAGCGCTTCGGCGGCCAGGGTGGTGCGTGCCTTGGGCATGTAGTCGGTGCGGAAGAAGGCCAGCAACTTGGCGTAGGCCGGCAGCACCGCGCCGCTCAACGCGGCCTTGGCCTGCGCACGCAACTGTGCCTGCTCGGCGGCGGGGATCTGCGCCGGCAGTTGCTTGAACGGCGCGTAGAACGCGGAGTCGGTGGGGTCTTTGACATCGGCCACGGTGGCGATGGACACATCGCGTCCGTCCAGCACTGCGCGCGGCACGCTGAAACCGCGCGCCAGTCCGGCGCGCATGTTGGCGGTCTGCTGCTCGAAGTAGCGCGGCACATCGTTCAGGCGCGCGATGTAGGCGCGGTACTCGGCCGCGGTCTTCATCGGCCGCTGCGCCATGAAGCCCAGATTCGACCAGAACGAGCTGTCGGAATTGAACGGCATCTCGTAGGCACGCAAACGCACCTCGGCCGCCAGGTTCTCCACTTGCGGGCGGTAAATGGCGAAGTTGATCTGATTGGCCGGCGAGAGCTGCTTCGGGTCGATGCCGTCGAGCTGCTTGAGCACACCCTCCCACACCGCCAGGCGCGCCTGCTGCGCGGCCGCGCCGACATCCGGCAGCTTGGTGTTGTCGCCAGTGGTATCGGTGTCTTCATCGGCCTGGCCGGTCTCGGCCTGGCGCCATGCCCACTCTTTCTCGTAGATCGCGCGGAAGCGCGCGTCGGCAGGTGCTTCGGCGGTCAGTGTGGCCGGAGCCGGTGGTGTGGCAGCCTGGGTCGTGGCGGCGAACGAGGTGCCCAACAGGGCGAGCGCGAGGGCAGTGGCGAACGAAGAGGTCACGTGCGGAAAGCCTGATCTGGAGCGAACGCCCGATCATGGCAGCCCACGCGTGAGCTGCCATGGGCCGGAAGTCCCAACGCGGGCCGGCGCACGGGTGTGGCTGGAGTGTCGGTGCTGCCCCCATCCGCCCTGCGGGCACCTTCCCCGCAGGCGGGGGAAGGGAACTGGTGTGCTCGTCGAGGGCGGGGAAGGGGGCTGATGTACTTATCCAGCGAAGGCGGGCGCCGAGCTTGTCGGGGGCGGTGTTTACTCCCTCTCCCGCCTGTGGAGAACGCGCGTCGGTGCCCTGGCGGGGCCGGGACTGCAGCCGGCCGCCCCCATCCGCCCTGCGGGCACCTTCCCCCGCAGGCGGGGGAAGGGAGTTGGCCTGCTTGGCCAGGGAAGAGATACGGTGAGCTTGTCGGGGGCGGTGTTCACCCCCCTCTCCCGCCTGCGGGAGAGGGCTGGGGTGAGGGCGCTTTGAGACCGATTTGCTCAGCCCCTGCGCACCACCACCAGGTGCCGCTCGCCATCCAGGCCCGGCACCTGCAGCGGGTGCACCTCGCCCACGCTCCAGCCATCGGGCAGTGCCGCGATCTCTTCGTGCGGGTAGACGCCCTTCATCGCCAGCAGGCTGCCGCCCGGGCGCAACAGGTGGCCGCCGACGTCAATGATGCCGGCCAGCGTATCCAGCGCCCGCGCGGTGAGATGGTCGTAGGCGGCCGGCTCGTCCAGCGCTTCGGCGCGCGACTCGGCCACGCGTGCGTTGCCCAGCGCCAGCTGGCGCAGCGCCTCGCGCATGAAGCGCGCCTTCTTGCCGTTGCTCTCCACCAGGGTCACCTGCAACTGCGGGCGGGTGATCGCCAGCGGAATGCCGGGCAGACCGGGGCCGGTGCCCAGATCGGCCAGCGTGCCGCTGGCGATGTAGGGCTGCATTGCCAGCGAGTCGAGCAGATGGCGGGTGACCATCTCGCGCGGGTCGCGCACGGCGGTGAGGTTGTAGGTCTTGTTCCAACGCACCAGCAGCGTCAGATAGCGCAACAACGGCGCGGCAAACGCCGCATCCAGGGATTGGGCCTGCAGGCCGTTGGCCAGCGCAGCGGCTACATCGGGGGGAAGGACGGCATCGTTCATGCCGCGATTATCGCAGCTGGCTGGCGTGCAGGTGCGTGCGTGACGCGGATGGTGGCGATGCGCGGCGCGTGAGCGCGGTGGGCCGCAAACCGACGTACTTGAACTTGCCCAGCACAACGTCCAGGCCTGCGATGCCGCACGACCTGCCACACATGACAGCCGCCGCTGCACCGGCGTATGCGCATCGCTTTAGGCGGGAGCATCCGCTGCGGTGGCACACCCCGTACAAGCCATCCGCCATCTGCCATCCGATGTCGATGACGATGTCGATGACGCGCGCAAGCCTGCGCCGGCAGCGACACCACTGCCGCTGCCATTGAACGGACATCCGCCGGTCGCACTATGGTCGCGTCCGCTAGATCGCTTTTGTGCCCATGTCCTTGATCGACCCGTCGTCCGCATCGCCCCTGCCTGGCCCCGGCAACGCAGCTGCCGCCGTGGATCACGGCCGGCGCCGTCTTCTCGTCGCCGGTGCCGGGCTGGCGGCCGCCGGACTGCTCAGCCCGTTCGCGCGGGCCAGCGGCAGCCCGGACCCGTTCACCCTGGGCGTGGCCGCGGGCGACCCGCTGGCCGACGGCTTTGTCATCTGGACCCGGCTGGCGCCACGCCCGCTGGAGCCGGACGGACGCGGCGGGCTGACCGCCCCGGTACAGGTGCGCTGGCAGGTGGCCAGCGACCCGGGCATGCGCCGCATCGTGCGCCAGGGCCAGACCGTCGCCAGCCCGGCCTGGGGCCATGCGGTGCATGTGGAGGTCGCCGGCCTGGCCGCCGATCGCCCGTACTGGTACTGCTTCCAGGCGCTGGGCGCACGTAGCGCCATCGGCAGCGCACGCACCTTGCCGGCGCCGCACCAGTTGCCGGATGCCGCACGGCTGGGCTTTGTGTCCTGCTCGCACTGGGAACTGGGCTATTTCAGTGCCTACCGCCACCTGGCCGCCGAACAGCCGGACCTGGTGTTCTTCCTCGGCGATTACATCTACGAGTACAGCAACCGCGGCGAGGCAGCGAACAAGATCGTGCGCCCGCATGGCAGCGGCGAGTGCCTGGATCTGGCCGGCTACCGCAACCGCTATGCGCTGTACCGCACCGACCCCGACCTGCAGGCGCTGCACGCCGGCAGCGCCTGCGTGGCGACCTGGGACGACCACGAGGTGCAGAACGACTACGCCAACCGCTGGTCGCAGGACCCGTCGATTAAGGTCGACACGTTCCTGGCCCGGCGCGCGGCCGCCTACCGCGCCTTCTACGAACACTTCCCGCTACGCGCACGCAATCGCCCGCATGGCGCCGACATGCGCATCTACCGCTCGCTGGACTACGGCCAGCTGGCCCGCTTCTACGTGCTCGATGGGCGCCAGTACCGCAGCGAACAACCCTGCCCGCAGGCCAACGGCTGGCGCGGCGGGCATGTGGTGGATGACAGCTGCCGCGAACGTACCGACCCACGCCGCAGCATGCTCGGCCGGGAACAGGAGCGCTGGCTGCATGGCGCCTTCGCACACTCGCCCGCGCGCTGGAACGTGATTGCACAGGACCTGCTGGTGGCACCGATGCAGCAGCACGGCCGCGGCGGCGTGTTCGGCCACTGGACCGACGGCTGGGACGGCTACCCGGCCACGCGCACGCGCATGCTCGAGACGATCGCCACCACGCGATTGCGCAACCCGGTGTTCTGGGGCGGCGACATCCACTCGTACTGGGTCACCGATCTGAAGGCCGATCCGGCCAACCCGGACTCGCCGACGCTGGCCACCGAATTCGTCGGCACCTCGATCACCTCCGACGGCCAGAGCAACGCCGAGCTGCACAAGACCATGGCGCTCAATCCGCACGTGCACTACGCCGAAGGCGAAACCCGCGGCTATGTCTCGGTGACGCTGACGCCGGACCGGATGGAAACGCGCCTGCAGGGCATCTCAGACCGCCGTGACCGCGATGCCACCGTCGCGACCTTGAAGCGCTTCGTGGTCGAAGACGGCAAGGCCGGTGCGGTGGAGGCGTGAGTCTGCGCTGTGCTGCCGCGGGTGGTGGCGACCTCCTGCCTCACCATCCACCACAGCTTGCTTTGGCTGCTCGTCACGACCGTGGCAGCGCGCGTGAACCGCCCTGCCACTGCCTTGCCGCGCAGGTCTTGCTGTGCGTGCTGCGCAACGCAGTGGCTGCATCCCTCCCCACAGGCCGGGCGCTTCGTGCAGCGCAACGGACACGCGCCGGTAAGACGGCGGCGCTATATCTGGGCGCCGCTGCCAGACGTTCGAGGATGCCATGACCGCTTCCGATCCCGCGCGCCGCCGCGTATTGCAAGGTCTGGGTGCCGGCTTGTTGTTGCCGGCCACTGCCAGTTGGTCTGCCCGCAGTCTGGCCGCGCCTTCCGGGCGGCCGATCATCACCGACGGCGTGCAGAGCGGCGATGTGCGCGACGGCGGCGCGTTGCTGTGGGCCCGCGCGGACCGTCCGGCGCGGATGCGGGTGGAATGGGATACGCGGCCGAGCCTGCGCCAGGCGCGTCGCGTGGATGGCCCGATGGCCCTGCCCGCCCACGATTTCACCGCGCGCGTGGACCTGGACGGATTGCCGCGCGACCAGGACATCTTCTACCGGGTGCGCCTGGAGGACGCCGACAGCGGTGTCCTGAGCGCGCCGGTGCATGGCCATCTGCGCAGCGCACCGCAGACCCGACGCGATGTGCGTTTTGTCTGGAGCGGCGACACCGTCGGCCAGGGCTTCGGCATCAATCCCGATATCGGCGGCATGCGCATCTACAGCGCGATGCGCGCACGCAATCCGGATTTCTTCCTGCACAGCGGCGACACCATCTATGCCGACAGCCCGATCCCGGCTGAACTGATCGTCGAAGAGGGCAAGCGGTGGCGCAATCTCACCACCGCGGCCAAGAGCAAGGTGGCCGAAACGCTGGACGAGTTTCGCGGCAACTACCGCTACAACCTGCTCGACGAGCATGTGCGCCGCTTCAATGCCGAGGTACCGCAACTGTGGCAATGGGACGACCACGAAACCACCAACAACTGGTCGCCCGGCAAACAACTGGATGCGCGCTATCAGGTACGCGACATCCAGGTGCTGGCCGCGCGCGCGCGCAAGGCGTTTTTGGAATACGCACCGATGCGCGGAGTGCGCGCCGACGGCACTGGGCGCATCTATCGCAAGATCGGCTATGGCCCGCTGCTGGATGTGTTCGTACTGGACATGCGCAGTTATCGCGGCGCCAACAGCGACAATCTGCAACCCACGCCCAGCGCGGAGACCGCATTTCTCGGCGCCGAGCAGCTGGCCTGGTTGCAGCGCGAGCTGGCCGGCTCACGCGCGCAGTGGAAAGTGATCGCCGCCGACATGCCGATCGGCCTGCAGGTGCCCGATGGCGAAGACGGCACCGGGCGCCCGCGCTGGGAAGCGATCGCCAACGGCGATGATGGCGCGCCGCGCGGACGCGAGCAGGAGATCGCCGCGCTGCTGCGTTTCATCAGCCGCGCGCGCATCCGCAACACGGTGTGGCTGACGGCCGATGTGCATTATTGCGCCGCGCATTACTACCACCCGGACCGCGCCGCGTTTCAGCAGTTCGAGCCGTTCTGGGAATTCGTCGGCGGCCCGCTCAATGCAGGCAGCTTCGGGCCGAATGCGCTGGATGCCACCTTCGGGCCGACGGTGGTGTTCCAGAAGGCGCCGCCGGCGCCGAACACCTCACCGTTGGCCGGCTATCAGTTCTTCGGCGAGGTGGAGATCGACGGCGCCAGCGGCGTGTTGACGGTGACCTTGCGCGATCTCGATGGCGTGGCGCAGTTCCGTCAGCCGATCCTGCCGTATGGCACGGCGCCTCACGCGGCGGGCCGGGGATAAAACGCCAGCGCGGCGCGGCAGTCCGGCGCGGCCCACCATTCGTGCAGTTGCCAATGCTCGGCATCGCCCAGCACGGGGTCGCACCACTGCAGGCGCAATCCCCCATCTGGCGCCAGCGCATACGCCAGCCGATGCAGACCGAACGACAAGCCATGCCCGTCTGCCTTGAGCAAGGCCTCCTTGGCGCACCACAGACGGAAGAACAGCGCCTGTTGCGCGTCGGCCTCCAGCGCCGCCAGCAATGCAAGCTCGTCCGGATGAAAGAAGCGCTGCGCGATATCCAGCAGGCGCGGTCGTGCGCGGATCCGTTCCAGATCCACGCCCAGCCGCACGCCGCGACCCAGCCCGACCAGCAGATACTCGCCACTGTGGCTCCAGCCGGTATCCCAGTCGGGCAGCGCCGGTTGCAGACCGGGGCGACCGCGCGCATCGCGCAGCAGCGGCACCTCGGCCGGGTCGATCGCCAGGGCCGGGCCAAGCAGCTGCCGCGCCTGCGGTTCGCCGCGCTCACCGGGCCGATGCGGACGTAGCCATAGCTGCACCGGGCCGTGCTGCCAATCGGCATGCACGCTCACGCTGTGCACACCAACCCCAACGCTTGGACAGTGCGTATATCGCGCTCGACAGCTGCTTCACAGACTGCTGCGTCCAATGGCGCGCATGCACCGCTCCCGGTGCAAGCGAACGAGGAGATTGGCACCATGGGCATCATCATCTGGTTGATCATCGGCGGTATCGTGGGTTGGCTGGCCAGCATCATCATGCGTCGCGATGCGCAACAGGGCATCATCCTCAATGTCGTGGTCGGCATCGTCGGTGCAATGATTGCAGGCTGGTTCTTGGGCGGCGGCATCAACCAGGCGATCACGGTGATGACCTTTGTCTGGTCGTTGGTGGGTGCGGTGATTCTGCTGGCCATCGTCAATCTGTTTACCCGCGGCCGTGTGCGCTAAGCGCCTGTGACCCAGCGGTGCGCGCGGCGGTCAGGGGCGCGCAGGGCGCGCCAGATACCTAGCGTATGCGTGGCCCGCCTATGCGGGTGGGCCGCTATCTTCTGACGAGCGCAGCGTTGCGTTTTCGGTCGCGTCAGGTCGCGCCATCGCGGTAACAGCACTGCCCGGGTCTGCCCGGGCAGTGTCGTGTCAGCTGCCGGCAGCACGACGGTCTGCCGGATGGTTGACGCCATCTTCCACCGGCACGGCGATGTTCAGCGCATAGGGGTTGACGCCTTCCAGGCAGCCGACGTTGTAGCCGTATTCGTTGGGATTGGAGCGGCGGCGGTGATGGGTGTAGATACCGCAGACGCCACAGAAGTAATGCGCCGCGGCATGTGTGTTGAACTGATACAGGCGCAGCGCGTCTTCGCCCTGCAGCACGTGCAGGCCATCGAGCGTGACCGAGGCGACGATGGCGCCACGGCGGCGGCACATCGAACAATCGCAGTGGCGTGGATCGAGCAGGCCGTGCGGCAACTCCAGGTCGATCTGCACGGCGCCGCAGTGGCAACTCAACCGGTGTACCGGTCCCAGCGTCACCTCGCCGATCTTGTGCGTGCTGCGACGCAGATGACGTTCGCTCATGCACCGACCTCCGCCAGTTCCACCCAGGCCGGGGCGTGGTCGCTGGGACGTTCCCAGGTGCGGGGTTCGCGGTCGATGCCCGATCCCACGGCTCGCTCGCGCAGCGCGTCCGACACCAGCGTCAGGTCGATGCGCAGCCCCAGGTTGCGCCGGTACGCGGCCTGGCGGTAATCCCACCAGCTGAACTGCTCGGCCTGATCGTAATGCAGCCGGAACGCATCGTGCAGCCCCAGCGACAGCAGTCTTTCCAGTGCGGCACGCTCGGCGGCGGAGGTGAGGATGTGGGTCTCGTTCCACACCGCCGGGTCGTGCACATCGCGCGCATCCGGAGCGATGTTGAAGTCGCCCAGCACCACCAGCTGCCGATGGCGCTGCAGCTCCTGCGCGATCCAGTCGTGCACCGCATCCAGCCAGCGCAGCTTGTAGGCGTATTTGTCGGTGCCCACGTCCTGGCCGTTGACCACGTACAGATTGATGATGCGCACGCCATCGACGGTGGCGGCAATGACGCGCTGCTGCACATCATCGAACCCGGGGATGCCCATCTGCACGTCCAGCGCCGGCGCGCGCGACAGGATCGCCACGCCGTTGTAGGTCTTCTGACCGCAGAACACGCTGCGGTAACCGAGCGCGGCCAGCGCCGCATCCGGGAACTTGTGGTCCTCCAGCTTGGTTTCCTGGATGCCCACCACGTCCGGCGCGAAGTCGGCGAGCCACTGTTGCAGGTGCGGCAGCCGCACGTTGAGCGAGTTGACGTTCCAGGAGGCGATCTTCATGGCGGGGGCCGTGGTCCAAACCACCAATGGTACCGTGGCCTCGCCGGTCAGTCCGACGTGCCTGCGCGGCCATGCTGCGCGCGGCCTGCGGTCATGGCCGCGGTCTGACCACCCGGTATTGGTCGCGCGCGCCGCTGCGGGGGCCGCGCGCATCGACGTTGGCGCATAGGCGGTCACCACACAGGACGACGTCGCTGTTGGCGACGGCCTGCAGCACCTTGCCGTCGACCCGGTATCGGGTTAGGTCGCGGCGCGCTTCGGTCAGCAGGTACACACTCGAGGCACAGGCCAGCACCGTCGCGACGATCAGCCCGGCGCAGGTGATCCAGGCGCGGGTGAGCCAACGGCTGCGCAGCGCTTCGTGCGCGGTTTCGACCGCCTGCAAGGCCGTGCCGGAGCGCGAGATCACCGCGTCCAGCCGGCGCGAGGCGGGCGCCACACTGCTGTCGAGCGCCTGTTTCCAGGCCTGCTGCAGCTGCGGTACCGCGCCGCCGACCAGGCGGTTGATTTCATCCCCGTTGCGCGCGACCAGTGCGCGTAGCGCGGCCATGTCCCGCTCCAGCGCGGCATGCTGACGCTCGTCGCGCGCCTCGATGGTGGCGGCAAGCGTGCCCAGCGCCCTGGCCAGCTGCTTGAGTTCTTCTTCGTGCATCCGTTGTCTCCTTCAACGTGCATTCGTGCGGCGCATGCGGCCGCGCC
>NZ_JPLE01000054.1 GCF_001010415.1 Xanthomonas pisi DSM 18956
CCAACAACACAGTTGCTACAAGGACGTACTTGCGGCGTGTCCCGCGACGGTGGGCGGGCAAGGGCCTTGCAGCCGAGTCGCAGCCCGCTGCTCTACAGCCGGCCTATCCGCGCGCACCAACACCCCAAAGACAAGAAGGCGCAACGACGTACAGGCAGCCAGGGGCTCAAATCGCAGCGTCGTTGACTAGAAACGGCCAAAAGAATGGCTGAAGGCTGGCCGTTGCGTAGGACGCATTGGTCTACTGCTGAAGATGAGTTGCTGCCCGCATAAACGACTTGGGCGCGAACGACGTAGAGTCGTTCGCGCCCAAGCCTGTGCAGCCTCTGCGGATAAGGTTACGCCAGCATGCGCACCTTCGGTTCGCGCGCCCACTGGCGGGTCTTGGCTGCAGCGATGAAGGCCTTGGTGTCGGCAGCCGGGACGATACCGGCATCCTTGCCGACATTGCCTGCCTTGAGCAGCAGCTGCGCGCCATCGTCGAAGGCAATCGCCTTCAAATGCGCCCAGGCATTGCTGACGAAGTCCAATGCCGCAGATTCGGTGGTCAGCAATTTTGCCGCTTCCGACGACAGCAACACGGCCACGGCATCGAACACGATCGACGGTGTGCCGGCCAACTGGCCATCGGCAGCCAGCTGCTTGCCATCGCTGAGTTTGGCGCCGCCGAGTTTGGGTGCCACGATCTTCACTGTTGCACCGGCTGCTTCGGCGGCCTTGCGCACGGCCTTGATCGCCGCGGCGTCCGAGCCGTCGTGGATCAGGATGCCCACCGTGCGCCCCTGCAAGGTGTCTTTCATCTTGCCGATCAATTGCAGCGCGGGCGACAGCGGCATGTCGGTGGGCGCAACCGCTGCAGGAGGTGCTGGCGGCAGCTTGGTCATGCCCATGCCGTCGGCCACGCGCTGCGCCAACGCCGGGTCGACATGACGCAGATGCCCCACGATGGCTTCGCGCACATGCGCGGTTTCGACCTTGGACAGTTCAAACACCAGCGCCGACGCGATATGCGCCTGTTCCGGTGCGGTCTGGCTGCGATAGAACAGCCGTGCCTGGCTGTAGTGGTCGGCAAAACTCTCTGCACGCACGCGGCCCTTCGCGCCATCTTCCGCAGGCGTTGCATGACTGGGGAATCCACGCAGCGCCTCACGCGGCGCATCGGCCTGCAGAGAACTGGGTTCGTAGGCAACGCGTCCCTTCGGCACCCCCATCTGCATATGCCCATCGCGCTGGTTGTTGGCGAACGGGCACTTGGGCGCATTGATCGGGATCTGATGGAAATTCGGCCCGCCCAGACGGCTCAGCTGCGTGTCCAGGTACGAGAACAGACGGCCCTGCAGCAGGGGATCGTTGCTGAAATCGATGCCGGGAACGATGTTGGCCGGGCAGTACGCCACCTGTTCGGTTTCGGCGAAGAAGTTGTCCGGCCAGCGGTCCAGCACCATGCGGCCGACGATCTGCAGCGGCACCAGTTCCTCCGGAATGACCTTGGTCGAATCAAGGTGATCGAACGGGAATGCATCGGCTTCCGCCTCGGTGAACAGCTGCACGCCCAGCTCCCACTCGGGGAAGTCGCCGCTCTGGATCGATTCGAACAGGTCGCGACGATGGAAGTCCTGGTCGGCACCGGCAATCTTCACCGCCTCGTCCCAGATCGTGGACTGCAGGCCGAGCTTGGGGCGCCAATGGAACTTGACGAAGGTGCTGTCGCCGGCTTCGTTGAGGAAGCGGAAGCTGTGGATGCCGAAACCTTCGATCATGCGTAGCGACCGCGGGATGGTGCGGTCGCTCATCGCCCACATGATCATGTGCATCGATTCGGGGGAGAGCGAAATGAAATCCCAGAACGTGTCATGCGCGCTGGCGGCCTGCGGAAAGCCGCGGTCCGGTTCCATCTTCACTGCATGGATCAGGTCCGGGAACTTCATCGCATCCTGGATGAAGAACACCGGGATGTTGTTGCCCACCAGATCCCAGTTGCCTTCCTTGGTGTAGAACTTGACCGCAAACCCGCGCACATCGCGCGGTGTATCCACCGAGCCGGCGCCACCTGCAACGGTGGAGAAACGCGTGAACAACGGCGTCTTTTCACCAACTTCGGTGAAGATCTTGGCGGTGGTGTACTGACTCAGCGATTTGGTCAACTCGAAGTAGCCATGCGCGGCGCTGCCGCGTGCATGCACGATGCGCTCGGGGATGCGCTCGTGATCGAAGTGGGTGATCTTCTCGCGCAGGATGAAGTCTTCCAGCAACGTCGGCCCGCGCGGCGTGGCGCGTAGCGAGTTCTGGTTATCGCCAACCGGGATGCCCTGGTTGGTGGTCAACTGCGGATGCGAACCGCCGGCTTTCTGATGCAGTTCGTCGCCGATGCCACGCAACTCGTGCGCGCTGGCGGAGCTGCCGACAGAAGGAACCTGTGCGGATTTGATTGGGGACTTGGCCATGGGGGACTCCACGTTGGCGGGCTTGAGGATGCGGGCTATCCAATCGAGCCTGGGAGTGGCGCTGTTAAACGGATGTGTCTACATGCGAGCAAACACTCACACTCATGCATCGCACGTGGCCAAGCGTGCGCGAGCGCGCGTTGCGCAATGCCAAGTACGCCACGTGCATGATGCGAACGCTGCCACATCCATCGCGATGCAGGATGCAGCGTGCGGATCTACAACAGATCCAGCGGCTGTTTGCGCGTGGGCGGCGGGAACGCGCTCTCCAGGGCGGCAAGATCCTGCGCATCCAGCTGCAAGGTGCACGCCGCGGCGTTTTCACGCACATGCGCGGGCGTGCCCGATTCGGGAATGGCGATCACCTGGCCGCTGCGGATCGCCCACGCCAATGCCACCGCGGTGGCTGCCACGCCACGTCGTGCGCCGATGGCATGCAGCACCGGATGGTCGAGCAAGGCGCGGCTGCCCAGTGGCGAGTACGCCATGACCGTCACCTCATGGTCGGCGCACCACGGCAGCAGATCGAATTCGATACCGCGGCTGCCGGCGTGATACAGCACTTGATTGACCAGGCAGCGCTGCCCGCCATCGATGCGCCACAGATCCTGCATATCGTCCACATCGAAATTCGACACGCCCCAATCGCGGATCTTGCCAGCGTCGCGCAAGGCTTCAAACGCCGCGACCACCTCGGCGAGATCGCTGCCGCCGCGCCAGTGCAGCAGGTACAGATCCAGCGTACGCACGCCAAGCCGCTGCAGGCTGGCTTCGCAGGCGCGTGCGATGCCGCGCGCGCTCGCGTTGCCCGGCAACACCTTGGACACCAGGTACGGCGCCTGTGCGCTGTCGATGGCCTGGCCAATCAACTGCTCGGAACGGCCGTTGCCGTACATCTCGGCGGTGTCGATCAGCCGCATGCCCAGCTGCTGGCCGGTGCGCAACGCCTCGATCTCCTGGTGTGGCGGATGCCGGCCCTGGCCCAGATTCCATGAGCCCAGGCCAAGCGCAGCGACGCGACGTCCGGTGCGCAGCAGCACCTCGGGGCAGGGGGATGAGGTGGATGTGGACATGAAACACTCCCGTAACGTTGATTGCAGGCAACTGGGCGAAGCCGACAGTGCGGCACCGGCATCTGCGTCACCGACGCACTTCGCTGCGGCGACGACACGCTCATCGTTGACCATCGCCTGTGAGGTCCGGCTGATGCTGTTGCGTATGCGACGGCAGTGGGAGTGCAGCAGCCTGTGCATGTGCATCCCAGAACGCGCAGCGGTGCCGCTGTACGAAGTCGGGCGTGCTGCCGATCCTGCGCGGTGACAGTGTCAACGGCGTGTCACCCTCCAGGCGCGGCCACAGCGGTCGTCCGCCACCGTTGGGGTCGCCAGTGCGGGCGAACGCACCCCAATAGTCCTGGAAAGTGTTGGAAAATGCCTGTTGCGCTGTACTGAACTGCGGGTCGCCACTGAGCACCCAGGGGCGCTGAAACAGGTATGCCAGCTCGGAGGCGTGAAACGCGCCCAACGGGCGCGAGAACGGCAGGCGCCACAGGCCGTACGGCGCCTGCGGGTCGTCGAACTCATACGCATACACCGCCGCATGCGTGCGCAACGCTTGCCCGAGCCGCCGCGTGGGGCAGGCGAAGCCGCCGTCGGTGACGATGTCGGCAAAGGCTTCCCAGCGCGATTGCGCCGCGACATCCGCGTAGTGCGCCATGATCGGTGCCGGTGCCGCATACATGCGCTGGATGCGCGCCTCATAGCCGCTGCGCAGCGTGAGCTTGCCGATGTAGGACAGCAGTTGGGCGAACAGGCGCCCCTCATCGCGGTTGTTGCCGAGCAGGACCGGGACCTGCACATGCTGCGCGCCGGCAATCGCCTCGGCGGGCGTCAACGGCAATACATCGCCGCCTGTCATTGGCGCCCAGGCGTCGCTGCCGGTCAAGCCGCGGCGTTGCGGCGTTGCATCGGCCACTGCGTCGGCAGGCAGCCCGCGCAGGCAGGCTGCAGCATCTGTGTCATCTGTGCATCCAAGCGCGTGCGCCATGCGGGTGCCGCCGTTTTCGGCCTGCTGGCGTGCCACGCTCGAATCGGCGGCCAGGCAGCTGCCGCTCTGCAGGATCGCGCGCTGAAACAGGTCACGCGCCCCTGGCGAGGCGAGCTGGTAACAGATGCTCCATGCGCCGGCGGATTCACCGAAGACGGTGACGTTGTGCGCGTCGCCCCCGAAGGCGGCGATATTGCGTTGCACCCAGCGCAATGCGGCCTGTTGATCGAGCAATGCATATGCCCCTTCGCCTTCGCCACGCAGACCCGGATGCGCGAAGAATCCGAAGACCCCCAGCCGGTAATTGGGCGCCACCACGATGACATCCTGCCGCGCCGCCAGTGCACTCAGGTCGTAGTCGACATTGCTGCCCAGCTCCAGCGCGCCGCCGTAGATCCACACCATCACCGCGCGCGGATGTGCAGGCGCCGGGCCGGGCGGGGCGTAGATGTTCAAGGTGAGGCAGTCTTCGGAGACGTTCTTTTGCCCGAAGCGATAGCGCGGCAGGCAGGCTGGCCCGGCCTGCGTTGCTTCGCGGACATCCTTCCAGGCTGTTGCCGGCTGCGGCGCGCGAAAGCGCAACGCGCCCACCGGCGGCGCGGCAAACGGCACGCCGAGAAATGTCTTGCCTTGTGCGCTGGCCGCACCGCGCACCACGCCCGTCTCGGTCCGTACCAGCTCGGCACGCGTATCGGGCGCATGCACCAGTGCCGGCACCTCGCCGGGGCGGCGCGGTGCGCAGCCGATCAGCAGGCTGGTTGCCAACAGCAAGGTAGCGAGATGTTTCAGTGCAGGCATGTGCAGGGATCTGCCATGTGAGGAGGGCGTTGGCCATCATGCCCATCGCACGTGTAGGCGAGGCAAACGCACGCGCAGTGCCTGCGCGGCAGGCGTTGCGAGTCGCGTTCTGCGATGGCTCCGAAACAGGACAGTGCATGTGCACACCATCTGCAGCTGCGATGTCGATGAATGCTGGTCGCCCCAGCAGCGGTTCTGGTAGCGACCATGTGGCTGCCACCATGTCGCTATCGCGCGTTCACTGGTAATGCTGCAACCAGCATTCGCTGGCCATCGATGTCGTCCTCTCGCGAGGCTGGGGCGCATCGCATGACGCAACAAAAAACCCGGCTGTCTCACCAGCCGGGTTCGATGGTTAACATCTGTGGACCGTCAGTCAGGCCTCGGCGTCTTCCTTGTACGCATCCACCGGGATGCAGGCGCACATCACGTTCTTGTCGCCGTAGACATTGTCCACGCGTGCGACCGGCGGCCAGTACTTCTGCTGCTTGAGGCTGGGCAGCGGGAAGGCGGCCAGTTCGCGTGGGTAGGCATGGGTCCACTCGCTGGCCGACACCTGGGTGGCGGTATGCGGGGCGTGCTTGAGCGGGTTGTCGTCGCGGTCCAGGCGGCCGTCTTCGATGGCGCGGATCTCTTCGCGGATCTGGATCATCGCGTCGATGAAGCGGTCCAGTTCGTGCTGCGATTCGCTTTCGGTCGGTTCCACCATCAAGGTGCCGGCGACCGGGAAGCTCAGCGTCGGCGCGTGGAAGCCGAAGTCGATCAGGCGCTTGGCGATGTCTTCGGCACCGATGCCGCTGGTCTTTTCCAGCGGGCGGATGTCGAGGATGCACTCGTGCGCCACCAGCCCATTGCGGCCGGTGTACAGCGTCTTGTAATGCGGTGCCAAGCGCCTGGCGATGTAGTTGGCATTGAGCAGTGCCACCTGGGTCGCCTTGCGCAGGCCACCGCTGCCCATCATGGTCACGTACATCCAGCTGATCGGCAGGATCGAGGCCGAGCCGTAGGCCGCCGCGCTGACCATGCCGCCGATGCGCGAGGAGTGTTCACTCCCGCTTTCGGAGTTGAGTCCGCCGCCATGGATGGCGGCAGTTTGACCTTCGCCGGCATGGATGCCGGCACGAGGCAGGTATGGCGCCAGGTGCGACTTCACCGCGCACGGGCCCACACCCGGGCCGCCGCCGCCATGCGGAATGCAGAAGGTCTTGTGCAGGTTCAGGTGCGACACGTCCGAGCCCCACTTGCCGGGCTTGGCCACGCCGACCAGGGCATTCATGTTGGCGCCGTCGGTGTAGACCTGGCCGCCATGCGCGTGCACGGCTTCGCAGATCGCCACCACGTCCTCTTCGAACACGCCGTGGGTGGACGGGTAGGTGATCATCAATGCGGCCAGACGCTCGGAGTACTTTTCCGCCTTGGCGCGGATGTCGTCGACATCGACATTGCCGTTGGCATCGCACTTGGTCACGACCACTGTCATGCCGCACATCTGCGCCGACGCCGGGTTGGTGCCGTGGGCGGATTCGGGAATCAGGCAGATGTCGCGATGCGCTTCGCCACGCGAACGGTGATAGGCGCGGATCGCCAGCAGGCCGGCGTATTCGCCCTGCGCGCCGGAGTTGGGCTGCAGGCTGACCGCGTCGTAGCCGGTGCATTCGACCAGCATCGCTTCCAGCTCGTCGATCAGCTGCGCATAACCGGCCGACTGCTCGGCCGGCGCCAGCGGATGGATCGCGCCGAACTCGGGCCAGGTCACCGGGATCATTTCTGCGGTGGCGTTGAGCTTCATCGTGCAGCTTCCCAGCGGGATCATGGTGCGATCCATCGCCAGATCCTTGTCGGCCAGCGAGCGCATGTAGCGCAGCAGTTCGTGTTCGCTGTGGTGGGTGTTGAACACCGGGTGTGTCAGGAACGCGCTGCTGCGCAGCAGGCCGTGCGGCAGCGCATCGGCGGTGACGGCATCCAGCGCATCGATGTCCGCCTGCGCACCGAACAGCTGCGCCAGCGCGACCACGTCGGCGCGCGTGCTGGTTTCATCCAGGCTGATACCGACCGCTTCGCTGTCGATCGCGCGCAGGTTGATGCCGGCTGCGCGAGCCCTGGCGTGGATGGCCTCGGCATCGACCGCCTTGACGTGCAAGGTGTCGAAGAACTGCTCGCCCACGGTGACGCCGGCGCCGCGCAGTGCAGCGGCCAGGATCGCAGCCAGCCGATGGGTGCGGCGCGCAATGCGGGTCAGGCCCTCGGGGCCGTGGTAGACCGCGTACATCGAGGCCATCACCGCCAGCAGCACCTGCGCGGTGCAGATATTGGAGGTGGCCTTCTCGCGGCGGATATGCTGCTCGCGCGTCTGCAGCGTCAAACGGTAGGCGGGATTGCCGGCGGCATCGATCGATACGCCGATCAACCGGCCCGGCATCGAGCGCTTGTACGCATCGCGGCAGGCCATGAAGGCGGCATGCGGGCCGCCGAAACCGAACGGCACGCCAAAGCGCTGCGAGTTGCCGACCACGATGTCCGCGCCCCATTCGCCGGGCGCGGCGATCAGGGTCAGTGCGAGCAGATCGGTGGCCACCGCGACCAGGCCGCCTTGCGCGTGCACTGCATCGGCCAGCGCGGCGTGGTCGCCGATGTGTCCGAAGCTGTCCGGGTATTGCAGCAGCACGCCGAAGCATTCGGCCTGCAGCGCTTCGTCCGGGGTGCCGACGCGCAGCACGATGCCCAGCGGCTCGGCGCGGGTACGCAGCAGTTCCAGCGTTTGCGGATGCACCGCGTCGTGCACGAAGAAGGTGTCCGACTTCGACTTGGCCGAGCGCTTGGCCAGCGTCATCGCCTCGGCCGCGGCAGTGGCTTCGTCCAGCAGCGAGGCGTTGGCGATCTGCATGCCGGTGAGGTCGGCGCACAGGGTCTGGAAGTTGATCAGCGCTTCCATGCGGCCCTGCGAGATCTCTGCCTGGTAAGGCGTATACGCGGTGTACCACGCCGGGTTTTCCAGGATGTTGCGCAGAATGACCTTGGGCGTGTGCGTGCCGTAGTAGCCCTGGCCGATAAAGGTGCGCCGTACCTGATTCTTGCTGGCGATGGCGCGGATCTTGGCCAGCGCTTCTTCTTCGGTGATCGCCTCGGGCAGCGCGAGTGCGGCTGGCGACTTGATGTTGCCCGGCACGATGGCGTCGGTCAGCGCATCCAGCGAGGCGTGGCCGACCACATCCAGCATCTGCGCGATTTCCGCATCGTTGGGGCCGATATGGCGTTCGACGAACGCGCTGTGGTGTTCGAGGTCGCGCAGGGAAGACGTGGTCTGGGACATGGCGGGCATCCGGGGCAGGGGGCAGACGAATGGTTGACAGCCACCGGACCGGCGTGACGCGCGCAGCGCATCACCTCCTGTCGCAGCGACAGTCTTCCTCGCGCCCCTCTGTCCTTTTGCCTGAGAGTTTAAAAACGCGGCCTGGCCCATGGCCTGCCTGCGTTCCGTGCCCCTTCGGCGCCGGCATCGGCCGGTCTCTCCAGAGTTGTACTGCGGATGGTATCGGGCCTGAGCGATTACGGGCTGTTGCGCCTTCGGCAGCGGCAGTGCCGCTTCTCCCACCGTGTTGCCGGGGCGATTATAGCGTGGCTCCGCGCCGGCTGGTGCGCGGCAGGCCGGGGGCGTACTTGCGCTTGCTTAACCTTGCCGGCGCAAGCGCCTATCATCGGCGTCCCTGTGCTCATCCCGGCATTGCGACAGGCAGGTGCCGGCGTGCGTCCCCCGATGCACCACGTTCCGGACTCCTGCATGCCCCCCACCACGCCCTCCACCCGTCGCATGGCGCTGCTGCTTGCCGGGCTGGCGATGTTCGGCCCGTTCTCCATCGATACCATCTTCCCGGCGTTCTCGCGGCTCAGCCGCAGCCTGGCGGTGGACCAGGTGGCGATCCAGCAGACCATCAGCATCTACCTGCTGGCCTACGGGGTGATGAGCATCGCGCACGGGCCGCTGTCCGATGCCTGGGGTCGCAAGCGGGTGATCCTGGGCGGGCTGGTGCTGTTCATCGCCGGCTCGATCGGCTGCGCGCTGTCGCAGGATCTGCCCACGCTGCTGGCCTTCCGCGCGCTGCAAGGCCTGTCGGCCGGCGTGGGGATGATCGTCGGGCGGGCCGTGATCCGCGACCTGTTCCATGGCCCGGATGCGCAGCGGCTGATGAGCCAGGTCTCGATGATCTTCGGCATCGCGCCGGCGATCGCGCCGATCATCGGCGGCTGGATCCTGCTCAGCGGCGCTGGCTGGCCGCTGATTTTCTGGTTTCTGGTGGTGTTCGGCCTGGTGCTGCTGATCGCGACCATGACCTGGCTGCCGGAGACCCACCCGGTGGAAGCACGCACGCCGCTGCAGCTCAAGCGCTTGCTGCACGACTACGTACGGATCGGCTTCAACCCACGCTTCCAGCGCCTGGCGGCCGCCGGTGCGTTCAATTTCGCCGGCATCTTCCTGTACATCGCCTCGGCGCCGGTGCTGATCATGCAGCACCTGCATCTGGGCGAAGGCGACTTTGCCTGGTTGTTCATTCCCACCATTGGCGGCATGACGCTTGGCTCGTTTTTGTCCGGGCGCATGGCCGGCCAGATGAACCCGGTGCGGCAGATCCGCATCGGCTTCATCTGCTGCGGCGTGGCCGCGCTCGCCAATCTCGGCTACACCCTGACAGTGGCGCAGATCGCGCTGCCGTGGGCGGTGCTGCCGATCTTCCTGGCCGGTGTCGGCATGGCGTTGATCTTCCCGATCCTGGCGCTGGCGGTGCTGGACATGTACCCGCAGCAGCGCGGCCTGGCCTCGTCGCTGCAGGCCTTTACCCAGCTCATGACCAATACGGTGGTGGCCGGGGTGCTGTCGCCGCTGCTCAGTGAACACCCGCGGCATCTGGCGATCGGCATGACCGGTTTTTTCCTGCTGGGCTGGCTATTCTGGCGCTGGGAGCGCCGCAGCGGCCGCCGTCTGCGGCACCGCCAGGCCACCGAGGCAGTGCCGCTGGAGCCGGCCGACCATCTTTGACCCTACAGGAGCCCGCATGTCCACCGATTCCAAGTTGCGCCGCGATGCCCGCAAGCGTGCCACCGAGCGCCAGCGCAACCAGGCCGCCGCCAAGGCCACGGCCGAATCGCCGATCGAGGCGCATGCCGAACTGCGCGACCAGCAACGCACGCTGCTGGCCGGCATCGTCCGCCGCGACGGCGAATGGGTGCTGGGAATGGACGGCCGCATCGCTGGCGAGAGCACCAGCGCCGCGCAGGTGTTGACGCTGATCATGCGCGCCGCCGAACTGCACGAGCGCCAGGGCACTCCCGTGCGCCTGACCTATTCGGACGCGCTCAAAGATGCCGCGCATGCGGAGGCCCAGGCCGGCGGCATGGAGTTCGAGCAGTTCAAGGCCAGGTTGAGCGAACGCTTGCAGGGCGGCGCGAAGCTCAACTGAGTCGCCCCCGCGGCATGCCTTCGCCGGCGCAGGGGAGGCGTTCTGCATGGATCAATCGCGCTACCGTGCCTGCTGCAAGGGCGTGCAGCAGGCCGGCCTCAGGTGTGGCGGCCAGGCGCTGCGCTGCAGCTGCGTGGCGCAGCGTCGCCGGCGCGCCAGCCGATCATCGTCCCCGACCCGGTACGCTCGGCCAACACAGCCGGTTGACCACATGTGCGAGCGACCTCTTTCGATCTACAAATTCAGTGCAATTGAGAGCGGCTAACAAGATGTAGCGGGCAGTCGTCAGGTGGGCGCGGCGGAGCCGGCGTGTCCGAGCGGTCCATGCCGCGCCGCGCACCGGCCGTGCCCGTCTGGCGGTGAGCACAGCGGGTTCGTTGCCTGCGCTCACAGGCGCGCCGTCTCAGCGCGCCTGTGCCTGCCGCTGCGTTTCCTGCGACACCTGCGCCTGCGCCGCGGCATCGCGCTCCGTGCCGGTTTCCAGCGCCTGCAGCCGTTGCAGGCTGGCTGCGACAGGCTCCTCCTGCACGGCCTTGGCATCGAAGCTGCCCCGCAGATGCGCGGGCGAGTCGAGTGCGCCCTGCACCACGAAGCCACGCGCAGGATCGTTGCCGAGCAGCACGTGATCGACCCGCTGCAAGCCATTCTCGCGTGCGGCCACCACCGACCCCAGGGCCAGGCGTTCGCTGTCCATCCCGGCTGCCGGGCCCGGTGCCGCTTGCAGGCGCTCCACCGCCGCAGTGCATTGCTGCAGCAGGGCATGATCCGGATGCGTTGCATCGCGCGGGTCCGGGAGCGCCGGGGCAGCGTCGGTCGGCCGCGGCAGTACGGTGGCATCGATACGCTGCAGTTGGCCGTCGTAGGTGCCGTCGGCGCCGTCGGCGATGCGCTGCAGCCGCTCGGCGAACGCATAAGGCGATCCACCCACGTTGCGGACCATCGCGATCGCGAACTGCTCGGGCGACTGCGCCGGGGCGTTGCGATCGCCGACCAGCGAGCTCAGGGAGCTGCCGCCGATCCTGCTGGCGTCGACGCTGGCGCGGGTCTGCTCCAGCAGCGCCTGCATCTGCGCCTCGTTCAATTCCAGCGTGGTCTTCTGTCCTGGCGCGATTTCGCCGGTCCCCGTCATCTCGCCGCGCAACGCGCTGTTGAGGGTCTGCGCGATCGCCTTTTCCTCGCTGGCCTCGTTGCGCCCGCCCAGGCGCTGCAACAAGCCCGGCGCGGCCACGTCGCCATCGATCTCGAAACGGTAGCTGCGCTGCTCCACGCGTTCGGTCTGATTGCCGTCGTACTGGCGCACGATCGTCAGCGGCACGTTGTCGCCGTATTGCAGCTGCTGCACCAGAGTGTAGCCCTCCTGGCCCGGCGTGCTGATGCGCACCTGGCTGCCTTGGTTGCGGTTGCCGGCGACATCGGCGCTGAGCGGGCCTAGCTCCAGCTGCAGACGCTGCTGCGAGCTGAAATTGATCCGCTCCAGCGTCTGCATCTCATCGACGCCGGGCACGTCCGCTGCAAGCCTGCCCTCGCGCACGAATTCGCCCATCGCCGCGCGTGCGCGCGGATCGGCCAGGTCGAACTGCGCGCTGTGTACCTGCGACTGGCCCAGGGAGTCGGCGCGCCCGAGCAGGGCCTGCGCCGGTCCGGCCTTGACACCAAGCGCGTTCACCGCCTCGATGGCCGCATTCGGCCCGGTCACCACGCGCACGTGGCGCTCGTCGACGCGCTCGATCATGGAGCTGCGGCCGCTGGCTTCGGTGATCTGGCTCTGCGCGGTGAGTGATCGCAGGCTCGCCGAGGATTCGTGCTGCACGAAGGTCTGGGCGTCCATCACCGCGCGTGCGCCGACCGGAAGGCTCTCCGGCTGCAGCGGATTGACCTGTCTGGCGGCTTCCAGCGGCTGGTCGACACCGGGCAGCGTCAGGGCGTAGCGCATGCGCTGCCCGGCACTGGCGCCAGCCTCGAGGCTCAGCTTGCTGTCGCCGAGCTTGGACTGCAGGCGTTGCTGCAGACCGGTCTGCGCGTCGGCCTCAAGGCTGAAGGTGGTGGTCTTGGCGTCTGCATCGCTGAGAATGCCTGCGCTCAGCGAGCCGCTGCTCTGCGCGTTGCCATGCGAATACTTGGCCGACTGTTCTGCCGGGTTGGCTGAGACGGTGCCGCTCCCCAGTGTCGCCGCGTACTCGCTGTTGGAACTGCTGTAGGTCGGGTCGAATGCGCGATCGTTGGCATCGTCGATGAACTGCGTGTTGCGGTCCACATCGCGCGCGTCCGGGCCGGTGGAGGCGTTGCTCATTGGGATGCTTCCTGCATGCTGCGCCTGTGCGGCGGGCGCGCAGTATATCGCCGACGTTTTTGGCGTTTATCAAAGAAGTGTGATGCGGCGGCCAAGGCGATGGCCGTCGCATGTCGCAGCGACATCGGCGCCTCAGTGCAGCGTGGCAGGCGCGGGCGTGTTGCTTGCGGCAGCAGGCGCAGTGGCTTGCCAGCCGCACAATTGGCCTTGATTTTGCTGCTTGAGCCAATCGCTCATCGGTGCGAAGTACTCCAGCATCGGGCCGGCGTCGAGTTTTTCGTTGCCGGTGAGTTCCTTCAGCGTGGTCTGCCAGGGCTGGCTCGCTCCACGTTGCAACATCGACCAGAATTTCTGTCCGGCGTCCTTGTTGCCGTAGAAGCTGCACTCGTACAACGGGCCTTGATGCCCGGCCGCATCGCACAGCCCCTTGTAAAACTGGAACTGCAGGATATGCGCCAGAAAGTAGCGCGTGTATGGCGTATTGCCCGGCACGTGGTATTTGGCGCCGGCATCGAAGAACTCCTCGCCGCGCGGGGTCACCGGCGCCACGCCCTGATATTTGGCTTTCAGTTCCCACCAGGCCTGGTTGTAGCGCTCCGGCGGAATCGAGCCATCGAACACGCCCCAGCGCCAGCGGTCGATCATCAAGCCGAACGGCAGGAACGCGACCTTGCTCAAGGCCATGCGCATTTGCGAATTGATCAATGCTTCGCGCCCGGCCTGCTGTTCGCCGACCATGCCGATCGACTGCAGATACTTGGGCGTCATCGCCAGCACGATGGTGTCGCCGATCGCTTCGTGGAAGCCGTCGTTGGCGCCGTTCTGGAAGAGCGGCGGCAGCGGGTTGTAGGCCAGGTCGTAATAGATGTGGCCGAGCTCGTGATAGATGGTGGTGAAGTCTTCTTCGGTGGGCTTGATGCACATCTTGGTACGCACATCGGCACCGATGTTCTGAGTCGGCTCGCCGCCCATGTTCATGTCCCATGCGCTGGCATGACAGACTACATCGCGGTCCAGGGGCTTGATGAACTGCGAGCGTTGCCAATAGGTATCGGGCAGCTTGGGCATGCCCAGCGACGTGTAGAAATCCTGCGCGCGCTCGGTCATCTGTCGGGCGGTGCGCAATTGCGCCTCGCGCTCGGCATTGAAGCGTGCGGCCGTCCCGCCGTCGCCACCGGTGTTGCGCGCCAGCACCGCGCTCAGATTGCCCTGGTACTGTTTTTCCAGCGCAGAAGTGATGTCCAGATCGCCGGCGCCGGGGTAGGGCTGCAGCAGATCCCACAGATTGCTCCAGTCCTGCTGCCACATATTGCCCATCAGGTGCGCAGGCAACAGGCCGCCGGCCAGCTCGCCCTTGTCCTTGCCGTATTGCGTGTCCAGCTTGCCGCGCGCGTAGCACTGCAGCTGCGCATACAGCGGTTTGACCTGCTCCCACAACCGGTCGGTCTCGCTGGCCAGCTGTGCCGGCGGCATGTCGTAGCCGCTGCGCCACATCACCCCGACATCGGCAAAGCCATTGCCGCGCGCGCCTTCGTTGGCCAGCTCGACAAAGCGCTGGTAGTCCTTGCGCATCGGCTGGGCAGTGCCATGCCAGCCCTGCCAGGCATCGAGTTGTTCGTTGTAGTCGCGGCTGCTGGCCAGGACCTGTTCCAGCTCGCCGAGCTGGCGGCAACGGCGTTGTTCGCCATCGCCCACGCAGTAACTTCCCGCGCCGTAGTCGCCTTCCATCTTGGCGGCGATGCGGGTGAGTTCGGCCAGCTTGGCCGGGTCGCGCGGTGCGGGCAGGGCGCTCATCAGCTTGAGCAGCTGCAGTGCGCGTGCGCTGTCGGCCGACATCGGCGTGCCGACATAGCGCTTGGATTGTTCGATCCAGCGATCCAGCTGCGCCAGCGAACGCTCGTTGGCCTTGGCAGCCAGCAGCTGCGAGTCGCCGTTGATATAGGTCGAGGACAGCCACTGCGCGGCAGTGACTTCCGGGTAGGCGGCCTTGTACTCGGCACTGATACGCGCCACGAACTGGTCGGCGCTTTCGGCAGGCGCGGTCTTGGTCGCGGCCGGCGTGGCCGGCGGCGCAGCGTCCTTGCGGCAGGCCGACAGCGATAACGTGCCGGCGGCCACAGCCAGTGCCAGCAACAGCAGACGAGGATTCACGGGTGGTCCTTGCAGTGAAGTCCGGCGAAGGCTAGAGCGCGCGAGGCTTCAGGGCAAGCAATGCTTCACGGCAAGCGGTGCCGCCGCCGATGCCACGCAGCGGCGGTGGATCCCGCCGCTGGCGGTGCCAAGACGCTCAGCCTTTGCCGGTGCACTGCGCAAAGACATCGCGTTCGCGCGCATACACGCTGGTCTTGACCTGCATCAGGCCCAGCACCGACGGGAACAGCGCGTCCTGGTCGGTGTATTGCCCGGCGCGATGGCGCAGGCAGGTCTCGTCCAGACCGCGGTCACGCGCGAATTCCGGCGAGAACCACATCACCATCGGCACGTGGGTCTGCTCCTTCGGCGCGATGGCATACGGCACGCCATGCAGATACAGGCCCTTCTCGCCCAGCGATTCGCCATGATCGGAGAGATAGATCATGGCGGTGTCGTAGTCGGACAGGCCGCGCAAGGTATGGATGGCCTGATTGAGGAAGTGATCGGTATAGCTGATGGAATTGTCGTAGGCGTTGACGATGTCCTGGCGGCTGCAGCTGCCGAGGTCGGCGGTCCTGCACACCGGCTTGAAGCGCTCGAACTGCGCCGGGTAGCGTTCGAAGTAACTGGGGCCGTGGCTGCCGAGTTGATGCAGGACCACCACGCGGTCGCCGGGCTTGGCGCGCACTTGCGCCGCGAGGTCGCGCAACAGGATTTCGTCCATGCAACGGCCGTCGGCGCACAGGCCTGGCGTGGTGGCGTCATCCAGCTTCTGCATGTCCAGCCCCTCGCACACGCCCTTGCAGCCGGACTGATTGTCGCGCCACAGCGTGGAAATACCGGCATGTTCAAGCACGTGCAGGAACGACTGGTGGCCGCGGATCATGTCTTCGTTGTAATCGCGGCGGCCGAACGGCGAGAACATGCAGGGCACCGAGACTTCGGTGCTGGTGCCGCACGAATGCATGTCCGGGAAATTGATCACCCCTGCCTGCGCCAGCTCCGGCGTGGTCTGGCGCGCATAGCCGTTGAGGCCCCAGTTCTGCGCACGTGCGGTTTCCCCCAGCACCAGCAGCAACAGGCGCGGGCGGCTGCCAGCAGCGCGCGGCGTTGCGGTGGCATCGTGTTCGATCGGCTGCTTGGGCGCACGCTTGATCGGCGACTCGGACTTGAGGTTCTGGCGCAATGCGACGATGTAGTTGATCGGCGTGGCCAGGTAGCGCACTTCGCGGTGATTGCGCATCAGTGCCGAAATGTCCTGCGACGACACCATGGTGCCGGCGGCACCCACCACCGCCACGGCCAGCAGGAATCCCACCCGGACCAGCAGCGACTTGCCGGCACTGCGCGCACGCAGACGCGTACGCCACAGCAGCACGGTGGGAATCAGGAAGTAGCACAGCAGCGGAAAGATCAGCCCCGGCGTAAGCAGCTCGCGCGATTCCTTGTGGTCGGTATGCAGCACGTTGCGCAGCATGTCCGCATCCAGATAGACGTTGTAGCTGTCCATGTAGTGCGCAGCCAGCGCGGTGGTGAACAGCAGCAGGGTCAGCAGCGGCTTGGCGTTCCAGCGCCATACCAGTAGACCCAACAACAGCGCGTGCACGGCGACCAGCAGCGCCATCAACGAAATCGCAAACCCGATACTGCCCGGGTGGGTGGCCATCGCCGTGCGCCAGAACAACTGATTGCACACCAATGCGAAAAACAGGCTCGACAGCAACACCAGCGCTTCGGTCGACACGGTCGGCCGGGTACTCCATGTCAGCGCACGCGTGCTGGTGCGCCCGCGCGGTTCCGGCAACCAGGTGCTCATGCTGCATCCCCCGATGACAACATCGAATCAGACGCGCGATGCGGCCGTGCCAGCATCACGCAGTACAACGCCAGTGCCGTCAGCCAGCACACTGCCAACGACCATACATCGTGGGAGAGAAAATGCGCGCCGCGCAGTTGCTGCGCAACGCCGAAAATGAGACCTGCAGACAAGCCGACGCACAAACCTGGAACGCGCCACGCAGGACGCAGCGACAGCGCGCAGAAATACAGCGCAACCCAGGCGTATCCGGCACTGGCATGGCCCGCCGGAAAACAACCGGACGCGGCAATGCCCTGGCGCGATTCGAATAGCCCGATCATTGCCTGCGTACCGCCATACCGGCTCAAATCCCAGGGGCAATCCATCGCCGTCCACGACTTGAACAACGACACCAGCGAGGTCGACAAGGCGACCGATGCGGCCAGATAGGTGAGCGGCCAACGCAGTACGCGCAGACGCGGCCTGCACCAGGCCGCCACCGCCAGAATAATGACGCTGACACCTGCAGCCGTGCTCAACCATTTACCAACGCGATGAATCACGCCACTGGTGAACCAGTGGTCCTTGAGCAGCCAGTGCCCGCCTTCCATCCGGTACAGCGCATCGGCAATCCACTGGTCGCCGCCGGCGCCCATCAACAACGCGCTGAGCAACAGCACACCCGTCAGCGGCATCCACAGATGGCGCACAAAAAAGCGCGCCCGCGCATCAGAGGCGGTGTGCGCCAGGACGGGCGCATGGACGGGAAGCGTACTCATCGGGATGTCGGCCTGTGTCATTGACCGGCATCTTCGAAACCCGGATGTCGGAGAGCGGTCGGACCGGAGTTGCTCAGTCGTTAATCGACACCGAGCATTCAGTCTGTATCGCCGTCGCTACCGGTTTGTTCGGTGTCGGATGCAGTAGCGATGCAACCGGCGTGCCACGCCGTGCCTGGCACCAATTGCCATTGATTGCGATTGGACTCGCCGATATCGATGCGTTGCGCCGGATCGATGCATGGCGGTACAGCCTGCTTGAGCACGAACAACCAGCGTTTTTCCGGCGCCTGCGCAAGCCACGGGCCTGCCTTGTCCCATTGCTGCTGCCAACTCGCCTTGAAGCCGAAGTCGGTCACTGCGCGGTCGGCCTGCAGCAGGTTCTGCTCGCGCCAGGCCAGCATGCCCAACTCGGCATCCGGGCCGATCCGCTGGCCCACGCGCTGCATCAGCCGCGCGGACGAACTGTAAGGATCCAGTGCCGGCATCAAGCCCAGGCCGTACACGATCCACAGCGCCGCCGTCATGACCACCACCGTGGTTCCGGTGCGCCGGCCGCGCGACCACGCCACCACCGTGAGGCCGACGATGCCAAGGCCGATCAGCCAGAACCCCACCGACTGCAACGACGCCAGCTCCATGCCGCGCTTCAGCGCGGTGTTTTCGGCCCAATGCAGGTGCAGCGCAATGCCGCCACCCAGGCTCAGGCCGGCGAGCGCAAGCAGCAGCACATAGCCGGTGAGCAGCGCACGCACACTGCGACGGCGCAGCAGCCCGGCCAGCAATGGCGCCGCCGCCATGCACAGCGCTGGCAGCATCGGGAAGATGTAGACCTCGCGTTTGCCCGGGCTGGCGCTGAAGAACAGCAGCACCAGCACGCTCCACGCCAGCAGCAGCACATAGCGCGGGTCGCCGCGGCGCAGCCGGCGCCACCATGCCGGCAGCAGCCACGGCAACAACAGGCAGCCCGGCAGCCACAGCGTGGCGATCACCTGCAGGTAGTACCAGAACGGTTTGACGTGGTGCCAGGCGTGCGCATAGCGCGTGCCGGTCTGCTTGAACAACAGCTCGTGCGCGTAGGCGTGCAATTGCGGGTTATCGCTCTGCAGCAGCGCGATACCCAGCGGCCCCAACCACACCGCGGTACCCGCCAGAAAGGCCGGCAACACCAGCAGCCAACTGCGCCCGGCCTGCGCACGTGCCGGCAGCACGCTCCAGTGCCGGCGCGGCAATGCCATCCACGGCAGCAACAGCAGCAGCGGCAGGAAGCCGACCCCCTTGGTCACCGTGCCGACGCCGGCGGCGAACACCCCCAGCATCCACGCGCGCCAGTCCGGCCCGCGCAGCACATGCCGCAGCAGTCCCCACAGCGACAGCGTGGTCAGCGCGACCAGCACCATGTCGATCTGCGCGCGCTTGGCCATCAGGCCGAACTGCAGTACCGCAAACAACGCCAGCACCGCGTAGCCGGCCACGCGCCGGTTCCACAGCCGCCGCGTCATGTCCCAGGTCAGCCACAGCGTTGCCAGCGCGGCCAGCAGCGAGGGCAGCAGAAACGCGACCGGCCAGTGCGGCACCAGCTCGTAGCTCGCCGCCTGCAGCCACATGAACACCGGCGGCTTTTCTGCATATAACTCGCTGCCACGATGCGGCAGCAGCCAATGGCCGCTGTCGACCATGGTGCGGGCGGCCAGCACGAAGCGCGGCTCGTCCGGCGGATTGGGCTGGCGCAGCCCGAGCCCGGCCAGCAAGCTGACAACGATCAGCAGCAACGCCGCCAGCAGCACGCGCCGACGGGAGAGAGAGGCAGAGCTGGCAGGCGACACGTGCATGCCCCGATTAAAAGGGGCAGAACCATAGCTGGCAAGCAGGTCGGAATTTTGTCGGAATGCGCGCAAGGCCGCCGGGATCGGTCGAGTTCGGCTCGCCTCGGTTAGGATGCGCACACCGTCCCTGTCGGGCCGCTCTGGAAACCGCCGCATGCGGCTGCTGGTCATCGAAGACAACCGCAATATGGTCGCCAACCTGTTCGAGTATTTCGAAGCGCGCGGGCATACCCTGGACGCGGCGCCCGATGGCGTCACCGGCCTGCACCTGGCCACCACCCAGCACTACGACGTGCTGGTGCTGGACTGGATGATGCCGCGCATGGACGGGCCGGAGGTGTTGCGCCGCCTGCGCGAGCAGCACCACTGCGAACTGCCGGTGATCATGCTCACCGCACGCGACGAATTGCCGGACAAGATCGCCGGCTTCCGCGCCGGTGCGGACGATTACCTGACCAAGCCGTTTGCGCTGCCCGAGCTCGAAGTGCGTATCGAGGCCTTGCTTGCGCGTGCAAATGGCCGCCGCCGCGGCAAGCTGCTGCAGGTGGCCGACCTGCGCCTGGATCTGTCCACGCTGGAAGCCACCCGCGCCGGCCAGGTGCTGCATCTGTATCCGGCCTGCCGCAAACTGCTGGAAGTGTTGATGCAGGCCAGCCCGGCCGCCGTCACCCGGCAACGTCTGGAGCAGTCGCTGTGGGCAGACGACCCGCCCGATGGCGACATGCTGCGCTCGCATATCTACGAGCTGCGTCGCAGCGTGGACGGCCCATTCGCGCAGAAGCTGATCCATACCCTGCCACGGCTCGGCTACCGTTTGGCAGAGCTCGATGGTGCCAGCGAACCGACGAGCAGCGATTGCGCCGATGGCTAAGCCGCGCCCGCTGGGACGTCGGGTCATGGTGTGGTTGTTCGGCTACACCTTGCTGATGACCTTGGCGGTGTTCGGCACCGCGCAATACCTGCACGAGCGCGCCGAGCATGGCGTCTGGCGCTCGCTGCTCAACTCCGAACTGGACAGCATCCTGGACAGCAGCGCGCAAAGTCCCGGCTACCACTGGCAGGATTCGGACACCTTGCGGCTGTATCGCCTGGACGGCGGCAAGGCCGTGCCGCCGGTCTTGCGCACGCTGCATCCTGGCCTGCATGAGCATGACGTCGATGGCCGCCCGAGTGCGGTGATGGTGCGCGACACCGCGCAAGCAGGCCGTCTGGCGCTGGTGCTGGATATCACCGATTTCGAAGCGCTGGAGAAATTTCTCACCCGCTGGATGCTGGCCGCCGGCGTCGCCCTGATCGGCATCACCTTGCTGATGGGCGCCTATGCAATGGCCCGACTGGTGAGCCCGTTGGTGGAGCTGGCCCGCGATATCGGTGCGCTGCGTCCGGAGCGGCGCGCGCAACAGGTTGCGGTGGGGGCGCAGGGCAGCGCCGAGCTGTACGTCATCGCCGATGCGCTCAACGATTACCTGGAGCGCAACGGCCAGTTCGTCGAGCGCGAACGCGCCTTCATCGACAGCGCAAGCCATGAGCTGCGCACGCCGATCGCGGTGATCGGCAATGCGGTGGAACTGGCGTTGGAGCAGCCCGGCACGCCGCCGGCGGTGCGCCATCAGTTGCAGCGCATCGCACAGACCAGCGCGTCGGTGGAGCAACTGATCACCTTGTTGCTGGTGCTGGCGAAAGACCCTGGCCGGTTGGTGGGCAGCAGCGACACCGTGCGGCTGGACCATCTGATTCCGGACATCGTCGCCGACCATGCGCATCTGTGTGCAGACAAGGATCTGCAACTGGTCATCGAGCCGATGCCGCCGTGCAGCCTCACCGCCCCGGTCGCCATCGTGCAGACCGCCATCGGCAATCTGCTGCGCAATGCGATCGAAAACAGCGACCGCGGCATCATCCGCATCGCGCTATCGGCGCCGGGCGTGGTACGCATTTCCGACCCGGGCCACGGCATGACACCAGAAGAAATCAGCGCGATCTATGCGCGCCTGGCACGCGGCGATGCACGGCAGGGCAATGGCATCGGCCTGGAGCTGATCGGGCGGCTATGCGAACACCTGGGTTGGAAGCTCAGCCTGGAATCCGATGCAGGGCAGGGCACGGTCGCAACGCTGGACCTGTTCGGTGCCACGACGGCAATCGCGCCGACACACGCCTAGGGCACTGCAGGCGCAGCCCGTCGAGGTGCGCCACGTGGCCGTACAGAGGCTGCGCATGCTGGTCGGCATCAGGCAAGCCACGCCTTGCCATCGAGGGGCAGGCAGTGGCCAACTCAGGCCGGCAGCAGTCCGCGTTCGCTCAGCCAGTTGCGCGCGTTCTCGGCATCCTGCTCGAACCAGGCGCGGGTGGATCCCAATCGGTAGGTATAGCCCCAGGCATCCATGTCGGCCATCAGTCGCGCGCTACCCACGCCCGGCAGCTGCTCGGCCAGCAGGATCTGCAGGTAGCAGGTGGCGTCTTCCTCATCCACCGAATCGGTGGCATCGGTATGCACGGCGGCGCGTTTGTCGGCGGGCAGCACGATCAGATGCCCGGCCTCGTGCAGCATCGAGTGCACCGGCGTGTCGTCGCGCACATAGACATCGCAGCCGATGATGCCCGCCTCCGGTTCGCCCCAGAAACTGCCCGGGATCGCCGCGCCCGCGTCCACGCGATGCAGGCGCAGGCCATACCGGCCGAGCAGGGCGGCCGGCGCGTCCAGGCCGATATCGGCCACGCACAGCACCGCGGACGCATCGGATGGGGAAGCAGGATGAGACGTCACGCGCAGTCGCTCGCGGTCGGGCGCGCTGCAGGGCGCGCCATGGGGGAGATACCTAAACGGTACCGTGCGAACACGGTACCGTCGTGATGTTGATGGGGCCATTGCCACCCAGCGCGCGAGCGTCGATGGCCCGCACGCTGGCGGCAACGACCGCGTTACTTGTCGCCGTCTTCCGGCAGGGCGACAGAAATATCCAGCACGTCGTGCTCGCCGTCCTTGACCAGATCAACCCGCACCGCATCGGCGTCGATGTTGACGTACTTCTTGATCACTTCCAGCAATTCGCGCTGCAGCAGCGGCAGGTAATCCGGCCCGCCACGGTGGTTGCGCTCCTGCGCAATGATGATCTGCAGGCGGTTCTTGGCCGTCTCGGCGGTGTTCTTCTTGCTCTTGAGAAAATCGAGCAGGCCCATGCTTACCCTCCGAACAGCTTGCTGAAGAAGCCTTTCTTCTCCACGGATGTGAATCGCATCGGGCGCTCTTCGCCCATGATGCGGGCGACCGCGTCGTCGTAGGCCTGGCCGGCCGGGGACTCGGCATCCAGGATCACCGGCTCGCCCTTGTTGGAGGCGTTGAGCACGTCGCCGGATTCGGGAATCACGCCGATGGCCTTGAGCCCCAGCACTTCTTCCACGTCGGTGATGCTGAGCATCTCGCCGCCTTCCACGCGGCCCGGGCTATAGCGGGTCAGCAGCAGGAACGCCGGCACCGTCTTGCCTTCTTCGGCCTTGCGGGTCTTGGAGTCGAGCAGGCCGATGATGCGGTCGGAGTCGCGCACCGAGGACACTTCCGGGTTCACCACCACCACGGCGCGATCGGCGAAGTACATCGACAGGAACGCGCCTTTTTCGATACCTGCCGGCGAGTCGCAGACGATGTACTCGAAGCCGTCGGCGGCCAGGTCCTTGAGGACCTTCTCCACGCCGTCCTGGGTCAGCGCATCCTTGTCGCGGGTCTGCGAGGCGGCCAGCACGTACAGGTTGTCGAAGCGCTTGTCCTTGATCAGCGACTGTTTGAGCGTGGCTTCGCCGTGCACGACGTTGACGAAGTCGTACACCACGCGCCGCTCGCAGCCCATGATCAGGTCCAGGTTGCGCAGACCGACGTCGAAGTCGATGACGGCGACCTTCTTGCCGCGCCGCGCCAGCCCGCAGGCCAGGCTCGCGCTGGTGGTGGTCTTGCCGACGCCGCCCTTGCCGGAGGTGACTACGATGATTTCAGCCAAAGGATTTCTCCGAATGTTTCTGTGGTTGGGCCGCGTCAATCAAGCGCAGCGATCTTGATCTGGTCCTGCTCCAGCCAGACCTGGACGGCCTTGCCACGCAGGTCCATGGGAACATCGTCCAGCACCTTGTAGTGGCCAGCGATGGCGACCAGTTCGGCGTGGAAGTCGCGGCAAAAGATGCGCGCGTCCGGGTTGCCCTGCGCGCCGGCCAGAGCGCGGCCACGCAGGGTACCGTAGATATGGATGCTGCCGTCGGCGATGACCTCCGCCCCGGCGCCGACCGTATTGAGTACGGTCAGGTCGCAGTTTTCCGCATACAGCTGCTGGCCCGAGCGCACCGCGTTGCGTTGCATGCGGCCTGGCGCCGGGCGCGCGACCGGCGCTGCGGGTTCGGCGCGTGCCGGCGGCGGAGGAGGTGGCGGGCTGACCGCAGTCGGTTCGTATTGCGCGCGGAACTTGGCCAGCAACGGCACGCCGAGCTGCTGGGACAGCAGGTCGATCTCGCTGGTGCCGTAGGCCAGCGCCACCGGCAGCACGCCCGCAGCGCGCAGGCCATCCAGCAGCGCCTTGGCGGTGCCCACGTCCGGCACCTGCGACAGGCCGCCGAAATCCAGGATCACCGCCGCGCGCCCGAACAACTTGGGCGCCCGGGTCACGCGCTCGCGCATTTCCTGCACCAGGCGCGGCACATCCAGGGTGCGCACGCGCAGGTTGGCGATGCCCACCTGGCCGATCTTCAGTTCGCCGGCCTGTTCAAAATCCACATTCACACTCGACACGCTCAGCTCCCCGTCGATGGATTGTCGGTGGCGGCATGCCGCGGCCGGCCGACCCACGGCAAGTGCTCGGGCAACGTGCCGCCATAGGTCTCCTTGACCCACGGATAGCTGCTCATGTCCTTCATCAGCATGCTCGCGCGCACATCCACGTCGGGCATGGTGTTCTGGCCCACTTCGCGGAAGCCGAAGCTGCCATGGAACAGCAGCGCCGCATCGGCGCCATGGTCCAGGAACACCTCGCAGGCCAGCTGCGGGTAGCGCAGCTCGGTGTAGCTCTGCACATCGGCATAGAACGCCCGCCCGACGCCACCGCCGCGACGGCGGCTGGCGACCACGATGCGGTCGATATAGAAAAATTCCGGATGACGGTCCCGGAACCAGGCGAAATTGCTGCTGTCATGGGCACTGCCACTGCCGAATCCGACCAGGAAACCGGCCAGGTTGCCGTCGCGCTCGGCGACCCGGAAATATTCGGCATGCTCGTAGAAGCGTTGCAGCTTGTTTGAATCCAGCGGCAGGATCGCCAGTCCGGCATTGTTGTTCAGGGCCAGGACGGAATCGAGCTCGTGCTCGCGCACGTCGCGGATGACGATCGACATTGGGACTCCGTGGGGTAACGCTCTCGACCCGAAATCGGATCTGCGTCGGATTATTGCATGCGGGGCCTGAAGCGGCGACCCGCCGCGTGGACCACGGCGGGCAGGTCGCCGTTGCGCCAAGGCAGCGCGCAGGCGCAAACCCGGCCTTGCCGGCAGGCGCGTGCAGGCGAACACGTGCATGCATGACTTCCGGCAAGAGGGCAGCGGCGGCGCTTGGGCCTAAGATGCCAGCATGTTGGGATACCTCAGTCATACGCGCGTCCTGCGCTTCGCCGGCCTGTTCACCTGGGCGATGATCGCCATGCCCTTGGTGTTCATCTATTGGGCGCCCGCCGAAGAGGGCGATCACCGCAGCGTGCTGGAGGCGGCCACGATGTCGGCGTTCTTCGTCGGCTTTGGGGGCAGCTATTTCTGGCTGACGCGCGGCCTGAGCAGCGGCGGCCATGCGCATTGGTACGACCGGCTGATCCTGCTGCTGCTCACGGTCTGTGCGCTGGCGGTCAGCTATCTCACCCGAACCGGCCTCGGCAGCATCTTGATGATGGTGGCTGCCGGGGTGATCCCCTGGCTGCTGCCGCTCCGTGTGGGGGTGGTGTGGCTGGTGCTGAGCCAGCTGGCGGTGCTGCCGGTCTACCATCTGCTGCTAGGGTTCCCGGTCTCCGGCGCCCTGATGCAGTCGCTGCTGTACGGCGGCTTTTCGATGTTCATCTTCGTCACCAGCCTGGTCGCCCGGCAACAGACCGAAGCGCGCGAAGAACAGCGCCGGCTCAACGCCGAACTGCGCGCCACCCGGGCGCTGCTGGCCGAAAGCGCGCGCATCAACGAGCGCACGCGCATCTCGCGCGAACTGCACGACCTGCTCGGCCACCACCTCACCGCGCTCAGCCTCAACCTGGAGGTGGCCGGTCACATCACCGAAGGCCAGGCGCAGGAGCACGTGCGCCAGGCGCACACCCTGGCCAAGCTGCTGCTCACCGACGTGCGCGAGGCGGTCAGCCATCTGCGCGACAGTGGCGCCATCGATCTGGAGGCGGCGCTGCGCCCGCTGGTGACCCAGGTTCCCTCGCTGGACATCCACCTGGACATTGCCCAGCCGTTGACCCTGGACGACCCCGAGCGGGCGCATGTGCTGTTGCGCTGCACCCAGGAAATCATCACCAACGCGGTGCGCCACGCCGGCGCGCGCAACCTGTGGATCCAGGTGCGTCGCGATGCCGACACCGTATTGATCGACGCCCGCGACGACGGCCATGGCGCCGATGCGGTGGCGCCCGGCAACGGCCTGCGCGGCATGCGTGAGCGGCTCAGCCAGTATGGTGGGAAGCTGGAAATCCAAACCCGGCGCGGCGACGGCTTCGGCCTGCGCATCTGCGTTCCAGGCGCGCCGGCACTGATGCCTGCGGCCGTTACCCAAGGAGTGTTCTGATGATCCGTGTCTGCCTGGTCGACGACCAAACCCTGGTGCGCCAGGGGATCCGCTCGCTGCTGGCGCTGGATAACGGCATCGAGGTGGTGGCCGAGGCCTCGGACGGCAAGCAGGCGGTGGAACAGATTCCGCAGATCCAGCCGGATGTGGTGCTGATGGACATGCGCATGCCGGTGATGTCCGGCCTGGAAGCCCTGCAGATGCTGTCGCGCAACGGCACCCTGCCGCCGACCATCATCCTGACCACCTTCGACGACGACCAGCTGGTGCTGGCCGGGCTCAAGGCCGGCGCCAAGGGCTACCTGCTCAAGGATGTCTCGCTGGAACAGCTGGTTGGCGCGATCCGCACCGTGGCCGACGGCGGCTCGCTGGTGCAGCCGGCGGTCACCCAGCGCCTGCTGTCGGGCCTGGAGCACATGCGCAACGAATTCGTCAGCCTGGACCGGCCCGATCCGCTGACCGACCGCGAGACCGAGATCCTGCGGCTGATGGCCAGCGGGTTTTCCAACAAGGAGATCGCCAATTCGCTGGGCGTGGCCGAGGGCACCATCAAGAATCATGTGTCCAACATCCTGTCCAAATTGGGCGTGCGCGACCGTACCCGCGCGGTGCTCAAGGCGTTCGAGTTGCAATTGGTCTGACGGCAGGATGTCCCGCCCGGCGCAGCGCGCCGGGCGTTCGCAGGCGCGCAAGCCTGCGGCTTGCAGGCGGCGCCTGCTCACCCTGTCCAAATTGGGCGTGCGCGACCGTACCCGCGCGGTGCTCAAGGCGTTCGAGTTGCACTGGTCTGACGGCCGTGCCGTCGCAATGCGCTGACGTCCAAAGTGCGGCGCGACGTGGCGTCGCGGTCCTGCACGCCCGTGACGCAACTGCACCGCGCCGCGTGGACGGCGATGCGGCCGTTCGTCCCTCTGACTGATGCGGCATCACACGGACGCAGCGCACGATGTGCATGATGACTGCGCGCAATCGGCGCAAACCCTTGCGCAGGCTGGGATTGCGCAGTTTCGCAACGGCGTTGCGCGCGCTGGATGACACCGCAAGACCGCGCTACCCGTCGCACAACTGAACATCTTTCTCGAAGCCTGCTAGGATGGTGGCTTCGCTTCACTCAACCCGGCCGTGGGATCGGCCCCGGAGACCTCCTGAATGACCCGTATTATCGAGTTCCTGATCGCCTTGGGGATCGTGGCTGGCTTGTTTGTCGTGGTGGGCTTGGTGTTGCCCTCGGAGCGGCAGATGTCCGAGAGTGTTGAGACCAACCGCAGAATGACGATTGTTTACGACACCGTGAACAGCTTCCGTCGTTTCAAGGATTGGAACCCGCTTGTGCTGCGTGACCCGAAGATCCAGCTGAAGCTGGCCGGCCCGGAAGAGGGCAAGGGTGCACGCGTCGAATACAGCTCCACCGAGGGCTATATCGGCAACGGCAGCTGGGAAATCAAAAACACCGTCAAGAACGAGCGTGTTGAGATCGCGATCGAAGATCCCACCAAGGGCTACGACAAGGTCACCAATTTCACCCTGGCTCCGACCGGCAAGAACAACAAGAACGTCAAGATCACCCAGGATTACAGCGTCAAGTACGGCTGGAACCTGTTCGGTCGTTACGCCGGCCTGTATGTCAGCCGCCACGTGGGCGACGACCTGAAGCTGGGTCTGTCGCGTCTGGCCACCGCACTGGCCACCGTGCCGAACTTCGACTACCGCGCGCAGCTGGATGGCAAGCCGGTGTTGAGCGATCTCAAGCTCGTCGATGTGCCGGCCGAGGACCTGTTGGTCGTCACCGCAGGCAACATCGATCGCGACAACGAGACGATCAAGAAGTCGATCAAGGACAACCAGGAGTGGATCAAGCGCGTGATGGACGCCAACGGCCTGGAAGCTGCTGGTCCGGTCCGGATCGTCACCACCGACTTTGCCACCGACAAGTACGCGTTCGACGTCGTGCAGCCGGTCCGCAAGCGTGCCGGTGGCGCGCCGAAGGCCGATGCCAAGACCGACACCGCCAAGACCGATGCCAAGAAGGACGACGCCGCTGCTGCTGCGCCGGTCGACGCGACGCCGGTTGCCGCAACGGGCGAAGAGCTCAAGCTCAACATCCCGTCCGAAGCACCGGTGAAGTACGAGCGCACCAAGGCGCACCGTTCGGCATTTGCAACCTACGCAGGCCATATGGCCGGCCTGGATGCAGTGCGTAGCTCCCTGCGTGCCTGGGCTGCCACCAGCGGCAATGACGTGACCGAGCGTCCGTACGAGTCGTGGAAGGGCGGCGTGGACAAGTCGTTCACGCAGGACGGTACCTACGACGTCTACTGGGCCATCAAGTAATCGCTTCACCACGATGACGTGAGCCAGACGAAAACGCGCCGCAGCCTTGCGGCGCGTTTTTTTTGCGCCACGGCGCTGCCAGGAAGTTGCCCGTATGTCTTTGCTCGATCGTCGCAAGAAACATCCCTCGTTGCTGGCCTTTTTCGGAGGCTTGCTGGCCGCCGTCGCCGTGGGGTTGTCGGCCTATGCCTCGCATGGCGTGACCGACGCGCTGGTGCAGTCGCGGCTGCAACTGGCGTCGCTGTACGCATTCGGTCATGGCGCCGTGCTGGTTGTGCTGGGTGCCACCGAAACGCGTGCGTTCGGACGGGTCGGCCTGTACCTGCTGCTGCTCGGCACGTTGCTGTTTGCCGGCAGCCTGGTCGGTGGTGCCTTGCTGCACTGGCCGACCAGCCTGGCACCGATCGGCGGCACCAGCCTGATGCTGGGCTGGGTGGTGCTGGCGATCGGCGCGTTGCGGCGCTGAGATGCCACGCCACGCCCGCGGGTTCGATGTGGAGGCGGCGTTCGCGCAGTTGAGCCGGCGCGACCGCGCGCTGGGCGCGTGGATGAAGCGTATCGGCCCCATCGCGCCGCAGCCGGGCTGGCGCAAACCGTTCGACCCGGTGGACGCATTGGCGCGTGCCATCCTGTTCCAGCAACTGAGCGGCAAGGCCGCGTCCACGATCGTGGCGCGGGTAGAGGCGGCGATCGGATCGAGCCGGCTGCACGGCGACACCCTGGGGCGCGTGGACGATGCCGCCCTGCGTGCCTGCGGCGTGTCCGGCAACAAGGCACTGGCACTGCGCGATCTTGCCCGGCGCGAAGCGCTGGGTGAAATCCCTTCGCTGCGCAGACTCGCCCTCATGGAAGACGACGCCATCGTCGAGGCCTTGGTGCCGGTACGCGGCATCGGCCGCTGGACGGTGGAAATGATGCTGATGTTCCGCCTGGGCCGCCCGGACCTGCTGCCCATCGACGACCTGGGTGTGCGCAAGGGCGCCCAGCGCGTGGACAAACAGGAGCAGATGCCCACGCCAAAGGAGCTTGCCGAGCGCGGCCAACGGTGGGGCCCGTATCGCACCTACGCCGCGTTTTATCTATGGAAGATCGCCGACTTCAGCGTCGCGTCCAAAGTGCCGACCCCGCGCTCACAGGAATAGGTACACCGGGTGGATGTACAAGCGCGCACGCCGGCGCGAGCGGGTGGAGAACGGTATCAGGGGCGTCCGGTGCCCGGCGTTGCTCAGCCAGGCAGGTACTTGTCCCACAAGTGGTTGCGGAAGCGACGCTCTGGATCGATGTTCCTTTTGACGCTCGCAAAAGACCCGGCTTCCGGGTAAGCGGCGGAAAATTGCTGCTGGCTGGCATGCAACCGGTAGGGGAGGTAGTAGCGGCCGCCCTGCGCCAGCGCCGCATCGATCAACTGCCGGGTCCAGGCCACCGTTGCCTTGTCAGGCGAGCTGCCGCTGCGCTGCTTGTAATAGAGCACGAAGGAAAACACCGGCTGCGGTGCCCAGCGCAACATTGACACCGTATCGGCAGGCGAGTGGCGGATCGAGATATTGAGTGCGTTGACATCGTTGCGGCGCAGGATTGCCGCCATTTCGCGCGCGAATGCGGTAAATGCAGGCACCGGCACGAAATATTCCTGCAGCAGGTAGGTGGACATGCGCCGCGTGCGCGGTTCCAGCGAACGTGCATCCAGGCTGGCCTGGCAATTGCGACGCATCACTACCGGCGTCTGCAGCAGCGGCGCGGTCTGATAGCGCTCGCGCAGCGACTTGCTCAGCGGCAGTTCCGATGCGGCCCAGATCAGATTCTGTTCGCGGGAGTAGTCCAGGTCGCGCGGAATCAGGCGCCTGGCATCGGTTGGCGGGGCATCGCTGCTGACCCAGGTCACTGCCAATGGGCGATCAAAGTGCGGCGGCGTCAGGTCGGCATTGTGCATCACCGCCAGTGGGTCGGCGGCGATACGGTCGGCGAAGAAGGCGGGGTAGTCGTCCAACGCCACGTGTTCCACCCGCCGCTCCAGCATGTCGTTGAGTGTCAGCGACAACTCCACTTCGGTGACCACGCCTAGCCCGCCGTAGCCGCCAATGACAGCGGAGAACAGCTCCGGCGTGTTTGTGCGGTTGAGTTCGTTTATCTGGCCACCTGCGTCCACCAGCTGCAAGGCATGCACCGTGTGCGCAATCGGCCCGGCATGCAGGTAGCGGCCATGGCAATTGACCCCGATCGAGCCACCGACGCTGAAGTTGCTGTAGCTCTGCATCACCGCGATTGCCAGGTCATGTGGGTCGATCAGGTCCTGCACGTCCCGCCAACGCATGCCGCTACGCACGCGGATGCGTCGGGCAGCGACATCCAGATGCACCAGGCCGACCAGCTCGCGCAGGTCCAGGTGCAGCGAAGAGGGCGAAGAGATCTGCCCGCCCATGCTGTAGCGCGCACCGCCGATGGACACCGGACCGGTACTGCTGCGTAGCAGGCTGACCACCTCGTCCACGCTGCGCGGCCGCGCGATGCGTGCCACCGTGGGGCGATCGATGCCGGCAATATCGGTGACCTGCAGCGATGAGTCGGGGCTCTTGCCGCATCCTGGCATGGTCAGCGCAACGCCGGCACCCAGGAGCGCGGCGGTGGCGGTGCGGCGCTGTCTATCGATGTGCTCGTCCATAAGCGGATGTCTCCAGCAGGGTTGGGAATCAGGTGGCGGCGGGCGGCAGCCGGCCGACTGTTGCGTCGGACCACAGCCGGGGGGATCGGCAGGCAATGGAGGTGATGGCGATGCAGCGCGCGCGCTCACGCGTTGGACCTGCCAGGGCGATGACACAGCGTGCGGCAGGCTTCATGGCGCGTGCCAACACCAATGCCAGGGTTCGTAGACGATGCCATGCCGATTGTCGCGTGGATAACTCAGGCGGTAGCCGAACTGCTGCGCGTGACTGCCCAGCCAGGCAAATGCAGCGGTGGCTTCGAACGATTCTTCGGCCGGGGGTTCGCCAGGAGTGCCGATATCGAGTGCGTCGCCGCTGTGGTGTTCGCTGAAGCCGGGGGCGGCGTTGACTGCCAGAATCTGGTCCAGCGTCAGCCCGCGTGCGAACTTGCGTTCGAAGATGCCAAGCTGGTAATCGTGGCTGCGATAGCCGGAGATTGCATCGAGCACGATGTCCGCACGCAGCGCGGCCGCACGCATCTGCATCCATGCACGCGCGGCGCCTGCGCTGAGCCAGAGCGGCCGGCCGAAGCGATCGCGCCCGGCGTACTGCAGCGTTGCCGGTTCGGCGATCAGGCGCAGGCCGGTGCGTTGCACATAGTCATCGGCAACAAGCCCGAGCTGCGTCAGGCGATGCTGCAAGCCGTCGACCGCAAGAATGCCTGCGTGGCCTTGGCGACTTCGAACGGTCGCGTTTTGCAGTTGGTCCAGTGCCTCGTCCAGGCCGGGCTCGCGCGCCAGCCGCGGCACCAGCGGCATCAGCCCGTGCGGCAGCTGCGCGGCAAGATAGCGTCCATCGCGCTTGCGCCGCAGCAGCCAGTCGGCCTGCGCCAGCACGCGGGCGTCGGCATTGCTGCGGGCACGCAGCAGGGCGGCCGGTACCAGCTCGATGGCGGTGGTGTTGAACAGCAGGGACGGCGTTGTGCGCATTGCGACAGGGTAGGGCTAAGCGTGGCGTACGGCCAGCTGGCGTGAAAACAGCCAACAAAAACGACCGCGTAGCGGCCGGGTCTGCACGGCCGGTGCTGGGAGTTGGCATGTGCCACTCGTAAATCGCGGTTCGTCTACGTCTGCTTGATGACTGCTCGCTACGTTCTGTCAGTCGCTCGTAAATCACCGAGCAATTGGTGTGGCTGCTCAGGGCTGAGCACCACCAGGCTGTTGTCGCGCAACGGCAGAATCAGCACGCGCCTGGAGTGGGTGAGTAGATAAAAGCCTCTGACTGCGGACTTGCTGCGGTAATGCCCCGATTTGAAACCCGGGTAGCCGAAGCCGAGCAACTGCAGGCCGGAGTTGAACGCCGTATGTTCGGCCAGGTCGACAACGCGTGCGCGGTCCAGGCGCATTGCGCTTAGCGGCACACGCTTGGTGAAGAAGGTCGAGCGGACGATCAGGCAAGCGTCGTCCAGCTGGATGCTGCGTCGCGCGTGCGCAACGGTACACGCCACCGCCACTGCCAGCAGGATGCCCAGATGCACCACCAGCGTACCGGAATGGTCATGACTGCTTGCGTGCGCAATGCTGATGAGGCCAGCAGTGATCGACAGCGGTAGCCAAAGCCAGACTGCCAGGCCCCAGCGCGTCGCCGGTGCCGCGGCGTAGTCGCGTCGGCGCCGCTGCGGGTGTTGCCCGGTGTGCGCTTTGGGCGCTGTGTCGCTGCCTTTGGGTTGGTCCGAACGTGTCGCCATCTCAGAGTTTCTTCTTCAACGCCACGGATGCCGGCAGCGCCATACCCGGTGCCGGATGCATGACAAGCGTGGTCGTCTCCTCACTCGAGTAGCTCCGAGCGATTGATTCGCCCCGGCGGTCATTACGTGAGATGTCGCCGACGATTGCGTGTGCCAGCGCGATGGTGGCTGAGCCCACAGGCCTGGTCATGCCGAGGGTTCCTTGTCGCCCTGCGGCTTCGGTAGCCGCCCGGCCTTGCGCAGCGCATCGCGCAACACGTATTCGATCTGTGCATTGAGACTGCGCAGTTCGTCGTCGGACCAGCGCTGCACGGCTGCCAGCACATCGGCGTTGATGCGCAGCGGGTAGGCCTTCTTTTCGCTCACTCGCGCTCACCGCGGCCGCTGTGACGGCGCAGGTGCATGACCATCGAGACGATCAGGACGTTGACGCCGATGATCATGCCGATCACCACTGCGTAGATACCGGCGCGGTTGTCGCCGGCCCAGTACAGGCAGGCGGCACCGATCAGGATCACCAGGCTGATCAAGGCCCAGCGCAGGCCCAGGCCGCGCGCGCGATCGTCGTCGTCCGCACCGATGGAGGCGGCGATCGCCAGCGCGGGCAAACCGGACAGAGCGACCACCAACGGCACCATGACATTCATTGCTTGACCTCAATAGAGCGAGCCGGCGTTGACCACCGGTTGGGTGCCGCGATCAGAACACAGCACGGTGAGAAGGTTGCTGACCATATGCGCCTTGCGCTCTTCGTCCAACTGCACGACGCCGCTTTTCTGCAACTCGGCCAAGGCCATTTCCACCATGCCCACGGCGCCTGCAACGATGCGTGTGCGTGCGGCGATCACCGCATTGGCCTGCTGCCGCTGCAGCATGGCCTGGGCGATTTCCGGTGCGTAGGCGAGGTGGCTGATACGCGCTTCGATGACGTCCACGCCGGCCTGGGTCAGGCGTTCGTCCAGATGCCGCTTGAGCTGTTCGCTGATTTCGGCCGGATGGCTGCGCAACGAAATCTGCCCATCTTCGTGCTGGTCGTAGGGATAGCTGGTGGCCATCGCGCGCAGCGCCGCTTCGGACTGGATGTGCACGAAGCTTTCGTAATCGTCGACGTTGTAGACCGCCTCCGATGCATCCATGACCTGCCACACGATCACCGCGGCGATCTCGATCGGGCTGCCATCGAGCTCGTTGACCTTGAGCCGCCCGCTCTCGAAATTGCGCACGCGCTGGCTGACCCGGCGCTTGGCATAGAAGGGGCTGTTCCAGCGCACGCCCTGGTCCTTGACGGTGCCGACGTACTTGCCGAACAGGCTCAGCACTGCCGCCTGGTTCGGTTCCAGGGTGTACAGGCCGGCCAGCACGAACACGTTGCCGGTGGCGATCAGGATGGCCGGCAGCATGCTCAGAATCGGCAGCAACCCCATGCCGGCTGCGATCAGCGCCGCGGCTGCCAGCAGCAGCACGACGACACTTGCGGCGATCACCGGAATGCCTGGAACGGAGCCGAGCGACTTCTCTTTCATGGTGGGGCATCCTTGATGGGTGTGGAGAAAAGATATCAGATTGATATCAAGATTCGACTGGTTTCCGACCGGCGGTCGTGCCGCCCGCCCGTTAGAATGGCCGCCCCCTTCCGATCTGGACCCGCGCTCATGACTACTCTCGGCACGCCGTTATCGCCCTCCGCCACCCGGGTGTTGCTGCTGGGGTCGGGCGAACTGGGCAAGGAAGTGGCGATCGAGCTGCAGCGCTTCGGCGTGGAGGTGATCGCCGCCGATCGCTACGCCAATGCACCGGCGATGCAGGTGGCACATCGCTCGCACGTGCTGGACATGCTCGATCCTGCCGCACTGCGCGCGCTGATCGCCGCCGAGCAGCCGCATCTGATCGTGCCGGAGATCGAGGCCATCCATACCGAAACCCTGGTGGCGCTGGAGCGCGATCAGGGCCAGCGCGTGATTCCCACCGCGCGCGCCGCACGCCTGACCATGGACCGCGAAGGCATCCGTCGCCTGGCTGCCGAAACCCTGGGCCTGCCGACCTCGCCGTACCGGTTTGTCGACACCGCTGCCGAGTACCGCGAGGCGATCGCCGCAGTGGGCCTGCCGTGCGTGGTCAAGCCGGTGATGTCGTCTTCGGGCAAGGGTCAGAGCACGTTGCGCAGCGAGGCCGACATCGATGCGGCCTGGGATTACGCGCAGACCGGCGGACGTGCCGGTGCCGGCCGCTGCATCGTCGAAGGCTTCATCGATTTCGATTACGAGATCACCTTGCTGACCGTGCGGCATGCCGGCGGCACCTCGTACTGCGATCCGATCGGGCATTGGCAGCAGGACGGCGACTACCGCGAAAGCTGGCAGCCGCAGCCGATGTCGGCCGCCGCCTTGCAACGCTCGCAGGAGATTGCGAAAGCCATCACCGACGATCTGGGTGGCTGGGGACTGTTCGGGGTGGAGTTGTTCGTCAAGGGCGACGAAGTCTGGTTCAGCGAAGTCTCGCCGCGCCCGCACGACACCGGGCTGGTGACGCTGGTGTCGCAGGAACTGAGCGAATTCGCGCTGCACGCCCGCGCCATCCTCGGCCTGCCGGTCGGTGCCGAGAACGGTGGCGTGATCCGCCAGAGCGGCCCGTCGGCGTCGAGTGCGTTACTCGCCCACGGCACTGGCGTGCCGGTGTTCGACAACGTTGCCGCTGCATTGCGCGACCCGGACACCGCCCTGCGCCTGTTCGGCAAACCGCGCGTGGACGGCCACCGCCGTGTCGGCGTCACCCTGGCGCGCGCAGAGAGTGTCGATGCGGCACGCGAGAAAGCGCGTTTGGCGGCTGCGGCGCTGACGATTCAGTTGCAGGACTGAGCAGCGCCTCGCTTGAAAGAGTGCAGCCCGGTGTTGCACTTCTTTCCGAACGCCAGCTGCGGCATGTACCGATACGCTTGCCATCACCATTGAAGGCAGGCGTGCGAGCGATCCCTCGTCGCCATGCGGCGGGCGTGGGTGTGCGACGAGGCTGATTCGCGCTGTGCGTGCGCTCGCTATCCCCGTCATGCCGGCTCGGGAAGTAAGACCGATTCCAACAACCCGACGTTGCCTCACAACACAACTCGCCAATTCCGGCTACAAGCCGACATCCACCCACACCGCATGATGGTCGCTGCCATCGGCAATCGCTGCCTCCGGGGCGGTGCTGGCCGGCCAGAAGATGCCGCTGCCGATCAGGGTGAACCGGTGCGATGGCAGCACGTAGTCCAGGCGCATGGTGCCGGCCTGCGGGCCGAAGTCGCCGGTGACCTGGTGCGGGTCGCCGGTGTGCACGATGCCTTGCGCGGCGTATTCGGCGGTCTTTTCCGGGCCGCCGTCGCTGCGCGGGGTGGGGTATTGCAGCACGCGCGGATGATGGATCAATGCGCTGATCGCTTCGTGGCGGCCGGCGCCATCGATCGGGTCGTTGTTCAGATCGCCCAGGATCACAAAGTGCGCATCGGCCGCCAGGCCACCGCAGATTCCCTTGTCATCGCACAACCAGCGTTTGCTGTCGGCCGCGTCGTCCAGGTACGCACGCCATAGCGCGAGCTCGTCGTGGTTGCGGGCTGCGTTGCGTTTTTCCGCGCCATCGAACACCGGCGGCGTCGGGTGCGAGACCAGCGCATGCACGACACCGAGCGGCGTGCGGACCGGCACGTCCCAATGCGATTTTGACGACAGGCGCAGTTGCGCCCAGATCGCGTCGCTGTAGAACGAACGCCCGGTCCCCGGATCCAGCGGCCGCAGCGCACCCGGCAGCGCGCTCCATTTGAGCAACTGAAAACTGCGCACGGCCTGCGCATCGATCGGATACCGCGACAGCACCAGCATGCCGTATTGGCCAGGATGCAGCCCATAGCCCCAGGCATCGTTGCCACGCGAGCGGCCATCGCCACCGATGCTGCCGTTGTTGTCCAGGTCCAGGCCGCTCGGCACGCCGGTATTGACCGGTGCCAGATACCGATACGGGTAGCGCAACGGTTCGCCGCCGCCCGGCTGGGCGACCTGCAGGTAGCGTTGCTGGAACAGATCGGCCGCGCGGTGGTCGGGATCGAAATCGAATTCGTTGAGCAGCACCAGATCCGGGCGCACGCGCTGCAGCACGGCGGCGATCTTGCGTGCGTGCGCGCTGTCGCCCTGCAGTTCGCGCACCAGGCCGCCGGCCTCGTCGGAGTACAGCGAGGTGTTGTAGGTGGCGATGCGCAGCTGTGTCGGTACAGCGCCGCTCGCGCTACCGGCCGATGCAGGCGTGCGATGGGTGCAGGCGGCGCAAAGCGCGGTCAATGCGAGCAACAGAAGAGGTCTGATCATCGCGCGATTCTCGCATGCCGGATGCGACAGACCGATGTCGCGCGCTGCGATTCACGGTGCCGATGCGGCTGGCGGCAGCCCGCGCCACTGACGGCCGTCGTAGGCCTCCAGTGCGTTGAAGCGGCGCTTGTAGTTCATCTTGGCGTGCCCGTCGATCCAGTAGCCCAGATACACATGCGCGCGTCGCTCGCGCTGCGCCCATTGAATCTGCTGCAGGATCGCGAAGGTGCCCAGGCTGCGCGCGGCCGCCTCCGGCGCGTAGAACGTGTACACCGCCGACAGCGCATGCTCGGTCACATCGGTGACCGCAACGGCGAGCAGTCGCCCCGGGGCATGCGCTACGGCCGGTTCGCGGATTTCCAGAAACCGCCCATGCGACCAGCCGCCGATCAGGAACTGATCGAATTCGGTGCCGCCATGCTCGTCCATGCCGCCACCGGGGTGGCGGGAGGTGAGGTAATGGCGGTATAGGGCCAGTTGCTCGTCGGTGCGCTCGGCCGCGACCACGCGCACGACCAGATCCTGGTTGCGCGCAAGGCAGCGGCGTTGACTGCGATCGGGCCGAAACGCATCCACCGCAATGCGCACCGGCACGCAGGCGCGGCAGCGCTCGCAATGCGGCCGGTACACCAGATCGCCGGAGCGACGAAATCCCCATGCCAATGCCTGCGGATAGATCGTGCCAAGGCGCGGGTCATGTGGGTCCAGCACCAGATCGCGCGCACGACGCTCGGGCCAGTAGCCGCAGGCGTGCTCGCCGGTCTGGAACAGGCGCAGGTCGTCGTGGGTGTCGGCGTGAATGGCCATGCGCGCAGGATAGCGCCTGTACGTCGCAACAGCGGCGACTGTCCGCTGGATGAATACGCCAGGTGAGCGCGTCAACGCGTGCGCCGATGGCCCGTTGATGTGGGTGTTGGTGGCAGCGCACGGCGTGTCCGGATGCGCCACCCACGCGATGCGGCCCATGCAGGTGCCGCGTGTGGTTCCCACAATCAGGAGTTTCTCATGACGTCTCGCAAACCCTTCCTCGCCCTGGCCGTGCTGGCTGCGCTGTCCGCCGGCGCCGTGTTCGCTGCCACTCCGCCTGTTGCCGGCGATGCGCCGCGTCCTGGCAAGCTCGACAGCAATAACGATGGCGTCATCGATCGCAGCGAAGCGGCTGCCGACCCCAGGCTGGCCGCGCAGTTCGACACGCTGGACACCAACAAGGACGGCAAGCTCTCGCGCGATGAGCGCCCCAGTCATCGCGGCCCGGGTCGCGAGGGACGTGGCGACTGGATGGCCAAATTCGACACCAACAAGGACGGCCGTATCAGCCGCGAGGAAGCCAAGGCCGACCCGAAGTTTGCCGCGCGCTTCGATCAGATGGATCTCAACAAGGACGGCTTCGTCGATCGCGCCGACCGTGAGCTGCGCATGCAGCAGCATCGCGATGCGTGGTTTGCCAAGGCCGACACCGACAAGGACGGAAAGCTGAGCAAGGCCGAGTTCGATGCCGCATCGAAGATGCGCGGCGAGCACGGTCGCTGGGGGCAGGGCGAGCATGGCGAGCACGGCAAGCGTGCGATGCCGGCCAAGCCTGCTGCGGCCAACTGAGTGTGTCGTGCAGCTGTTTGAGTAATGCCGTGGTCGGATGACACCGTCGTCATGGCGGTGGCCCATCCGCAACAGGTAACAAGGCGCCGATCGACAGACGGCCTCCCGCGCAGGCAGGAGGCCGTTTTTTGTACGTGCGTTGTCGGGTCGGCCAAGCCCGTTGATTGCTTACTGCCTCTGGATACGGCAACCACATCATCGGCTGACGCAATGGCGCAGCGCGAAGAGCCGTTGGCCGCCCGGGGGCGTATCCTCGATCGCGCCTTCCGCGGCAATAGCGGGGGCAGCTTGCGCCCCTGCCGGCCCAGCGACATCACCCGATGACCGAGATCGCATCAACAATCGAGACAAGGACCACGTAGAGCGCTGTTCTCACGCGCAAGTGGAAGACCTCGCGCATGTTGGTGACAAACACGTTGCGCGCATTCCGACGATCTTCCATGTGCGCGCCAGTGGCATGCAGATCGATACGTGTGTTGGAGGGCCTCATAGCATCCCCAGCTTGATGTAGTGGCGCAGGATCGGCAGCACCACCGCGGCGTTGCTGACGATCACTGCGGTTGGGCTGAACATGCAGCGGTAGAGCAGCGGTGCCCGCTTGGCTCCGCGCCGACGTGCATCGCGCTCCAGCATCGGGCGCATCACCCGCGGCAGCACCATGAGGGACTGATAGTTGATGACCAGCAGGCCTGCGCTCAGCACCAGCAGCGATGCCAAAGCGCTGACTCCAACCCATTTCAGCATCAGCGTGGCGCTGCAGACCAGAACGGAGATCAGTGTGATGGCGTGGGTAAAACGTCGCACGGCTGTCGCCTCGCTGGGCGATTGCGCAAAGCGCAGCAGATAGGTGCCTGACCAGTAGGTGGCCAGCGCAGCAACCAGCACGCTGCCAGCAGCAAATAGCGCCGGCATGCCGAACCAGACGCTCAACGCACCGGCCGCGCCGCCACTGCCAAGGGAAGAGCCTGTCAAACCGCCCACGCCCAGCTTGCCCGCGCCACCGATGCCGCCAAATACGATGGCCGCGCTGGCGGTGCCGGGCGCCGCCAGCATCGTCGCCGAGGTCACTGCCGTGGCAAAGGCGACGCTGGGGGCAGTGCTGCGTGCGAATTCGCCGAACCTGCGCAGCAATTGGTCGCGCACGCTGGCGCGCGCACGCGACAGGCGTTTGCGAACCGCCGTATCGCTGAGGCCCAGCAGTGAGGCGACCTGTTGCGAGCTCTGGCCTTCGCGGTAATACAGCAGCAGGGTCTCGCGGCTTTCTTCGGGCAACGCGGAAATAATGTCGAGCGCGGCGATCTCTTCTTCCACCTGCAGCAGGCGGTCGGCGGGCGAGGGCGCAGGATCGGCGGCCATGGCGATCGCCAGATCGGCCGCCTCGCCACTGAGGGCATGGTGGCGGTTGGCGCGTAGCCAGTCGCGTGCCAGATTGCGGGTGATCTGGCGCAGCCAAGGCAGGAAGCTGGCGGGCTGATGCAGTTGCGCCAGCCGCTGCCAGGCGCGCAGAAACGCTTCCTGGGCGATGTCCTCGCTGGCGGCGATATCGCGGGTGATCGCCAGCGCGATGGCAGTGACCGTGTTCTGGCAGGCACCGACAATGCGGCCATATGCCTGCTGGCAGCCGGCCGCGGCACTGGGCAGTTCGCGTTGCAACATCAGATCCAGCGTGTCGGCATGCATCGGCACAATCCCCGTCCTGTTCCCAGCATGACGCATGGACACGGCGGATGTGACCGATACGATTCCATGGTGGGTGGGTGCGGACCGAGAGATGCCAACGAACGACCATACGAGGGCGTGGTCGAGCCTGGTCTCGCAGCGAACGAGGCCGGCCCAGCTCCTCAACGGATGAGGCCACGGTCCGCAGCGAACGCGCCGCTGGTGTCGCCAAGCTGGCCGGCCGGTAGCGGATGCAGCGGCGCGACACCACTTATTCCGGTGACCGTGAGGGCGCAGGGCACAAGGATGCAGGTCTGCGTGCGCTGCGTCAGCGACCACCCTGCCAGCCCGTGCCATGCCAGCGCAGCGCGGCGGCGCTCAGCGCGCCGGCTGGATCCGCACCCGCACTTCTTCGTCGTCCGCCGACGGTGTCGCTTCCGGGGGCGGGTGTGATGCGGGCTGCGTTGCCGGCGCGATCGGTGCGGGAGTGCTGCGATGGCGCATCACCACCACCATGGCCACCGCGCCAATCACCAGCAACAGCATCAGACGGATGCGCCATGCCCAGCTGCGCGCGGTGGTGCTGGAGCCGTTTTCGCCTTCGCGGAAGGTGTATTCCACGTTCGGCAGGTCGCGGCGGGTGGTATCGAGCAGGCGCGCGTCGCGCAGCAGGTCGCGCGCACGCGGCTGGTCGTCGGCGTGCACGATCCACACGGTGGGATAGGCCTGCGCGTTGCCTTGCTCCAGGTAGCTGAACTGGCCGGTGCGCTTGCTCTCATATGAGCGGCCATTGCTCATGCGCACGTCGATGCCGGCGTTGCGCAACAGATTGGCCACGCCCTCGGCGGTTTCGATACGTTGACTGCTGAAGATCTTGCGCATGCTGGTGGAAATCGCCGTTGGGTCCGGAACAGATGGCGCCAGTGCCGCGCCGGTTCAAGATGAAGGAAGGATGCCGCTGATCGCTGTCGCTACGTGGCCGCACGCGCGCCGGCGAACAAGTCCGCGCGTGGTCGTGCCAACGCGCATGCTGGGTGGTGCACCGGCAGCGCGCCCAGCCCCTGCGCTGTCGATGGATGAGTCCGCGCCACAAGCGCGCCACGCATCTGCGCCTAGCCCCTGGCCGGCACGGCAATCGCGCTGCCCTCGGGCACCACGCGGATCAGGCCTTCCTGCGTGGTGCTGGCGACCAGTACCCCGGCGCGGGTGAAGAACTGCCCGCGTGCCAGGCCGCGCGCGCCCTGCGCGGTGGGGCTGTCCAGCGAATACAGCAGCCAGTCGTCGGTGCGGAAGGGACGGTGGAACCACAGCGCATGGTCGAGCGAGGCCATCTGCACATTGGGCGTGTAGTAACTGATGCCGTGCGGAAAGGTCGAGGTGCCCAGCAACTGGAAATCCGAAGCGTAGGCCAGCAGCACCTGGTGCAGGCCGACATCGTCGCCGATCGGGTCGTTCAGGCGCAGCCACATCTGCTGGAACGGTGGGCGCTTGGGTGGCTTGAGTTCGTCGCGCGGAAACACATGGCGAAATTCGAACGGGCCGCCGCGTGAGAGCCAGCGCTGCACCTTTGCCGGCAGCTTCGCCAGCACTTCCGGCGCCAGCGGCGCGGCCGGTTCGATGTCTTCCGGCGGCGGCACCACCGGCATCACCGACTGATGCTCGGCACCGTCTTCGTGTTCCTGGAACGAGGCCGCACAGAAAAAGATCACCTTGCCGTGCTGGATCGCGGTGACCCGCCGTACCGAGAAACTGCCGCCATCGCGGGTGCGGTCGACGTCGTAGACGATCGGGTGGTCGATATTGCCGGCACGCAGGAAATAGGCATGCAGCGAATGCGCCTGACGGCCATTTTCCACCGTGGCCTGCGCGGCCGACAGCGCCTGGCCCAGCACCTGTCCGCCGAAGACGTACTTGGTGCCGATGTCGCGGCTCTGGCCGCGAAACAGATTGTCTTCCAGGCGCTCCAGCGACAGCAGGCTGATCAGTTCGGAGACGACGGGTTCGGCGGTGGCGGACAAGAGGCTGGCCTGGGCGTGCGACGGACCACGATTATAGCGGGCCGCCTGCCCGCCACCGGGCGGGGGCAGGCTCAGGCCTTTTGCAGGCGTGCGACCAGGCCGCGCAGCGCGGCCTGGGCATCGGGCGCGTACCAGCCATCGACAAAGCGCTCCAGCTGGATCAGCTCCGGCGCCAGGGCAGCGCGCAGATCCGCCCTGGCCACCGCGCGCGTGGCCAGCATCGGCTGCCGTGGCAGTTGCTGCAGCTCCTGCAGCCACGCCACCGCGCGTGCGGTGACCAGCTCGCCGTCGACCAGCTCATCCACCATGCCGATCTGGGCGGCCTGTTCGGCCGGCAGCAATTGCCCGGACATCAGCAGGCGTTCGGCGCGATGCGCACCGACCACGCGGCGCAGCAGCCGCTGGATGCCTTCCGGCGCCGCCAACCCCACCTGCACTTCATTCAGGCCGATCGTGTACGGCCGCGCGGTATCGGCGCTGCGCGCCATCACCCGGTAATCGCAGCACAGCGCCAGCACGCAACCGCCGGCCGGCGCATGGCCGCCGATCGCCGCCACCACCGGCACCGGGCAATTGGCCAGCGCCTGCGCTGCCTCGAAGAAGGCCGTCCAGCTGGCCAGCAGCGCAGCGCGGTCGGTGCCATGCGACAGCAGGTGTGGCACATCCATGCCACCGGAAAAAATACGTTCGCTACCCGACAGCACCACGCCGTCGACATCGCTTCCTAGCTGCTGCACGGCGGACGTCAGTGCCTGGCAGAGTGCGGTATCCAGCGCATTGACCGGCGGGCGCGCCAGGCGGAGTTCGCGAAGACGGCCGTGGTCGAGGATTTGGATGCTCATGCGGGGCTCCTGAAAGTCGGGCCATGATAGACGGCCGTCGCTGCATGCGGTGCGTACATGCAAGCGCGGTGCTGGTCCGGTGGTGCGTTTTGGCGCGCAGCCACAGTGCAGCATCAAGCGCACATGCGGGCCAGCGGTTTCAGCATGGGCGGGAAACGCGCACATAAAAACGGCGGCTCCATCGAGAAGCCGCCGTGTGTCATTCAACCGCGTCTGCGCTGAGCGCGATCAGCTGCTCGCTGCGCGCACCGCATCCGGCAGCGCCGCGCTCTTGCCGGTCTGCGTATCGATCCACACCACCACCACGTTGCCGTCGGAGTACAGCTTGCTGTCGTCCTTCTGGTCGAAGATGCGGTGGCCGATGGTCACGCTGCTGGTGCCCAGGCGTTCGACGAACAACTCGACGGTGATGTCATTCGGCCAGATCAACGGCTGCTTGTAGTTGACGTTGGTGGCAGCGACCACCGGCGCGATACGGTCGGTCATCGCCACGCCTTGCACGCCCAACATCCAGCGCACGCGCGCTTCTTCCAGATACGAAATGTATTTGGCGTTGTTGACGTGGCCCATGCTGTCCATATCGCGCCAGCGCACGCTGATCGGGATGCGTGCCAGGATCTTGTGTTCGCTCATCAGCTTGCCTTCTTCTTTGCAGTCTTCTTGGTGGCGGACTTGGCGACCTTGGTCACCTTCTCCGGTTTGACCTTGCGCGGCGGGCGCGCATCCGGCTTGTTGGCCATCGCGGCCGGGCGGGTCTCGCGTGCCTTGACCGACGGCAGCATCTTGGCCAGGAACTGCCCGGTGTAGGACGCCTCGTGTGCGGCCACATCTTCCGGTGTGCCGGACACCAGGATGGTGCCGCCACGATGGCCGCCCTCCGGGCCCAGGTCCACGATCCAGTCGGCGGTCTTGATCACGTCCAGATTGTGTTCGATCACCACCACCGTGTTGCCCTCGTCGCGCAGCTTGTGCAGCACGCCGAGCAGCGCTTCGATGTCGTGGAAGTGCAGGCCGGTGGTCGGCTCGTCCAGGATGTACAGGGTGCGTCCGGTATCGCGACGCGACAGTTCCTTGGACAGCTTGACGCGCTGTGCCTCACCGCCTGACAAGGTGGTCGCGCTCTGCCCCAGCTTGATGTAGCTCAGGCCGACATCGACCAGCGTTTCCAGCTTGCGCGCGATCGACGGCACCGGCTCGAACAGGCGCAGCGCATCTTCGACGGTCATCTGCAGCACGTCGCTGATGTTGAAGCCCTTGTAACGGATCTCCAGCGTCTCGCGGTTATAGCGTTTGCCATGGCAGACATCGCAGGGCACATAGACGTCGGGCAGGAAGTGCATCTCCACCTTGATCATGCCGTCGCCCTGGCAGGCCTCGCAGCGGCCGCCGCGCACGTTGAAGCTGAAACGCCCAGGCGAATAGCCGCGCGCGCGCGACTCGGGCACCTGCGCGAACAGTTCGCGCAGCGGAGTGAACATGCCGGTATACGTTGCCGGGTTCGAGCGCGGCGTGCGTCCGATCGGCGACTGGTCGATATCGACCACCTTGTCGAACAGATCGAGATTTTCGATCTCCCGATGCGCCGCCACCGGATGCGAGGCGCCGTTGATCTCGTTGGCTGCCAGCGAAAACAGCGTGTCGTTGATCAAGGTCGACTTGCCCGAACCGGACACGCCGGTGATGCAGGTCAGCAGGCCGGCCGGAATCTGCAGGTCGACGTTCTTGAGGTTGTTGCCGGTGGCCCCGCGCAGATGCAGCATCATCTTCGGGTTGGGCTTGTGGCGCTGCTTGGGAATCTCGATGCGGCGCTTGCCGGACAGGTACTGCCCGGTCAGTGAACGTGGCGAGTCCAGGATGTCCTGCAGCGTGCCTTGCGCGCAGATCTCGCCGCCGTGCACGCCAGCGCCGGGGCCGATGTCCAGCACATGGTCGGCCAGACGGATGGCGTCTTCGTCATGTTCGACCACGATCACCGTATTGCCGAGGTCGCGCAATCGCGTCAGCGTGCCCAGCAGGCGTTCGTTGTCGCGCTGATGCAGGCCGATCGACGGCTCATCCAGCACGTACATCACCCCGACCAGGCCGGCGCCGATCTGGCTGGCCAGGCGGATACGCTGCGCTTCGCCGCCGGACAAGGTGTCGGCCTTGCGCTCCAGCGTGAGGTAATCCAGGCCCACATCGACCAAAAAGCCCAGGCGCTCGGCGATTTCCTTGACGATCTTGCTGGCGATCTCGCCGCGCCAACCCGGCAGCGACAATCCGCGGAAGAAATTGAGCGCTTCGTTGACCGGCAACACCACCAGCTCCGGCAGCGGACGATCGGCCACGAACACGTTGCGCGCAGCACGATTCAGCCGCGTGCCATTGCAGGCCGGGCAGGGCTGCTGGCTGACGTATTTGGTCAGCTCTTCGCGCACGGCCGGCGATTCGGTCTCGCGGTAACGGCGTTCCAGATTCGGCAGGATGCCTTCGAAGCGATGCTTGCGCGTGGTGCGCCCGCCCGCATCGGTGAAGTAGGTGAAACTGATCACCTCATCGCCGCTGCCGAACAGCACCGCCTGGCGCACCTTGGCCGGCAAGCTGTTCCATACCGCATCCACATCGAACTTGTAGTGCTTGGCCAGCGAGGCGATCAGCTGGAAGTAGTAGGCATTGCGTCGATCCCAGCCGCGCACCGCACCGGCCGACAGCGACAGTTCCGGATGCACCACCACCCGGTCCGGATCGAAGAATTCGGCCACGCCCAGGCCATCGCAACTGGGGCAGGCGCCCACCGGTGCGTTGAACGAAAACAGGCGCGGTTCCAGCTCCGGCAGCGAGTAATCGCAGACCGGGCAGCTGTACTTGGACGAGAACAGGTGCGGGGCTGCGGCCGGGTCGTCCAGCGACTGCACCGCGACCATGCCTTCGCCGAGCTTGAGCGCAGTCTCGAAACTTTCCGCCAGTCGTTGCTTGATGTCTTCGCGCGGACGGAAGCGGTCGATCACCGCTTCGATGGTGTGTTTCTGGCGCAGTGCCAGTGCCGGCACCGCGTCGATCTCGTACAGCTCGCCGTCCACGCGCACGCGCACGAAGCCCTGCGCACGCAGCTGCTCGAACACCTGCGCATGTTCGCCCTTGCGGTCACGGATCACCGGCGCCAGCAACATGTAACGCTGTTCCTGATCCTGGGTGAGCATGTGGTCGACCATCTGGCTGACGGTCTGCGCTTCCAGCGGGAAGCCGTGATCCGGGCAGCGCGGCTGGCCCACACGTGCATAGAGCAGGCGCAGGTAGTCGTAGATCTCGGTGATCGTGCCCACGGTGGAGCGCGGGTTGTGCGAGGTGGATTTCTGTTCGATCGAAATCGCCGGGGACAGGCCTTCGATATGGTCCAGGTCCGGCTTTTCCATCACGCTGAGGAACTGGCGCGCATACGCCGACAGCGACTCGACGTAGCGGCGCTGGCCCTCCGCATAAATGGTGTCGAACGCCAACGACGACTTGCCCGAGCCGGACAGGCCGGTGATCACGATCAGTTTGTCGCGAGGCAGGTCGAGGTCGATGTTCTTGAGGTTGTGCGTCCGCGCGCCGCGGATGCGGATGAAATCCATCGCCATGGGGGATCCGATGTCGGGCCGGCGAACCGGCAGTGGTGCGAGCGTGCTCAGCAGGAATGAGTGGCAGTCGATCAGCCTACCCGCCGACCTAGGTGAGGGCAATTGCCCCAAATGCCAGTCTGCCGGGGCGGTTGTGGCGGCCGGATGATGCGTTCCACCCGTCCGATTCGGGTGCGCGGCCGCGAACCTGCTTGCGGGTTGACCCGAAACCCGCTAGGCCAGTACAATCCCGCTCCTGTCTGCCCCATGGGCAAGTCAGGCGACCATAATAACTACAGAGGAACACCTGGTCATGTACGCAGTTCTGGTAACCGGCGGTAAGCAATACCGCGTCGCGCAGGGCGAAACGCTCCGCGTGGAAAAGCTCGAAGTCGAAGCCGGCAACGAGATAAAGTTCGACACCATCCTGATGCTGGGCGATAGCGATGGCATCAAGCTGGGCGATGCGCTGAAGGGCGCCTCGGTCACCGCCAAGGTCGTGGCCCATGGCCGCGCCGACAAGGTGCGCATCATCAAGTTCCGTCGCCGCAAGCACCACATGAAGCGTCAGGGACACCGTCAGTACTACACCGAAATCGAGATCACCGGCATCGCCGGTGGCGACAAGAAGTAAGGAGAACCAGTCATGGCACATAAAAAGGGCGTAGGTTCCTCGCGCAACGGTCGCGATTCCAACCCGAAGTACCTCGGCGTGAAGATCTTCGGTGGTCAGGCCATCGACGCCGGCAACATCATCGTGCGTCAGCGCGGCACCCAGTTCCATCCGGGCGCCGGCGTCGGCCTGGGTCGCGACCATACGCTGTTTGCGCTGGTCGACGGCAAGGTGGAGTTCTCCACCAAGGGTCCGAAGAAGCGTCGTACCGTCAGCGTGGTTGCCGAGGCGTAATCGCCCGCTCCATGCAGGCCAGTCCGTCAGGCATCGCTGCCTGGCGGACGAGACGGAAAGCCCCGCTTTTGCGGGGTTTTTCGTTTGACGGCCGGGAGTGGGGATTCGGGATTGGGGATTCGCAACAGCGGATTTCGAGAGTCCCGGTGCCGTTGCTTCCTGCTGTTTCCGTGGCCGCCAAGCGGCGTCCTGCGGTGGTGTTACCAATCCCAAATTACGAATCCCAAATCTCATGAAGTTAGTCGACGAAGCAGAAATCCTGGTGACCGCCGGTAATGGCGGCAATGGCTGTGTCGGCTTTCGCCGCGAGAAGTTCATTCCGCTCGGCGGTCCCGACGGTGGCGATGGCGGTGCCGGCGGTAGCGTCTGGATCGTGGCCGACGAGAACGTCAACACCCTGGTCGACTTCCGCCATGAGCGCACCTTCAAGGCGCAGCGCGGCGAGAACGGCATGGGTCGCCAGGCCTATGGCAAGGGGGGCGAAGACCGCGTCATCGTGGTGCCGGTCGGCACCGTGGTCATCAACGTGCAGACCGATGAAGTGATCGGCGACCTGACCCAGCACGGCGATCGCCTGCTGGTTGCCAAAGGCGGCAAGGGTGGCCTGGGCAACATGCATTTCAAGAGCTCGGTCAATCGCGCGCCGCGCCAGTCCACCACCGGCGAGGAGGGCGAGGAGCGTCTGCTCAAGCTCGAGCTCAAGCTGCTGGCCGACGTCGGCCTGCTGGGTTTCCCCAACGCCGGCAAGAGCACGCTGATCCGCGCGGTGTCCTCGGCGACGCCGAAGGTGGCCGACTACCCGTTCACCACGCTGTATCCAAATCTGGGTGTGGTCAGTGTCGAGGCCTACCGCAGCTTTGTGATCGCGGACGTGCCGGGGCTGATCGAGGGCGCCGCCGATGGTGCCGGCCTGGGCACGCAGTTCCTGCGCCATCTGCAGCGCACCCGTCTGCTGCTGCATCTGGTGGATATTTCGCCGATGGACGGGGGCGTGGACGCCTCGCCGGTGGATCAGGTGCGCACCATTGAGCGCGAGCTGGAACGTCACGATGCCGAACTGCTGAAGAAGCCGCGCTGGCTGGTCCTCAACAAGGCCGACCTGATGTTCGAGGACGAAGCGCGCGCCGCCGCCGAAACCATCGTGGCCGAGCTGGGCTGGACCGCGCCGTGGTACCTGGTGTCAGCGCTGGGCCGCGATGGCACCTTCCCGATCATGAAGGACGTCATGGCGTTCTTCGACCGCCAGCGCGAGGACGAGCTCGAGGCGCGCAATGCGGGCTGAGTGCACGCACAGGCACACAAAAAACCCGGCTGAGGCCGGGTTTTTCTGTGCTACCGGAAGCCAGGCTTCCGGTAACGGCGCAGCTGATCGCTTACGCGGCCTTGATGGCCTTGATGCGAGCGGTCAGGCGGCTCTTGTGACGCGCAGCCTTGTTCTTGTGAATCAGGCCACGGGCGCTGAAACGGTCGAGGATGGGCTGAGCAACGGCGAAAGCAGCTTCGGCGCCTGCAGCATCGTTGGCGTCAAGGGCCTTGATCACCTTCTTGACGGCGGTGCGCAGCATCGAGCGCTGTCCGGTGTTGCGCTCATTGCGCACAACGGTCTGCTTGGCGCGCTTCTTGGCGGACTTGATATTGGCCACGGTGGTGGTTTCCTGAAGAATCGGTGTAGTGGAAAAAGCAAGCGGGAAAGTATGATGGACCCAGATATGTACGTCAAGTCAGTTGTCAAGAGGGATGCAGCGTGAGCAAGCCTGGCATGGTGAGAGGCCTGCTCTCATTCAGCAGTATGACCATGGTGTCGCGGGTGCTGGGACTGGTGCGCGACCAGGTCATCACCACCACCTTCGGCACCAATGCGGTGACCGATGCCTTCTGGGTGGCCTTCCGGGTGCCCAATTTCCTGCGCCGGCTGTTTGCCGAAGGCTCCTTCGCCACCGCGTTTGTGCCGGTGTTCACCGAGATCAAGGAAACCCGCCCGCATGCGGACCTGCGCGAATTGATGGCACGGGTGGCAGGCACGCTGGGCGGAGTGCTGCTGCTGGTCACCGCGCTGGCGCTGATCTTCGCACCGTCGCTGGCCACGCTGTTCTCCAGCGGGGTGGATACGGATCCGGCCAAGCATGGCCTGCTGGTGGATCTGTTCCGTCTGACCTTCCCGTTCCTGCTGTTCGTCTCACTGACCGCGCTGGCGGGCGGGGCGCTGAACAGTTTCCAGAAGTTCGCCATGCCGGCGCTGACCCCGGTGATCCTCAACCTGTGCATGATCGCCGGCGCGGTGTGGCTGGCGCCGAAGCTGGGCGGCACTCCGGAAAAACAGATTCTTGCGCTGGGCTGGGCGGTGCTGGCGGCAGGCATGCTGCAGCTGCTGTTCCAACTGCCTTCGCTGAAAGGCATCAACCTGCTGACCTTGCCGCGCTGGGGCTGGCAGCATCCAGGCGTGCGCAAGGTGCTGACCCTGATGGTGCCGACGCTGTTCGGCTCATCGATCGCGCAGATCAACCTGCTGCTGGACACCGTCATCGCCGCCAAGCTGACCGATGGCTCGCAGTCGTGGCTGTCGCTGGCCGACCGCTTCCTGGAATTGCCGCTGGGCGTGTTCGGTGTGGCGCTGGGCACGGTGATCCTGCCGGCGCTGGCGCGGCATCACGTCAAGACCGACCGTGCGGCGTTTTCCGGTGCGCTGGACTGGGGGTTCCGCACCACGCTGTTGATCGCGATGCCGGCCATGCTGGGCCTGCTGTTGCTGGCCGAGCCGCTGGTGGCGACCTTGTTCCAGTACCGCCAGTTCACTGCCTTCGACACGCGGATGACCGCGCTGTCGGTCTACGGCCTGAGCTTCGGTCTGCCGGCCTATGCCATGCTCAAGGTGCTGCTGCCGGCGTTTTACGCGCGGCAGGACACCCGTACCCCGGTACGTGCCGGCGTGGCGGCGCTGGTCGCCAACATGGTGTTCAACTTCGCGTTGCTGGCGGTGGTCTACCAGATCATGGTGCCGCCCGAGCTCAAGGCGCAGGGCGTGATGCAGGCGCTGGGCAAACAGCCGGGTCTGCATCTGGCGCTGGGCATTGCGAGCGCGCTGTCGAGTTATCTCAATCTCGGGTTGCTGTGGTACTGGCTTGGCAAGTCCGGTGTCTACCAGCGGCGGCCGGGCTGGGGCGGCTATGCGGTACGCCTGTTGCTGGCGTGCGCGGCCATGGTGACGGTGCTGTTGGGCGTGTTGTGGTGGCTGCCATCGTTCACCGTGATGGATAAATGGCATCGCATTGGTTGGTTGGCGGTGCTGGTCGGTAGCGGCGGGTTGACCTACGTGGTCGCCCAACTGGCGTTGGGGTTGCGGCCGCGGCATCTGCGGGAGAGTTGAGCCGCCCTGGTTCCGGACGCCGCCGCGGCCGCTGGCGAGCTCCGCCCGGGGTGTCTGCAATCGGCGCGGCCGCACAGGCGTGAAAGGTCCGCGGTGGTCCTGGCCGACGTTGCGGCCGGGGAACCGAGGCCAGTCGCCGCCTGCCCGGGCCACGCGCTTGGGTGATGCTGCGCCCGCCGGGCGCGCCCATGCGGCTTGACAGGCACGGCTATACTTACAAGTTATGCATCAGCGAGGGTCGGCCACCAGGCCGGCATCTGTTTGGATCGAGGAATGAGCAGGCTGTTTAGAAACGTCGAGGGCGGGACGCTGTTCCCGCACGGAAGCGTGGTCTGCATCGGCGCTTTCGATGGCCTGCACCTGGGGCATCGGACGTTGGTGCAGCACGCCATCGCGCGTGCGCGTGCACTGGGCGTGCCGGCCGTGGCGTTGAGCTTCGAGCCGCTGCCGCGCGAATTTTTTGCCCCGGCCGCGCCGCCGCCGCGGCTCACCCTGGCGCGCGCCAAGATCCAGGGCTTGTACGACTTCGGTGCCGACAGCGTGGGCCTGATCCGTTTCGACGGCCGCTTGTCGGCCATGCGTGCAGAAGATTTCGTGCGCCTGGCACTGGTGGGCCGGCTGTGCGCGCGCGAGGTGTGGATCGGCCCGGAATTCCGTTTCGGCTATCGGCGTGGCGGCGATATCGGCTTGCTGCGTACGTTGGGTGAACAGCATGGATTTGCGGCTGGCGAAATCACGCCGGTGCACCTGCACGGCGAACGGATTTCCGCCACGCGGATTCGCGAGCTGCTGGGCGCCGGCGAGTTCGTGCATGCCGGGGAGCTGCTCGGTCGCCCGTATGCGATCGGTGGGCGGGTGGTGCGCGGCAAGCAACTGGGGCGCACGCTGGGCTATCCCACCGCCAATCTGCGTTTCCCGCGGACTCCCGCGTTATCGGGCATCTATGCGACCTGGGTGCATGGCGTGGCCGAGCGTCCGTGGCCATCGGTGTCCAGCTTCGGTACCCGGCCCACCGTGGCCGGCGTGGAGCCGTTGCTGGAAGCGCACCTGTTCGATTTCCAGGGCGATCTGTATGGCCGGCATATCGAGGTCGAATTCGTCGCCAAGCTGCGCGACGAAGAAAAGTTCGATGGGCTCGAGGCGTTGACCGTGCAGATGCACCGCGACGCCGAGCAGGCCCGCGCCGTGCTCAAGGCGAGCCCCTCGCGCCTGCCTGCCGATGCGGGCGTTGTTGGTTCCGTCGGTCTTCCCGGTGAGGGGCAAGGTGACAGCGCGTCGCGCCGTTTGGCAGATGCAGACGCCGTCGATGCCGCCGCCCCGCAACATTCCCGTCCATCTCCTTACGCAGCGCAACGGTAGATTCCTGTGACCCAAGACTACAAAGCCACTCTCCATCTGCCTGCGACGGAATTTCCGATGCGCGGCGATCTGCCCAAGCGCGAGCCGGCGATGCTGGACCGCTGGGAGCGCGATGGGCTGTATGCGCAGCTGCGCGCCAACGCGGCGGGGCGCCCGCTGTTCGTGCTGCACGACGGCCCGCCGTATGCCAATGGCCAGATCCATCTGGGTCACGCGGTCAACAAGATCCTCAAGGACATCATCGTCAAGTCGAAGTATCTGGCTGGCTTCGATGCGCCGTATATCCCGGGCTGGGACTGCCATGGCCTGCCGATCGAGATCGCGATCGAAAAGAAATACGGCAAGGTCGGCGTCAAGCTGGATGCCGCCGAGTTTCGCCAGAAGTGCCGCGAATACGCGACCGAGCAAATCGATCTGCAGCGGCGCGATTTCAAGCGCCTGGGCGTGGTCGGCGATTGGGACAACCCGTACAGGACGCTGGATTTCCGCTTCGAAGCCAATGAAATCCGCGCGCTGGCCAAGGTGGTGGACAACGGCCACCTGACCCGCGGCGTCAAGCCGGTGCATTGGTGCTTTGATTGCGGCTCGGCGCTGGCCGAGGCCGAGATCGAATACGCCGACAAGGTCTCGCCGACCGTGGATGTGGCCTATCCGGCGCGCGATCCGGCGGCAGTGGCTGCTGCGTTCGGCGCCAGTCTGCCGGCAGGCGCCAGCGTGGCGGTGCCGATCTGGACCACCACGCCGTGGACGCTGCCGGCGTCGCTGGCGGTGAGCCTGGGTGCGGAGCTCGATTACGTGCTGGTCGAAGGTCCGGCCGACCGTGGCCAGCCGCGTTGGCTGATCGTCGCCGAGGCCCTCGCGGCCAGGGTGCTGGCGCGCTACGGCGTGGACGATGTGGCGGTGCATGGCCATGCCAAGGGCGCCGTGCTGGACCAGATGCTGCTCAACCACCCGTTCTATGCCGAGCGCGAGATCCCGCTGCTGCTCGGCGAGCATGTGTCCGCCGAGGAAGGCACTGGCGCCGTGCACACTGCGCCCGGTCATGGCCAGGAGGACTACCAGGTTTCCAGGCAGTACGGCTTGCTGGAGCGCTATACCGCCGCGCAGATCAATCCGGTGGATGGACGTGGCGTGTATCTGCCCTCCACGCCGCCGCTGGGCGACACCGTGCTGGCCGGGCTGCATATCTGGAAGGCCAACGACGTCATCATCGAGGCGCTGCGCGACACCGGCGCGTTGCTGGCGGCCAGCAAGATGGAGCACAGCTACCCGCATTGCTGGCGCCACAAGACGCCGATCGCGTTTCGTGCCACGCCGCAGTGGTTCATCTCGATGGAGCAGGCCAACCTGCGCGCCGATGCGCTCAAGGCGATCGAGCAGGTGACCTGGTACCCGGCCTGGGGCCAGGCGCGTATCGCCGGCATGGTCGACGGCCGCCCGGACTGGACCATCTCGCGCCAGCGTACCTGGGGCGTGCCGATCGCGCTGTTCGTGCACCGCGAAACCGGCGAGCCGCATCCGCGCAGCACCGAGTTGCTGCGCCAGGTCGCCGACCGGGTGGAGCAGGGTGGCGTGGACGTGTGGTACACGCTGGACGCGGCCGAACTGCTGGGCGATGAAGCGGCCGATTACGACAAGATCACCGACATCCTGGATGTGTGGTTCGACTCCGGCGTGACGCATGAGGCGGTGCTGGTGGACCGTGGCCTGCCCAAGCCGGCCGACCTGTATCTGGAAGGCTCCGACCAGCATCGCGGCTGGTTCCAGTCCTCGCTGTTGAGTGGTGTGGCGATGGACAAGGCGGCGCCGTACAAGCAGTGCCTCACCCACGGATTTACCGTGGACGAGCACGGCCGCAAGATGTCCAAGTCTTCCGGCAACGGCATCGAGCCGCAGGAGATCATGAAGACCCTGGGCGCAGACATCCTGCGCCTGTGGATCGCATCGGCCGACTACAGCAACGAAATGTCGCTGTCGCAGGAGATCCTCAAGCGCAACGCCGATGCGTATCGTCGCCTGCGCAATACCGCGCGCTTTCTGCTCGGCAATCTGCATGGCTTCGACCCGGTGCAGCATCTGGTGGCGCTGGAGGACATGGTGCTGCTGGACCGCTGGATCGTGCATCGCGCGCACGAGCTGCAGGAAAAGATCGTCGCCGCCTATGCGCGTTACGACTTCGCCGAGATCGTGCAGGCGCTGCTGAATTTCTGCAGCGTGGACCTGGGTTCGTTGTATCTGGACGTGACCAAGGACCGTCTGTACACGATGGCCGAAGACGCGCGCGGCCGCCGCTCGGCACAGAGCGCGATGTATCACGTGGCCGAAGCCTTCGTGCGCTGGGTGGCGCCGGTGCTGACCTTTACCGCCGAAGAGCTGTGGGCGTACCTGCCGGGCGAGCATGTCGGCAACGTGTTGTTCGCCACCTGGTACGACGGCCTGGCGCCGTTGCCTGCCGGTGCCGCGCTGACCGGCGCGGATGTCGAGAAGTTGCTGGCCCTGCGCGAGCAGGTGGCCAAGGTGCTGGAGCCGATGCGCGCCAACGGGGCGATCGGCGCGGCGCTGGAAGCGGAGATCACCGTGGCGGCCGATGCGCAGACTGCCGCGCGCTGGCAGCCGCTGGCCGAGGAACTGCGCTTCCTGTTCATCAGTGGCGACGTGACCGTGACCGCGGCCAGCACCGACGACATCTTCGTCAGCGCGCAACCGACCACCAAGGCCAAGTGCGTGCGTTGCTGGCACCACCAGGCCAGCGTGGGCAGCGATGCGCGGCACCCGGAACTGTGCAGCCGCTGCGTCAGCAATATCGAAGGCCCGGGCGAGCAGCGTCGCTGGTTCTGATGTCTTGATTGCTTCTCCCGCAAGCGGGAGTCCGTTCCAATACCCCTTCTCCCGCAAGCGGGAGTTCGTTCCAATATCCCTTCTCCCGCAAGCGGGAGTTCGTTCCAATATCCCTTCTCCCGCAAGCGGGAGAAGGTGGCGCGCAGCGCCGGATGAGGGCCGTGATGGCGCATCCGGCGCTTCTGACCGATTTGCCCGTCGGGCAGCGACTCCCGAACCCGGGAGTCGCAACAGCTAAGGTGATTCCATGACCGCAAGACCCAAACCCTCCGCCCTGATCTGGCTGCTGCTGTCGGCCGTGGTGGTGGGGCTGGACCAGTGGAGCAAGGCCTGGGTGCTCTCCAGCCTGCCCGAATACACCCCGGTGCCGGTCATCGACGGCTTCTGGAACTGGTACCGCACCTATAACACCGGCGCAGCCTTCAGCTTCTTGAGCGATGCCGGCGGCTGGCAGCTGTGGTTCTTCACCGCGCTGGCGGTGGGTATCAGCGGCCTGTTGGCGGTCTGGCTGTCGCGCACCGCGCGCGGGCAGTGGCGCAGCGCGCTGCCTTATGCGCTGGTGATCGGCGGGGCGATCGGCAATGTGATCGACCGGCTGATGCACGGCCACGTGGTCGATTTCATCCAGTGGTATATCGGCAGCCATACCTGGCCGTCATTCAACATCGCCGACTCGGCCATCGTGGGCGGTGCCATCGGGATTGCGGTGTTCGGGCTGTTCGACAAGTCCGGGAATCGGGAGTCGGGAATCGGGAATCGACGCTGAAGTCGCGTTGCACCGGCGCCGCCCGGTGCCATCCTCCATTCCCCATTCCCGTAGAATGCTCGCCATGGATGTCCTGCTCGCCAATCCCCGTGGTTTTTGTGCCGGTGTCGACCGCGCGATCGAGATCGTCAAGCGTGCGATCGAGACGCTCGGCGCGCCGATCTATGTGCGCCACGAAGTGGTGCACAACCGGTTCGTGGTCGATGACCTCAAGCAGCGCGGCGCGGTCTTCGTCGAAGAGCTCGACGAGGTGCCCGACAATGCCACGGTGATCTTCAGCGCACACGGCGTCTCGCAGGCGGTGCGTCAGGAGGCCGAGCGCCGCGGCTTGAAGGTGTTCGACGCGACCTGTCCGCTGGTGACCAAGGTGCATTTCGAGGTCGCCCGCCACTGCCGTGCCGGCCGCGATGTGGTGTTGATCGGCCATGCCGGGCACCCGGAAGTGGAAGGCACCATGGGGCAGTGGAGCCGCGAGCGCGGCGCAGGCACGATCTACCTGGTCGAAGATATCGATCAGGTCGCCACGCTGCAGATTCGCCAGCCCGACAATCTCGCCTACACCACCCAGACCACGCTGTCGGTCGACGACACCATCGGCATCATCGAGGCGCTGCGTGCGCGCTACCCGGCGATGCAGGGGCCGCGCCATGACGACATCTGCTACGCCACCCAGAACCGCCAGGACGCGGTGCGCGATCTGGCGCGCCAGTGCGACCTGGTGCTGGTGGTCGGCTCGCCCAATAGCTCCAATTCCAATCGACTGAGCGAACTCGCACGCCGCGACGGGGTGGAGTCATACCTGATCGACAATGCCGGCGAGATCGATCCGGCCTGGATCGTCGGCAAGCAGCATATCGGCCTGACCGCTGGCGCCTCCGCCCCGCAGGTACTGGTCGATGGCGTGCTGGCGCGGCTGCGCGAGCTCGGCGCCGAGGGGGTGTCCGAGCTGGAAGGCGAACCCGAATCGATGGTGTTCGCGCTGCCCAAGGAGCTGCGGCTGCGCCTGGTCAGCTGACTTGACGTCGGCAGCCAAGGCTGCTGGGCAAGGCAGGGTGAGCAACGTCCGGATGTCGGCACGTCTGGGAGGCCATTTGCGCATGGCCGCCACGGCGGCGATTGACCAGCCCCTGGGTCCGCTCCTACAATGCACGGCTCGCCGGAATAGCTCAGTTGGTAGAGCGGCGCATTCGTAATGCGTAGGTCGTAGGTTCGATTCCTATTTCCGGCACCATCGCTTCAACACTGGGTCGGCCCTTGGCCGGCCCAGTCGCGTTTTTGGCGTCCGCAAGCGTATTTCACGCGTTTTTCGCATCGATTGCACTGCAGAGCGGAGGCGGCGACGACGGCCGTCATGGCCTGCCTTTTTGCTTACGCTGCGCTGCGACAACATGTCGCACGGTTTTGCGCGCATTTATTGCGGCAGATCATTGCCAATGGGTTTCGTGCAGGTGCAGCAAAGATTAAAATTGGCGCGCTAACCTGCGACTTCGGTCTGCGTGGGCCCTTCCTCAAAACGAAGGGCATCGCCGGACATCTCCCTGGCGGGAGACGATGCGCGGCTGGCGTTCCTTCGCACTTGGATCGACCGATGATTCCGCTGAAACATCTCGGGCGTTTACTTCGTCCAGGTCTGATGTTGCCGTTCCTGCTGTTGGCAGGCTGCAACTCGGCCATCCTCAATCCGAAAGGCCAGATCGGCCACGACGAGAAGCAACTGCTGATCACCTCCGTGGTGCTGATGCTGATCGTGGTCATCCCGGTGATCGTGATGACGATTGCGTTCGCGTGGAAATACCGCGCATCCAACACGAAGGCACGCTACGAGCCGGATTGGTCGCACTCCACTGCCATCGAAGTGGTGGTGTGGTCGATCCCGTGCGTGATCATCCTGGTGCTGGCGGTGCTGACCTGGCGCTCGTCGCATGCGCTAGACCCGTACCGGCCGCTGGATTCGGACGTCAAGCCGATCAACATCGAAGCGGTGTCGCTGGACTGGAAGTGGATGTTCATCTACCCGGACCAGAACATCGCCACGGTCAACGAGATCGCGTTCCCGGTGCATACGCCGCTGAACTTCAAGATCACCTCCGACACGGTGATGAACTCATTCTTCATTCCGCACCTGGGCACCATGATCTACGCGATGGCGGGCATGGAAACCAAGCTGCATCTGGTGGCCAACGAGCCGGGCGAGTACTTCGGCCTGTCGACCAACTACAGCGGTCACGGCTTCTCTAAGATGAGCTTCAAGGCGCATGCGGTCGACCAAGCCGGTTTCGATGCATGGGTGGCCAAGGTCAAGGCATCGCCGACGTCCTTGAATGCCGCCGAATATCAGGTGCTGGCTGCCAATCGCAACGACAAGGAACAGTATCCGGTCACCTACTACTCGTCGGTGCAGGACGGCATGTTCCGCTCGCTGGTCGACAAATACATGAATGGTCCGGGCCACAACAAAGGCCACGGCGACCATGAGGCATCGGCTGCAGAGCCGGTCGCCATGTGCACTTCTGGAGACAAGTGATGCTAGGCAAACTTACGATCGAGGCGGTTCCGTACCACGAGCCGATCATCATGGTCGCGCTGGGTGGTGCGGGCCTGCTCGGCCTGCTCATCGCGGGCGCCATCACCAAGTACAAGCTGTGGGGCTACCTGTGGAAGGAGTGGTTCACCTCGGTGGATCACAAGCGCATCGGTGTGATGTACATCATCGTGGCGCTGGTCATGCTGCTGCGCGGCTTTGCCGACGCGGCGATGATGCGCACCCAGCAGGCGCTGGCAGGTAACGGCGGCGAAGGTGTGCTGCCGCCGCATCACTACGATCAGATCTTCACCGCGCATGGCGTGATCATGATCTTCTTCATGGCCATGCCGTTCATGACCGGCCTGTTGAACCTGATCGTGCCGTTGCAGATCGGTGCGCGCGACGTGGCGTTTCCGTTCCTGAACTCGCTGAGCTTCTGGCTGTTCGTGGCCGGCGCGGCGCTGATCAACATCTCGCTGGGCGTCGGTGAGTTCGCGCAGACCGGCTGGCTGGCCTATCCGCCGTTGTCGGGGCTGGAATACAGTCCAGGGGTCGGTGTCGATTACTACATCTGGGCGTTGCAGGTCTCAGGGTTAGGCACGTTGCTGACCGGTATCAACTTCTTCGTGACGATCATGCGGATGCGCGCGCCGGGCATGACCCTGATGCGCATGCCGATCTTCACCTGGACCGCGTTGATCACCAACATCCTGATCATCGCTGCATTCCCGATCCTGACCGTGGCGCTGGCGCTGCTGGGTGCCGACCGTTACCTGGGCACGCACTTCTTTACCAATGACGGTGGCGGCAACGCCATGATGTACGTCAACCTGATCTGGATCTGGGGTCACCCGGAGGTCTACATCCTGATCCTGCCGGCGTTCGGCATCTTCTCGGAGTTGATCGCCACCTATAGCCGCAAGCGCCTGTTCGGCTACACCTCGATGGTCTACGCCACCTCGTGCATCGGCGTGCTGTCGTTCGTGGTGTGGTTGCACCACTTCTTCACCATGGGCTCGGGTGCCAACGTCAATGCCTTCTTCGGCATCACGACGATGATCATCTCGATTCCGACCGGCGTGAAGATCTTCAACTGGTTGTTCACCATGTTCCGCGGTCGCGTGCACATGACCTCGCCGGTGCTGTGGACGATCGGCTTCATCATCACCTTCACCATCGGCGGCATGACCGGCGTGATGCTGGCGATTCCGGCCGTGGACTTCGTGCTGCACAACAGCCTGTTCCTGATCGCGCACTTCCATAACGTGATCATCGGCGGCGTGGTGTTCGGTTACCTGGCAGGTCTGACCTACTGGTTCCCGAAGGCATTCGGCTTCAAGCTCAACGAGAAGATCGGCAAGGCCTCGTTCTGGTGTTGGATCATCGGTTTCTTCGTGGCCTTCATGCCGCTGTACGTGCTCGGCTTCATGGGCATGACCCGTCGCATGAACACCTACAACCACCCCGAGTGGGCGCCGTGGCTGTATGTCGCTGCGGTGGGTGCTGCGATCATCGGCCTGGGCATCTTCCTGAATCTGGTGCAGATCGCTTACAGCGTCTGGAAGCGCAAGGAGCACATGGACTACACGGGCGATCCGTGGGATGGCCGCACGCTGGAATGGGCCACCTCCTCGCCGCCGCCGTTCTACAACTTCGCCGTGCTGCCGCACATCGACGACCGCGATCAGTTCTGGGCCGACAAGCAGAACGGCAAGGGGTGGGTGCGTCCGTCCAAGTACGAACCCATCCACATGCCGCGTAACACCGGCGCAGGTGTGTATATCGGTGCCTTCAGCGTGCTGCTGGGCTTCGGTCTGATCTGGCACATCTGGTGGCTGGCCATCATTGGCCTGGTGGGCATGATCGGCAGCTTCATCGCGCGCACCTTCGACGACGACATCGATTACTGGGTGCCGGCCGATGAAGTGGAGCGCATCGAAAACGCGCGCTTTGCGCTGCTCGAACAGCAACAGGCGGCGCAGGCCGCGAAGGTGGTATGACCATGGCTTCCTCGACCACGCTTGACCACGCCGCCCACGCGGGCGGCCACGATCACGACCACGAGCATCACGACGGCGGTGGCAACACCGTCTTCGGGTTCTGGGTCTATCTGATGAGCGACTGCCTGCTGTTTGCCGGTCTGTTCGCCACCTATGCGGTGCTCTCCGGCGCCACGGTGGACGGGCCGACCGCCAAGGAGCTGTTCGATCTGAAGTTCGTGCTGGTGGAAACCTTCCTGCTGTTGTTCAGCAGCCTGAGCTTTGGCTTTGCGATGATTTCTGCGCACAAGCGCAGCATGACCGGCCTGTATGGCTGGCTGGGCGTGACCGCGCTGCTGGGTATCGGCTTTCTGTGCATGGAAGTCTGGGAATTCAATCACCTGATCCATGAAGGTGCCGGCCCGGGACGCAGCGCGTTCCTGTCCGCCTTCTTCACTCTGGTCGGTACCCACGGTTTGCACGTGGCATCGGGCCTGTTGTGGATGGCGGTGCTGGTGATCCAGATCTCCAAGAACGGCCTGACTGCGCGCAACAGCACGCGTCTGGCCTGCCTGAGCCTGTTCTGGCACTTCCTGGACATCATCTGGATCGGTGTGTTCACCGTCGTCTATCTGCTGGGAGCGCTGTAATGGCCAATCACCACCACACCGAGACCGCGGCCGATGCGCATGCCGGCGGTTTGAAGTCCTATCTGATCGGCTTCGTCATGGCCGTCATCCTCACCGTCATCCCGTTTGCGATGGTGATGAGCGGGGCGTTCTCCAAGGGCGTCACCATCGTCGTGATCTCGGTCATGGCCGCAGTGCAGATGCTGGTGCACATGGTGTACTTCCTGCATATGGATCGCACGCCCGAGCAGCGTTCCAACGTGCAGGTGGGCCTGTTCTCGCTGCTGATCATCGGCATCGTGATCGTCGGCTCGCTGTGGGTGCTGCACAACATGAACGTCAACATGATGCATTGAGACGGCGCAATGCCGGATCGCGTCATGCTGTTATGAAGAAGGCCGCCAGCGATTGGCGGCTTTTTTTGCGCATGAATTTGCCTGCGGCATGACCAATGGCATACGGGGAAGCCGTGGTGGGCGCTTAGCATCGTGGGCTTGCCTGTTCCAGGTCACCTGCGGAGTTGCGATGAAGATGCCCACCCTGTTGTCCGTGTCGCTGCTGGCAGCGCTGTCGTTGCCGGCCGCCGCGCAAACCGCGCCGCCGCAGGACGTGCCGTTCGACGGGATTTTGAAGATCGACGTCGATGCCACCGACCTGGCGCACCGCATCTTCAAGGTCAAGACCACGATGCCGGCAAAGCCCGGCCCGATGACGCTGCTGTACCCGCAATGGATTCCGGGCAATCACTCGCCGACCGGGCCGATCGACAAGCTCGCCGGGCTGGTGATCAAGGTCGACGGCAAGGTGGTGCCATGGACGCGCGACCAGTTCGATGTCTACGCATTCAAGGTGGACGTGCCGCAGGGCGCCACCGAGCTGGTGGCCGAGTTCAAGTTCCTCTCGCCGCAGGCCCCCAACCAGGGCCGGGTGATGATGACCCCGGAAATGCTCAACCTGCAGTGGAATACCACTGCGCTGTACCCGGCCGGGACCTATGCGCGCAACATCAAGGCGCAGGCCAGCGTGACGCTGCCGGCGGGCTGGAGTTATGCCACCGCGCTGGAAACCGATCGTCGCATCGGCGACACGGTGACCTTCAAGCCGATCGATTTCGACGACCTTGTCGACTCGCCGATGTTTGCCGGCAAGTACTACAAACGCGTGGAGTTGAGCAGCGGCAAGCAGCCGGTCTATCTCAATGTGTTCGCCGACGAGGCCAAGTCGCTGGAGGCCAAGCCCGAGCAGATCAAGGCGCATGCGGCGCTGGTCCAGCAGATGGACAAGCTCTACGGCGCGCGCCATTTCGACCACTACGAATTCCTGCTGGCGCTGACCAAGAAGTTGGGCGGCATCGGCCTGGAGCATCACCGCTCCAGCGAAAACAGCGGGGTGCCGACCTACTTCACCGAGTGGGACAAGAGCTGGACCGGGCGCGACCTGCTCGCGCACGAGTTCAACCATTCGTGGAATGGCAAGTACCGTCGCGGCGCCGACCTGGCGACGCCGAACTTCAACGTCCCGATGGGCGACAGCCTGCTGTGGCTGTACGAAGGCCAGACCCAGTTCTGGGGCGAAGTGATGGCTGCGCGTTCGGGCCTGTGGACGCAGGATCAGGCACGCGAGATGCTGGCCGGCGTGGCGGCGAACTACGAGCGCGGTCGCCCCGGCATGGCCTGGCGCACCGTGCAGGACACCACCAACGATCCGACCATGTCGATGCGCCGCCCCAAGGCCTACCGTAGCTATCAGATGGCCGAAGACTATTACTCCGGCGGCCAGATGATGTGGCTGGAAGTGGACAGCAAGCTGCGCGAGTTGACCAACAACAAGCGCTCCATCGACGATTTCGGCAAGGCCTTCTTCGGCATGAAGAACGGCGATTGGGACGTCAACCCGTACACCTTCGACGACATCGTGGCCACGCTCAATGGCGTGGCGCCCTACGACTGGGCCAGCCTGTTGCGCAGCCGCATGGACGGGCACGGTTCCTTGAACGCTGGCATCGAGGCCAACGGCTGGAAGCTGGTCTACAACGAGGAGCCGAACCTTGCCACCAAGGCCGACGAGAGCGACGACAAGGACGCCAGCCTGACCTATTCGCTTGGCCTGTCCCTGAAAGCCTCTGGCGATATCGGCGACGTGCTGTGGGACGGCCCGGCCTTCAATGCCGGCCTGATTGCCGGCAACACCATCGTGGCGGTCAACGGCCGCGCCTTCAGCAGCGAGGTGATCAAGGACGCGATCAAGGCGGCCAAGGGCACCACCGCGCCGATCGAGTTGCTGGTCAAGCGCCTGGACCGCTACGACACCGTGCGCATCGATTACCACGGCGGCCTGCTGTATCCGCATCTGGAACGTATCGCCGGCAAGCCTGACCGCCTGAGCGAGCTGTATAAGGCCAGGTAAGCCCTGACGGACGTGCGTGCGTCAGCGCGCATGTCGCCAACACAGCCGCAGGGTCGAGCGACGTCGATCCTGCGGTTTTTTCATGGCTGCAGAATCAGAACTCCCCGATAGCGCGCCGTCCGTGCGCTGCAGCGCCGTCGCGCATGCTGAGACCGTCAGCCTCTATCCTGTCGCATTAACGACAACAGGCAAGACGACGATGGCGAAGGCGAAGACGGCCTATGTCTGCGGCGAGTGCGGCGCCGAATACAACAAGTGGCAGGGGCAATGCACCGAGTGCGGGGTGTGGAACACGCTCAGCGAGATCGTGCTGGAAAGCGCCACGCCCGGCGGCAAGGCCTCGCCTGCGGCATCGCGGCGCAGTGGTTGGGCCGGCAAGGCCGAGGCGCCCAAGATCACTGCGCTCAAGGATGTGCAGCAATCCGAGCAGGCGCGCGTGTCCACCGGCATCGGCGAGTTCGATCGCGTGCTCGGTGGCGGGCTGGTCGAAGGCGCGGTGGTGTTGATCGGTGGCGACCCTGGCATCGGCAAATCCACGTTGTTGTTGCAGGCGCTGGCGAGCATGGCCAGCACGCTGCCGGTGCTGTACGTCACCGGCGAGGAATCGCTGGCGCAGGTGGCAGGGCGCGCGGTGCGGCTGGATCTGCCGCTGGAAGGCTTGAATGCGTTGGCCGAAACCGGCATCGAAAACATCCTGCAGCATGCCAGCGTGGCGCGACCCAAGCTGATCGTGGCCGACTCGGTACAGACGCTGTGGACGGAGTCGCTGACCGCAGCACCTGGGTCGGTCAGCCAGGTACGCGAGAGTGCGGCGCGGCTGGTGCGCTATGCCAAGGAGACCGGCACCGCGGTGTTCCTGGTCGGCCATGTGACCAAGGAAGGCGGCATCGCCGGCCCGCGCGTGCTCGAGCATATGGTCGATGCGGTGCTGTACTTCGAAGGCGAGAGCGGCAGCCGGTTCCGGTTGTTGCGCGCGTTCAAGAACCGCTTCGGTGCGGTCAACGAGCTGGGCGTGTTTGCAATGGGCGAAAAGGGCCTCAAGGAGGTTTCCAACCCATCGGCGATCTTCCTGTCCGGCGGCAGCACCCAGCAACCCGGCAGCTGCGTGATGGTCACCCGCGAAGGCACCCGGCCGCTGATGGTGGAGGTGCAGGCGCTGGTGGATGCCTCGCCGTTGTCCAATCCACGCCGGGTGGCGGTGGGACTGGAGCAGAACCGGCTGGCGATGCTGCTGGCGGTGCTGCATCGGCATGGGGGCATCGTGGTGGGCGATCAGGACGTGTTCGTCAACGTGGTCGGCGGCATTCGCGTGCAGGAGACCGCGGCCGACCTGCCGGTGTTGCTGGCGGTGTTGTCCTCGCTGCGCGACCGGCCGTTGTCCGAGAAGACCATCGCCTTCGGCGAGGTCGGGTTGTCCGGCGAAATACGCCCGGTGCCCAATGGCGAGGACCGCTTGAAGGAAGCTGCGACGCACGGCTTCAAGCGCGCGATCGTGCCGCGTGCCAATGCACCGAAAACGGCCAGCATCAAGGGGATGGAGATCATCGCAGTGGAGCGGCTGAGCCAGGCGCTGGAGGCCGCGGCCGACTGAGGTATGCGCCGCGACGTGGGCACTGGCGGGGCAGCCTGCCCGGCCCAGCTGGCCGTGGCATCTCCGCAAGCGCCTGCCAAACAGTCCTCGCCTGGCGGACTCTACCGGCGCCGGCAACCGTCTGTCGGCTGGTGGCGGCAATTTGGATTCGGGTGTGAAGAAAGCGTTTTCACCAGAGTGCGGCTATGGCACCATGCGCGGCCCGTTGCACTGTGCACCGGATCACAAACGCCGCTGATTGCTCGTACAGGAGAACCACGATGGAATGGATGTTGTTGCCGCTCAAGCGTTACGCCGATTTTGAAGGTCGGTCGCGTCGCAAGGAATACTGGATGTTCATGCTGCTGCAGGTGATCGTTCTGGTGGTGCTGGGCATCATGTTTGGTATTGCAGCGGCGGTGATGGGGGGCGAGAACGGCCCCGGTCCGCTGGCCTGGGTGGTCGGCGCCATCATGGCGATCTTCGTGCTGGCGCTGATCGTGCCCAGCATTGCGGTGACCGTGCGGCGGCTGCATGACCAGGACAAGTCGGGTTGGTTCTATCTGATCAGCTTCGTGCCTTACGTCGGCGGTTTCATCGTGCTCGTGTTCATGTGCCTGGAAGGCACTCCGGGCCCGAACCAGTACGGCGAGAGCCCGAAGCAGTAATCGCCTCGCACGATGTGGATTGAACGATGGCGCAGGAGTTTCCTGCGCCATCGTCGTTTATGCGATTTGGAGCGGCTGGCAACGCCTAGGTGCGGTGTCGCATGTGCACGGTCTTGCGCGTTGCGAGCGTGCTACCTGCCGATGCCGGGACGGCTGCTCCGATCCACACATCGACCGCGTGGCGGATCGAGCACGCCGCAGCCGAACGATCACGGCAACGCGCGTTGCGTCAGCAACACGTCGGCTCCCGTCTGGCGGCGACGCAGGCGTTCGCTGGCTGCTCTTTGTTCGGTCGTGGGCGAGATGCGCGGGTGCAGCGCCCTCATCGCAATCGGTTGCACGGGTGCCTGTTCAGGCGTCCCTTGCTCGCCCAAAGGGAATCAGAAAATTCCTGAAGATCGCACAGTGTGTCGACCGGCTGTTGCGTAACTCTGCGTCGTGCCTCGATAGCCGATCGGCCTGGACCTCACTCGCAGTTTGAGCCACCGCCGATCTCATCGTGGTCGATTCAACGTGGTTTAGAGCGGCTAACAAAACGTAGCGAGCAGTCGTCAGGTGGGTGCGGACGGCGCGGAGGAACCG